>NZ_JBDPLU010000032.1:0-57421 GCF_039871525.1 Streptomyces sp. B6B3 | reverse complement strand
CCCCCGCACCGGCCGCGCCCGCCACGCCAGCCCGGCCGCACCCCCCACCGGGCGGCGCCCCCGGGGCGGCCGGCAGCCGCCCCGCGCCCCCGTCCGCGGCCGCACACGCCGTCCGCCGACCGTCGCCAACGGCCGGGCCGTTAAGGGCACCCGCCCCCGCGGCGCACCCCCCCCACCCTGCAGCCCCGCAACTGCCCCGGCCGCTGCCCTCGGCCGTCGTCCCGGCCGCTCCCGCCCCGTCCCGGCACGCCCCGCGGCGGGTCGGGCCGCACCCCGTGGCGCGGCCCACCCCACCGCGGGGCGTGGCCAACGCCGCGCCCGAGCCGCTCCGCTTCGCGGCGCTGGGCGACTCCCTCACCGAGGGACTCGGCGACCCGCTCCCCGACGGCGGTCACCGCGGCTGGGCCGCGCTGCTGGCCGACGGCCTGCCCGCCCCGGGGCGCGGCGTCCACGTGGTCAACCTGGCGCGCAGCGGGGCCAGGACCCGCGACGCCGCCGGCGAACAACTCGCCGCCGCCCGCGCGTTCCGCCCGCACGTGGCGGCGCTCGTCATCGGCGTCAACGACACCCTGCGCTCCGCCTTCGACATCGGGCACGCCGCCCGCGCCCTGGACAGCGCGATCGGCGCCCTGTCCGCCGACGGCGCCGTGGTCCTCACCGCGTGTCTCCCCGACCCCGGCCGGATGCTGCGCCTGCCGCACGCCCTCGGCGTGCCACTCGCCCGCCGGATGGCTGCGCTCAACGAGGTGGTGCACGCGCTGAGTCAGCGCCACGGCACGGTGCACGCGCACCTCGCCGGCCATCCGATGGTCGCCGATCCGGCGGCCTGGAGCGTCGACCGGCTGCACCCCAGCGAACTCGGACACCGGCTGCTGGCCCGGCAGTTCCACGCCCTGCTGACCGCCCACGGACGCGCCGCCGGGCCGCCGCCCTCGCCGCTCCCGGAACGGCCCCCGCCGGGCCGCGCGGCCGGCACCTGGTGGATGGCCACCCGCGGCACCCGCTGGGTGGTGGCCCGCTCCGTCGACCTGATCCCGGGCCTGGTGCGACTGGCATGCGTCGAGGCGAGGCACCGGCTCGCCGGCACCGAACACACCCTCGACCGCGCGGCCCGCGCGGCCACCGCCGCCGCGCTCCGCACCACCGGATGCCGGCCGGCGCACCCGGCCGAGGCGTCGACGTCCGCCGCCGCGGCACCGCCCGCGCGCGCCCCGGCCGCTGGCTGATCTGGCCCGCGTCGTCGCCGGGTTGTCAGTGGCACCGCCTAGTCTGTGGCACGTGACCGAGACCCTCCCGCCATCCGCCGGCGGGTCCCTGACGGCCCCGCGCCCGGCGCCGGGGCCCGCCGCCGACGAGGGGCTGGCCCGCCGGCTCCGCGCGCTGGCCTGCACCGCGCCACTGCACGACCTGGACGCCCGCAAGGCCAACCTCGCCGGCGAGTACAGCACGTACGCGATGGCGGAGGTGGCGCTCGCCGCCATCGATCTGGTCACCCTGAGCATGGACTTCGACACCGGCGCCGACCACGAGCGGATCGTCGCGCGGCTGGTGCCGCGCGTCGCCGCCCAGGCGCCGCGGCGGCCCGCCGCCGAGCACGAGCGGGTCGCCCGCTGGGTGCTGGACAGCCTGATCAACGTCGGCAGCGTCGACCGCGGCTTCCGCGCCGTGTACGGCACCTTCGCCCCCGACGGCGGATACGTGCGCCGGGACTACGACTTCAAGCTCGTCGAGGAGGTCCCGGGACCCGACGGCGAGGTGTACCTGCGCACCACCGACGAGGCGGTCAACGTCCTGGTCGGCGCGCTGGACACGGACGTCACCAGCGCCCAGATCGCGGCCGAGGTCAAGCTGGAGGTGCTGATCAGCCGCGGCCGGCTCGCCGACGCGCAGCTCGCCGCCGAGCAGGCCAGGTACCGCACCGTGCAGTACGCCGAGGCGCTGCGCCGCGCCCTGGAGACCACCCGACGGGACGTCCGCGCCGTCGACTGGCTGCAGGCCGTCCCCGACCTGATCACCGAGGCGCTCGACCACATCGCCGACCGGTACCGCCACGAGAACGCCATCCTGACCAACATCCGCCGCGCCCGCGACGAGGCCGCGGACCCCGGCCACCGGATGCGCGCCGCCGAGCTGGTGGACATCGTCAAGGACTGCATCCGCCGGCACACCCAGCTCCAGTCGCGCCTTCTGCAGGCCGGGCCGATGTTCCGCGCCGAGCAGGACCGGCAGGCGTTCCGGCCGCCCGCCGCCCGGGCCGGCACCGACCTGTACGGCCAGCTGCTCGCGCCGCTGCTGGACCTGCCCGTGGGCTCGGCCACCCGGGTCACCGACGCCTTCTTCGCCCGTGGCACGGCCCCGCGACCGCCCGGCGCCGTGCGCCTGGCCGATTTGGCGGAGCTGCTGCTCACCCCGCCGGCGCCGCGCGAGCATCTCGGCGCCGAGCTGCCGGATCCCGACCTGGTCGCCACCCCGGACGACAGCCGCTTCAGCGAGGAGCAGCTGGCCGCCGCCACCGAGCTGCTCACCCTGCCGTCCGACGCGCCCCGCCGCCTCTCCGGACTGCTCGCCGACGCCCGCCGCGCCGACCCCGACCTGCCCCATCTGGTCGCCCTGCTGGCCGTCCACGCGGCCAGTCCGCCGGTCGGCACGGCCTACCGCCAGGGCGAGCCGCGACTGCTCTTCGCGGTGGACGACGGCACCGCGCTCGACGACCCGGAGTTCGGCGGCGCCGACCTGGTCGTGGGCACCGCCCTGCTCGACGCGGCCGGCATGGCCGCAGGCCGCTCGGATCGTGCGGACCGTTCGGAGGGCGTCGGATGACCGGCCCCGTCCCCCAGCAGACCCGCGCCGAGGACGGGTTCGCCGCGGAGCCGGGGCCCGGCGGCGGCCGGCCGGCGCCCGCCCTCACACCGGCGGACGCCGCCGACGCCGCCCGCCTGGTCTCCCTCGGCCTGCAGCCCCGGCTCCAGCCCGCCCGCGACGTCGAGTACGCGACGCTGCTGCGGCGCCACCAGGAGGACCCCGGCTTCGCCCGGCTCGCGGACGCCGTCGCCACCGGCCTCGGCCTCGTCGTGCTCGAGGTCTCCACCCGGGCCGGCATGGTGCTGGCCGCCGCCGAGGACTCGGTGTTCGCCGTCCGCATGGGCGACTACGCCCGCCGCGCCGCGGCCGACCCCACGGACCGCTTCCTGCACGGCCTGGCCCATCTGGCCGTGGCCGCCCTCGCCTTCCCCCGCCCGGCCGACCTCGCCGACGACGGATACATCGGCCGCATCACGGTGAACGGCGTCGAGGCGTTCGTCCGCCAGGCGTGCCTCCGGCTCCAGGAGCGGTCCGCCGAGCGCGGGGAGAACACCGACCCCACCACCGACGCCCCCGGCCTGGAGGCCGCCTGGCGGGTGTTCGCGCGGCGCAGCGCCACCGGCGCCACCAAGGACGCCCGCCGCCTCGCCGGCTCGACCACCGGCATCGTCGGGAAGGCCGTCGCCTTTCTCACCGAGTGCGGCTTCCTGCAGCGCACCGGCGACGAGTCCGGCGGGGCCTACCGCACCACCGCCCGCTACCAGCTCCAGGTCCGCGACATGGCCGCCGGCGCCGCCATGACGGAGCTGCTCGAGCTCGGCATCGTCCCGGTCAGCGACGGCGGCGGCACGCTGCTGCCGGCCGCGGACACCGACGAGCTCGACCTCGTCGAGGGCGCCGGCCTGCCCTTCCACAGCTGACCCGCCCGCACGACCACGAGAGCCCTGTCGCCATGTACGAGCTGTCCCGGATCCGCCTCTACTCCATCGGCCCCGCCGGTGCCCGCTACGCGGACACCGTGCTGGACCTGCGAGGGGTCGGCGACCCGGTGCCCAGCCCCGCCCCGGCCCAGGCCGACTTCTTCGAGGACGAGCCCACCGGGCCGCCCCGCCGTCCGGCCCCCGCCGCCGTCCTCTTCCTGGAGAACGGCGGCGGCAAGTCGGTGCTGCTCAAGCTCATCTTCTCGGTGATGCTCCCCGGCCACCGGAACACCCTGGGCGGCGCCAGTTCCGGAGTGCTGCGCAAGTTCCTGCTGGCCGACGACTGCGGGCACGTCGCCCTGGAGTGGCAGCACACCCGCACCGGCGAGACGGTCGTCGTCGGCAAGGTGAGCGAGTGGCGCGGCCGTCAGGTCTCCGGCGACCCACGCCGGTTCACCGAGGCGTGGTACTCCTTCCGGCCGGGGCCGGGACTGGCCCTCGACTCGTTGCCCGTCGCCGAGTCCACGGCCCTGCGCCCCCGGGGCGACGGCGCCTCGGGGGCCCGCGGCCGGCGGCGCACCATGAAGGGCTTCCGCGACGTCCTCACGGAGACCGGCAAGGCGTACCCCAACCTGGACGTCGCCTGGGAGGAGGTGCACGAGCGCTGGATCGAGCACCTCGGGCGGCTCGGCCTCGACCCCGAGCTCTTCCGGTACCAGCGCGAGATGAACGCCGACGAGGGCGAGGCCGCCGGCCTGTTCGCGGTGAAGAACGACGCGGACTTCACCGACCTGCTGCTGCGCGCCGTCACCGACACCCGGGACACCGACGGGCTGGCCGACCTGCTGCACGGCTTCGCGCACAAGCTCGGCCGCCGCGCCGAGCTCACCGCGGAACGCGACTTCACCGCGGGCTCGCTCGACCTGCTGGCCCGGGTCACCCAGGCGGCCGCCGAGCGCGAGACCGCCCGCGGCGGACACCGGGAGGCCGAGCAGCGCGCCCGCGGCCTGGCGCGCCGGCTGACCGCCCGCGGCGAGGCGGAGCGCGAGCGCGCCGCCGCCCTCGCGGAGCGTGTGTCCGCCGCCGGCCGGGCGGTCGCCGAGGCGGACCGCTCGGTCGGCCGCGCCGCCCGGGTCGCCGCCGAGCTCGCCTACCGGCACGCCTCGTTGGCCCTCGCCGCCGCCGAGAAGTCCGCCACCGCGCAGCGCCGCGAGCTCGGCGACGCCCGCACCCTGCACGCCGCCTGGCAGGCGGCCGAGACCGTGCTGCAGCACCGCGCCGCGGCCGACCGCGCCGCCCGGGTCGCCGCCGCCATTCGGGACGCCGAGCGGGACGCCGCACCCGCACTCGCCGCCCGCGCCCGCGCCGCCGCCGCCCTGGTCCGGGCGCTGCTGGCCGCCGCCGAGGACGGGGAGCGGACGGCGGCCGGACACGAGGAGCGCTCCGCCGGACTGCAGGCCGCCGGCGAGGACGCGCACGGCGAGGCCACCACCGCGGCCACCGAGGCGCAGCGCGCCCGCAGCGAGGCGGAGCACCTGCGGCAGCGGCTGTCCGAGGTCGAACAGGAGACCGCCCAGGCGGTCCAGGCCGGATGGCTCAGGGACGAGGGTGCGCACGCCGACCCGGCGCGCGCCGCGCTGGCGGCCAGCGACGCCGAGCAGGCCGCCACCGCCGCCCTGGAGACCGCCGCGGAGGCCGCCCGGCAGACGGCGGACCGGGCCAGGGCGGCGACCGCCGACCACGCGCAGGCGGAGCTGGCCGCCGCCCGCGCCGCGGACGCCGCCGAGGCCGCCAGGGTGGCCTGGACCGGCGAGCACGCCACGGCCGCCGCCCTCGCCGCCGAGGAACGCCTCGCCGCGCTCCTCGGGTTGCCGCCCGCGGCCTCCCCGTCCGCGCTCCCGCCGCCCGCGCCGGACGGCGACGTCGACCAGGACGGCCGCCCGGGCCTCACCGCCGAGGACGTGGACCGCGAGGCGGAGACCCTCGCCCGCCTGCTGGAGGAGGGCGTCGCCGACGCCGAGCGCCAGCTTTTCGATCTGCGCACCGCCGCCGCCGACGACGCCCGCATCCTCGCCGCGCTCGGCGACGGCGGCCTGCTGCCGCCGGCCCCCGACGTGCTCGCCACCGTCGAGTTCCTCGGCGAGCACGGCATCCCCGCCCTGCCGGGGTGGCGCTACCTCGCCCAGGCCGTGCCCGCCGCCGACCACGCCACGGTGCTCGCCGCCCGCCCCGAACTGGTCGACGGCGTGGTGATCACCGACCCCGACAGCCACGCCCGAGCCCGGGACGTGCTCTCCGGCGCCGCCCTGCTGCCCCGCTCCGCCGTGGCCGTGGGCACCGCCGCCGCCCTGCTCGCCCCCACTCCGCCGCCCGGCACCGGGGACAGCGGCGTCTTCCTGGTGCCGCCGAACCCGGCCATGCACGACGAACGCGCCGCGGACGCCGAGCGCCACGCGCTGCGCGAGCGCACCGCCGACCGGGACGAGCGGATCCGGCGGCTCGCCGGCCGGATCGCCACCGACCGGCGGCTCGCCGCCCGGCTGGCCTCCTGGCGCGCCGGCTGCCCCGTCGGCCGCCTCGCTGAGCTCGCCGCCGCGGCCGAGCGCACGGCCGGCGAGGCAGCCGCCGCCCGGACGCGTCTGGCCGCCACCTCCGCAGCCCGCGCCGAGGCCGAACAGACCGCCGCCGAGACGGCGCGCGCCCGCGACGAGCGGCAGGAGGCCGCCCAGCGGGCCAGTCGCGGCGCCGACGCGCTGGCCGGCCTCGCCTTCCGGCTCAGGGAGCGGACCCGCTGGCGGACCCGGCTCACCGAGCTCGGGGAGGAGACCGCGGAGGCCGAGGAGCGGGCCGCCGCGTGCCTCGCCCGGGCCCGGGCCGCCGATGAGGACCGTCGTGCCGCCCAGCGCACCGCCGACGACGCCCGCCGCACCGCCCGCGCGCTGCGCGCCGAGCGCGCCGAGATCTCCGGCGTCCCCGACGAGGAGGCGTCCGGCGGGGCGCCCTCCGACGGTCCGTCCGCCGACACCGCGCCCGCCGCCGGCGCGCGCGCCTCCCTGCCCGCGCTCCGCGAGTCCTACCGCTCGGCCACCCAGCTCTACGAGAAGGTCGGCGTCGGCGCCGACCTGCGCGCCGAACAGGCCCGGGCCGAAGGCGACGAGAGCGCCGCCCGCGCCGCGCTCGACCGGCTCAGCGCGAAGGTGCGCACCCGCGCCGCCCGACTGCTGGACGGCCCCGAGGGCGCCGACGGGCCGTCCCGGCAGGCCGCCGCGGCCCGCGCCGAGTCGTTGGTGCAGCTGCTGGAGTCCCGGTCCGCCGCCGCCAGCGAGCAGCTCGGCCGGCTGCGCGGCGAGGCCGAGCGGCTGGCACCCGCCGAGGGCGAGGCGCATATCGAGCTGCCCGAGGACCACACCCCGGGCGACGCCGGCAGGGCACGGGAGCTGCTGCGCGCCGCCACCACCGAGCGGTCGGCCCGCGAGGCGGAGCTCGAGTCCGCCCGCGCCGCGCACGAGGACCTGCTCCGCGACCACGGACTGGCCCAGGACGCGGCCGGCGGCTTCGAGGAGGCCGCGGCGCTCCTGCGCGACCTGCTGCGCGAGCCGCAGCGGACCGGCCAGGACCAGGATCCCGGCGGCGACGGCCCCGAGGGCGCGGACAGCGGGGAGCGCCCGGCCGACACGTATCCGGGCGGCCTCGCCGAGGCCCGGCAGGACGCCACGGAGCACCGCCGCGCCCTGCGCGACCGCGCCGCGGTCCTGTCCTCCGCCGAGGCCGCCGTGCGCGAGGCCGCCGACCGCCTGGTGCGGCACGCCAACGCCACCCGCTTCGAGCAGGTACGCACGCCGGCCCGCCAGCAGATCCGCGAGCTGCCCGCCGCCTCCCTGCCCGACCACGCCGCCGCCTGGTCGGAGGCGTTCGCCCCCCGACTGCGGGTGCTCACCGACGAGCTGGCGCAGCTGGAGCGCAACCGCGAGGGCATCGTGGACCGGCTGCGCGGCCTCGTCGAGTCCTCGCTCGACACCCTGCGGGCCGCCCAGCGCCTGTCCCGGCTGCCGGAAGGGCTCGGCGAGTGGTCAGGCCAGGAGTTCCTGCGGATCCGCTTCGACGACCCCGACCAGGCCACCCTCACCGAGCGGCTCGGCGAGGTCGTCGACGACACCACCAGGGCCGCCGTCCAGAAGAACTCCGACCTGCGCCGCGACGGCATGTCGCTGCTGCTCCGCGGCGTGCATGCCGCCCTGCGCCCGCGCGGCGTCAGCGTGGAGATCCTCAAGCCCGACGCCGTGCTGCGCGCCGAACGGGTGCCGGTCGGGCAGATGGGGGACGTCTTCTCCGGCGGCCAGCTGCTCACCGCCGCCATCGCCCTGTACTGCACCATGGCCGCGCTGCGCGGGAACGACCGGGGCCGCGAGCGCCACCGGCACGCCGGCACCCTCTTCCTGGACAACCCGATCGGCCGCGCCAACGCCACCTATCTGCTGGAGCTCCAGCGCGCCGTGGCGGACGCCCTCGGCGTGCAGCTCCTCTACACCACGGGCCTGTTCGACACGACCGCCCTCGCCGAGTTCCCGCTGGTCATCCGGCTGCGGAACGACGCGGACCTGCGCGCCGGCCTGAAGTACATCAGCGTCGAGGAGCATCTGCGCCCGGGGCTGCCGCGCCCCGACGACCCGGACGCCGAGCCGGCACACGGCGAGATCACCGCGACCCGCGTCTTCCGCCAACCCGCCCCCGAGGGCGCGTCCTGACGAGGGCCTGGCCGGGGCCTGACGGCGGTCTGACGGGGGAGCGGCCCGGTCAGTCGCGGCCCAACGGCCGCCGCCGGGCCACGCTGCTGGGCACCGACACCACCCCGTGCCGCTGTCGCCACTGCTGCCGGGTGATCCAGATGTCCAGCACCGCCCACGTCGCCACCACCGTGCTGGCCACCGTCGACAGCGACATCCAGAACGCGAGCCAGGACCCGGCCAGGGTGCACAGCAGCACCACCACCAGCTGACTCAGGGTCAGCGCGAGGATGATGACGGCCCGTACCGCCGCGGCACGCACGGGATCCGGCATCCGGGGTCTCGCATACACTCCGCCGTCGCTCCCCCCACCGCTGAGATAAGCGGAAATGTCCTTTGCCCCTCCATGGTAGAACGACCCTTGCATGCCGGGCGCCGAGCAGCGAGGATGAGCCGCCCCGAGGTGAATCCGGCCGGCCGCCCGGGGCATTCCTGCCCCGCCGGACCTGCCGCGCGATGGACTCCCGGGACCCGTTACCAGTAGTAGGCTCGCGCTGTTGGACGGTGGGTCAGACCACCGCGCGGTGGGATCATAGGGGAGGGCATGCGCTTTCGCGGCAAGTCGATCCGGCGGAGGATAGGGGCGCTGGTGCTGGTGCCCCTGCTGTCGCTCGTGTCGGTCTGGGCGTACGCGACGGCCATCACCGTCGGCGACGCGCGACGACAGCTCGCCGCCTCGTCCGCCAGCGACGCTCTGCGGCCGGTCACCCTGGAGCTGCTCCAGGCGATCCAGCGCGAGCGCAGACAGACCCTCGTCTACCTCGGAGACACCCGCCGCACCGGCCTCGAGGCCATCCAACAGGCCACCGACGAGGCCGTGACGGACGTCGAGTACGCCGAGTCGGACGTCCGCGACGACCTCAGCGGGTCCGCCGAGGAGGCCCTCGGAAACCTGACGACCGCCCTGGACGACCTGGACCGGCTGCGCCTGCAGGTGCATGACAGCACCATCTCGCTCACCGGAGCGTTGGACGCGTACAACGCGATCGCCGCGCCCGGACTCCGGCTCGCCGCCGCGTTGGAGCCCGTCGCGGACGTGTCGATCGACCGGTACGGCCGGGCCATCGTCGGGATGGCCCAGGCGCGCGAGTACCTCTCCCAGGAGGACGCGATGATGGCCGGCGCGCTCTCCGCGGGCCGGATCACCCAGTCCGAACTGCGGTCCCTCACCGAGCGGATCGTGGAGCGGGAGCAGGCGTACGACCTCTACCTGCCGAACCTTCCGCTGGAGGACCGGCAGGACTACGCGAGCATGTGGGACAGCGGTTCCGGCCGGCTCCTGCGGAGCACCGAGCAGAGCCTGCAGGCGGGCGACCCCCGGACGGTGACCGCCGAGCAGTGGAAGCAGGCCACCTCGGACGCGCTGGAGGAACTGCACCAGCTGGGCGTGCGGGCGGAGGAGGGCTACCAGGAACAGGTGGGCCCGGAGAACTCGGCGCTCGTGCGGCGTGCCGTCCTGGTGGGCGGCGTCGGGTTCCTCGCGGTGCTGCTCTCCGTGTTCGTCGCGCTCCGCCTCGGCCGACGCCACCTGCGTGAGCTGCGCACCGTGGCGAGGGAGGCCGAGGACGCCGCCGAGGTTCGGCTGCCCGGGGTGATGCGGCGGCTGGAGGCCGGGGAGCGGGTCGACGTGGAGACCGAGGCGCCGTGGCTCGAGTACGGCCAGGACGACCTGGGCCGCGTCGGCCAGTCGCTCAACACCCTGCAACGGGCCGCGGTCTCGGCCGCCGTGGAGCGGTCGAGCACCCGACGCGGCATCTCCGAGGTGTTCGTCAACCTGGCCCGCCGCAACCAGGTGCTGCTGCACCGTCAGCTCAACCTGGTGGAGACCGTCGAACGCGGCGTCCAGGACTCCGGACAGCGCACCGACCTGGTCCGGCTGGGCCACCTGACCTCCCGCATGCGACGGCACGCGGACGGGCTCATGGTGCTCTCCGGCGCCGTCCCGCCCCGCCAGTGGAGCCGGCCCGAGCAGCTGATGGACGTGGTCAGGGCCGCCGCGGACGAGGTCGAGGAGTGCGAGCGCATCGAGCTGCGCCGGCTGCCCACGCTGGCGGTCGCCGGCGGCGCCGTCGCCGACCTCACCCACCTCGTCGCCGAGCTCATGGAGAACGCGACGATCTTCTCGCCGCCGCACACCGCGGTGCAGGTGTCGGGCGAACGGGTGCCGCACGGCTTCATCCTGGAGATCCACGACCGGGGCCTGGGCATGACGGCCGAGGCGCTCAAGGAGACCAACCAGCGGCTCGCCGAGCCGACCGACTTCGAGCTGACCGACACCGACCGGCTCGGCCTGTTCGTCGTCTCCCGGTTGGCCGAACGACACGGCGTGCGGGTGTCCTTGAGGGACTCCCCGTACGGCGGGACCACCGCGATCACGCTGATCCCCGGCGAACTGCTCAGCGAGACCGACGAGACCGAGCACGACGTGCTGCCGGGGCGCCAGTCCCCGCTGCCCGCCGAGCTCGACCTCCCGGTCGACGGCGGTCCGGTGGAGCTGGAGTCCTCCCCCCTCGGGCCGGATCCGGCACTGCCGTCGGGCGGCGGCCCGTTGGCCGCCGTCGAACACGCGGCGCCACCCGACCCCGAACCGCCGCCGCGGATACCCCGCCGGCCGCACCCACCGGTGCTGGTCAGCGACCACGGGCGGACGGTCGGCCAGCCGCCCGACAGCTCACCCGACACGGCGCCGGGCGGGCCGGTGCAGCACCAGCGGCCGGCCGAGGGTGAGGGCGGCACCGACACCACCAGCGCCGGCCTCCCCCGACGAGTACGGCGCGCCGGCCGGATGCCGGGGAACGGCCCGGGCACGGCCGGCACCGGAGCGGAGCCCGAGGGCGCGACGAGCGCCGGCGGCCATCCCGCCGCCGGTGCCACCGCGGACCTGGACGCCGAGGCCATACGCACCCGCATGGCGGCCCTGCAACGGGGTTGGCGACGCGGGCGGCAGCAGACAGACGTCCGGCAGGGGGAGACCCCGCCAGGACCACGACCATAGACAGACACAGAGGCGTACCGATGACCGCACCGGAGGCCGCGGCCCACGGCGGCACACCATCCCATCACGAGCATCAACGAGAGCAGCGGCAACAGGAGAGCGGCCAGCTCGACTGGCTTCTGGACGAGCTGGTCCAGCGCGTTCCCAGCGTGCACCACGCCCTCGTCCTCTCCAGCGACGGTCTCGCCCGCGGCGCCTCACGCACCCTCGGCCGGGAGGACAGCGAGCAACTCGCCGCCGTGGCCTCCGGGCTGCACAGCCTCGCCCGGGGCGTGGGCCGACACTTCGACACCGGGGGAGTGCGGCAGACCCTGGTCGAGCTCGACGACGCCTTCCTGATGGTGGCCTCGGCCGGCTCGGGCAGCGCGCTGGCCGTCTTCACGGACGCCGAGGCCGACATCGGCCAGGTCGCGTACGAGATGACCCTCCTGGTCAAACGGGTCGGCCCGCACCTGGCCACCGCCCAACGCGGCCCGCGCCCCGACGCCGGCGGCTGACCCGCCGGCGCGGTTCTTCTTCGTGCCGCTGCGCGGATGTCCCGAACGGGTGACAAGGCCGCGGACGGTGAACCGGCGTCCGGCGTCCGGCGTCGGTGACCAGTGACAGCGGCGGCCCGGGACCCACGGGGGTGGCTCCGGAGCCGCCGCTGTCGTGCGTTCCGCCGCCCGCCAGTTCGGTTCTGGCCACCGGGAAGTCGAAGGAGCGTTCGGGAAACGGCTCGGGTTCGTAGGAGAAGTGCCACCACTCCGTGGGTAGCGGCACGAAGCCCTCCGCCACCAGCGCCGCCCGCAGCGTCTCCCGCGCCGCCCGCTGCTCCGCGCCCACCGCCGTCGACCCCGGATGCGAACGCGGGTCGAAGAAGTCGAACGGCGTGCCCATGTCCACCGCGCCGCCCCCGGCGCGGACCAGCGTGACGTCGACGGTGCTGCCCCGGCTGTGGCCCGACCGCTCGGCCAGGTAGCCGCGCTCGAACAACTCGGCCTTCGGCACCCGCGGGTGGTACGCGGCGCGGGTGTCGTCCCGTTCCGGCTCCGTGGCCCAGCGCAGGAAGTGCCGCACCGCCCGCCGCGGCCGGTAGCAGTCGTAGACGCGCAGGCCCAGGCCGCGCGCGGCGAGCGCCCGTTCGGCCCGGCCCAGCGCCAGGGCCGCGTCCCGGGTCAGCAGGCACACCGGCTCCCGGTAGCCGTCGACCACCTCGCCCACGAAGTTGTCGCGGCCGGCGTACCGCATGTCCTCCGCGACGCCCGGGGCGACGTCGCGCAGCGCGACGAACTCAGGCGGCGCCCCGCCCCCGGCCCGGGCGACGACCGGCGCGCCGGACCCGGTGAGGACGCAGCCCAGCCACGCCGTCACCGCGACGAAGGCGGCGATCCGGGGCCCTCGCCGTGAGGGCCGTGGGAGAGCGGTGTGGGCACGGCGTACACGACGGCCAGATCGGGCAAATCCCCTCATAGGATCACTCCTACCAGCGTCGGCCCGGCCCGGCCACGGGAGAGCCCGGCCCGCCCTGGCGCACCCCGTGCGGAGCTGGCATCGTCCTGCCCACCTCGTCCGCGTCCCGGAGCCGCCATGACCTCAGCACGCCCCACCCCGCCGCCCACCCCCGAACCCCTGTGGCGGCCGGCCCCCGACCGCGTCGCGGCCGCCCGGCTGACCCGCTTCCACGAGTTCGCCGCGGCCGTCCACGGTGCCCCCGAACCGCTGCCCGACGACCCGGAGGCCAGCTACGCCGCGCTGCACCGCTGGTCGGTCACCGAACTCGGCACCTTCTGGGAGGCGGTCGCCGACTTCTTCGGCGTCGACTTCGCGGCCCCCCACCGGGTCGCGCTCGCCGACCGGGTCATGCCGGGCGCCCGCTGGTTCGACGGCGCCCGACTCAACTACGCCGAGCACGCGCTACGTCCGGGGCTGGACCCGGACAACGCCGCCCGCCCGGCGTTGCTGCGGGTGGACGAGCGGCATCGCCCCGAGCCCGTCAGCTGGGCCGAACTGCGCCGACAGACCGGCGCCCTGGCGTCCACGCTGCGCCGCCTGGGCGTGCGCCCCGGCGACCGGGTGGCCGGCTACCTGCCCAACATCCCGGAGGCCGTGGTCGCGCTGCTCGCCACCGCCGCGGTGGGTGGTGTGTGGACCTCCTGCGCTCCCGACTTCGGCGCGCGCGCCGTGCTGGACCGCTTCCAGCAGGTCGAGCCCGCCGTGCTGATCGCCGTCGACGGCTACCGCTACGGAGGCCGCGAGCACGACCGCACGGGCACCGTCGCCGAGCTGCGCGCGGGACTGCCCACGCTCCGCGCCGTCGTGCACGTGCCGCGGCTCGGCGCCCCGGCCCCCGTGGGCGCCCTGGAATGGTCCGCGGCGACCGAGTCGACCGGCGACGATGCCGAACCGGAGTTCGAGCCGCTGCCCTTCGACCACCCGCTGTGGGTCCTGTACTCCTCGGGCACCACCGGGCTGCCCAAGGCCATCGTGCAGTCCCAGGGCGGGATCCTGCTGGAGCACCTCAAACAGCTCGGCCTGCACTGCGATCTCGGCTCGGACGACCGGCTGTTCTGGTACACCTCCACCGGCTGGATGATGTGGAACTTCCTCGTCTCGGGTCTCCTCGTCGGCTCCTGCGTGGTGCTCTACGACGGCGCCCCCGGCTACCCGGACACCGCCGCCCAGTGGCGGGTCGCCGAGGCCACCCGGGCCACCCTCTACGGCACCTCGGCCGCCTACGTGATGGCCTGCGCCAAGGCCGGCGTGCGGCCGGGCCGCGACCTGGACCTCTCCGCGACCCGCTGCGTCGGCACCACCGGATCCCCGCTGCCGCCCGACGGCTTCCGCTGGTTGCACGACGAGGTCTCCGCAGACCTGTGGATCGCCTCGGTGAGCGGCGGCACGGACGTGTGCAGCTGCTTCGCCGGCGCCGTGCCGACCCTCCCGGTGTACGTCGGCGAGCTGCAGGCGCCCTGCCTCGGCACCGACCTGCGCTCCTTCGGCGCCGACGGCACCCCGCTGACCGACGAGGTCGGCGAACTGGTCGTCACCACGCCGATGCCCTCGATGCCCCTGCGGTTCTGGAACGACCCGGACGGCGACCGGTACCGCGAGAGCTACTTCGAGACGTACCCCGGCGTCTGGCGGCACGGCGACTGGACGACCCTGACCTCCCGGAACACGGTCGTCATCCACGGACGCTCGGACGCCACGCTGAACCGGCAGGGCGTGCGGATGGGTTCGGCGGACATCTACGAGGCCGTGGAACGGCTTCCGGAGATCCGCGAGTCGCTGGTGATCGGCCTCGAGCGGGACGGAGGCGAGTACTGGATGCCGCTGTTCGTCCACCTCGCCGAGGGCGCGACGCTGGACGACGCGCTGCGCGACCGGATCCGGCGGGTCATCAGGGAACGGCTGTCACCCCGCCACGTCCCCGACGAGGTCATCGAGGTCCCCGGGGTGCCGCACACCCTCACCGGCAAGCGCCTGGAGGTGCCGGTCAAGCGGCTGCTGCAGGGCGCAGCGATGGACACCGCGGTGAACCAGGGCTCCGTGGACGACCCGGAGGTGCTCGCGTTCTACGCCCGGCTGGCCCGCGAGCGGCGACTGTCAGTGGCGACGGATACGGTGAGTGACGAGTCGAATCCGAACCGTTGAGGGGGAGTCATGGCACACACCGGACGAGACGGCGGCACCCACCGCGGCACCGGCCCGGCGCCCGACGCAGGCCGGTCCGAGGAGACCGCCGGCACCCTGGCCGTCGTTCCCGACGAGGCCGGCTTCGCGCTGATGCGGCGGTATCCCAGCTTCCGCTTCGCCGACCATCCGGCCTATCTGCGCCACGCCGAGGCACAGCTGCGCTCGATGGCCCGACGGCACGGATACACCGGCGTCACGCTGTTCGACCCGGCGGACTTCGCGGAGTGGTGCGCGCGGGAGGCGCTCGACCCCGACAGCCCCGCCAGCCGCGCCCGGTACGCCGGCGAGGTCGCGGTCCACGGCGCGTCGGTCGCGTACCGGGGGCAGCCCCTCAGCCGGCTGCTGCCGCGGCTGCTGGCCGAGCACGACCGGTGGATCACCTGGGAGCTCGGCACCGACCTGCTCGCCGGGGCCGGTGGCTGCCCCGACTGCGGAGGGCCGCTGCCACACTGCGCCTTCCAACGGGCCACCGACGTCCTGGGTGCCGTTCTGGAGGACGCGGGAGCCGGCCGGCACCATCTGGTGTGCAGCCTCACCGCGGACACCGGGACGCTGACCGCGGGACTGCACGCGGACCTCGGGCCCGGCGCGGCCGTGCGGCTGCCGGAGCCGGACGCCCTGGTGCTGTGCACCGTGCTCGCCGCGGGACTGGCCACCGGACGGCCCGGCGGCCTGGTGCTGCGCTCGGGCCCGCCGCTGGCCCCCGCCCCCGATCCCGACCCTGTTTCCGACGCGGGCACCGACGCGGGCACCGACGCGGGCACCGACCGTCCGCCCGTCCGCGACCCCGCCGCCGGGTCCGCACGGGTCCGTGGCTGGAGCCTGCGGGGCGGCCTGCTGCGCCCGCTGAGCGCGGCGGGGGTCCGCGTCGCCTACCGGATCGACGCGCGCACCGGACGCCCGCTGCCGCCGGAGGACGGGGTGACGTACCAGGACGCCCCCGCGCTGCCCCCGGGCCGCTGCTCCGGCGGCCCGGAGCGCCCGGCCTCCTGACCGCCCGTCACCGGGCGGCGAGCGTGGCCTCCGCGGCGAGCCTGGCCTGCTCCGCGCTGTCCGCGGCCCGCGCCGCCGCGGCGGCGCGCTCGCACTGCGCCAGCGTGTGCTCGGCCAGCGCCGCGCGGACCCCGGCGAGCGCGACGGAGGCCATCGACAGGCTGGTGACGCCCAGCCCGGTCAGCACGCAGGCCAGCAGCGGATCCCCGGCCGCCTCGCCGCACACGCCGCAGCTCTTGCCCTCGGCCTTGGCCGCCTCCGCGGTCATCGCGACGAGGTCGAGCAGCGCCGGCTGCCACGGGTTCTGCAGCCGTGACACGGCGCCGGCCTGCCGGTCCGCGGCGAACGCGTACTGCGCCAGATCGTTGGTGCCCAGCGAGAGGAACTCCACCTCCTGGAGCACCGAGCGGGCGCGCAGCGCGGCGGCCGGGATCTCCACCATCGCCCCGGCCTTCGCCTTCAGCCCCGCGGCCCGGCAGGCGTCGGCGAACGCCCGGGCGTCGGCCCGGTCGGCCACCATCGGGGCCATCACCTCCAGGTACACCGGCAGCCCCTCGGCCGCTCGGGCCAGGGCCCGCAGCTGACCGGCGAGCACCTCGGGCCGCTCGAGCAGCGCCCGCAGCCCTCGCACGCCCAGCGCCGGGTTCGGCTCCTCGCCCCGGGTGAGATAGGGCAGCGGCTTGTCCGCCCCGGCGTCCAGCACCCGGACCACCACCCGCCCCTCGGGGAACGCCTCCAGCACCTGGCGGTAGGCCGTGCTCTGCACCTCCTCCGACGGGGCGCGCTCCCCGCCGTCCAGGAACAGGAACTCGGTGCGCAGCAGTCCGACCCCCTCGGCGCCGGCCTCGACCGCCGCGGCCACGTCCGCCGGGCCGCCGATGTTGGCCAGCAGCGGCACCCGATGGCCGTCCCGGGTGGCGCCGGGGCCGGTCACCGCCGCCCGCTCCGCCTCGCGCTCCCTGGCCAGACGGGCCCGCTCCGCCCGCTCCTCGGCGCTCGGGTTGACCAGGACCTCGCCGGTCGAGCCGTCCACGGCCACCACGGTGCCGTCCGCCAGCCGCGCCGCCTCGCGCAGCGCCACCACCGCCGGCACCCCGAGCGCCCGCGCCAGGATGGCGCTGTGGCTGGTCGGGCCGCCCTCCTCGGTGACGAAGCCGAGCACCAGCGCGGGATCGAGCAGCGCCGTGTCGGCGGGGGCCAGGTCCCTGGCCACCAGCACGTACGGCTCGTCGCCCTCCGGCACGCCCGGCATCGGCACCCCCAGCAGCCGCGCGACGATCCGGTCGCGCACGTCGTCCAGGTCCGCCACCCGGGCCGCCAGGTGGTCGCCGGCCGCCGCCAGCAGCTTCCGGTACCCGGCGAACGCGTCGTACACCGCCCGCTCAGCCCCGGCTCCGGCGGCGATCCGCCGCTCCACGTCGGTGATCAGCTCCGGGTCCTCCGCCATCATCGACTGGGCCCGCAGCACCTCCTGGGCCTGGCCGCCCGCCGCGTTCCCCCGGGCCATCAGGTCGGCGGCCACCCCCTCGGTGGCCTGGCGGGCCCGCTTCTGCTCGGCCGGCGCCTCGGCGGGGTCGATCCGCCGGGTCGGCGGCTCCACCGGCGCCGCCCCCATGCGCCGGACCTCGCCGATCGCCATGCCCGGGCTGACGCCGACACCTCGAAGCCTGGTAGTCATGTCACGTCCCACGTCCGTCGTCGTCAGGCGGCCGTCCCCCGTGAATGCCACACAGCAGCCTAAGTCATGCGCGCGCACGCGTCCGCTCGGCGGCCGGTAGGGTCAGGGGGCCACGAGGTGCACGGGGCGTACGGAGCAGGGATACACGGGAGGCTTCCGGGTGGAGGTCCAGGAAACGCGCATTCAGACCGACCGGGTCCTCACCATCCCGAACCTTCTGAGCATGGCCCGGCTGCTGGGCGTGCCGGTGTTCCTGTGGCTGGTGCTCTCGCCGGTTTTCGACGGACCCGAACTCGACGGCTGGGCCCTGCTGGTGCTCGCGGCGAGCGGCGTCAGCGACTATCTGGACGGCAAGCTGGCGCGCCGCTGGAACCAGATCAGCGCGCTCGGCCGGGTGCTCGACCCGGCCGCCGACCGGCTGTACATCCTCGCCACGCTGGTCGGCCTGACCTGGCGCGAGATCCTGCCGCTGTGGATCACCGTCGCCCTGCTCGCCAGGGAGGCGCTGCTCCTGGTCATGGTGTGGCTCCTGGACCGGCACGGATACGGCCCACCGCAGGTCAGCTTCCTCGGCAAGGCGGCCACCTTCAACCTCATGTACGCCTTCCCGCTGCTGCTGCTCAGTGACGGAAGTGGCACGGTCGCATCACTCGCTGCTATTTTCGGTTGGGCATTCGCCGGCTGGGGTACGGCACTCTACTGGTGGGCAGGGATCCTCTACGTGATCCAGGTCCGCCGCCTCCTGACGGCGGATACCACCACCGACTGAGCTCGCCCTGGCAGCGTCGCAGGGGGCCTGGCGCCCATCCCTGCCGCCGCACTCGGGGAGCCACGCCACCCGCGCCCGGGCCACTCCAGACGGGCGCAGTCGGAGTGACTGTCAACTCCCTGAGGAGGACACTTCCGATATGAAGGCCGTCGTAATGGCTGGTGGCGAGGGCACTCGGCTGCGCCCCATGACCGCGAGCATGCCGAAGCCGCTGTTGCCCGTGGCGAATCGTCCCATCATGGAGCACGTGCTCCGGCTGCTGAAGCGGCACGGCCTCACCGAGACCGTCGTCACCGTGCAGTTCCTGGCCTCGCTCGTGAAGAACTACTTCGGCGACGGTGAGGACCTCGGGATGGACCTCACCTACGCCCACGAGGAGAAGCCCCTGGGCACGGCGGGAAGTGTCAAGAACGCGGAGGAGGCGCTGAAGGACGAGCCCTTCCTGGTCATCTCGGGAGACGCCCTCACCGACTTCGACCTGTCCGACCTCATCCGCTTCCACCGGGAGCGCGGCGCCCTGGTCACCGTCTGCCTGACCCGGGTCCCCAACCCCCTGGAGTTCGGCATCACCATCGTCGACGACGACGGCCGGGTCGAGCGCTTCCTGGAGAAGCCCACCTGGGGCCAGGTGTTCTCGGACACCGTCAACACCGGCATCTACGTGATGGAGCCGCAGGTCTTCGACTACGTGGAGGCCGGCGTCTCGGTGGACTGGTCGGGGGACGTCTTCCCGCGCCTGATGAAGGAGGGCCACCCGGTCTACGGCTACATCGCCGAGGGGTACTGGGAGGACGTCGGCACCCACGAGAGCTACGTCAAGGCGCAGGCGGACGTCCTGGAGGGCAAGGTCGAGGTCGAGATCGACGGCTTCGAGATCTCGCCCGGCGTGTGGATCGCCGAGGGCGCGGAGGTGCACCCGGACGCCAAGCTCAGGGGACCGCTGTACATCGGCGACTACGCCAAGATCGAGGCCGGCGCCGAGATCCGCGAGCACTCCGTGATCGGCTCGAACGTGGTGGTGAAGTCCGACGCCTTCCTGCACCGCGCCGTGGTCCACGACAACGTCTACATCGGGCCGCAGACCAACCTGCGCGGCTGTGTCGTCGGCAAGAACACCGACGTGATGCGCGCGGCCCGGATCGAGGACGGCGCCGTCATCGGCGACGAGTGCCTGGTCGGCGAGGAGTCCATCGTCCAGGGCAACGTCCGCGTCTACCCGTTCAAGACCGTGGAGGCTGGCGCCTTCGTCAACACGTCGGTGATCTGGGAGTCCCGCGGCCAGGCCCAGCTCTTCGGCGCACGCGGCGTCTCCGGCATCCTCAACGTCGAGATCACCCCCGAGCTCGCCGTCCGGCTGGCCAGCGCCTACGCGACCACCCTCAAGAAGGGCTCCACGGTCACCACCGCCCGGGACCATTCCCGCGGTGCCCGGGCCCTGAAACGCGCCGTGATCTCCGCGCTGCAGGCCAGCGCCATCGACGTCCGCGACCTGGAGAACGTGCCGCTGCCCGTCGCGCGTCAGCAGACGGCCCGCGGCAGCGCCGGCGGGGTGATGATCCGCACCACCCCTGGCCGTCCCGACTCCGTCGACATCATGTTCTTCGACGAGCGCGGCGCCGACCTCTCCCAGGCCGGCCAGCGGAAGCTGGACCGGGTCTACGCCCGCCAGGAGTACCGCCGCGCCTTCCCCGGCGAGATCGGTGACCTGCGCTTCCCGGCCAGCGTCTTCGACGCCTACACCGGCTCCGTGCTGCGGGCCGTCGACGCCACGGGCGTCGCCGAGTCCGGCCTGAAGATCGTGGTGGACGCCGCGAACGGCAGCGCCGGCCTGGTGCTGCCCAGCCTGCTGGGCCGGCTCGGCGTCGACGCCCTGACCATCAACCCCGGCCTCGACGAGGCCCGGCCCACCGAGTCCGCCGACGCCCGCCGCGCCGGCCTGGTGCGGCTCGGCGAGATCGTCTCCTCGGCCCGCGCCGCCTTCGGGGTCCGCTTCGACCCGGTCGGCGAGCGACTCGCGCTGGTCGACGAGCGCGGCCGGATCATCGAGGACCAGCGGGCGCTGCTGGTCATGCTCGACCTGGTGGCCGCGGAGCGGCGCAGCGGCCGGGTGGCGCTGCCGGTGACCACCACCCGCATCGCCGAGCAGGTGGCCGCCTACCACGGCACGCAGGTGGAATGGACGACCACCTCGCCGCACGACCTGACCCACGCGGCGCACAAGGAGGGCTCCGTCTTCGGCGGCGACGGGCAGGGCGGCTTCATCGTCCCCGAGTTCTCCTCCGTCTTCGACGCCACGGCCGCCTTCGCGCGGCTCGTCGGGCTGGTCGCCCGCACCCAGCTCTCGCTCAGCCAGATCGACGCCCGGATCCCGCGGGCGCACGTGCTGCGGCGCGACATCGCGACGCCGTGGGCGGTCAAGGGCCTGGTCATGCGCAGCGTCGTCGAGGCGGCGGGGGAGCGTTCCGTGGACACCACCGACGGGGTGCGCGTGGTGGAGCCCGACGGCCGGTGGGTCCTGGTGCTGCCGGACCCGGCCGAGGCGGTCACCCACCTGTGGGCCGAGGGCCCGGACGACGCGGCGGCCTCGGAGCTGCTGGACACCTGGTCGGGCGTGGTGGACGGCGCCGACCGCTGACCTCCGGACGACGGGACCGCCCCCGGGGTCGGAGGGCGGTCCCAGCCGACCGTGCCGAGAAGGTCACCGTGCACGCCTTGCGGACGGCGGAGCAGCATGACTACGCTCAGTCGTCATCACGTCCGGATCTCGCCGCACAGGGGGCCGCCAACAACTGGTGGCGCTCCGTGAGGGAAACTGGACGAGGGCCGTGCACGTTGACGAGACGTGGTTCACGGCGCGTGAGAGACAATGGACGGCCCGTCCGCGCGGGGCGGGCTAGGTGCGAGGGGAACGCTGGTGAGTTTTTTCGCTCGGTTGTTCGGCAGGCGGCGGAGCGGCGTGCACAGCGCCGCACGGGCCCGTGCCCGCCAACATGGCGAGACGCCAGCGCCGGCGTCCGGAGCTGAGCCCGGCCGCCCGCTGTTCCGTGACGAGGTCGGGGCGCCCGGCGGCATAGGCTCCCAGGGGGCCGTCGGCTGTGCCAGGTGCGGCCACCGGAACCCGGCGACCAGCCGCTTCTGCTCCAACTGCGGCAACGCGCTGCGTCCCGGTGGCGAGGGATCCTCCGAGACCACCTCGACGATCTCGATCTCCGGTCTCGAGGCGTACGAGGCGGAGGCGACCGGCCAGCATCCGGCGCCCGCCCTCTCCTCCGAGGCCCAGGCCGCCGTCGACGCCCTGCCTCCCGGCTCGGCGTTGCTGATCGTGCGCCGCGGACCGAACTCCGGCAGCCGCTTCCTGCTCGACGGCGAGCTGACCACCGCTGGCCGCCACCCGCAGAGTGACATCTTCCTCGACGACGTCACGGTCTCCCGGCGGCACGTGGAGTTCCGACGCCAGGTCGAGGGCGGTTTCACCGTCAGTGACGTCGGCAGTCTCAACGGCACCTACGTGAACCGCGAGGCCATCGATTCGGCCGTGCTGGCCAACGGCGACGAGGTCCAGATCGGCAAGTACCGGCTGGTTTACTTCGCCAGTCGGTACGGTGCGTGAGCCCCGCGGGGCCGTTGGCGCGCCGCGCGGGGGTTCTCGACTATCCAAATGCACCGGGCACGTCCTAGGGTTGCTGTGTGAATCAGCTCGACGTCGTGGGCGTACGGGTGGAAATGCCCAACAATCAGCCCATCGTGCTACTCCGCGAAGTGGGTGGCGATCGCTACCTCCCGATCTGGATCGGGCCTGGTGAGGCGACCGCCATCGCGTTCGCCCAGCAGGGGATGACCCCTGCCCGACCGCTGACGCACGACCTGTTCAAGAACGTGCTGGAGGCGGTGGGGCAGGAGCTCAGTGCGGTGCGCATCACCGACCTGAGGGACGGGGTCTTCTATGCCGAGCTCGTGTTCGCCAGCGGGGTGGAGGTCAGCGCCCGTCCGTCCGACGCCATAGCGCTCGCGCTGCGCGTCGGCACGCCGATCTACGGCAGTGACGCCGTGCTCGACGACGCGGGGATCATCATCCCCGACGAGCAGGAGGACGAGGTGGAGAGGTTCCGCGAGTTCCTCGACCAGATCTCCCCGGAGGACTTCGGCACGAGCAACCAGTAGCGGCGCGTGGCGATCGTTGACGCGCCGCGTGTGCATCCCTAGCGTCGATGGGGCATGTCTTGGGAGGAGCGCTGTGTGCGTGCTCATCGTGACAGTTGGTGAGCGTCTCGGGCACGGTCGGGGCATGCGGAACGGAGGCCGGCGTGGCAGGTGACGGGGACAGAGGAGCGGCGGGCGGGGTGTCTGCGCTTCCCGGATCGCCACCCAGCGAGCTCCGGCAGACCGTGGCCCCGCAGGGACGCGGGGACCGGGAGCGGCTCGGCTACCGCGGCCCGAGCGCGTGTGCGGCCGCCGGCATCACCTACCGCCAGCTGGACTACTGGGCCCGCACCGGCCTGGTGCAGCCCAGCATCCGCCCGGCCCACGGCTCGGGCAGCCAGCGCCTGTACAGCTTCCGCGACGTGCTGGTGCTCAAGATCGTCAAGCGGCTGCTCGACACCGGGGTGTCCCTGCAGAGCATCCGCACCGCCGTCCGAGCCCTGCGCTGCGCCGAGCTCGCCGAGCTGTCGGGGATGACCCTGATGAGCGACGGCGCCGCCGTCTACCGCTGCGCGTCGCCCGAGGAGCTGGCCGAGCTGCTGCGCGGCGGCCGGGGCGTCTTCGGTATCGCGGTGGGCGCCGTCTGGGCCGACGTGGAGGCCGCGCTCGCGCAGCTGCCGGCCGAGCGCGCGGACACCGGGGAGCGGGTCACCGTCGACCATCCGGCCGACGAGCTCGCCCGCCGCCGGCACCGCACCGGCTGAGCCGCGGGACGTCGCGCGACGCCGTTGTCAGACCCGTACGGCACCATCGGAGGCGTGCGGGGCGAGCCGACGATTCTCCACCTCGACATGGACGCCTTCTACGCATCGGTGGAGCAGGCGGCCAAGCCGAGCCTGCGGGGAAAGCCCGTCATCGTCGGCGGCCTGGGCGCCCGAGGCGTCGTCGCCACCGCGTCGTACGAGGCACGGCGCTTCGGCGTGCGGTCGGCGCTCCCCACCGCCCAGGCGCGGCGGCTGTGCCCGAACGCCGCGTACCTCACCCCGCGCTTCGCGGTCTACCGGGAGATCAGCGGCACGGTGATGGCCCTGCTGGCCGAGCTGTCCCCGCTGGTCGAGCCGCTGAGCCTCGACGAGGCCTTCGTCGACCTGGCGGCCGGCGGCACCGCCGCCACGGGGGAGGAGGCCCGCGTGGCCGGCCGCCGGCTCCGCGAGCGCATCAGGGAGGCCACCGGGCTGACCGGCTCGGTCGGGCTGGCCGGCTCCAAGATGCTCGCCAAGATCGCGTCGGAGCAGGCCAAGCCCGACGGGCTGGTGCTCATCGAGCCGGGCACCGAGCGGGAGCTGCTCGCGCCCATGCCGGTGCGCATCCTTCCGGGCGTCGGACCGGCCACCGACGAGACGCTGCGGCGGGCCGGTATCAGCACCGTCGGGGACGCGGTCCGGGCCGGCGAGGCGGAGCTGCTGCGGCTGCTCGGCAAGGCCCACGGCACCTCGGTCCACGCGATGGCGCGGGGCATCGACGAGCGCCGCGTGGAGGCGGACCGGGACGCCAAGTCCGTCTCCGTCGAGGACACCTTCGCCACCGACCTCACCGACCGGGCCCGGGTCGGCTTCGAGGTGACCCGGCTGGCCCGCAGATGCGCCGAACGGCTGCGCGGCGCCGGCCGGTCGGGCCGCACGGTGGTGCTGAAGGTGCGCAGCTTCGACTTCAGCACGCTCACCCGGTCCGAGACGCTGCGCGGCCCGACCGACGACCCCGCGGTGATCCAGGAGGCGGCCCAGCGCCTGCTCGCCGGCGTGGACACGTCGGCCGGGGTGCGGCTGCTGGGCGTGGGCGTGAGCGGCCTCGCCGACTTCACCCAGGAGGACCTCTTCGCGCAGGCCACCCGGCTGGCACCGGAGCGAAGACCCGTGCCGGAGCGGGCCGACGCGACAGGGAGCGCCGCGGACGGCGGCGAGCCGACCCCCGGCGGCCGCCCGGCGGTCCCCGACTGGCCGCCGGGCGCGGACGTGCACCACGAGCAGCACGGCCCCGGATGGGTGCAGGGCAGCGGCGCGGGCCGGGTCACCGTGCGCTTCGAGCGGCCGGACTCGCCGCCCGGACGGGTCCGCACCTTCGCCGTCGACGATCCGCTGCTGCGCCGGTCCGCGGCGCTGCCGCTGGTCCCGGGCGGCGCGGCTCAGGCGTCCTCGGGCGGCGACGTGAGCCGCCCGAAGTCGCCGCCGGACGCCGCGGTCTCCGATCCGGGCACGTCCAGCCCGTAGTGGTGGTAGAGCTGTAGCTCCTGCTCGGGCGACAGGTGCCGGCCCACCCCGAAGTCCGGGGCCTGCCGGATCAGCGCCCGGTCGAACGGCACCCGCAACGCCTCTCCCACGACCTCGCTCGGCTCCAGCGGCACGAACGCGTCCCGGCTGAACAGCCCGGTGCGCACCGCCGCCCACTCCGGGGCTCCGGTCGCGTCGTCGAGATAGACCTCATCCACGGTGCCGATCTTGGTGCCGGCGCTGTCGAATGCCTTGCGTCCGATCAGGCTGCGCGGGTCGATGTCGGTCTGCACGGTCTCCTCCAACTGATCGCCACTGGCCAGTGGCATGCCTCCCCTCCCGGAAACCCCCGCTCCCCCCTTCTCTCAAGCATCCCTCCTATTACCCCACGAAAGGACATATTCCGCCCGGCGACCAGTCGAGACGGGCGGACGGGGAAACCGTTCGCGTCCGGAACCCCTCGGCCACCACCGGCGCCGACCGCCGGAACGCCTCGGAAAGAGCACGCTGGTAGGCTCGGAACCGGTCGAACACCTCGCGCGGGAGAGTCCCTCGGTCGACAGACCGAAGGCGCCGAAGGAGCAAATCCTCCCCGGAATCTCTCAGGCCCCCGTACCGCGCGAGCCAGACCGCTCTGGAAAGCAGGGCGGGCCCGCGACACCGGCCGCGGTCCTTTCCCTCACCGACGGTGCAAGCCGTGCCGGGCGCCCGGCACGGCGAAGCTCTCAGGTCACACGACAGAGGGGGAGGCCGCCCGGGGCACCCGGCCCCGGCGCCCCTTGGTCGCCCGTGACCGGGAGGAGCACTCAGGCAGATGACCGCCCATCGCATCCCGCTGACGACCCTCGAACAGGGCACTCCCTTCGCCGACCGGCACATCGGACCGGACGCCGAGGCGGAGGCGAAGATGCTCGCGCACGTCGGCTACGGCTCGCTGGAGGAACTGGCCACCGCGGCCGTGCCGGCCGCGATCAGGACCACCGAGGCGCTGCGGCTGCCGCCGGCCCGTAGCGAGGCCGAGGTGCTGGCCGAGCTGCGGGACCTCGCCCGCCGCAACACCGTCCTGCACTCCATGATCGGCCTCGGCTACCACGGCACCGTCACCCCGCCGGTCATCCGCCGGAACGTGCTGGAGAACCCCGCCTGGTACACCGCGTACACGCCCTACCAGCCGGAGATCTCGCAGGGCCGGCTGGAGGCGCTGCTGAACTTCCAGACCGTGGTGGCCGAGCTCACCGGCCTGCCCACGGCCGGCGCCTCGCTGCTGGACGAGGGCACCGCCGCCGCCGAGGCCATGGCGCTCGCCCGCCGCGTCGGCCGGGTGCGCGGCGGCGTGTTCCTCGTGGACGCCGACTGCCTGCCGCAGACCGTCGCCGTCCTCACCACCCGCGCCGAGCCCGCCGGCATCGAGGTGCTGGTGGCCGACCTGTCCGAGGGCATTCCCGCCGAGGCCGCCGAACGCGGGGTCTTCGGCGTGCTCCTCCAGTACCCGGGGGCGTCCGGCGCCCTCCGCGACCCGCGCGCCCTCGTCGAGCAGGCCCACGACCTCGGCGCCGTCGTCGTCCTGGCCGCCGACCTGCTGGCCCTCACCCTGCTCACCTCGCCCGGCGACCTCGGCGCCGACATCGCGGTGGGCTCCAGCCAGCGCTTCGGCGTCCCCATGGGCTTCGGCGGCCCGCACGCCGGCTTCATGGCGGTCCGCGACGCCTACACCCGGAGCCTGCCCGGCCGCCTGGTCGGCGTCTCCCGCGACGCCGCCGGCCGCTCCGCCTACCGGCTCGCCCTGCAGACCAGGGAGCAGCACATCCGCCGGGAGCGCGCCACCAGCAACATCTGCACCGCCCAGGTGCTGCTCGCCGTGATCGCCGGCATGTACGCGGTCTACCACGGTCCCGACGGGCTCGCCGCCATCGCCCGGCGCACCCACCGCTACGCGGCCCTGCTCGCCGCCGGCCTGACCGCCGCCGGGATCGAGGTGGCCCACGGCTCGTTCTTCGACACGGTCACCGCCCGGGTGCCCGGCCGGGCCGCGGCCGTGGTGACGGCGGCCCGCGAGGCCGGGATCAACCTCCGGCTGGCCGACCCCGACCACGTCGGCATCGCCTGCGCCGAGACCACCACCCGCGAGCGGCTGACCGAGGTCTGGACGGCCTTCGCCGCGGCCGGGGCGGGCACCGGCGCCGTTCCCGACGACCTCGACGCGCTGGACGCCGACACCCCCGACGCCCTGCCGGACACGCTGCTGCGCACCGACGAGTACCTCGGGCACCCGGTCTTCCACCGCCACCGCTCCGAGACGGCGTTGATGCGCTACCTGCGCCGCCTCGCCGACCGCGACTACGCGCTGGACCGGGGCATGATCCCGCTGGGCTCCTGCACCATGAAGCTGAACGCCGCCGTCGAGATGGAGCCGATCACCTGGCCGGAGTTCGCCGAGCTGCACCCGTTCGCGCCGCTGGACCAGGCCGAGGGGTACCTGACCCTGATCCGCGACCTGGAGCGCCGGCTGGCCGAGATCACCGGCTACGACGCCGTCTCCCTGCAGCCCAACGCCGGCTCCCAGGGCGAGCTCGCCGGCCTGCTGGCCGTCCGCGCCTACCACCGCGACCGCGGGGAGTCCCGCCGCACGGTCTGCCTCATCCCGTCCTCGGCGCACGGCACCAACGCCGCCAGCGCCGTGCTCGCCGGGATGCGCGTGGTGGTCGTGGCGACCGGCGAGAACGGCGACATCGACGCCGCCGACCTGCGGGCCAAGATCGATCGGCACCGGGACGAGCTCGCCGTGCTGATGGCCACCTACCCGTCCACCCACGGCGTCTTCGAGGCGGACATCGCCGACGTCTGCGCGGCCGTGCACGACGCCGGCGGCCAGGTGTACGTGGACGGCGCCAACCTCAACGCCCTGGTCGGCCTGGCCCGCCCCGGCCGCTTCGGCGCCGACGTCTCGCATCTGAACCTGCACAAGACCTTCTGCATCCCGCACGGCGGCGGCGGGCCCGGGGTCGGCCCGGTGGCGGTGCGCGGCCACCTCGCCCCCTACCTGCCGGGCCACCCGCTGCAGCCCGCCGCGGGCCCGGAGGGCGGCGTGGGACCGGTCTCCGCCGCGCCCTGGGGCTCGGCCGGCATCCTGCCCATCTCCTGGGCCTACCTGCGGCTGATGGGGGCCGAGGGGCTGCGCCGGGCCACCCAGCTCGCCGTGCTGAGCGCCAACTACGTCGCCCGGCGCCTCGAACCGCACTACCCGGTGCTCTACACGGGTCCCGAAGGGCTGGTCGCCCACGAGTGCGTCGTCGACGTCCGCCCGCTCACCAAGGCCACCGGCGTCAGCATCGACGACGTGGCGAAGCGGCTCATCGACTACGGCTTCCACGCGCCGACCATGTCGTTCCCGGTGCCCGGCACGCTCATGATCGAGCCGACCGAAAGCGAGGACCTGGCCGAGGTCGACCGGTTCTGCGAGGCCATGATCGCCATCCGCGCCGAGATCGACCGGGTCGCGTCGGGGGAGTGGCCGCGCGACGACAACCCCCTGGCCGGCGCGCCGCACACCGCCGACCAGCTGGCCGGCGACTGGCCGCACCCCTACACGCGGCAGGAGGCCGCCTTCCCCGCGAACACCGACCGCCAGGACAAGTACTGGCCCCCCGTGCGCCGCATCGACGGGGCCTTCGGCGACCGCAACCTGGTCTGCGCCTGCCCGCCGGTGTCGGACTACGCGACCTGAGCCACGGCGAGGAACCCCAGGGCCGTCCCGCCTCGTTGCGAGCCGGCCCCGGGGCCGCCTGCGGCCGGCCGGAGGTCAGGCCGGGGCGAGCCGTGGGGGCAGCAGCGGCAGCAGGGCGGCCGTGCTGATGGCCTGGTCGGCGGCGATGCCGGGCGGCGCCGGCGCCAGCGGCACCAGCAGGTCGTCGGGGCCGGGGCTGCCGGCACCCGGGTCGGCGTCGGGGTCCACGTGCAACCACAGGGTCAGCATGTACAGCTCGGGCAGGGACAGCAGTCGGGGCTGGTAGAGGGTCGGAAGCGCCTCCGCGCGGCGCACCGCCCGCTCGGACGAACTGATGTACGGACCTTCGCAGAAGTGGGAGAACGCCCATCCGTCCGCGGTGAGCATGGTCTCGGCGGCGCCGACGGCCCGGCCGCCGCGCTCCAGCAGAAAACGCCAGCCGACGAGCTGCGCGCGCGGCGGCTCGGCGGGCGAGGTGACCGGTGCCAGCCGGTGCAGGGGAAGCGGGAGCGCCGGGGTGAGTGCCGCCCGATTTCGGTGCAGCGGGTGGGGTGAATGCGCGGTCGTGGGCTGGAGCGCGGCGCGGATGCTGCGCTCGGCGGCGGCCGGAGCCGGAGGGATACGCAGGGACATGATGGGTCGCCTCTCGCTTAGGAGTAGGTCGCCTCTTGAGTGGGAGACACGCGTCTGGCGGAGCTTATACGAGGCATGTTGGCTCTACGTTTCAGGTACCCGACCCGGAGGATTTCGGCAAGAAGAAAACGAGTCGCCGGCTCCCCGCCCCGGAAGCGGCCGGGCGGCCGGATGCAGACCTGTGGCAACCTCGGGGTATTCCTCGGGTATATGCCGGTGGCGGTGCTCGGGGCGGCCGGCCGGCGTGTTACCTGGGCGGTCACGTGGGCAGGATCGTGGCAGCGTTCGACGCAGGAGGTGGGCCCATGGGAGAGAAGCTCGTCGCCGACCGGTTCGACCTGGCTGCCAGGGAGCGGTTCCGGGCCAGGCTGCGCGCGTGTCTGGACGGGCTGCGGAGGCTGCTGAGCGAGCAGCGCTTCGACGGGCCCCGTGCGCTGATGGGCGTGGAGATGGAACTGAATCTGGCCGATTCCCGTGGTGTTCCCCGAATGGTGAACGACGAGGTGCTGGCCCGAATGGCGAGCCGCGATTTCCAGACCGAGCTCGGGAAATTCACCCTGGAACTCAATGTGGCGCCGAGGCAGCTGGCCGGGCGCGTCTTTGACGATCTGGCCGAGGAGCTTCGGATCGCCCACGGATACGCCGACCGAATGGCCGGTGAATTCGGGGCGCAGATCGTGATGATAGGCGTTCTGCCCACCCTCACCGTCGACGAGATGGGGCCGGAGACGTTCACCCCCGTCGACCGGTACGCGTTGCTCAACGAGCAGATCATGGCGTCCCGCGGCGAGCGGATCTGCCTGGACCTGGCCGGCGCCGAGACGCTGACCAGCACGTTCGAGTCCATCGCCCCCGAGGCCGCCTGCACGTCGGTGCAGTTCCACCTGCAGGTCACGCCGGATCGTTTCGCGGACACCTGGAACGCGGCCCAGGCCCTGACCGCCGCCCAGGTGGCGGTCGGCGCCAACGCACCCTTCGTGTTCGGCCGCGAGCTGTGGCCCGAGTCCCGCCCGCCGGTGTTCCTCCAGGCCACCGACAGCCGGCCGCCGGAGCTCGCCGCCCAGGGCGTGCGCCCGCGCACCTGGTTCGGCGAGCGGTGGATCACCGGCGCGGACTGCCTCTTCGAGGAGAACCTCCGGTACTTCCCGGCGCTGCTGCCGATGTGCGAGGAGGAGGATCCGCTGGCCGTCCTGGACGCCGGCGGCGTGCCCGCCCTGGCCGAGCTCACCCTGCACAACGGCACCGTCTACCGCTGGAACCGCCCGGTCTACGACGTCGCCGACGGCGTACCGCACCTGCGCGTGGAGAACCGCGTGCTGTCCAGCGGCCCCACCATCACCGACACCGTGGCCAACGCCGCGTTCTACTACGGCCTGGTGCGGGCCCTGGCCGACCAGCCGGAGCCGGTCTGGGCCACCCTGCCGTTCGCCGCCGCCGAGGAGAACTTCCTGGCCGCCTGCCGGCACGGCATCGACGCCGAGGTGACCTGGCCGGTCGGGCCCCCGGCGGCCGGCCTGGCGCGGTTGCCGGTCACCCGTCTGGTCCGCGAGCACCTGCTGCCGCTCGCCGCGGAGGGCCTCGACGCCTGGCGCGTCGCCCCCGCCGACCGCGACCACTATCTGTCGATCATCGACGAGCGGTGCCGGCTGAGGGCCACCGGCGCGGGCTGGCAGACTCGGGTGTACCACCAGGAGGTGGCCGCCGGGGCGGACCGGACGACGGCGCTGCGGCGGCTCGTCGAGCGGTACAGCGCCCTGTCGCGCACGGACGCCCCCGTGCACGGCTGGCCGACCGCGGGCTAGCCGCCGGTCGCCGCGCCGCCCGGCCGCCTCCCCACCCCGGTGCGGGCGGCACCGGCATCGCGAACGGAGACACCGTGCGGGTCGAGTCGGAGCTGGCGGCGGCCGCGCCGCCGCGCGTCGGGCTGCCGGAGGGCGCGCTGCGCCGTGAGCTGCTGCTGGTGCTCGGCCTGTCCCTGGGGGCGAGCGGCGTCGCCGCGCTGATCAGCTTCACCGGCTCCCTGACCCGCCCCGGGGGTCTCGCCGACCAGTCGGCCACCCTCAACGGCTCGAACGCGCCCGGACGGCCCTGGCTGGACCTGGCGTGGCAGCTCTTCGGCATCACCACCGCCCTCGTCCCCGTGCTGCTCGTCGCCCATCTGCTGCTGCGCGAGCGGGCCGAACTGGCCGGTCCCGGCATGCGCGGCATCGGCTTCGACCTGCGCCGCCCGGGCTTCGACCTGGGCTGGGGCGCCGTGGTGGCGGCCGGCATCGGCGGCAGCGGGCTGCTGCTCTACCTGGGGGCGCACGCCGCCGGCGCGAACGTCACGGTGGTGCCCGAGTCGCTGCCCGACGTCTGGTGGAAGATCCCCGTGCTGATCCTCTCGGCGGTGCAGAACGCCGTGGTGGAGGAGGTGATCGTCGTCGGCTATCTGCTGCGTCGGCTCACCCAGCTGGGCTGGGGCCCGGTCGGGGTGCTGCTGGGCAGCTCGTTGCTGCGCGGCTCGTACCACCTCTACCAGGGCATCGGCGGCTTCTTCGGCAACGTCGCGATGGGCGTGATCTTCGTGTGGCTGTACCGGCGGTGGGGGCGGGTGATGCCGCTGGTCGTGGCGCACGCGCTGATCGACGTCGTGGCCTTCGTCGGCTACGCGCTGCTGGCCGGTCGGGTGGACTGGCTGCCCACCGCCTGAGGCGTCCCGCCGCCCGGTGGGCGTGGCGTCAGCCGGGCCCGTCGCCCGAGGCCAGCGGCAGCGCCTCGATCCGGCCGTCGCCGCAGACCTCGCCCAGCTCCCACGCGGCCCGGATGGCGCTGCGCTCGTCGGGCGGGATCACCCGCAGCGACGCCTGCTCGGGGCCGCAGCCCGTGGCCGGGTCGCCCTCGCCGGGCACCACGGACCAGTGCAGCCGTGACCAGACGCTCTCGCCGGGCTGGAGGGTGAGCGGGTCCGCGTGCTCGGAGCGGTCCCGCACGGTGGTGGTGGGGAGCTCGTCCCCGTCCGGCGTGGCGAGCTGGAGCCCGGGCCAGCCCTGCGTGCGGCAGGCGGTGTCCGAGGTGTTGGTGAGCACCAGCGCCGCGTACCGGTTGCCGGCGGCCGGGGACATCGCGTCCAGCGAGGCCGACAGCGCGTCGGTGGCGCACCATCCGGCCTCGTCCGAGGCCACCTCGGAGCCGGCGTCAGTGCCGGCCGTGGCGGACGGGTCGGACTGTTCTGAGGACGCCGTGGTGTCCGCCGCGCCCTGGGGTGGGGCGTCGCCGCCGGCGTCCGCCGAGGTGGGGGACGCGTGGGTGCCGCAGCCGGCGGCGAGCAGTGCGGCGACCGCCAGGGCCGCCGCGGAGCGTTGGGGGTGGGACGCCATGGGATCCTCCCGTGGGGATGCGTCGGGCCGGACCGGACGGTGCGGTGCGCGGCCGCGCCGGTCGGACGCCGCCACCCCTCACGGGTTCCCCGTCTCCGCGTCCCACACCCCGTCACCGGCGCGCGGCCGGGCGTAGTTCCGTAGGTAGGGCGGCGCCGGGGCCGCGTCCGCGGCGTCGGCGGCCGGCTCCGGCGGGCCGTGCACCGTGGTCACCGGCAGCACGCCGTGCCAGTGGGGGAGCGTCAGGTCCGCGTCGTCGTCGTTGGGCCCGCCCGCGCGCACCTTGGCGGACACCTCGGACAGCTCCAGCTCCAGCACCGCGGTGGCGGCGAGTTCCCGGTCACTGGGCGGGCGGCAGTCCGCGGAGCGGCCGGGCACCACGTGGTCCACCAACGCCGCCAGCGCGGTCAGCCGGTCCGCCGTGTCCGTCACCGTGCGGGCCGTGCCGTGCACCACCACCGAGCGGTAGTTGACGGAGTGGTGGAACGCCGAACGGGCCAGCAGCAGCCCGTCCACATGGGTGACGGTCAGGCACACCGGCAGGCCAGAGCCGCGCTCCGCCGCCAGCAGCGGGCGGGAACCGGTCGAACCGTGCAGGTAGAGCCGCTCGCCGACCCGGGCGTACAGCGTGGGCAGCACCACCGGGGCCCCGTCGCGGACGAAGCCGAGGTGACACAGGTAGCCCTCGTCGAGTATCGCGTGCACCGCCGCCCGGTCGTACGTCGCGCGGTGGCGGGAACGGGTCGGGGTGGTGCGCTCGGTCGCCGGATAGTCGACGGCGGCGCCGCTCGTGTCCATCGAGCCCTCCTGGGATCGCGGGTCGGGGTTGCGAGTGATTTTGCATTAGTGCAAAATAGTTTTTGTGTTAGGAGAATATCGGATCGCCGGTCGGCGTGCCGCCGATATCGCCGCCAGCGTCGAGGGCGGCGTCGCCCGCGGCGCCCTGCGTCCCGGCGAGGCGCTGCCGCCGCTGCGCGAGCTCGCCGCCCACCTGGGCGTCAACCCGAACACCGTCGCCGCCGCCTACCGCACCCTCCGCGAACGGGGCGTGATCGAGACGGCCGGACGGCGCGGCAGCCGGGTCCGGGCCCGGCCGGCCAGCACCCCCCGCGAGGCGATCCGGGTCGACGCCCCCGAGGGCGTCCGTGACCTCTCCCAGGGCAACCCCGACCCGGCCCTCCTGCCGCCGCTCGGCGCCGCGCTCGCCGAAGCCGCGGCCCGGCACGCCGCGTCCCCCGTGGGGTACGGCGCGCCGCCCGTCGACGAGGACCTCGCCCGGGCCGCCCGCGCGGGATTCGACGAGGACGGCGTGCCGGCCGGGCCCGTCGCCGTCGCCTCCGGGGCACTCGACGCGATCGAGCGGGTGCTCGCCGCCCACCTCCGCCCCGGCGACACGGTCGCCGTCGAGGACCCCGGCTGGGGCGCCCTGCTCGATCTGGTGCCCGCGCTCGGGCTGTCCACCGTCGGCCTTCCCGTGGACGACGAGGGGCCGCTGCCGGGGCCGGCCGAGCGCGCGCTGCGGGACGGCGCGCGCGCCCTGATCGTCACCGCCCGGGCGCAGAACCCCACCGGCGCCGCGCTCACCGCCGCGCGGGCGGCGGAGCTCCGCGCCCTGCTCGCCGAGCACCCGGACGCCCTGCTCATCGAGGACGACAACGGGCACGGCACCGTCGACCTCCCCCCGCACCCGCTCGCCGGGCACACGACCCACTGGGCGTTCGTCCGCTCCACCGCCAAGGCGTACGGGCCCGACCTGCGGCTCGCCGTGTTCACCGGGGACCCGGTCACCGTCGACCGGGTCCGCGGCCGGCAGCGCCTCGGCCCCGGCTGGACCAGCCACCTGCTGCAGCACACCGTCGCCCACCTGTGGCGCACCGGCGCCGTGGATCCGGCACACGTCGCGCGCTCCTACGCCGTGCGCCGGGACGCCCTGCGCGACGCCCTCGCGGCGCACGGCGTCCCGGCCTACGGCCGCACCGGCATGAACGTCTGGGTGCCCGTCCCCGACGAGGCCACCGCCGTGGCCCGGCTGCTGCGCGCCGGCTGGGCCGCCGCCCCGGGCGCCCGGTTCCGGCTGGCCGCCCCGCCCGGCCTGCGGCTCACCGTCTCCCCGCTGGGTCCGGACGACGTTCGCCCACTCGCCGACGCCGTGGTCGCGGCCGTCCGGCCGGCGCCGCCGCGCCGCTCCGGCTGAGCCCGCCCGTAGCGGCCGGGGCACGTTCGTTCGCCGAATGCGTAGCATTACTGATGTGTTGACCATCGACCGCCTCCGCGTCCTGCACGCCATCCGCAGCCACGGCTCGGTGACCGGCGCCGCCGCCGCCCTGCACGTGACCACCTCCGCGGTGTCCCAGCAGATGGCCAAACTGGAGCGGGAGACCGGCCAGCGGCTGCTGGCGAAGAACGGCCGCGGCGTGCGGCTCACCGACGTCGGGCGGCTGCTGGCCGAGCACGCCGAGCACATCCTGTCCCAGGTCGAGCTGGCCCAGGCCGAGTTGGAGGCGCACCGCGGACAGGCCGTCGGCGAACTGCTGCTCGGCGCGTTCGCCACCGCCTCCCGCGGGCTGCTGCCGCGGGCGCTGGCCGCGCTGCGCGTCGACCATCCCCGGCTCCGCGTCCGGCTGACCGAGACCGAACCGGCGGAGGCCGTGGCCGACCTGCTGCGCGGCGACCTCGACCTGGCCGTGGTGCAGGACTGGTACAACCGCCCGCTCGGCCTCCCCTCCGGACTGTCCCGGGCGCCGCTGTGCGACGACGTCGCCGACATCGCGATGCCCGCCGACCACCCGCTGGCCGGCCGGGACGAGGTGGACCTGGAGGACTTCGCCGAGGACCCCTGGGTCTCCTGGCCGCCCGGCGCCGTATGCCACGAGTGGCTGATGTTCACGCTGCGCCGCAAGGGCATCGAGCCGTACATCGCGCACACCGCCGCCGAACAGCACACCCAGCTCGCCCTCATCGCCGCCGGCCTCGGCGTCACCGTGGCGCCCCGGCTGGGCCGCGACCCGGTGCCGGCGGGCGTCGCCCTGGTCCCGGTGCGGCAGCCGATCACCCGCCACGTCTACGCCGTCTGGCGCGAGGACGCGGGCCGTCGGCCCGCCCTGAGCGCGGCCGTCGCCGCGCTCCGCGCCGCGGCCCCGACCGGCTGAGGCCGGGCCCAGCCGGACGCTGGCCCGCGGCGCGTGCCGGGTGGCCCCCGGTCGACCGGGGCCGGGGGAGGAGCACCGTCCGCCACCTCACGGCCCGACGGCGCCCATGGGCGCTAGGGGGAGGCCGGCGCACCGTCGGGAACCGGGGGATACCCCAGCTCCCACGGCAGCTCGTACCGGGCGAACAACTCGCCCCGCAGCCGGCAGTGCGGCATCGGCGCCCCGGGCAGCAACTGGGCCACCACGGCGCCCATCAACAGCGCCCGCAACATCGGGTAGTCGGTGTCCGGATCGCGCGAGCCGTGCCGCACCACCGTCTCCCGCAACAGCGCCGCCAGCCGCTGCTGCTCGACGCACTGGATGAAGCCCTCCTGCTGTAGCATCCCCGCCATGTGCGCCCGCATCAGCGTGGGGCGTTCCCTGGCCACCCCGAGGATCGCGTCGATGGCCCGGGCCAGCAGCTCCTGTCCGGCCCCGGGCCCGGTGGGGCGCGGCTCCCGGTCCAGCGCCTCGGCGAGGGTCAGGTGCATCAGCCGGTGCACCGCGGACTGCAGCAGCTGGCGCTTCCCCGGGAAGTAGTACGAGATCAGGCCCCGTGCGGCGCCCGCCCGGTCGGCGATGTCGCCCAGCGTCGTGGCCTCGTAGCCGCGCTCCGAGACGAGGTCGACGGTCGCCTGGAGCAGTCGCTGCCGGGAACGTCGCCGCAACTCTTCATTGACGGATGCGCTGCGAGGGGACATGCTGGACTCCCGCGTTGACTGGCTCCCAGCCAATATACTCAGCTGGCGCCCACGATCCGCCCTGGCCCGGACCGTTCCGGCCGGTGGTGCGTGGCCCGGCCGGCGGCGGTTTCGGGCGGAGCGGGGGACCGCCCGAAACCACCGCCGGGCCGGGCCGGTACGCGCGTCCGCGAGTGGCCTCAGCCGACCAGGTCCAGGACAGGACGCAGGCCCGCGGGCCGCGCGTCGACCGGCAGATGCTCGACGAGCCGCACCGCACAGCCCAACGCGGCCGCCCCGCCGTCGGCCGTCGCGTCGTCACCGACCATCAGCACCTCCTCCGGCGGCAGCCCGAGCACCGCACAGCCGAGGCGGAACAGCCGGGGGTCGGGCTTCTGCACCCCGTGTTCGAAGGACAGCGCGTAGCCGGCGACGTGCCGGTCCAGCTCGTGCGCCCGGAACACCGGGCGCAGATCCCAGCCGATGTTGCTGACCACGGCCACGGCCACGCCGCGCCCCGCCAGCCCACGCAGCACCTGGGCCGTATCCGGGTAGGGGTGCCACGCGGCCGGTTCGCGGTGCCGGTCGTACAGGGCGTCGTACAGGTCGGGGCGCGGCAGCGGCACCCGGCGCGCCAGGCCGGTGTACAGCGCGCGGTGCCGGGCGGCGTCCCGGTCCCGTTCCTGCCACAACCGCACCAGCCCGGCCGGGAGCGACCGTGGCGCCGACCCGCCCGGGAGCGCGCCCGCCGCCTCCAGCGCCGCCGCGTTCCGGGCGAGTTCCGCGGCGGACATCGCCACCCCCGCCCGGTCCAGCACGGTGCGCAGCCACGATTCGGCGGACTCGATCCGCATCAGGGTCCCGGAGAAATCGAACAGCACGCCCTTGGCCATGGCACGATCCTGCCCGCCGGCCGGCGGGCGGCGCCAGTACGCGCCGGGGGGTCAGCAGCCGAGCGCGCTCAGCCCGGGGGCGAACGCCACCAGCAGCGGCACGGCCGGGATCGCCGCGGCCGCCGCGGTCATCCGCACCCGGCGCGCCGTCGGCAGCCGCCGGCCCGGCGCCAGCAGCCGGCTGACCCGCTGGGGCACCAGCGCCCGGGTCCCCGCGGGGTCGCCGAACACCCCGCGGCCCTCGTTCAGCCCGACCAGCGCCAGCGCGGTGGTGAGCCGGCCGACCCGCCGGGACGCGGCGTCGTCGGCCGCGAGCTCCACCAACCGGTCCACCTGCTGACGGAACGCCGCGAACACCGGCACCCGCGGGAACCCGGCGGCCAACGCCCCGGCGCAGTAGCGCAGCCAGTGGTGCCGGGCGCGCGCGTGCCCCTGCTCGTGGGCGAGCACCGCGTCCAACTGCCGGGGCTCCAGGCGGCGCAGCGCGGCCGTGGTGATGACCAGCCGCGGGGTGTGACCCGCCAGAAGCCAGGCGTCGGGGCGCGCGTCCTCCAACACCACCAGGCGCCCGCCGGACTCCTCCTCGCCGGGCAGCCGCGGTACCCGGGCCAGCAGCTCCGCGCGCCGCCGGCGCCGGATCGCCCGCGCGGCGCGCACCTCGCGGCTGAGCATGACGGCCGTCCACAGGCCACCGCAGGCCAGCAGGCCCGCCAGGGTCGCCGCCCAGCGCTCGCCGTCGGGATGCAGCGCGTACGCCTCGACGACCTCCTGCGGAGCGGGGGCGAACACCTGCCCGCGCACCTCGTGCCAGCCCGCGGCGCCGGACAGCGCCATCGCCAGCACGCAGCACAGCAACACCGCCGCCACCACGCACTGCCACACCCACAGGGCCAGCACCGGCTCCCGCTCGGCCCAGCTGCCGCGGGCCAGCATCCGGGGAGCGAGCAGCGCCGTGCACCCGCCGAGCACCAGCAACGCGAGGGCGATCACCATGACCACAGCCTAGATCCCACCCGCCGGGCGCCGGCCGGGGAGGGCCTGCGGTCACAGGGTGACCAGCATGGCCAGCGTTCCCAGGCCCAGTGCCAGCCGGCACGCCGCCACCACCTCGGGCGCCCGCGGCGGCCGGCCCGCACCGGGCGGTCCCGGGGGCGGTCCGCCGCCCGCCGGCACCAGCCGGGGCGCCGTGCCCGTCAGCAGGTACATCGCCAGGTACACCAGGAGCAGCGCGGTCAGCGGCGGCAGACCCGCCGACGCGTGACCGCCCCCCGCCGCCGCGACCGTCATGGCCAGCGCCGCGTAGACCATGGCCAGCGACTCCAGCACGTGATGCGCCCGTTGCGCGCCCCCCGCGCCCGGCAGCACGGCCACCCACGCCGCGACGCCCGTGAAGAACGCCGCGAAGCCCGCCGACACGGACACCGACGCGAACGAACCGTGGGCGACCGGCACTCCGGGCACCGCCATCGCCGCCATGCCGAGCCCCATCGCGCCGTCCGCGACCGCCGACGGCCGTCCCGATCCCGGACCCCCGGCCGCCCAGCCCAGGCAGTACCCGCCGGTGCCGGCGCACAGCGCCACCAGCAGCCAGCCCACCAGCTCAGGACCGTGCCACACCCCGACCTCCCCGCACCGCCTCCGGGGAGACTTCCCGCGCGGCCCGCCGTCGCCCGCCGCCGCGGGGAGCGCACGGTTGCGTGGGGAGCGCGGGCGCGCGGGCGTCGCGCCGGAGGCGTTACGATCCCGAGTCATGACGGTGAGGACCGCGGCGACGGGCATCAGCTTCCGCGTCGCCACCGAGGTGGACGTGCCCGCGCTGGTCGAGCTCGTCGAGTCGGCCTATCGCGGCGACACCAGCCGGGTCGGCTGGACCACGGAGGCCGATCTGCTGGACGGGCAGCGCACCGACCCGGAGGAGGTGCGCGCGGTGATCGCGGCCCCCGGCAGCCTGCTGCTGGTCGCCGAGCGGAGTGCCGAACTGCTCGCCTGTTGCCAGCTGGAGCGCCTGCCGGAACCGGCGGCGGCCGCGTACTTCGGGATGTTCGCCGTGCGCCCCGAGCTGCAGGGCACCGGCGTGGGCCGGCTGGTGCTGGCCGAGGCCGAGCGCCGCGCCCGCGCCGACTGGGGCGCCGCGGAGATGCGGATGAAGGTCATCTCCGCCCGCGAGGACCTCATCGCCTGGTACGTGCGACGCGGCTACCGCCGCACCGGAGAGATCTCCCCGTTCCCGTACGGTGACGAGCGCTTCGGCATCCCGCTCCGCGGGGACCTGCGGTTCGAACTGCTCGTCAGGGACCTCGCCGGGTCAGCCGGCTGACGGAGCGTCCCCGGCCGCCTGGTCCCTGACCGCCCGCACGATCGCGGGCGAGTCGGTCACCACGCCGTCCAGTCCCAGCTCACGCACCCGGGCCAGGTCCGCGTCGGTGTTCACGGTCCAGCTGATCACCCGGATCCCGGCCGCGTGGCAGCGGCCGACGACGTCCTCGTCCAGGTGGACCAGCTCGCAGGACACCAGGCCCGCGCCCAGCTCCCGGGCGCGCTCCGGCGCGGTGTCCGTCGACTCCTGGGTGACCAGGCCCACCGGCACGTCGGGCAGTTCCTGCCGGAACTCGCGCAGCGCGTCGTCGTGGAACGAGATGACGGTGACGCGCTCGGCGAGCCCGGCCCGGTCCCGGATGACCCCGGCCAGCACCCGGGCCGCCGCGCGGTCCTTGATCTCCGCCTGCAGCGAGGTGCCGACCGCCTCCACCACCTCGGTGAACACCGGGATCCGCTCGCCCTGCCCGGCGTCCAGCGCGCGGAGCTCCGACAGGGTCAGGTCGCTGATCGACCCCGTGCCGTCGGTGGTCCGGTCCACCTCCGCGTCGTGCATGACCACGAGCGCGCCGTCCTTGCTCAGGTGCAGGTCGAGCTCGATGACGTCCAGGCCCTCGCGCTCGGCCCGGCGGAAGGAGCGCAGCGTGTTCTCCGGCTCCACGCTCATCAGGCCGCGGTGTCCAACGGTCAGCATCGGCATGCCGCCAACCCTAGGCCCTGCGTCGGAGCCCCGGTCCGCCGGCTCCGCCGTCCCTCCCCGGTCCGGTTGATCAAAGAAACTTCGCCAGCTACCGTGATCGTACGCAAGGAACTCCTGCGAAGGGCGGATAATGACGGAAACTCTTGCGTCCGCAGCGCACGACGAGAGAATCACCACGAGCGACAGCGTCACCGGACACCCGGCGTGGGCGGAGCTCAAGAGCGCCGTGGCGGCCATCCGCCCCGCCCAGTCCAAGGACGGTTCGATCGACTTCGAGGCCGACGGCGCCCCGCCCCGCGAGTCGGTGCGGCGGGAGGTGGAACGCGCCATCGCGGCCGTCCGCCGGCTGGCGCCGCTGCTGCCGCACGACGAGGCGTATCACCAGGCGCTGGAGAGCGACCTGCGGCGCTGGGCCGACGACGGCTTCGGGGTGCCGGACTTCCTGGACTCCCTGATGGCCTTCCAGCCCGCGCGGGCCCGCGCGGACGGCCGCCAGCACCTCGTCGTCTTCCCGATGTACACCCAGAACGGCAACCCGGACCGGAACCTCGAGGCCGTCGTGCTCCGGGTCGTCTGGCCCGAGTGGCTCGCCGAACTGGAGCGCACCCGCTACGACAACCCGATGTTCCTCGGCATCACCTTCGAGGACTTCACGGACGGCTACGACACCCATTCGGCCGTGCTCTTCCCGGAGACCATCGCCGTCCGCAAGGCCCCCGACCGCTTCACCTGGGGCGGCATCTTCTGCGACCGCGAGGCCGCCCGCTTCCGCCGCGTGGTCGGCGCCGCCTGCGAGGTCACCAGCCTCGGCCTGCCCGAGGAGGCCCACGGCCTGCTGACCGACCAGCAGCGCAGCCAACAGGCGTTCGTGCTGTGGGACATGATCCACGACCGGACGCACAGCCACGGTGACCTGCCGTTCGACCCGTTCATGATCAAACAGCGGCAGCCGTTCTGGATGTACGGCCTGGAGGAGCTGCGCTGCGACCTCACCGCCTTCCACGAGGCCGGCCGCCTGGCCGCGGACGGCGTCCCGCAGGGCCGCGACGTGCAGTACGCCGTGCTCCTCGAACGCCTCTTCCGCTTCCCGGTCACCGGTGCGCGCAACCGCAACTACGACGGCCTGGGCGGCCAGTTGCTCTTCGCCTACCTCCACCAGCACGACGCGCTCCGCTGGCGGGACAACAGGCTGACCATCGACTGGCAGCGGGCCCGCGAGACCACGGCGCGACTCCGCGAGGAGATCGAGACCCTCTACCGCCAGGGCATCGACCGACCGAAGCTCGTGCACTGGCTCAAGGCCTACGAACTGGTCTCCCGCTACCTGGCCCCGCACCCCGGCTCCACCTGGGCCAAGGGCCCCGACGCGCTGGACCTCGACCAGCCGCCGCGCAAACTGGTGGACGCCGTGCTCCCCGACGAGTTCCCCCTGAGCCTGTTCTACGAGGCGCTGGCGAAGAAGCTCCGCTCCGTGATCGAATCCACCCGGGGCATCACCGCCGCCACCCCCGCCCCGCAGGTGGCCTGAGCGCGACCCCAGATCCGCGGGACGACGCAGCGACGAACGAGGAGGTGACGACCATGAGCACCCCGTCTCCTGGTCGAGGAAGCGGCAACGGCAACGGCGGCCCGCTGGACGGCGCGGTCGTCGCGGTGGCCGGCGCCGGCGGCCCGGCCGGGCACGCCACGCTGCTGCGGCTGGCCGAGGCGGGCGCCACGGTCGTCGCCGCGGACGCCGACGCCGAACGGCTGGCCCAGGGCGTGGACGCCGCCCGCTTCGCCCACGGCGGCGCCACCGTCACCGGTGACACCGTCGACCTCCTGCACCTCGGCGCGGCGCAGGAGTGGGCCGCCCGGATCGAGAAGGACCTCGGCCGCGTCGACGGCCTGGTGCACCTGGTCGGCGGCTGGCGCGGCTCCGCCTCCTTCGGCGAGACCGACCTGGCCGACTGGGACGCCCTGCACGACCTGCTGGTGCGCACCGTGCAGCACACCTCGCTGGCCTTCGAGGGGCCGCTGCGACGCTCGGGGAACGGCCGCTACGTGCTGGTCAGTGCGGCCGGCGCGGCCCGCCCGACGGCCGGCAACGCGGCCTACGCCGCGGCCAAGTCGGCCGCCGAGGCCTGGACCCTCGCGCTCGCCGACGGCTTCCGCATGGCCGCCCCCGACGGCCCGCCGCCGGCCGCCGCCATCATCCTGATCGTCAAGGCCCTGGTCCACGACGCGCTGCGGGCCGAGCGGCCCAACGCCAGGTTCGCCGGCTTCACCGACGTCCGAGACCTGGCCGACGCCGCCTGCCAGTTGTGGAGCAGGTCCGCAGAAGAGGTGAACGGAACCCGACTGTGGCTCACCCCCCAGCCATGACCCCAGAACCGACCGACGCCCGCCGCCGCCACGACCCGACCGTCCGCGGCTTCGCCAGCGACAACTACGCCGGCGTGCACCCGGAGGTGCTCGCCGCCCTGGCCCTGGCCAACGGCGGCCACCAGCCGGCGTACGGCGGCGACGACTACACCGCCCATCTCCAGCAGGTCTTCCGCGCCCACCTCGGCCCGCACGCCGACGTCTACCCGGTGTTCAACGGCACCGGCGCCAACGTCGTCGCCCTCCAGGCGCTCACCGACCGGCGCGGCGCGGTCATCACCGCCGACACCGCGCACATCCACACCGACGAGTGCGGCGCACCCGAACGCGTCGGCGGGCTGAAGCTGCTCCCCGTGCCCACCCCGGACGGCAAGCTCACACCCGACCTCATCGACCGCGAGGCGTTCGGCTGGGACGACGAGCACCGGGCCACCCCCCAGGTGGTCTCCCTCACCCAGAGCACCGAACTGGGCACCTGCTACACCCCCGACGAGATACGCGCCGTCTGCGAGCACGCCCACGAGCGCGGCATGACCGTGCACCTCGACGGCGCCCGGATCGCCAACGCCGCCGCCTCGCTCGACGTGCCGCTCCGCGCCTTCACCACGGACGCCGGCGTCGACGTGCTGTCCTTCGGCGGCACCAAGAACGGCATGCTCTTCGGCGAGGCCGTCGTGGTGCTCAACCCGGACGCCGTCTCCGCGATGCTCCACCTCCGCAAGCTGTCCATGCAGCTCGCCGCCAAGATGCGCTTCGTGGCCGTCCAGTTCGAGGCGCTGCTCGCCGGCGATCTGTGGCTGCGCGGCGCGCGCCACGCCAACGCCATGGCCGCCCGCCTGGCCGAGGGCGTGCGCACCGTGCCGGGTGTGGAGATCCGCTACCTGGTCCAGGCCAACGCCGTGTTCGCCCGGCTGCCCCACGAGGCGGGGGAGCGGCTGCGCAAGCGCCACCGCTTCTACTTCTGGGACGAGGCCGCCGGCGAGGTGCGGTGGATGTGCTCCTTCGACACCACCGAGGCGGACGTGGACGGCTTCGTCGCCGCGCTGCGCGAGGAGATGGCCCGCTAGACCCGACCCGTCGCCCCGGCCGGCTACCTCGCCGGCTCCGGGGGAGGCGCGGTGCCGCCCAGATGGGCCGGCAACCACCAGGCGTCCTCCGACCCCTGCGGCCGCCCCGGATAGGCGCGCTGCGCCGCCTCCAGCAGCTCCTGCACCCGCCCGCGCAGCCGCCCGGTGAGCGACTCCGCCGGCTCCGCGGGATCCGCGGCCAGCGGCGCGCCCACCCGTATCGTGATCGGCACGTGCCGGCGGCGCAGGTCCCGCGGCCGGTCCTTGGTCCACAGCCGCTGGCTGCCCCACAGCGCGACCGGGAGCAGCGGCACCCCGGCCTGCTGGGCCATCCGCGCCGCCCCCGACTTGAACGGCGCCAGCGTGAACGAGGGCGAGATGGTCGCCTCGGGGAAGACGCCCACCACCTCGCCCGCGCGCAGCGCCTTCACCGCCTGCCGGAACGCGCCCTCGCCCCGCGCGCGGTCCACCGGGATGTGCCGCATCCCGCGCATCAGGGGCCCGGAGACGCGGTTCCGGAACACCGACTCCTTCGCCATGAACCGCACCAGGCGCCGGGCCGGTCGGGCGGCGAACCCGGCGAAGACGAAGTCGAGGTACCCGATGTGGTTGCTGGCCAGCACGGCACCACCGCGGCGCGGCACGTGCTCGGCGCCCCGGACGTCGAAGCGCAGGTCCAGCGCCCGGAACAGGGTCCGGGCGGCGGCGATGACCGGCGGGTACACCAGTTCTGGCATGGTGGGCACGCTCCTGACGGCTGCGGACGGCGGAGGCTACCCTTCCGTAACTTCCCGCGTTTCCGGATCGTGCCCACCCTGAGCGCGGGAATGCGCGCACGCCCCGGCGCGCTGCACCGGGCGACCCCGTCCACGCCGTCGGCGCCCGCCGCGGCGGACGAGCGGGACGCGGGGAAGACCAGGAACGGAGGCGAGGATGCGGGACGAACCGGCCGCGACCCCGGTGGCGGCCGAGACGCTGGGCGTCGAGCGGCTGGGGGAGCGGGCCACGCTCGTGCAGTTCTCGACCGCCTTCTGCCAGCCCTGCCGCGCCACCCGCCGCGTGCTGTCCGAGGTGGCCGCCCTGGTCGAGGGCGTGGCGCACGTCGAGATCGACGCCGAGTCCCGCCTCGACGTGGTGCGCGCCCTGGGCGTCACCGCCACCCCCACCGTCCTGGTCCTGGACGCGACCGGGAGCGTGGTGCGTCGCGCCACCGGACAGCCGCGCCGCGCCGACGTGATCGCCGCCCTCGGCGCCACACTGACCGGCTGACCGGCCTGGTCCGGGTCCTCGACCCCGCCGAATTCGCGCGATGATACGCACGTAGGCAATGTCACAGTGCGACATTCTTGTCCGCGGGGCATACCCTTGGGTGTACTGGCGAGTAACTATCCGGGATGATCTTCGGACACCCCGAGTACGGACCGATAGTGGTAGGAGAGCCGGCGTGAGCGTGAAAATCGTTGTCTGTGTGAAGTACGTGCCCGACGCCACCGGCGACCGGCGCTTCACGGCGGACCTGACCACCGACCGCGAGGCGGTGGACGGCCTGCTGTCCGAGCTCGACGAGTACGCCGTCGAGCAGGCGCTGCGCATCGCGGAGGACCGCCGGCAGGACGGCGAGGAGGCCGAGGTCGTGGTGCTGACCGTCGGACCGGAGGACGCGAACGACGCGCTGCGCAAGGCCCTGTCCATGGGCGCGGACCGCGCCGTCCACGTCGAGGACGACGCGCTGCACGGCACCGACGCCCTCGGCACCTCCCTGGTGCTGGCCAAGGCCATCGAGCACACCGGCTACGACCTGGTCATGTGCGGCATGGCCTCCACCGACGGCACCATGGGCGTGCTGCCCGCGATGCTCGCCGAGCGCCTCGGCGTCCCCCAGGCGACGCTGCTGTCCGAGCTCTCCGTCGCCGACGGCGCGGTCACCGGCCGCCGCGACGGCGACGCCGCCAGCGAGCGGGTGCGCGCCGCGCTGCCGGCCGTGGTCTCCGTCACCGACCAGTCGGGCGAGGCCCGTTACCCCTCCTTCAAGGGGATCATGGCCGCCAAGAAGAAGCCGGTGGAGACGCTCGACCTGGAGGATCTCGAGATCGAGGCGGAGGAGGTCGGCCTCGAGGGGGCCCGCACCGCCGTCGCCTCGGCCACCGAGCGCCCCCCGCGGACCGCGGGCGAGATCATCACGGACGAGGGCGAGGGCGGCAAGCGCCTGGCCGCCTTCCTGGCCGAGCGCAAGTTCGTCTGAGCGCCCGACCCGCACCGTCCCCCTCCCGACACCCACCCCTCGCAGGAGCGCGATCCCATGGCTGAAGTCCTCGTGTACGTCGACCACGTGGACGGCGACGTCCGCAAGCCCACGCTGGAACTGCTCACCCTCGCCCGCCGCCTCGGCGACCCCGTCGCGGTCCACCTGGGCGTCGGCGCCACCGCCGCCGCCGAGGTGCTCGCCGCGCACGGCGCCGTCCGGGTGCTGGCCGCCGACGCCGCCGAGTTCGCCGACTACCTGGTGGCGCCCAAGGTGGACGCGCTGCAGGCCGCCGTCGCCGCCGTGTCCCCTGAGGCCGTGCTGCTGCCGTCCTCCGCCGAGGCCAAGGAGATCGCCGCCCGCCTCGCCGTCAGGATCGGCTCCGGCATCATCACCGACGCCGTCGACGTGACGGCCGGCGACGACGGCCCGGTCGCCACCCAGTCGGTGTTCGCCGCCGCGTTCACCACCACCTCGCGGGTGACCCAGGGCACCCCGGTCATCACCGTGAAGCCCAACTCCGTCACCCCCGAGGCCGCCTCCGCCGCCGGCACCCTGGAGACCCTCGACGTCTCCTTCGGGCCGCTGGCCACCGGCACCCGCGTCGTCTCCCGCAGCCCGCGGGAGTCCACCGGACGGCCGGAGCTCACCGAGGCCGCGATCGTCGTCTCCGGCGGCCGAGGCGTCAACGGGGCGGAGAACTTCGCCCTCATCGAGGCCCTCGCCGACTCGCTCGGCGCCGCGGTCGGCGCCTCCCGCGCCGCCGTGGACGCCGGCTGGTACCCCCACACCAGCCAGGTGGGCCAGACCGGCAAGACGGTCTCCCCGCAGCTCTACCTCGCGGTGGGCATCTCCGGCGCCATCCAGCACCGCGCCGGCATGCAGACCTCGAAGACCATCGTGGCGGTCAACAAGGACGCCGAGGCGCCGATCTTCGAGCTCGTCGACTACGGCGTCGTCGGCGACCTCTTCGACGTGGTGCCCGCGCTGACCGAGGAGGTCAGGGCCCGCAAGGGCTGACCCCGCCCCGGCGCCCGCCGACCCCGGTCAGGTGACCGCGGCGGGCGCCGTGCCGCGCCGCCGGCGCACCGCGCCCCGCCGTCGCCGACCGGGCGTCGGCTCCTCCGTCCGCGCCGGCGCCGCCCGGCTCGCCAGGCGGTCCGCCACGTGCCCGGCCGGCACCGGCGGCGGGCCGCTGCCGTCGTCCAGCCGCGGGCCGCCCAGGAGCAGGCCGGCGACCAGGATCTGGTACTGATCCATCATGTCCTCCGAAGTGCGGATATGTGCGGATGTTTCTCCGCTGCACACGAGCCTCCGGCAACCGCATGACGCGACCTTTGCCCACCCGTCAATCCTGCGTGGCCGTTTGGCCCGACCCCGTGAACACCGGATGACCGCCCCGCCCGTTGTGTTTCGTCCGGACCCCGGTTAGCGTCTCTGACCAGGAGACTTCAACGGAATGTTGAGCTCGGCGAGCGGAGGAGCGAGCGGATGCCGCGACGCGACGGCGTGTCCACCAGCCTCCCGCCCACGGTCACCGACCGCCTCGCCGTCGCCCTCGCCCCCGTCGACGCCGCGCGGGCGCGCCGCTACCCCGGGCCCTCCGCCACCCGACAGCCGGTCCACACCGTCTACGTCCCCGCCGACGCCCTCACCGCCGACACGCCCCGCACCTGGGGCGAACGAGCCCTCGCCCTGCTGGACCGGCACGCCCCCGACGCCGCCGCCCTGGCCGCCGTGCTCGGCCTCCCCGACGACCGCGTCGCCCACGCCGTGCACGCCCGGGTGCGGGCCAAGCTCGCCACCGAGCCCGTGGAGGACCTGCGCATCGACTTCGAGGACGGCTACGGCGTCCGCCCCGACGCCGAGGAGGACGCCGCCGCGGCCCGCGCCGCCCGCATCGCCGCCGGGGCGCACCAGCGCGGCACCGCGCCCCCGTTCCTCGGCATCCGCATGAAGAGCCTCGAGCCGGACGTCCGCGACCGCGGCATCCGCACCCTGGACGTCTTCCTCACCACCCTGCTCGCCGCCGGACCACCGCCCGACGGGCTCCGCCTCACCCTCCCCAAGGTCAGCCACCCCGAGCAGGTCGCCGCCATGGCCCTGCTCTGCGCGGAGTTCGAACGGGCCGCCGGACTCGCCCCCGGGCGCATCGGCTTCGAGATCCAGATCGAGACCCCCCAGGCGGTCCTCGACCCGGACGGCCGCGCCACCGTCGCCCGGATGATCGACGCCGCCCCCGACCGGATCACCGGCCTGCACTTCGGCACCTACGACTACACCGCCGACTGCCAGATCGGCCCCGCCCACCAGTCCCTGGACCACCCCGCCGCCGACCACGCCAAGGCGGTCGTCCAGGTCGCCGCGGCCGGCACCGGGATCCAGCTCTCCGACGGCTCGACCAACGTCCTCCCCACCGGCCCCGCCGACCGGATCCACGACGCCTGGCGGCTGCACCACCGACTGGTCCGCCGCTCCCTCGCCCGCGCCTACTACCAGGGCTGGGACCTGCACCCCGGCCAGCTCCCCACCCGCTACGCCGCCGTCTACGCCTTCTACCGCGAGGCGCTGGAGCCCGCCGCCGCCCGCCTGTCCCGCTACGCCCGCCGCGTCACCGACGACATCCTCGACGAGCCCGCCACCGCCCGGTCCCTCAGCGGCCTCCTGCTGCGCGGGCGCGAGTGCGGCGCACTCGACGCGGCCGAGGTGACCCGGCTCAGCGGCCTCGACGACGCCGGGCTGGCCACCCTCGCCGGCCGCCGTGCGCCGTAGCGCCCCGCCAACCGACTGGACAATCCCGACCCTCACGGATCAGGCTTCCTGACCATGACCACGCACCTCGTCGCCGCCATCGACATCGGCGGCACCAAGATCGCGGGCGCCCTGGTGGACGCCGGCGGCGAACTGCTTCACCGCGTCCAGCGCCCGACCCCCGCCGGCGAGAGCGGGGAGCAGGTGCTGCGCGCCGCCACCGACGTCGTCAGCGGCCTGACCGCACACCCGCTGTGGTCCCGGGTGGGGGCCGTCGGCATCGGCAGCGCCGGACCCGTCGACGCGCGCAGCGGAACCGTCAGCCCCGTCAACATCCCCGGCTGGCGCGACTTCCCCCTCGTCGCCGGGATCCGCGAGACCACAGGAGCGCTACCCGTCACCCTCGTCGGCGACGGCGCCGCCATCGCCGCCGGCGAACACTGGCGCGGAGCCGCCCAGGGCCGCGACAACGCCCTGTGCATGGTCGTCTCCACCGGCGTCGGCGGCGGGCTCATCCTCGACGGCCGGCTCCGGCCCGGCCCCACCGGCAACGCCGGCCACATCGGCCACATCAGCGTCGACCTCGACGGAGACCTCTGCCCCTGCGGCGGACGCGGCTGCGTGGAGCGCATCGCCAGCGGCACCAACATCGCCCGCTACGCCCTGGACGCGGGCTGGCGCCCGGCCACCGCCGACGGCGACACCAGCGCCGCCGGTGTGGCCGCCGCCGCCCGGGACGGACACCCGGTGGCGCTGGCCGCCTTCACCAGATCCGCCCGCGCGCTGGCCGCCGGCATCGCCGCCACGGCGTCCCTGGTGGAGCTCGAGACCGTGGTCGTCGGCGGCGGTGTGAGCCAGTCCGGCGACGTCCTCTTCACGCCGCTGCGGGCCGCCCTGCGGGAGTTCGCGACCCTCCCCTTCGTCCGGAACCTCGAGGTCGTGCCGGCCCGACTGGGCACCGACGCGGGACTCGTCGGCGCGGCGGCCGCCTGCTGGAGCGAGTCGGACACGTTTCTGGCACGGGGTGCAGCGGGCACCTGACACACGGGCGAACGAAGGAGGGGGATCGGTGATCATCTGGCTCAACGGCGCGTTCGGGTCCGGCAAGACCACGGCCGCGCAGGAGCTGCTCGACCTGGTGCCGGGCAGCGCGCTCTACGACCCGGAACTCGTCGGTGCCGGGCTGCGGATGATGCTGTCCAAGGAGCGCCTGGCGCAGGTCGACGACTACCAGGACCTGCCGTCCTGGCGGCGGCTGGTGGTGGACACCGCCGCCGCGCTGCTGGCGGAGATGCCGGGGCCGCTGGTGGTGCCGATGACCCTGCTGCGCCAGGAGTACCGGGACGAGATCTTCGGCGGCCTCGCGGCCCGTCAGATCGCTACCCAGCACCTCCTGCTGCACGTTGAAGAAACGTTCCTTCGCGAGCGGATCGGTCGGCGCGCCGTGGTGGACGGCGAGGCGACCCGCGCCTGGCGTCTCGGCCACCTGCCGCACTACGCGGCCGCGTTGCCGTGGTTGACCGAGGACGCCCACACGGTGGACGCCTCCCGGCTGACCCCACGCCAGACCGCCGAACAGCTCGCGGACGCGGTCCGCAGCGGCGTCGGCACCTGCGACATCGTGCAGACCCCGGCACCGCGCGCCGAGACCCTGGCCGCCGGCGTGCTGCTGTTCGACGACCGGGACCGGGTGCTGCTGGTCGACCCGACCTACAAGCCCGGCTGGGAGTTCCCCGGCGGCGTGGTCGAGGCGGGGGAGCCGCCGGCGCGGGCGGCGGTCCGCGAGGTGGCCGAGGAACTGGGCCTGCACCTGACGCACGAGCCGGCGCTGCTCATCGTGGACTGGGAGCCGCCGCGCCCGCCTCGCTTCGGCGGGCTGCGGCTGCTGTTCGACGGCGGCCGGCTGGAGGCGGAGCGGGTGCGGGAGGTGCTGTTGCCCGGTGCCGAACTCCGGGGCTGGCGCTTCGCCGGCGAGAAGGAGGCCGAGAGCCTGCTCTCGCCCGGCCGGTTCGCCCGGCTGCGCTGGGCCCTGCGGGCGCGTGCGGAGGGGCGCCCGCTGAACCTGGAGGCCGGCATCCCGGTCGGGGCCTGAACCACGGCGACCCACGGCGACCCACCGCGACCGGCGCCGGCCGGATCCGGTCGTGCCACCCGGCCGACGCCGTCGCGTGCGCCGGCCGGGTCTCCGTCGCCGGCTCGGGTCAGCGGCGCGCGGACGCCGCGTAGCGCTGCAGGAAACGGGCCTCGGCCACCGACATCCGGGCGAGTTCGTCCGGCGAGACGCTCTCGTCCACCGCGTGGATCCGGGCCTCCGGTTCGCTCAGGCCGATGAGCAGGATCTCCGCCCGCGGATACAGCCCACCGAGCGTGCTGGTGAGCGGGATGGAACCGCCCTGCCCCACCACCGCCATCGACGCGCCGTCGTACGCCTCGCGCATCGCCTCCGCCATCGCGCCGTACGCCGGGCTGCCGGTGTCCGCCCGGAACGCCTGGCCCTCGCCCGCCGGTTCCACCGTCACCCGGGCGCCCCACGGGGCTCGGGACCGCAGGTGCGCGGCGAGCAGCCGCCCCGCCTCGCCCGCGTCGACGCCCGGCGGCACCCGCAGGCTCACCAGCGCTCGCGCGCTCGCCTGCACCGAGGGCGTGGCACCCACCACCGGTGGGCAGTCGATGCCCAACACGGTGACCGAGGGCCGCGCCCACACCCGGTCGGCGACCTCGCCCGAGCCGACCAGTCGCACCCCGTCCAGCACCCGGGCGTCCGCCCGGAACGCGTCCTCGGGATACGGCGTGCCCGCCCACGTCCCGGCCGGGTCCAGACCCTCGACGGCCGGCCCGCCGTCCTGGTCGGTCAGCGAGTCCAGCACCCGGATCAGCGCGGCCAGCGCGTCCGGCGCGGCCCCGCCGAACGCGCCGGAGTGCAGGTTGCCCTCCAGCGTGTCCACCCGCACCCGGCACGCCACCATGCCGCGCAGCACGGCCGTCACCGTGGGCTGACCCGCCCGCACGTTCCCGGTGTCGCCGATCACCACGGCGTCCGCCGCCAGCAGTTCGGGATGCGACTCGGCGTACCGCTCGAGCCCTCCGGTGCCCTGCTCCTCCGAGCCCTCGACGATGACCTTCACTCCGACCGGGACGCCGCCGTGCTCCCGCAGCGCGCGCAGCGCCAACAGGTGCATGAGCACGCCGCCCTTGCAGTCCGCCGCGCCCCGGCCGTACCAGCGGCCGTCCCGCTCGGTCAGCACGAACGGCGGCGAGGTCCAGTCGGCCGGGTCCAGCGGTGGCTGCACGTCGTAGTGCGCGTACAGCAGCACCGTCGGCGCGCCCGCCGGTCCCGGCAGATGCCCGTAGACCGACTGACTGCCGTCGGGCGTGTCCAGCAGCGCCACGTCCGAGAATCCCTCGGCGCGCAGGGCCGCGGCGATCCACTCGGCGGCGGCCGCGCACTCGCTCGCCGGGAACTGCAGGGGATCCGCCACCGAACGGAACGCCACCAGCTCCGCCAGCTCCCTACGGGCCCGGGGCATGAGCGCGGCGACGGCGTCGGTGATCGCGGCGGCCGGACTCGTCTGCTGCATGGAACGCTCCTCCTGCGGCCCGCGGCGCGGGCCGGTGAACATCTGTGCGGACAGGGGTGCTGGCGATGATCCCACAACAGTCGTGCCGGGCGGCCGTGACCGCCCCCGGCCCGGCCCGTGGCGGACGGCTTAGGATGCGGTCTCGGTGACCAGGCACGACACGCGACGGGGAGCGACAGCACATCGTGAGTAGCCACAGCAGCGCCAACGAGGGCGGGAACGAAGAGGTGTGGGACGTCGTCGTGGTGGGTGCCGGGCCCGCGGGGGCGTCCGCGGCCCGCGCGGCGGCCGAGGCCGGCCGGAGCGTGCTGCTGCTGGAGAAGGCTGACCTGCCGCGTTACAAGACCTGTGGCGGCGGCATCATCGGGCCGTCCCGCGACGCGCTGCCGCCCGGCTTCGAACTCCCGCTGCGCGACCGGGTGCACGCGGTGACGTTCTCCCACAACGGCCGCATGGCCCGCACCCGGCGCTCCAAGCACATGCTGTTCGGCCTGGTCAACCGCACCGACTTCGACCAGCGGTTGGCCGAGGCCGCCGTCGCGGCGGGCGCCCGGCTGCGCACCGGCGTCGCCGTCTCCCGGGTCGAGCAGCACGGCCCGGCCGTCCCCGACCGGCGCACCGTGGCCGTCGTGCTCGCCGACGGCTCGACGGTGCTGGCCCACGCGGTGGTCGGCGCGGACGGCAGCGCCAGCCGGATAGCGGCCCACGTCGGGGTGCGCCTCGACCAGGTCGACCTGGGCCTCGAGGCCGAGATCCCGGTGCCGCCCGAGGTCGCCGAGGACTGGGCGGGGCGGGTGCTGATCGACTGGGGCCCGCTGCCCGGCTCCTACGGCTGGGTCTTCCCGAAGGGGGACACCCTCACCGTCGGCGTCATCTCGGCCCGCGGCGAGGGCGCGGCCACCAAGCGGTACCTGGAGGACTTCACGGCGCGCCTCGGCCTGTCCGGCTTCACCCCCACCGTCTCCTCGGGCCACCTCACCCGCTGCCGCACCGACGACTCGCCGCTCTCCCGGGGACGCGTGCTGGTGTGTGGCGACGCCGCCGGGCTGCTGGAGCCGTGGACCCGGGAGGGCATCTCGTTCGCCCTGCGCTCCGGACGGCTCGCCGGCCAGTGGGCCGCCCGCATCGCGGAGGCCGGTGACGCCGTGGACGCCCGCCGCCAGGCGCTGAACTACACCTTCGCCATCAAGGCCGGCCTCGGCGTCGAGATGGGCGTGGGGCGGCGCATGCTGGCGCTCTTCCGCAGCCGACCCCGGATGCTGCACGCCACCATGATCGGGGTCCGCCCGGCGTGGAGCATCTTCACCCAGATCACCCGCGGCTCCACCACCCTCGCCGGCGTCGTCCGCACCCACCCCCTGGCCCGCAGGGCCCTGGCGGTCCTGGACCGGCCCTCGGCCAAGGACGCGGAACGGGAGCCGCGGAAGGCCGGCCGGGGTCCCGACGCCCAGGACACCAGCGCCGGCTCGGGAAGCAGCGTCGGAGCCTGACGCGACGCCCGGCGGCCCACCCGGCTACTGCGCCGGGAGTAGGCGCGGGGACGACGCACAGGTGACGCGCCACCGCACCGCCACGGGCTACGTTGACCGACATGACCGAGAGCCCTCCACGCCCGTACCCGGGCGGACCGCCGTGGCGGCGCTGGCTGGCCGGCCCGCCCGCCGCCGCGGGCCTGCCGTGGCTGTCCTCGGCCGCGATCCTGGTGGTCCAGCTGGTCGGCTCGAACTTCGCCGCCCGCGGGCAGACCGACCGCGCCGCCCTGGACGTCTTCGCGCGGGTGCTGCTGGTGCTCGGCCCCGCGTTCCTGCTGCTGCGCCGCCGCCACCCCCCGCTCGCCACCTACGGCACCTGCGCCGTCGCCCTGGTCTACCTCGGCTTCGGCTACCCCTACGGCCCGATCTACGCCGGCGTCGTCGTCGGCGCCTTCAACGCCGTGGTCACCGGCCACCGCTATGCCGCCTGGGGCGCCTTCGGCATGCTCTGGGGCGGGCAGCTGCTGGTCGGCCACTGGCTGTACCGCTGGCTGCCGCCCGATCACGACCAGGCCCTGGGCTGGGGGGCCGACGCCGGGACGGCCGCCTGGGCCGTCGCCGTCCTCGCCGTCTCCGAGCTGCTCCGCGCCCGCCGGGAACAGCTGGCCAGGGAGCGCGAGGAGCGGGAGACGGCCGAGCGGCGCCGCGCCGACGAGGAGCGACTGCGGATCGCCCGCGAACTGCACGACGTGCTCGCCCACAGCATCTCCGTCATCAACGTGCAGGCAGGGGTCGGCCTTGCCCTCCTGGACAGCGACCCCGACCAGGCCCGCAGGGCGCTGACGACCATCAAGGCCGCCAGCAAGGAGGCGCTGGGGGAGGTGCGTCAGGTGCTCGACACGCTCCGCACGCCGGGCGGCGCCGCCCCACGGGCGCCCGCGCCGGGCCTCGCGCGCCTGCCGGAGCTCGCCGCGCAGGCCTCCGGGGCCGGCCTGCGGGTGGAGACCGCGACGGAGGGCACCCCCTCGCCGCTGCCGCCGGGTGCGGACCTGGCCGCGTTCCGCATCGTCCAGGAGGCGCTGACCAACACCGTCCGCCACTCCGGCTCCCGCACCGCACGGGTGCGGCTGCGCTACACGGACGAGGGCCTCGAACTGCGGATCGACGACGACGGCCCGGCCACCGGCGACAGCACCGTCGGCGGCAACGGCCTGGTCGGCATGCGCGAGCGCGCCGCCGCCTTCGGCGGCACGGTCACCGCCGGCCCCCGCGAGGACGGCGGTTTCCGCGTCACCGCCCGGCTGCCGCTGACCCCGCCGGCCGGTGACCCGAACGCAGGCGGTGGCACCGACAGCAGAACCAAGAGCAGCACCGAAACGAACGGGGAGAGCACGTGATCCGGGTACTCCTGGCCGACGATCAGGTCCTGGTGCGGGCCGGCTTCCGCGCCCTGCTGGACGCCCAGCCGGACATCACCGTGGTCGGCGAGGCCGCCGACGGCGAGGAGGCGCTGGTCCAGGTCCGCGAGCACCGACCCGACCTCGTGTTGATGGACATCAGGATGCCGCTGCTCGACGGCCTTGCGGCCACCCGCCGGATCACCGAGGACAGCGGCCTGGACGGCGTCCGGGTGGTGATGCTGACCACCTTCGAGCTCGACGAGTACGTCTTCGAGGCCCTCCGCTCCGGCGCCTCGGGATTCCTGGTCAAGGACACCGAGCCCGACGAACTGCTGCGCGCCGTCCGGGCCGTGGTGGCCGGTGACGCCCTGCTGTCCCCGGGCGTCACCCGGCGCCTCATCGCCGAGTTCGCCGCCCGCTCCAAGGAGCCGGCGGACGCCGCGCTGCTCGCCGAGCTCACCGAGCGCGAGCGTGAGGTGATGGCCCTCGTCGGCATCGGACTGTCCAACGAGGAGATCGCCCGCCGCCTGGTCGTCTCGCCGCTCACCGCCAAGACCCACGTCAGCCGCGCCATGGTCAAGCTCGGCGCTCGGGACCGCGCACAACTGGTCGTCCTCGCCTACGAGTCGGGGCTGGTGCGACCAGGGTGGCTGGGATGAACAATAGATGCGAACGCAATTAATTCCTGCGCAACAAAAGGGCGATCATCTGGTAACGTGCCGCCATGCCCGGGATGAAGGCGGACGACGCGCTCGTGGCGCGGTGGCGGGAGACTCTCTGCCTGCACGCGAGGACCGTCTGCGAACTCGACCGAGCCCTCCAGCCACACGGCCTCGGCGCCAGCGACTTCGAGGTGCTCGACGTGCTCGCGTCGGACCAGGCGGAGGACGGCGGCTGCGCCTTCCGCGTCCAGGAGCTCATCGGCCGGGTCCACCTCAGCCAGAGCGCCCTGTCCCGCCTCGTCGGACGCCTGGAGCGGGAGGGCCTGGTCAGCCGCGCGATGTGCAGCGACGACCGCCGCGGCGTGCGCGTCACCCTCACCGAGGCCGGGCGCCGGCGGCACGAAGAGGCGCTGCCCGCGCAGCGGGCCGTGCTGGCCCGCATGCTGCCGGTCACCTGACCGTCGCCCGCCGACCGCCGCGCCGCGGCACCTCAGACCCCCGAGGTCGTCCGCCACAGCTCGGCCAGCGCGGCGTCCCCGCGGACCGCGAGCCCGTCCGCGAAGCGCCGGCGATTCCACAACGCCAGGTACAGCGCCTCGGCCGGGCCGCTGATCTCGCACTCCACCGGTGTGTCCGCGCCCGCCCGCTCGGCCCGCGGCGGCTCGTCCGAGATCACCACGCGCCAGTGCGCCTCCGGCCGGTCCGTGGCCCGTATCCCGAGCGTGCGCGGCCGCGCACTGCGCACCCGACTCCTCGGCCGGCCGTGGAAACCGGTCAGCAGCTCCGCCACCCCGTCCGCCGCCAGTTCCGCCGGCACCGCCGAAACGGGCGAGCCGGCGGCCAACTCCGCGTCCACCCGGTGCACGGTCGTCTCGTGCGCCTGCCGCCGGGCCCAGAAGTGTCGCGAGGTCGGCGATCCGGGCAGGAACGACCAGCACACCAGGTCCTCGGAAGCCTCCCGCAGAACGGCGAGGAGCGACCGGTGTCCGTCCCGGAACCAGTCGGCCAACTCCCCGTCCGGAACGCGCCCCACGGGCATCGGCAGGGGCTCCCTCCGCCGCTCGCCCACGAACGTGGCCGCCCACCGGTGCACGTTGCCCTGATGCGACACCAGGTCCCGCACCCGCCAGTCGGGGCACGACGGCACGGCCGCCCCGGGCCCGGCCCGCAGCGCCGCGCCGATCAACGCCTCGCCCTCGTCGGCCAGCCGGGCCAGGAAGTCACCCGTCTCCATCCGGTCCTCCTAATTCGTGAGTAGGCGGTTCCAGGCCGACCTCGTCAGGGGCCGCTGGATTGACTGATGTAGACGGGTTTCGCGGTGGCCGCGTGGGCGCCGGATGGACTCCTGAGTTCTCCCGGCCCGCTG
>NZ_JBDPLU010000031.1:0-63902 GCF_039871525.1 Streptomyces sp. B6B3 | reverse complement strand
CTGCTCGGCCAGCTCTACCACTGCCTGCAAACCCGGCAGCACTTCGACGAGCATCGCGCATTCACCTCCTTCTCAGCAGTTCCAGCCGTCGCGGCTTGACTTCTTAGGCACGTGAGATGTCTCTCAGTTGGCGTGCAGGTCGTCCACGTAGAAGCTGCCGTCGGTGGTGGTACCGCTCTCCGTCTGGTTGATGAAGATGTTGAACTGGGAGAGGTCGGCGAGGTCTTCCGGGGTGACGCGCCGGTCGGCGTTGGCGGTGTCCCAGGGGGCGGGACGGAAATCGGCGAAGGGAATCGTCACGGTGCCGCCCTCGGTGCCAGCCATGGACGGATATGCCTCGTACGCGACGCCGCCGGCGACGAGCTGAAGCACCAGCCTGTGCTGGGAGCCGTCCGGCTTGAGCCACAGCGAGAAGGTGTCGAAGGCGGACCAGTCGCCCTCCAGGCGTCTGCCGATGCCGGTGTAGTCCTGGAATCCGAAGTCGTAGTCGAAGCGCAGCGCGTTCTCGCCCGTCCCAACCGGGTCGTGGGAGAGCGAGATCGTGTTGGTGCCGTAGGGGCTGTACTCGGAGCGCAGCGCGGTGTCGTCGACATGGCCCTCGAAGTCGTCCATGACGCCGGGGGGCAGCGGCGGCTTCTCGCCGAGGATGACGCGGTAGTCGTCCCCGAGTGTCCGATGGCCGGGCAGGACGGCGCGGACGCGCAGCTCGGTGACGGTGTTGTCGAGGTTCGCCTCGCCGATGTCCCAGGTGCCGGTGTAGTACCCGGTCGCGCCGTCGAGTCGCAGCTCGTGCCGCGTGGGGTCGTCGCCGACCGTGTAGTACACCTGCCGCGGTCGGGCGTCGGAGACGCGGACCCGGACGGTGGTGGTCGGGGTGGTGACGCGCTCACCGTCGGTGGGTGACACCACGTGCAGGAACGGCTCATGCCGCTCGGCGCCTACCCGTCGGTCGAAGACGTCCCGCAGGTCCAGGCCGGAGCTGAAAACCGTGTCCGGATCCGCCTCGAAGTCCCGGAAGTCCGGCAGGAGTTCGTGCTCGGCCAGGTCGTCGTGCGCCGGGTAAGGAACGAAGTACTGGTCGGTGCCGAAGTTGGCCCAGGTCATCATGTAGGCGGTGCACGAGGCGTCCGGGTCGGCGGTGATGGCGTCCAGGACCTGGGTGTACCACTGGAGGTTGCCGTTCTGGCCGTTGGGCTTCAGGGCGCCGCTCTCGCCGAACTCGGTGAAGGCGGAGACCTTGCCGCGCTCCTCGGCTATCCGGGCGATCATGCCGAGGTCGGCCACCACGCCGTCCCGCCACTGCTGCGAGGCGTCGGTGCCGTCGTAGTTGTCGTAGCCGAGGACGTCGACGAAGTCGTCCCCCGGGTACGTGCGCATGTAGACGTCGTCGATGCCCCCGTAACCGCCACCGGGCCCGTACGCGTACAGCAAGTTGTGTACATCCCTGGTGTCGCGCAGGTACTCGACCGTGTAGCGCCACAGCTCGATGTACTGGGAGGGCGAGGCGTGGGCGGCGCCCCACCAGAACCAAGAGCCGCTGTTCTCGTGGAACGGGCGGAAGATGACCGGGATGGGATCTCCCTCGTCATCCGTGATGGCGTGGGCGAGCCGTGCGACGCGGTCGAGGTAGGCAGTGAACTCGTCGTTGTGGTCGCCTCCTGGCAGGATGCGCTCGACGACGTCGCCGTTGGTGTCACCGTAGTTGCCGCCGGTGACGAAGTTGTTCATGTGGGCGCTGATGGTGTTGATCCCACCGATGCGGTGCGCGTCCTGGATCAGCTCCACGAAGGTGGCGAACTTCTCCTCCGGTGTGCCGGGTGAGGACCCGTAGCCCTCGTCGCTCATGTCCCAGCCGAACACCGCCGGGTGATCGCCGACGCCCGCCAGCACGTCGGACCTGACGCCGTCGGCCTCACCGATCGTGACACCGAACTCGGTGGTCTGCTGGTGACCGAAGAGAATGCCGCTCCCCCGCTGATCCCGCAGGTAGGAGAAGAGGGAGCGGGTCTCGTCCGTCGCCCGCGGGTCGGCGATCTCCACCGTGCGGGTCTGGGGCCGCGACTCCCCCGGAACGGCCGGTGCCGCTGTCGCGGTGAGCGTGGCGAACAGACTGACCACCAAGGTGCCGACCGCCGCCACGGCGGTCAACCGCCCACCAAGCCCTGCGGCTCTGCGTGGTTTCTTCATACGCCTCTCCTCTGCGGGGAGCTGAGTGGTGGTGGCAGAAGGACTATAGGGGACTTACTTAGATCAGTGAAGTAACTTGGCGATGTTAATTTCAACGTTGCAAGATCACGCCGCCAACCCGTGCCGTACGGGTGCCCGGGCCGCGCCCTGCTGACCTCCGTCCATGTCGATCCCGGCCTGACCGGCGCGGGGCTGGCCCACCGCCTGAACGCCACCCCGCAAGCAACGCCTCCCTGGTGGCCCACCTGGAGGTCCGGGACCAGGGGGAACGACGCCGACCGCACCCGCGCCACCGCCACGCGCAGGAGCCCCGACTCACCGACGCCGGTGCGACGGGCCGACGGCATTCCGCCGCTCCGAGCGCGAGGCCCCCGGCACGGGCAGCCCCGAATGCCGCACCTCCGGGGTGGCCCACATCGGCCGGCGATGCCGAGTCACTGACCACACGGGCATATCCCCTCATAATGGATGCATGCAGGGAGCTCCACCCCCCGGCGAGGAGCATGATGCACGCCTCCAGCGATCACGACAGAGCGAGGCGATTGCGCTCGGCGGCATCGCGTCCGCGCTGGTCGACGGCGAGGCCGTCGTGGTGCGGTGGTCCCGTACGGCCGCGGAGCTGCTTGGCCGGACTGCCGCAGAGGTCTGTGGGCGGCCGATCGGACGGCTGCTCGCCGACACACCGGACCGGGATCGTCGCGCCACGCGCTGCGCGGCTGGGATGCCCGCGGCGGGACAGGCGGTGCTCAGGCACCGCTCCGGCCGGACGGTCGAGGTCACCTTCCACGCGCTGCGGCTGGACGACCGCTCAGAGTGGCTACTCCTGGCAGCTCCCACCCAGCAGGTGACCGACTGGGAACAAGGCACGGCCTTCCTGCGCGCGCTGCTCGCCCAGGACCGGATCGGCGTCGGCATCCACGACACGGACCTGACCGTGGTGCGGACCAACGTCACCCCCGACATGTTCGGCGGCCCGAGGCCGGTGGTCGGCGGCCGGCTGCGCGAGGTCCTCTCCAGCCGGGACGCCGAGGACGCCGAGGCGGTGCTGCGCCAGGTGCTGGACACCGGCGTGCCGGTGATCGATCGAGAGCAGGCGCGGTCACCGCACATGTCCGGACGAGTGCGGGCCGTGTCCCTGTCCGCCTTCCGGCTCGAAGACGAGGCGGGCCGCCCCACGGGTGTCGCCGCGGTGATCACCGATGCCACCGAGCGTCGGCGGGCCCGCCGACGCCTGGACCTGACGCACGAGGCCGCCACCCGGATCGGTGGTTCCCTCGACGTCACGCGCACCGCCCAGGACCTGGCGGACGCCCTCGTCCCCGCCTTCGGAGACCTGGCGTCGGTGCACCTCGCCGAGGCCGTACTCGAGGGGAACGAGCCCCCGAAGATCCTCGGCGGGGGGGAGCAGCACCTGCGCCAGGTGGCCGTGGCCTCGTCCACCGGCGTGTGGCCTGCGTCCCTCCCCCCGGCGGGCGCGGTGCTCCCACCGCTACCGGACTCGGCCCGCCTGCGGGCGTTGCAGCGCGGTGAGACCTTCCTCCTGCCCGACCGCGCGAGCGTGCTCGCCGCGGTCGAGGGCAACCCGGAAGTGGTGCGGCTGTTCATCCCCGAGCACGGGCAGTCGATGGTGGGGACCGCGCTGTTCGCCCGTGGCCTGCTGCTCGGCACAGTCACGGTGTTGCGTACCGAGCAGGCCGAACGCTTCGAACAGCAGGACGCAGACCTGCTCGCGGAGATCGCCTCGCGGGCCGCACTCAGCGTGGACAACGCCCGCCGCTACACCCGCGAGCACCGGGTAGCCGCCGCCCTGCAGCAACGCCTGCTCCCCGCCGCCACCCCCGACACCCCGGCGGCGGAGACCGCGGGCCTGTATCGGCCCGCCGCCGGCGGGGCCGAGATCAGCGGTGACTGGTTCGACGTCATCCCCCTGCCCGCCCTCCGGGTGGCCTTCGTCGTGGGTGACGTGATCGGCCACGGCCTGCCCGCCACCGCCACCATGGGCCGCCTGCGCACCGCCGTCCACACCCTGGCCGACCTGGAGCTCGACCCCACCGAACTCCTCACGCACCTCGACGGCCTCGTCCAGCAACTCGCCGGCGAGGCACCCCCCGGACAACGGGACACCATCGGCGCCACCTGCCTGTATGCCGTCTACGACCCGGTCACCCGCCGCTGCACTCTCGCCAGCGCCGGACACCTCCCACCCATCGTGGTCCGGCCCGACGGCACCACAACGGCGATCGACATCTCCCCCGGCCCGCCCCTCGGCGTCGGAGGAATGCCGTTCGAGACCACCACGCTCGAGCTTGACCCCGGCAGCGTCCTCGCCCTGTACACCGACGGGCTGATCACACGCGACGACCACGATCTCGACGCCGGCATCCGGTGGCTGGCGGGCAGCCTCGCCGGGCTGTGCCGCCCCGACCGGGACGTGGACGATACCGGCCGCGCGCTCCTGGCCGACACCGGCTTCGCCCCGCCCCGCGACGACATCGCCCTGCTCCTCGCCCGCACCCGCGCCATTCCCACGGAGCACACCGCCAGCTGGGAGTTTCCCGCGGACCCGGCCGTGGTCGCCGACGCCCGGCAGGCGACCGCCCATCAGCTGGCCCGCTGGGGCCTGGACGAACTGGTCTTCAGCACCGAGCTGGTCGTCAGCGAACTGGTCACCAACGCCGTCCGTCACGCCGGCGGCCCGGTCGGCCTGCGCCTCGTCCGCGAGAAGGTGCTGATCTGCGAGGTCACCGACTCCAGCAACACCCAACCCCGCCTCCGCCGAGCCCGCACCACCGACGAAGGCGGCCGCGGCCTGTTCCTGGTCGCTCAGCTCACCACCCGCTGGGGCAGCCGCTACCTCCAACATGGCAAGACCATCTGGACCGAACAGCCCCTCACCGCAGCCACGCGTCCCGCGCTCTGAGCGGCGACACACCGTGCTCGACGGGACGGCACAACGAGTGGCGCGGTTGCACGAACGCTCAGGGGGCGCCACACATGACCCGCGTGCGATGTCTTGAAGGCACGGGCGAGGCTCTCTAGAGTCCTCCGGGTAAGCGGGGCTGCAACGTCACAATCGTCTACATCAGGAGCCGCTCATGACCGCCCACGGGATCAGCCGCCGCCGCGCCCTCACGTTGGGTGCCGCACCCGTGGCCGCCGCCGCTGTCGCGGGCACCGTCGCCACCACCCGGTCCGCCGCGTCCACCCCCACCACCCCCACCAACGCCGCCGGTTCCCGAGCCGCCGGCGCGGGCCTCCGCGCGGAGCCCGTGAACCCCAACGCGACGCCCCAGGCGCGCAACGTGCTGGACTTCGTTACCAGCCAATACCGCAACCACATCCTCTCCGGCCAGCAGGAATCCACCTGGATCGGCGGCCCGGAGTACGAGATGAACCACATCTACAACAACACCGGGAAGTACCCCGCCATCCGCGGCCTCGACAAGGGTGACTCCCCGGACTACGCCTCGCGCGCCATCGCGTGGTGGCAGGCCGGCGGCATTCCGATGGTCGGCTACCACATGGGCGCACCCACCCACCCCGACACGTACGAGGGCACCCAGATAGCGGTCCCCATCGACGCCGTCCTCACACCCGGAACCGCCGAGTACGCGTCGTGGATCGAGCGCCTCGACGGCGCCGCCGCCCAACTCCAGCAGTGCGCCGACGCCGGCGTCGCCGTCATCTGGCGTCCGTTCCACGAGGCCGGCGGCACCTGGTTCTGGTGGAGCATGGAAGGAGGCGGCCAGTACAACCGCCTGTGGCAGTTCATGTTCGACTACTTCACGGACACCAAGGGCCTGAACAACCTCGTCTGGCTGCACGGGTTCAACGGCGAGCCCGACGGCGCCTTCTACCCAGGCCCGCAGTACACGGACATCACCGGCGCCGACACCTACGCGGGCGACCACAACCATGACCCGCTCAAGGCGTTGTACGACCGGACCCGCTCGATCGCCGGCGACGCCATCCCGATCGCGCTCCATGAGAACGGGCCCATCCCCGATCCCGACCTCCTTCAGCCGGAGGGAGCCGCCTGGGTGCTGTTCAATACCTGGCACGGCGAGCATCTGACGGTGAGCAACTCCGTCGAGCATCTCGCCAAGGTCTACAACCACGACTACGTCATTACCCGCGACGAGGTCCCCGACCTGTCCTGACACGAGCCGTCCCACCTCCCCCGCCAGGCCACGCCCGGCGCCCGGAGACCGCCACGCCCTCTGGGCGTGGCGGTCTCCGGCAGCACTTCCCGCGATGACTGCCGTCAGGCGAGGACCTGACAACGATGAAGGCCGGCCGGACGGATCTGCCCGGCCGGCCGGCGGAAGGTGCTGCTTCCTCCCGGACTGGGGCGGGGTGCCGTCAGCGCAGGTAGATGTTGGGTTGGGGGGGGGGGGTCATGCCGGAGCCGAGGAAGTAGCTGGGGTGGGGCGGCTGGTTGTAGGCGGTGTTCTGCCAGGCGAGGGCGACGCGGTACTGGGCGTCATGGGCCAGGGTGTGCAGTTTGGTGGTGGTGGGCGTGGTGGTGGCGTAGATGCGCAGGGCGTTGTTGTTGGAGTGGCGCCAGATGACCTCCTCGCGCCAGTCGCCGAAGAGGTCGCCGGACAGGACGGGGGTGGACTTGGTGCCGTTGCTGGAGGCGACGCCGCTGCCGGTCAGCAGCCTGGTGTCGCCGCCGGTGCCGTACTTGTCGATCGTGGTGCCGTTCAGGAGCTCGCGGACGGGGTCGGCGTCCCACCAGGCGAGGAAGTTCGCGGAGGAGGGGTTGCGGCCGACGTTGCCGCCGGAGGCGTTGCGCAGGTTGGACATGTTCGGGCCCGATCCCCAGAACTCCGCGCCCGGGTTGCCGGCGTAGATGTCGCCGGCCACACCACGTCCTGGGCCTTCCGAGCCGCTGGTGGGGGTGCGGTGGATGACCTGTCCCGTGTCGGCGTCGTGCAGGTCGGATCCCGGCTGGTTGCTCGCCTCGTGGATGGTGAAGACCTCAAGGCCCGAGCGGTCGGGCACGAAGTCGCCGACGTGCAGGGCGTCGCCGTGGCCGTAGCCGGTGGCGTACATCAGGGTGCCGTTGTCGTCGATGGTGGCGGAGCCGTAGACGATCTCCTGTCGTCCGTCGGCGTCCACGTCGGCGATGGACAGCTGGTGGTTGCCCTGGCCGTAGGCGGCGCCGTTGCCCGAGGCGTTGGAGTCGAACGTCCAGCGCTTGACCAGCTGCCCGTTGCGGAAGTCCCAGGCGGCGATGACGGCCCGGGTGTAGTAGCCGCGGGCCATGATCAGCGACGGGCGTTCGCCGTCGAGGTAGGCGGTGCCGGCCAGGAAACGGTCGGCCCGGTTGCCGTAGTCGTCGCCCCAGGAGGAGACGTTGCCGCGCGGCGGGTCGTAGTTCACGGTGGACATGGCGGCGCCGGTCAGGCCGTTGAACATGGTCAGGTACTCGGGGCCGGCCAGGATGTAGCCGCTGGAGTTGCGGTGGTCGGCGCTGGCGTTGCCGATGACCGTGCCCTGTCCGTCGCGGGTGCCGTCGGCGGTCTTGGCCGCGACCTCGGCGCGTCCGTCGCCGTCGTAGTCGTAGACCTGGAACTGCGTGTAGTGGGCGCCGGCCCGGATGTTGCGGCCCAGGTCGATGCGCCACAGCCGCTGGCCGTCGAGCCGGTAGGCGTCAAGGAATACGTTTCCCGTGACGCCGGACTGGGAGTTGTCCTTGGCGTTGTCCGGGTCCCACTTCACGATCAGCTCGTACTGGCCGTCGCCGTCCACGTCGCCCGGGCTGGCCTCGACGGGGGTGTAGCCGGAGCCGGGGGACTGCAACGGCACGTCGAGGTAGCTGCCGCCGGTGAAGCGCAGCGAGCTCTCGGAGTCCGGCTGTTCGACGCCGTCCACCACCGCGCGCACGGTGTAGGTGGCGTCGGCGGGGGCGCCGTTGTCCAGGTAGTTGGTGGAGTCGGTGATCGGCGAGGCGTTGACCCGGGTGCCGTTGCGGTAGACGTTGAACGCCGTGTCGTAGCTCTCGGTGCCGAGCAGCCGCCAGGACACCAGGTTCCCGCTGCCGGAACGCACCGAGGTCAGGCCCCGGTTGAGGTCCTCCATCTGCTTGGCGTCACCCGTGGGCGGATCGGGATCCTCGCCCTCGACCGGGACGAGCTGCCACTGTTGGTTGGTGCCGTCGTTGTCGGTGTACTGGGAGATCCGGGCGCCGTCGGCGGTGGACCGCTCCCAGACGTCCAGGGCCTTGCCGCTGCTGCGGTTGATCAGCTGCACGTAGCCGCTGTCGGTGTCCACGACGCGGAACTGCTGGTTGGCGCCGTTGCCGTCGGACCACTGGACGAGATTGGCGCCATCCGCCGTGGACGCGGCTTCGACGTCCAGCACCTTGCCGCTGTTCACGGACTTGAGGCGGTAGTAGCCGCTACCGGAGTCGACGAACTGCCACTGCTGCGCGGTGCTGTCGTCGCGCGACCACTGAACGATCGACGCCCCGTCGGCGGTGTCCGCGTTACTCACCGCCATCGCCTTGCCGCTGAGCCGGTTGACCAGCACGTAGGACGCGCTGGTGTCGATGACCGCGGCGTGTGCCCGAGGCGTGGGGAGGACTACCAGCGAGACGACGGCCAGCAACGCCGTCAGCAGGAACGCGACGGGCCCGCGGGATCTTCGCAAACTGTGGACGATCATTGTGCGGCTCCTTCGGATGGGCGGGTAACGACGTGCGGGCTCGCTTCTGGAGACGTGGATGAATCGATTCACTCGGGCGAGCGCGGGTGGGACCTTGTTGTGGAGAGGGTGTGTGGGAGCGCTCCCGGAGATGTGAGGCTAGAGCCGGACCTGGCGGGGCGGCAAGACGCGTGCAGAGCTAAACGTGTTTATCTGTTTGATCAAGTGAGTTCCTGACGCAGAACCGCGGTTGGCCAGTCCTTCATACGACGCGTTCGCGCCAGTGCTTCGACTGCTCCCCACCTGGGAGTGGCGACGGTCGTTACGTCATAGACGCTGCTCAGAGCCCTTTTGCGAGGCCCGGAGAAGCTGGCGAACTTGATGGCTTGCCGCATGCCGCGACGTCTCAGTAGCGTCCCCAATTGTCAACAGAACCGGAAGAACCTCGACGGTCTCTCCGGCGTCGCGACGACGAGCCGCACGCATCGCGACGGAACCTCTCACGCCCGGACCGGGCGACGCCCCGGTCCCGTAACCCACCACTTTCCCCCATGGGTGGCGCGATTCTGGGGTCGCGCAGGGCTCGGCTTGTCATGGTCGCGTCCCCTGGGGGCCATCCGTTGTCCCGGCGCGTCGAGGACACGCCCCACACAAGGAGGATCATTTGCGATCACAACTAACCGACAGCCAGCCCTCCGGGAGAACCAGACCCAGCGGGGCCAGACCCCGGCGGAGAACGACCCTGGCCGCGCTCGTCACCGCCGTGATCAGCCTGATCAGCATCCTGGTCGCAATGCCGGCGGTGTCAGCCGAGGACAACCCGTACCAGCGGGGCCCGGATCCCACGGTAAGCAGCGTCGCGGCCCAGCGAGGAACGTTCGCCACGGCCGAGATCAGTGTGCCGTCCGGCAACGGCTTCAACGGCGGGAGGATCTACTACCCCACCGACACCAGCCTGGGCACCTGGGGCGCGGTCGCGGTCGTGCCCGGCTATACGGCCAGCTGGGAGGCCGAGGGCGCCTGGATGGGCCACTGGATCGCGTCCTTCGGGTTCGTCGCCATCGGCATCAACACCAACACCCCCACCGACTGGGACACCGCCCGCGGCACCCAACTCCTGGCCGCGCTGGACTACCTCACCCAGCGCAGCCCGGTGCGCGACCGGGTTGATCCCCAGCGGCTCGGCGTGATGGGTCACTCCATGGGCGGCGGCGGCGCCATCAGCGCGGCCCAGCGGCGGCCGTCGCTGAAGGCGGCCGTCCCGTTCGCGCCCGCCTCGTTCTCACAGGACCTGTCCGGCGTTCAGGTCCCGACGATGATCATGGGCGCCCGGGACGACGGCACCGTCACGCCGGCCTCCCTCGACCGGCTCTACGCCACCCTGCCCACCACCACCGAGGGCGCCTTCGTCGAACTCTCCAGCGGCGGCCACGGATTCCCCACCTGGGGCAACTCCAATGTGACGCGGCGCATGATCCCCTGGCTCAAGATCTTCCTCGACAACGACACCCGCTACACCCAGTTCCTGTGCCCGGGACTGGCGGACTCCACCGGCGTCTCCCGGTACGGGAACACCTGCCCGTACGAACCGGGCGGATCGACGCCGCCGCCGACGGACGAGGGCCCGATCGTCGGCGCCCAGTCCGGCCGCTGCGTGGACGTCCCGAACAGCTCGCAGACCAACGGGACGCAGGTACAGCTGTGGGACTGCTCGGGCCAGCCCAACCAGCATTGGACACTCACCAGCGCCGGGGAGCTGCGGGTGTACGGAAACAAGTGCCTGGACGCCGAGGCCTCGGCGACCACCGCCGGAACACGGGTCATCATCTGGGACTGCCACGGCGGCGCGAACCAACGATGGGCCCTCAACGCGAACGGCACGATCACCAGCACCCGCTCCGGCCTGTGCCTGGACGCGTACAACGCCGGAACCGCGAACGGCACCCAACTGGTCCTGTGGAACTGCAACGGCGGGCCCAACCAGCGGTGGACTCACGCATAAGAGCCCTTCAGCGCCGGGGCCTCGTCCGCAGCTCGGGCCTGACCGGAGCCTGTGGCCCGGTCAGGCCCCTTCCTCACCCGGGCGGAGGTCCGGGGCTGGGGAACGCCGCCGAGCCGGGCGCGACCTTCGGCGTCGTCGGAGCGCTGGTGACAACCTGCACCACCATCTGACAACAACCGCCCCCCTCCCCCACGCAAGCCGCCACCCCCTCCGACCTCCATGGAGCCTCCATGCCCACCTCACCCCTGAGCCGATCCAAGCGACTCGGCCAGCTCCTGATCCTTCTGGTCGCCCTGCTGACGGCCGCCGGCACCGGCCTCGCAGCCCAGCCCGCCGCGGCAGCCACCTCCACCCGGGTCATGCTGCTGGGCGACTCCATCACCGGCAACAACGGCTGCTGGCGTGCTCTCCTGTGGCAGCACCTGCAGACCACCGGTTACACCGACGTCGACTTCGTCGGCACCCAGCAGAACCCCTACTGTCAGGGCTCCTTCGACATCGACAACGAAGGACACGGCGGCTTCCAGGCCACCGGCATCGTGAGAGACAACCAGCTCCCCGGCTGGCTGTCCGCCACCGACCCGGACATCGTGATGATGATGCTCGGCACCAACGACGTCTGGGGCCACCTGCCCACATCCACCATCCTCAACGCCTACACAACACTGCTCGGCCAGATGCGCGCCAACAACCCGGACGTGCAGCTCATCGTCGCGCAGATACCGGCCATGAATCCCACCGGCTGCGCCGACTGCGCCCAGGGTGCGGTCAACCTCAACAACGCCATCCCCGGCTGGGCGAGCGCGAACAGCACCGAGCGGTCACCGATCACCGTGGTCGACCAGTGGACCGGCTTCGACACGGCCACAGATACCACCGATGGCGTGCACCCCAACGAGACCACCGGCATCCAGAAACTGGAAAGTCGCTGGTATCCCGCCCTGACCGCTGCCCTCGACAGCAGCGGTGCCCCCGATGCCGAGGCGCCCACCACCCCCGGTGCCCCCACCGCCTCCGCGGTGACCGGCACCGCGGCCACCCTCAGCTGGGCTGCGTCCACGGACAATGTGGGGGTCTCCGGCTACGACGTTGTCCGTGTCGACGGCGGCACCGAGACGCGGGTCGCCAGCTCGGTCTCCCGCCAGGTCACCGTGTCCGGGCTGACCGCGAACACCTCCTACGCCTTCGCGGTCTATGCCAAGGACGCGGCTGGTAACCGATCCGAACGCTCGGGCACCGTGGCCGTCACGACCACCGGCGGTGAGACGCCGGGCACCTGCTCCGTCGGGTACCGGGCAGTGGGGGACTGGGGGAACGGTTTCCAGGGCGAGATCACCATCCGCAACACCGGTACCGCCGCGATCAGCGACTGGGAACTGGGCTTCACCTTCACCAGCGGCCAGACCATCAACAACATGTGGGGCGGCACTCCCACCCAGAACGGCGCCGCGGTAAGCGTCACCCCCGCCGCCTACAACAACACCATCCCAACCGGCGGCTCCGCCACCCTCGGCTTCATCGCCAGCCGGGGCAGCACGAACACCACACCCACCACCTTCACCCTCAACGACAGCACCTGCGCCACCGCCTGAGAACAGGCGCCACACCCCGTCCCCCTCCGCAACCCGCGGCGACGTCACACCCGCGGCGACCAGACAACGAAACACCCGTCGGCCCGGCCCCACCAGCCGGGCCGACGCCCCGCCCCACTTCGGACCTGGACAGCTCACCTCCTGGTGCCGGACCGTCCCCGGAACTGAGGCACCGGAGGTCTACCGGCTGCTGGACTCGCCCGGCCGTCCGGCCGAACCGATCATCCTCTTCGACTGCGAGGCCCGGCGAACGGCCCTGGGCCGGTCTGCCTGTACAGCATCGCTGTGCGGTCTCGACGTCCCCGGGCTCTTTGCCTGGGCGGGCAGGCACGGGATCCCGTTCCTGCATCTGCTCGGCGGCCCACGCGGGTTCGACCTCGCCCGACGCGACAAGGCCACCATCCGGCGATGGCGGCGCCGCGCAGGCCGGAGAACCGATCACCGGCGTCACCGCCGGGCTCGTCTTCACCACCCGGCGGGAACGCCGCTCGACGCCGCCAACGTGCGCAGGGCCTTCCGGCGGCGCTGGGCAGGGCGGAGGGCATCGATCCGGAGACCTTTGACGCCTCGGGAGCTGCGGCACAGCTTCGTGTCGCACGGGTCATGATCTCTTCTTCCGCTCGGACGGGCGCGGAGGCGGTGCAGAGACAAGCGGCTCTGGCACCGCCTCCGCGCGGTGGGCCCTATTCCTGGATGAACTCCCAGGAGGTGTCGTCGCCTGCGGCGTCCTCGGACAGGCGCTCGAGTGCGGCGGTGGCCGAGGAGCATCGCAATCCCGACGGCAGCCTGCCGAAGTACGACTACACGGTGAACCCCCCGCGATCTGGGACTCGGCTGCGAACTATCCCGACCGCACCGGCATCGAAGGCCACCCCCGCCGGCCACGTCATCGCAGCTGGAGCAGGTCGTTAGCGGTGCGCAGGACGGGGTGGGTGAGGAGGGTGCTAGGGATGAGGTCGGTGGTCGTGTGGACCGTGAACTCGGCTCGTTCGCCTGGGAGGAGGGTGATCAGGGCGTCGTCCGCTTCGGCGGTCGGGTCGGCCCGGTCGACCAGCAGGGTGAGGTCCTTCACCACCGAGTCAGCCACGATGACGACCCGGTAGCCCTCGGCGGTGCGCGTGGCCTCGCCGGTGAGGCGGGCCGGGGGCAGCCCACTGACGCGGTCCTCGTGTGACCACCACGTCGCCCGCCGCGCGCCGTCCGCCTCGGCGGTGAGCAGCCGGGGCGCGGTGCCGTCGCCGAGCAGCGCGGCGGGCACCGGCACCGTCTGGGTCCGCCGGGGCGCGACGTCGAGCGCGGCCTCGGCGACCCCGGCCGGGGTGCCGTCCAGGCCGTACGCGCGCAGCGTGACCGTGCCCGCCCAGGGCTCAGCGTGGTCGTCGAGCGCGACCACCTCCAGGCCGTCCGCCGCCTGGCGGAAGGTCAGCAGCCGGTCGGCCTGGGCTTGACGCAGCGCGTACCAGGCCGGCTTGCGCCGACCGTCGCCGTCGATCACGGCCCAGGACACGACCGGCCAGCAGTCGTTGAGCTGCCACAGCACGCTGCCGGTGCACAGCGGCGCGAGCGAGCGGAAGTGGCTGACGCCGAACGCGATGGCCCGCGCCTGGTTGAGTTGGGTCGCCCAGTGCCAGTCGTCGAACGTCTGCGGCGTCGGCAGGTGCGGCTCGAGTCCGCGGCGCAGTTTCTTGTTTCCGTCCTCGGCCTTCTGGTGCACCAGCAGGTGCGGGCCGTCCGGGCGCAGTGGCTGGTCGTGCACCACGCGGGTGAGCGCGGTCCACGTCGGCGGGCCCTGGTAGCCGTACTCGGAAGCGAACCGCGGCCGGGAGTCGGCGTAGCCGGTCCAGTCGCGGCTGTTCCAGACGTCCCAGATGTGCGTGTCGCCCAGCCGCGGGTCGTCCGGGGAGGCGTAGTCGCCGAAGGAGTAGGGGCTGTTGGGCACGTACGGGCGGGTCGGGTCCAGTTCGGCGACGATCCGCGGCAGCAGGTCCTCGTAGTACCCGGCGCCCCAGGTCAGCCCGGCCAGCCGGGCGCGCCAGCCGCCCCATTCGGCGAACGCGGCGACGGTCTCGTTGCCGCCGCACCACAGCGCGAGGGAGGCGTGCGAGGACAGCGTCGCCACCGCTTCGCGGGCCTCGGCCTCCACCTCACTCCACAGGGGTTCCTCCTCGGGGTAGCCGGCGCAGGTGAAGGGGAAGTCCTGCCAGACCAGGACGCCGAGTTCGTCACAGACGTCGTAGAACTCGTGCGGCTCGTAGATGCCGCCGCCCCATACCCGCAGCAGGTTGCACTCGGCCTCGACCGCCTGCTCGACGCGGCGGCGGTAGCGGTCTGCGTCCACCCGGGTCACGAACGCGTCGTCCGGGATCCAGTTCGCGCCGCGGACCAGCACCTCGGTGCCGTTGACGGCCAGGTGGAACGGAATGCCGTCCGCGTCGGCCGTGGTGTCGAGGGTGACGGTGCGGAAGCCCACCCGCCGTACGATCTGGTCGAGTTCGGCGCCGGTCGCGTCCGACAGCGTGACCTGGAGCGGGTACAGCGCCTGGTCCCCGTAGCCGCGCGGCCACCACAGCGCGGCGTCGGGCACGTCCAGCTCGACCGTCACCCGCGGCGCGCCCGCGGGGACGGTGACGCGCGTGGTGTGGCCGCCGATCGCGACCCCGACGGTCACGCCGTCGGCGGGGGCCTGTGGGGTGGCCCAGGCGACGTCGAGCTCGGCGGTCAGCCGGCCGGTGGTGCCCCGCACCGAGGTGAGCGGCCGGACGCTCGCGAGCCGCGCGGTGTGCCACCGCTCCAGCGCGATCGGCCGCCAGATTCCGGCGGTCACCAGGTCGGGCCCCCAGTCCCAGCCGAAGTTGCAGGCCATCTTGCGCAGGGCGTAGAAGGGGTGCGCGTTGACGTGTGGTCGGGGCCCGTAGCGCTCGGCCGCGCGCTCCACGAAGTCGAGGGCGGAGGCGAACGTCACGGCGAGGTCGTGCGCGCCCTCGCGCAGGCGGTGGGTGAGGTCGAACCGGTAGGTGCGGAACTGGTTCTCGGTGTGGCCGAGGTCCTCGCCGTCGAGACGGAGGTCGGCGAGCGTGTCCAGGCCCTCGCAGACGAGCTCGACGCGCTCGCCCGGCGCGGGCGCCGCCGCGTCGAAGGACGTGCGGTACTCCCAGGCGTGGCGGCCGATCCAGGCGAGCGCGGACTCGTTGTCCGCGTCGAAGGGGTCGGGGACCAGGCCGGCCTCCATCAGGTCGGTGTGCACACACCCCGGCACCGTGGCCGCGACGGGCGTCCGGGTCGCGTCCTGGTGGGCCGGGGCGGGCGGGCCACCGGCGGAACGCAGGGTCCATCCTGTGTGCAGCAGCGTGCGGTTCACGTTCTCTTCCATTCGTTCGCGGTGTGCATGGCTTGAGACCGTCACGATCAGCGGGAGTTCGGCCTGCCCGGGCCGCACATACCCACGGCCCTGGCCTCGACACGGACATGCCGATGGGCCCGGGCTCCACGCGGCTCGGCGCCGTGTGGAGCCCGGGCCAGCGGTCAGCCGAAGTCGGGGAGCTCGTCGCGGGTGATGACGTAGTCGTGGTCGTACACCTTGCGCAGGTGGTCGACGGAGTTCCCGTCCGTGAGGTGTTGGCTGTTCCAGGTGTTGAACCACAGCCAGTCGGTGCCGGTTGACTGGAGCTGGTCCGGGTCGGGAATGGGGCCGTTCTCGTGCAGGGCGACGGGGAGCTGGCCGCCGACGGCGTCGCGGGCGGCGGTGTAGAGCGTGTGCTGCGGGTCGTAGTTCTGGTTGCCGGCGTAGGTGTCGGCTCCGGCGATGTCCACGTAGTCCCTGCCCGGGTAGAAGTCGGACTGCGGCTCGCCGTTCATGCCGAACATCCAGATCAGGTTGTTCAGGCCCTTGGTGTTGGTCAGGTAGTCGTAGGTGTACTGCCACAGCCGCTGGTACCGGGGGCCGCCCTCCTTGCTCCACCAAAACCAGGTTCCGCCGGCCTCGTGGAAGGGCCGGAAGATGACCGCGGCGCCGGCGTCCTCCAGCAGTTGGAGGTTGGCAGCGGTGGCGTCCAGGCGCTCCAGGAACGAGGCGTTCTCGGCCGTGCCGGCGGTCAGCACGGCGTCGATGGACACCCACATCTGGCTGCCCTCGTAGGTGTCCGGGTGGGTCGGCGCGCCCATGTGGTACGCGACCTCGGGGAGGCCACCGGCGTTCCACCAGTCGATGGCCCGCCCAACGTAGTCGGTCGTGGCCTGGTCCATGCCGCGGATGGCGGGCAGCTTGCCGGTGTTGTCGGAGATGTAGTCCATCTCGTACTCGGGGCCGCCGTTCCAGGTGCTCTCCTCCTGACCCGCCAGGATGTGGTTGCCGTACTGCTCGTGCAGGTAGCACAGGACGTCGCGCACCTGCTGGGTGGCGCTGGGGTTGACGGGGGACACGGTGCACTCCTGGGTGGGGTCGCCTGCGGTGTCGCTGCTGGAAGCGGCCGAGGCGGTGCCGAGCAGGCCGAAAGACAGGATCGTCGTCACCGCTACGACGCCCGCCACGGTCATCCGTGGCGTGGTGCGCGGGGTGTGCTGCTGCATGGTTCTCTCCGTCCCGAAGAGATGTGGGGGTGAGGGAGCCGCGGGCGAGCGGCCCAGACTGTGGCGCGCCCGGATCGCGATACGACGTTGCAATCACATAAGACCGTACAAAACGGCCCAGTTCTGCCAAAGAATGATGTGGGCTTGTGCGCGGCGGTGTGGATGCTGTTCGAGCATCCACACCGCCGTCGACTCAGAAGGCGGGCAGGTCGTCGCGGGTGATGACGCTGGAGTGGTTGAAGACGTACTGCAGGTGGTCGTCGGAGTTGTCCTCACCCCAGCTGTTGAACCAGCTCCACCAGGTCTGGTAGGCGTCGAGGAGGTCGGGGCTGGGGTTTTCCCCGTTTTCCGACATGGCCACGATCTTGCGGTCGTCGACCAGGTTGACCATGTGCTCGAACGCCCAGCTGTTGGGGTGGAAGGAGCCCTTGGGCAAGTAGGAGTCGTAGCTGACGATGTCGACGTGGCTGTCACCGGGATACCAGGCGGGGTCGGCCGAGTTCCAGACCCAGAGGAGGTTGTTGATCCCGTGGTGGTTGGTGAGCCGGTCGTACATGAGGTGGTAGAGCTCGATACACGGGCCCGGCCCCTTGGCGCCCCACCAGAACCAGGTGCCGTCGGCCTCGTGCAGCGGGCGGAACAGGAGGGGGGCGTTGACCGCTTGGAGCCGCTGCAGTTGGACGGCGAAGGCGTCGATGTCCCGGAGCAGCAGCTGGTACCGCTCGGAGTCGGGATCAGCGAGGACTGCCTCGATGTCGAAGGTGGTGGAGTCGGTGTAGAACCCGCGCCACCATTCCTTGCCCGGTTCGTCGATGAGGTCGGTGGGGGCGTTCCAGTGGATGCTGGCGGTGAGGAGACCGCCCTGCTGGTGCCAGGCCAGGGCGTTCTCGGTCTCGGTGATGACCGTGCCGGGGTCGTACCGTTCGACCCGCGACGGGGAGTAGTCCCCGAAGTCGATGCCCAGGATCGCCGGGTGCAGGCCGGTTACGTCGTACACCCGCTCGGCGTTGGCGAGCCCTTGCTGCCCGGAGAGGATCTGGTGGCCGTACTGGTCGGCGAGGTACCGCAGCAGGGTCCGTGCCTCGGAGGAGGCGTTCGGGTTGACGGGCGCGGCGTTCACTGAGTACTTCGAGGGCGCGCCCGACGGTTCGATGTCGAGGTAGTCCATGTCGTAGTGACCCCATCCGCCGCCGAAGGTGACGGTGTTGCCACCGGGCTCCAGGAGCACGAGCCCTGCCGGACCGGCGGTGAAGTCGGCGGCCCCGGTCAGTTTGATCCCACCGACCGGAGTGTCGTTGAGGTTGAGGTCGATCGTCTTGTCGTAGCCGCCCTCGGTGCGATAGCCGAGCTTGATCCGGCTGAGTTGCTGTGTTGCGGATTCGATGGTGAACCGCACCGTGTCGGTCTCCGCGCTGAATCCGGTCACGTAGCCGGCCCCGGAGAACCCCGTCCCAGCAGTGGCGACCGTCACGTTGCCGGTGAGGTCGGCGTCTTCGGCCTCGTATCGTGTGACGCTCTTCGGCGAGTGATTCCGCCGCCTACGATCGGCTCGGTCGTCCGGTTCGGACGAGGCCAGCGCGGGCAGCGCCCCTCCCACCGATGCCGCTACTGCCGCGCCGGTGACGCCGGCCAAGAACGTCTTCCGCGTCATACCTGAGGCATCCGACGCTTCACCTTCCATTGCATTCACTCCTGTGTGGTTGCTTCTTCTCGTTCGATGGCGGCGCGGCGCTCGACCAGGCAGCGACATGCCTGGCAGCTCCGCCGTGGTGCGCTTGCGGTCGCCACCCGCCCGCATCGCAAGGTGACGGACGAGGTGACCCCCATAACATTTGCGTCACTAAATTGATTCGGGTAATCATTGGAGTCGCGTGTCGGACCGTTGTCAAGGCCGTCGCCAGAGCCAAATTTCTCGTCCGGGCGCCAGCTGTCCGGCCGCACGCTTCTGACCTCGGAGTCCACTGATCGCTGGAGTGCCGGTGCCGCAACCGGAGTTTCGCCCCGGGGCGCGCGTCGGGCTCGCTGCCCGCACTCTCGTCGCACCGCATGCCGGCCCCTGATCGGGCTCCGAGGCCAGGCCGCGCCCGTTCGATCGGGGACCTGATCGATCGGGACCAAACACTTGACCGACTCAATTTAGTGGGCTAATACTTACGTCGCCGCAGGTCAGCGCAGTTCTCGCGATTGCCCTGCACCGTGACGTGCAGGTCAACCCGTGCCAGAGGAGACCCGAGCATGGCAATACACCCGGCCACCGAGACAGCCACATCGCACCGCTGCAATGTGGAGCCCGTCAGTCCGGCCGCGACTCCGGCGGTTCGCGAAGTCCTGAGCTACCTGTACGAGCTGCCGGGCCGGCGGATCCTGTCGGGCCAGGAGGAGTCGACCTGGAACGGCGGGCCGGAGTACGAGATGGACTACATCCTCCGCGTCTCCGGCAAACCGCCCGCGATCCGAGGGATGGACCAGGGGACCGACGACTACGTCGGCCGCGCGATCGACTGGTGGAACGCGGGAGGGATCCCCTCCGTCGCGTACCACATGGGCGCGCCGACCTTCGACGACAGTTACGAAGGCTGCCAGCAGGCCGTATCGATCGATGCCGTGCTGACCGTGGGAACGCCGGAGCACACATCGTTCATGGAGCGACTGGACGGGGCTGCAGCGAACCTCAAGCGGTTGCAGGACGCCGGTGCTGCTGCGATCTGGCGACCGTTCCATGAAGCGGGAGGCGCCTGGTTCTGGTGGAGCAAGGAGGGCGGTGCGCAGTATCGGCGGCTGTGGCGGCACACCTTCGACTACCTCACCGGCGCCAAGGGCTTGAAGAACCTGATCTGGCTGCTGGCGTTCAACGGGGAACCGGATCCGTCGTTCCATCCCGGCCGGCGGTACGTCGACCTGGTCGGCGCCGACACCTATGCGACAGCCGGTGACTACGGCCCGCTCGATCGGCTGTACGCCGCGGCTCGGGCCGCTGCCTGCGATGAGGTGCCCGTGGCACTCCATGAGAACGGACCCATCCCCGCACCGGAACGACTCAGGGCGACCGGAGCGAACTGGCTGTACTTCAACACCTGGAACAGCGAACACCTCACCGAGAGCAACTCGGTCGACCACCTGCGCCGCGTCTACCACGCCGGCATGGTGGTCACCCGCGACGAACTTCCGGACTTCGGCCGGTCCCTTCACGTTGAAGGGGCGGTGCAGCGATGACTTCCGTGCCTGCACCCCGCGAGCTGTCGTTCGACCGTGGCTGGCGCTTCCTGCGAGGCGACGTCGACGGCGCGGAGTCCGCGTCGTTCGACGACAGCCAGTGGCGCACGCTCGACGTTCCCCACGACTGGAGCATCGAGGACCTTCCGCATGCGGACTCCGACGACGGCGCGGCCACCAGCTATCCCTCGGTCCTCGTCTACGCGGAGGGAGGGGAGCCGTCGGCGCCGGAGCCGCCGAGCGTCATAGGCCCGTTCGACTTCGCGGGAAGCGAAGGAAAGCGGGACACGGGCTTCACCGTGGGCGGCGTCGGCTGGTACCGCAAGCGGTTCACGCTGGACGACTACGCCGCTTCCGCTCGGGGCGGCGAAAGCCCGCATGTCGAGCTGCGGTTCGACGGTGTCTACCAGAACGCCGACATGTGGCTCAACGGGGTCCACCTCGGTTTCCACCCCTACGGTTACACCTCGTTCGCCTACGACCTGACCCCGCATCTGCAAACCCTCGGGACCAATGTGCTCGCGGTTCGGGTGGGCAACTCAGGTGCGAACAGCCGCTGGTACTCCGGCTCCGGGATCTACCGGCACACCTGGCTCACGGTCACCGGGCCCGTCCGGATCCCGATGTCCGGCCTCCACGTGACGACACCGTCCATCAGCGAACAGCGCTCGACAGCCGAGGTCGAGGTCTCCGTGGCCAACCTCGTTCGCTCTGACGCCCGCAGTAGCGTCCGGGTCTCGGTCTTGGATCCACGGGGGCACGTCGTCGCCACGGCCCAGGGACAAGAGAAGGAACTCGCCGCAGGCGGGCGGTCCACTGAGACGCTCAGGCTGGAAGTCGAACGCGCACCCCTCTGGTCCCCGGAGTCGCCCGCCCTGCATGCCGCGCGCGCCGAGGTCCTGGTCGACGGCGAGGTCGTCGACGTCGTCACGGTCGACTTCGGCTTCCGGTCGCTGACATGGAACGGCACCGAGGGCATCCTCCTCAACGGGCAGCCGATCACGGTGCGCGGGGGGTGTGTCCATCATGATCACGGCCCGCTCGGCGCGGTGTCCCTGGTCCGCTCCGAACAACGCCGCGTCGAAATCCTCCAGGCGGCTGGCTTCAACACCATTCGCGCCGCGCACAATCCACCGGACCCGGCGTTGCTCGACATCTGCGACCGCCTCGGCATGCTCGTCATGGACGAGTTCGTCGACATGTGGGACGAGAGCAAGAAACCCGACGACTACAGCCTCCACTTCGCCGACTGGTGGGAGAAGGACCTCTCGGCCATGGTGCTGCGGGACCGCAACCACCCCAGCGTCATCATGTGGTCGATCGGCAACGAGATCCCCAACCACGAGAAGTCCGACCGCGGGTGCCAGATGGCCGCCCTCGTCCGAGGCCTCGACACGACGCGGCCGATCACCCTGGCCGACGGGCACGACGACACCACCGCCCCCGCATGGGACTACGTCGACATCGCCGACGTGCACTACCAAGCCCAGGGCCAGGGCTACGGCGGCATGGCCGAACTCCACCGGGCTCACCCCGACCAGCCGCTCACGCAGAACGAGAGCTTCCCCGCCACCATCGCCGAGGACGAGTCCTTCACCAACGAGCACCGCTGGTTCGTTGGGAACTGGGTCTGGACGGCGTGGGACTACCTCGGCGAATCCGGCCTGGGCAAGACTCTTGTCACCGAGGAGGGAACCGGGGCCGCCCTGGGCGACAAGACGTGCGCCCCCGGATTCCACAGCGCCCTCGACCTATACAAGAAGCAGGGCGGGTACGGCCTGGACTACCCCTACTTCCAAGCCAACTGCGGCGACTTCGACCTGATCGGGCAGCCCAAGCCGCAATCCCGGTGGCGCTCGGCGGTCTGGGGGCGCAGCCCGGTCGAACTGCTCGTCCAGCGCCCCGTGCCGGCGGGCATGGAACAACTTGCCCTTCGATGGGGCTACTTCGACGAGCTGGAGAGCTGGACCTGGGAGGTCCCGGCCGGCACGCCGATGACGGTGCATGTGTACACGCCCGGCGACTCGGTGCGCCTGCTGCTCAATGGCATCGAGCGGCCTGAACTCGCCTCGGTGCGGCCGCACCACTGCACCGCCACGTTCACCGTGCCCTACCAGCCGGGGACGCTCACCGCCGTCGCCAGCAGCAACGGACGGGAAATCGGACGGAAGACGCTCGCGACCGCCGGCCCGGCCGCGGCACTGCACCTCGAGTCCGATGTCACGACGCTCAACGCAGACCCCGACGAACTCGCCCATGTCCTGGTGTCAGTCCTGGACAGCGACCGGCGACTGGTTCCCGACTCCGTCGTACGGGTCGCCTTCGAGCTCGAGGGCCCCGGGCGCCTCAAGGGAGTCGGCAACGGAAATCCCCACAATGTGGACAGTTTCCAGCAGCCGCGCCGACACACCTGGCACGGCCGCGCGTTGGCGATCGTCCAGCCGACCGGGGAGCCCGGCCACATCACCCTCACCGCACGATCCGACAACCTCACAGCGGCCGCAGCGACGCTGATCGTCCGCTAGGCCCCAACTCTTCATCACAAGGAAGTGATGCCCATGTCCAGCAACAACTCCTTCGATCGCGGTATGAACCGGCGGTCGTTCCTCACCGCCGTCGGCCTCAGTAGCACCGCGGTCGGCCTGGGCCTCGGAACAACCGGATGCTCCGGAGCCACCTCCGTCCCCGCCGACGGGGCCGGCGAGATCTCCGACAGCGTCCTGCCGAGGTACGTGCCCGTCACGTACGCCGAGCCGGACTTCCCGTCGCAGAACGAATCGCCCCCCGGGTACGCCAAGGCCCCCGAGCAGCTCGTCCAGTCGGTCACCCAGACGCCGGGCACAGGCAGAACCATCAACGCGATGACACCGCTGTGGGGAACGATTCCGCGCACGGACGGCAACAAGTACTTCGAAGCGGTCAACGAGATGCTTGGTTCCGAGATCAGGTTCCAAATCGTCGATGCCTACACCTACGGCGACAAGATCTCCACCGTGCTCGCATCGCCTGATGACGTCCCGGACTGGGTGCAGATCCTCGACTACATGCAGCCGCCGACGTTCGCCTCCGACGTCCTCCCGCACGTCTTCGAAGACCTCTCGCCCTACCTCTCGGGCAATGCCGTCCGGGAATACCCGAACCTGGCGAACATCCCGACCGATGCCTGGCGCATGGCGGTCTGGAACAACAAGATCTACGCCATCCCGAAGCCTTCCGCGCCGATCAGCAACGTCATTTTCTACCGCGGCGACCTGTTCGCCGAGATGGGCGTCGACCCGGCCGTGCGTTCCGGTGAGGAGTTCCTGGACCTGCTGAAGGAGATCAACAACCCCGGTAACAACCAGTGGGCCATCGAAGACCCCTGGGACGGGGCCACCCTCTTCCACTCCGTGACGAACTGGAGACTGGACGAGAACGGGAAGCTCCTGAACCGCGTCGAGACCCCCGAGTACCGTGCAGCGCTGGAGTGGGCCGCGAGGGCGTACGAGGCGGGCGTCGTCCATCCCGATGCGGTCGCCGGCAACAAGGAGGGGGCCAAGACGCGCTTCCAGTCCGGTCAGTCCCTGGTCATGATCGACGGACCCGGCGGCTGGGCCGAAGCGCTCCGCGACAATCTCGCCGCGAACCCCAGCTACTCCCAGCGTCCGTTCAACTTCTTCTCCGCCGACGGCGCGGCCGACCCCGTCTACTGGAAGGGCAACGCCGCCGGGATGTACTCCTTCGTCAAGCAGGCTGACGACAAGGAGAAAGTCAAGGAGATCCTGCGCCTGGCCAACGCCATGGCCGCACCGTTCGGCACCACCGAGTTCCAGCTGATCAGGTTCGGTGTCGAGGGTGTCCACTACACCCTCGACGCGGACGGGGCCCCGGTACCGACCGAGCGGGCGGCGAGGGAACTGCAGCCGACCTACCAGTTCCTGGCGGACGCCCCGGCCGCCGAGTTCCAGTACCAGTACCCGGGCTACGTCGAGGCGTACTGCGAGTGGGCCATCGCCAACGGCACGTACCTCCAGGAGCCGCTGTTCTACGGGATGCACATATCCGAGCCCATGGAGTACGCGTCCCTCGGTCAGCCCTTCGAGGACTTGCAGGCCGACATCCCGCGGGGGCGCAGGAGCATCAACGACCTCGATGCGGCGATCGACCAGTGGCGGGCCTCCGGCGGCGACCAGCTGCGCGCGTTCTACCAAGACATCTTGGACCGGGGCTAATGAGCCGCGGCCGAAACCACACAGCCCTTACCGCGCAAGGGCTGAACGTTCAGCGGCGCAACTGGCGGGTCAAGCTGAAGCAGGACCGGGACCTGATCCTGATGACACTGCCGGCCGTCGCGTTGCTCGTGGTGTTCGCCTACATTCCGATGCTGGGCAACATCATGGCCTTCCAGGACTATTCGCCGTACACGGGCTTCCTGGAGAGTCCATTCGTCGGACTGGACAACTTCGTCCGCGTGTTCAACAACCCGGCATTCCTCAACTCGGTCACGAACACTTTTACGATCACCGCCTTCCAGCTGGTCTTCTTCTTTCCCATACCCATCGCGCTCGCGCTGCTGCTCAACAGCGTCGCGTCGGCGCGTGTCCGGACCACCATCCAGATGGTCGTCTACTTGCCGCACTTCTTCTCCTGGGTACTCGTGGTCACGATCTTCCAGCAGATCTTTGGCGGGGCCGGGCTCATCAACGCGACGCTGCGGTCGCACGGCTTCGAGGGCTTCGACCTGATGACGAACCCCGACGCCTTCCTGCTGATGATCGTGTCGCAGCAGGTCTGGAAGGACGCCGGGTGGGGCATCATCATCTTCTTGGCCGCCCTCAGCACCGTCAATCCGTCGCTGTACGAGGCGGCCGCGTCGGACGGCGCGGGCCGGTGGCGGCGAATGTGGCACATCACCCTGCCCGCGCTGCGTCCGGTGATCATCCTGCTCCTGATCCTGCGTCTGGGCGATGCGCTCACCGTTGGGTTCGAGCAGTTGATCCTGCAGCGCGAGGCCTACGGGGCACAGGCCTCCGAAGTGATCGACACCTACGTCTACTACTACGGCGTCGTCAACGGGGACTGGGGCTTCGGCGCGGCGGCGGGCCTGGCGAAGGGCGTCATCAGCCTGCTGCTCGTGCTCGGCGCGAACAAGCTCGCCCATGTATTCGGCGAAGCAGGGGTGTATCAGAAGTCATGACGGCCGAAGCCAGGGCGCGAAAGACGCCCCGCAGCAGCTACCGGGTCGCGCCCGAGCGGCGCGTCCAGCCGCGCCGCCGGCGCAGGCGAGAAAACCGGCCGGTCTGGGAGGAGGCGCCGTCCCCGCTCGGCGCGGCCCTGAAGGCGGCCGCACTCGTCGGCATCATCCTCGCCGTGGCGTTCCCCCTCTACGCCGTCGTCTTGACCAGTTTCTCAACGCAAGCGGAGACCATCAGATCCGGAGGGCTGGTCGTCATTCCCGGCGAGCTCTCCGCGCAGGCCTACATCCAGATCCTGTCGGGAGGCGTCGTCACCAGGGCAGCACTGGTGAGCGTGGGAATCACCGTTGTCGGAACGACGATTTCCACCGTCGTCTCGGCCATGGCCGCCTATGGGTTGAGCAAGCCAAACTCGTTCGGGCACCGCCCGATTCTCTTCGTGTTCATCATCACCATGTTCTTCAGCGCGGGAATCGTTCCGACATACATGGTCGTCAGCGAACTCGGCCTGATCAACTCCTACTGGGCGTTGATCCTCCCGTCGGCCATTTCGACGTTCAACGTCCTGATCCTGCGGAACTTCTTCATGGGCATCGACAAGGGAATCATCGAAGCCGCCCGTATCGACGGGGCCAGTGAGTGGCGGATCCTGCGGAGAATCGTCGTTCCCATGTCAGGGGCGGTACTCGCCGTCGTCGCACTGTTCTACGGCGTAGGATACTTCAATGCGTTCTTCAACGCCGTTCTGTACATCAACGACAACGCTAAGTGGCCGTTGCAACTGGTCCTGCGGTCCTACGTCCTCCAGGGCGCAACCCTGCCCGGCAGTTCCGGCGGCGCCGGCAACCAGGCCGCAGGACAGGTGGCCGGACTCCCTGTGAAGATGGCCATCGTCGTGCTCGCTATCGTCCCGATCATGGCCGTCTACCCGTTCGTCCAGCGACACTTCACCAAGGGAGTAATCTTCGGTGCCATCAAGGGCTGAACCAGGCGCAGCGACGGCAAGATCGATCATGTAAACACCGTGGATGAATCCCTTCTCAGCCCACGACCATAAGAAAGAATAGTGAGTCTCATGTCCGCCGGCACCCGCGAACCAACGCTGATTACCGTGCTCGATCTGATCCGTGAGCACCCCAGCATCAGTCGTGTCGAACTGGCCGACCTGACGGGCCTGACGCCGACCACGATCACCCATGCCGTGCGCAAATTGATGACGTTCGGGTTCGTTCAGGAGGCGGGAAAGTTGCAGGCAGTGCGAGGGGGCCCCCGCAGACTCCTGGAACTTCGCCCGGACGCCTGCTACATGGTCGGCGTCCAGTTCGACCGGTGGTCGGCCGTCGGTGTCATCATTGACCTCGGCGGACAGGTCATGCTGCGGCACGAGCTCCCGGCCCCGGGCACCCGTCCGCCCGAGGACGTGGTCGCCGACTTCGCCGCGCACGTCGAGACGATGCTCCAGACGGCCGGAGTCAACCGCAGCGACGTCCTCGGTATCGGGCTGGCCACCTACGGCCCCCAGGACCGTGAAGGAGGGACACTCCTGACCCCGCAACCGACCGAGGCCTGGCAGGGCTTCTCACTCACGAAGACACTTGCTGACGCGACCGGCCTGCCGGTCGTATTGGAGAACGACGCCACCGCGGCCGCACTGGGCGTGCAATCCCTGGGAGGATCGTCCGGGAGTTTCGCCGTGGTCTTCATGGCGACGGGCATCGGTGCGGAAGTCGTGGTCGACGGCCAGCCGTATCGCGGCGCGGCGTCGAACGGACTGGAACTGGGGCACATCTCCCTCAACATCCACGGTCCGGTGTGCACCTGCGGCAACCGCGGATGCCTGGACTCGTACGCCGGACCCCGCGCTGTCGCGGAAAACGCTGAGCGAGACCCTGAACTGGCACGGCGCCTCGACCTCGGCCATGGACCGCTGGCTGACTTCCTGACTGTCGCCGAGGCCACGCTCAGCGGCGACACCGGCGCCGAAGCCCTGATCAACGACTCGGCGGGGATGCTGGCCGCCGGCATCGTCACGCTGGTCAACCTGCTCGACGTGAACCGGGTCGTCCTGGCTGGCAGCGCCTTCGCAACGATCGGTCCGTTCTACCGAACCGTGATCCAAGAGGTCCTCGAGAATTCGGTGTTCATGCGGCATGTCCACGGAGTACGGACCGAGCTGGCCAACGACACCTCCCACGCAGCAGCGATCGGCGGAGCCATCGTCGTGCTCCGAAACATGCTCGAAGCAAGCGCGATGCGGGAAAGCCGTGCCCCCGGGGGCACGGCCTCACCCGCTGCAACACGATAAGCCCGGACGGCCGCGTCGTCGCTCCGATGAGCCCTCACAGTGAAGGACGCACCATGCTCCGACGGCCCCTCGGCAACACCGGGCTCTCGGTTACACCTCTCTGCGTCGGTACAAGCCCGCTGGGCAGCTCTCCAGGCCTGTACGGATACGAAGTGGACACCCAGCAGGCCATCAACACCGTCTGCAGGGCACTCGAAGGACCGATCAACTTCATCGACACGTCCAACAACTACGGCAACGGTGAAAGCGAACGACGCATCGGTCAAGCCATCGACCGATCCGGCGGCCTGCCGGCGGACTTCGTCCTGGCCACCAAGGTCGACCCCCTACCCGGTAGCGCCGACTTCTCCGGCGCCCGAGTCCGTGCCTCGGTCGCGGAGAGTATCCAACGTCTCAACCAGGACCACCTGCAACTCGTCTACCTGCACGACCCCGAACGGATCCCGTTCGATGAGGCGATCGCGCCCGACGGGGCGGTCGAAGCACTGGTAAAGCTCCAACACGAAGGCGTCATCGGCTTCCTCGGAGTCGCCTGCGGCCCACTCGACCTCGCGCGACAGTACGTCGACCTCGGCGTCTTCGACGTCGTCCTCAGCCACAACCGGTACACACTGGTCGACGCGACCGCCGAATCGCTCATCGCGAACGCGGCTCGCCGCGGGATGGCCTTCGTCAACGCCGCACCGTACGGCGGCGGCATGCTGGTGCGCGGCCCGAAAGCCGAGCCGAACTACTGCTACCAACCGGCGTCACCCGCGACACGTGCCCGCGTGGCACGCATGGAAGAGGTATGCCGAGAAGCGGGCATCCCGCTCGCCGCCGCGGCCCTGCAGTTCTCGATCCGCGATTCGCGGATCGCCTCGACCGTCGTCGGCATGTCCCATCCGGAACGGATCGAGCAGACCCTCCGACTGGCCGATTGGTCGATCCCGGACGACGTCTGGTCGGCGTTGCGTTCGCTGCACGCGCAAGGTCCCGACCGATGACCCCGCCAGTGGGTGGACGATCAGGTCCGCCACTGGGGAGATCAAAGGCTCTTCGGCACTTTCCGTAGAGCGTGGTGGCGGCGCCGGTGGGCGTGCCCGCCGGGGTGGCCGGGTCGGCCCGGCTGGGGCGGCGAGCAGCCCCAGCACCAGCGCGCCGACCAGAGCCCCGGCACCGACGAGGTTCCGCCGCAGCGAGCGAGCCCGGCGCGGTCCGTTCGAGGAGGAAACGCCTCATCTTCTCCGTCCCGTGAGAAGGGTGGACTGGGGGTGGACTCCGTCCAGGGGCGGCCACAGCGGATCCGCCGCCCGGTGCGGTGCCCCGTGATCGCGATGTCGGAGGCTCCTGCCCTCCCGGCCGCCGGGAGGGCAGGTCGCGGGCAGCCCGGGCGGCGGGCCGCGTCACGGATTCACCTCCGGGCCGGGGTCAGGTTCATGAACACCTGGGACTGGTCGGGGCTGCTCCACACGGCGGGGACCGCGTACAGGTCCTCCTCCGTGGGCCAGCCGTCGAACTTGGCGGTGTTGAACTCCGAGGTCGTGCCGCCGGTCAGGATCGGGATGTAGGGCATGTCCTGTTCGATCCGCGTCTGGATCGTGTCAAACTGCGGCTGCCGCGCCTCGGCGTCCGCCGGGTCGAGCCGCGCGAGCTCGTCGATGGCGGCATTGACCTCCGGGTTGTCGTAGCGGGCCCAGTTGGGGTTGGCGGTCTCGCCGACGGGCGCGGTGTTCTCGCCGTGGAAGAAGTTTTGGTACAGGTAGAACGGGTCGGGCGAGGGCCCCGGGGTCAGTGAGTCGATCTGGAGCTGGAAGTCGCCGCGTCCGCGGGCCTCGGTGATCTCGTTCCAGGACGCCTGGGCGACGGTGAGCTCGATCCCGGCGTCCTCCAGCTGTTGGGTCAGGGTCTGGAGCGCGGTGATGTAGTCCGTCCAGCCGCCCACCACCCCCACGGCCAGGGACAGCCTCTCGCCGTCCTTAGCGTAGAAGCCGTCGCCGCCCCTCTCCCAGCCGGCGCCCTCCAGCAGCGCCGCGACCCGGTCCAGGTCCGGCTCCATCGGGCTGATCCGGTCCTCCAGTCGCTCCGACAGCACGCTCGCGTCCCGCTCGGGCAGCGCGAACCCGGGGGATACGTCGCTGGCGGTGTTCTGGAAGGCCAGCTCGTTGAGCTGGGTGCGGTTTATCGCGTAGTAGATGGCCCGGCGTACGCCGGGGTCGGTCTGCGGGCCCTCACAGCCCAGCTCGATGCTGGCACAGGCGCCGAGGACCATCTGGTTCAGCGGCACCGTGATCGCGCCGTAACCGGGGTAGGCCTCCTCGATGTTGGCGATGTCGGGGACCGGGCCGGTCATCCAGTCGATCTGGCCGGCGGCGAGCGCGTCCACCCCGCCCTGGTTGCCGGACAGCGCGAGGTAGCGGACCGACCTCACGGCCGGCTCGCCGTCCCAGTAGGTGGGGTTGGAGGCCAGGGTGAACGCCTGGGGCTTGAAGTCGTCCAGCAGGTACGGTCCGGTGCCGACCGGATCGCGCATGGTGTCGGTCGAGGGGTCGTCGATGCCGGACCAGATGTGCTCGGGCACGATCCATGTCTTGCCGAGCAGCTGCGGGGCGTCCATGAAGGCCGGCTCGTCGAAGGTCACGGTGAGATGGGCCGCGTCGACGACCTCGGTGACGGCGTCGAAGCCTATGGTGTTGATCGCCTGGTTCTCCTTCAGCATGTCGAAGGTGAAGGCCACGTCGTCGGCCGAGAAGTCCTCGCCGTCGGACCACTTCACACCCTCGCGGAGCATGATGGACAGCACCGTGCCGTCCTCGTTGAAGCTGAACTCGGTGCCCAGTCGCGGCACCGGGTCGGTGGCCGCCGCCACGTTGTAGAAGAACAGTGGCTCGAAGATGGAGCCCGGCCCTTCGATCTTCGTCGGCGAGTAAGGGTTGAAGTTCGCCTGGTAGGCCCCGGACTGGCCGGTGAACACCACCAGCGCGTCGGAGCTGCCGCCGCCTCCGTTGGAGTCGCCGCAACCAGCGGCCAGCAGGCCCGTCAGGACGGCGCCTGTCGCCGCTGCCCGCAGCCGCCGCCACCTTCTGTGTAGGGACATGGTGTTCCTCTCTGACCGCCCCGCCGTCGGGGCAAGGGCAGGGCGGTTGCAACGTCACAATAGGCCGTAGGCCGATCAGGGCTCAACACTCCTGCGCAGCTTCGCCCGCCTTCATGTCGCTGCGGGAGGGCCCGGAGAAGCCGGCCACCCCCCATCGGCGCGTTGAGCTGCGCCTCAGCGGCGCTGGCCCATGTGCGGGCACTGGCCCCAACTCCCGTCTCGCGCAGGCGCTCAGGGAGACACTGCACCGAACCCGCATGTGCTGTCTTGAATGGGTGGGAACACCCGTCCGGCTGTACGGCCAGCTGGGAGGCCGAGGGCGCCTGGATGGGCCACTGGATCGCGTCCTTCGGGTTCGTCGTCATCGGCATCAACACCAACACCCCCACCGACTGGGACACCGCCCGCGGCACCCAACTCCTGGCCGCGCTGGACTACCTCACCCAGCGCAGCCCGGTGCGCGACCGGGTTGATCCCCAGCGGCTCGGCGTGATGGGTCACTCCATGGGCGGCGGCGGCGCCATCAGCGCGGCCCAGCGGCGGCCGTCGCTGAAGGCGGCCGTCCCGTTCGCGCCCGCCTCGTTCTCACAGGACCTGTCCGGCGTTCAGGTCCCGACGATGATCATGGGCGCCCGGGACGACGGCACCGTCACGCCGGCCTCCCTCGACCGGCTCTACGCCACCCTGCCCACCACCACCGAGGGCGCCTTCGTCGAACTCTCCAGCGGCGGCCACGGATTCCCCACCTGGGGCAAGGGGAACCGCGAACGGCACCCCACTGGTCCTGTGGAACTGCAACGGCGGGCCCAACCAGCGGTGGACTCACGCATAAGAGCCCTGCAGGCCAAGATCTAAACACGGCTGAGGTCGGAGTGCCGGGCCGCACCCGGCACTCCGACCGACGCCAGAGGACGGTGTCCCGTCGGCGGCCGCGCTGTCGACCAACCCCCAGCGCACGAGGTCTCGGGGGCGATGTGCCGGCGGGTCAGCATCAGCTCAGCGGAACAGGTCGGCGGGGAGCACCTCCTGGGTGCGCAGCTCGCCGAGGACGAGCTGGGCGAACTCCGTGGCTCCGTGTTCGGAGGTGTGGGTGTTGTCGTTCGCCTCGTTGGTGAGGTACAGGGCTTCGGACGCCTCGGGGCCGAGTTCCTCCACCCGCTGCTTGGTGAGCGCGGTGAGGTCGATGAGGTCCACGCCCTCCTCCTCGGCCAGGCTCCGCGTCTCGGCGGGCAGGTCGACGCCGAGCCCGTTGACGTGCAGGGCGGTGCCGTTGTTCAGCGTGCCGTCGTCGTTGAACCAGCGGCGGACGATCGGCGTGACGAGGACGGGCGTGCCGCCCTGCGCGCGGACGCCGTCGATCAGTCCGGTGAGGTTGCCGCGGAAGTCGTCGGCGCTGGTCTGCTTGTCGTTGTGCCCGAACTGGATGAGCACCACGTCTCCTTCGCCGATGAGCGGGCGCATCGTCGGGAAGAGCCGCGAGTCGGCCAGGAAGGATCCGGAGCTCTCGCCGGAGTCCGCGTAGTTGGCGACCGAGAGGCCCTGGGTGAAGGACTGCGGCAGCTCCTGTCCCCACCCCGTGTACGGGACGGTGGACTGGTCGCAGACGGTGGAGTCGCCGGCGAGGAAGAGCTGTGGGTGCTGGGCGGCGGTGACGGTGAGGTCGCTCAGCCGCGGCGCGTCGCCGCCGAAGGACAGGTCGAGGCCGGGGCTGCCGGTGTCCCCGGTCGGCTGGCCCTCCGGGTCGCGCACGTTGACGGTGAAGCTCTCCGTCGACTGTTCCCCGGCGGCGGTCTCCGTCGGTCCGAGCATGGTGCGCCGGGCCTCGGCGGTGACGAGGGTGGAGCCCGCCTCGTCGCCGCCGAGGACCGCGGTGACGTCGTAGGTGCCGGGGGCGACGTCGAAGTGACAGACGATGGGCGCGGTGCCGGTGCAGCCCTCGACCGCCGCGGCGTCGCGGTCCGTCCCGGCCCACGCGGGGCCGTTGGGCAGGGCGGCGAGCAGAGCGGTGGCGCAGAGGGTGGCCGACAGCGCGGCGGCACGGGGAGTGGGGGGCATCGGGATCCTCCGATCGGCGTACGTTCGGGTACATGCAGCGTCAGTCCGATCGACCCCAGCACGGACCATACGCCGGACAGCAACGCTTTCTAGATGGCCTGCCGCGGTGGACGGGGTTCCTGGGGGTGCCCGGCTACGGCCGGCACCCCCAGGAACCCCGTCACGGTGAGTGGACACGGATACGACATCAGCCCACGAAGGGGATCGGTCAGGTGGCGAGCAACGGCTCGGGAGGTGGGGATCAGTTTCCCGTCTGCTGGACGAGTGAGAGGCCGTCGACGCCGAGGTATTGGCCGCCGTCCGCGTCCGACGCTCGAATGGTGACGGTGACGGGCCCGCCGGGCAGGTTGATGTCGGTGAGTTCGTGTTCGGCCCAGTCACTGGGCGAGGAGACGTCGAGGGTGTACTCGTTACCGTCGGCGTCGGTGATCACGACCTCCGCGGAGTCGAGAGAATCCGTTGCCCAGGCGGAGAGCGACAGTGTGTAGGTCCCGACCGGTACATCGATCTCCTGTTGCGTGCCTCCGGAGAAGGATTCCTCGGCGCCGAGCTGAAGCGCGAAGCGGCTGGAGTTGGCGCCTCCCTCGACGTTGGTCACCATGTCTGGTCCGGACTCGAGGTAGTTCGTCCACCCTTGTACTTCGGGGACGATGATCCGGTCGGCCTGGAAGTCGGGGTTGAGGATGTAGTTGTTCTCAGGACCGACGCGCCATTCTCCGGTGGCGGCGTTGAACTCCCACTGGCTCATCGAGTGGAACCGCAGCTCCCCCGAGTCGTTCTTCGTGATCGGCATCCACTGGTTGTAGCCGATGCCGTTCCAGGCGAAGTCGGCCCAGCGGTCGCCCGCGTAGAGCACCGTGGTCTGCTCGGTTCCCTGGACGGTCACGAAGAACCCGGTCTGGGTCACGTGGCTGTAGTCCATCTCGGTGCCCGGGAGCGTGTACTCGTCCGTGTAGTCGCCCTGGATGTCATCGGAGGTCGACTCGATGACGTGGTTGACCGAGGAGTTCCAGCCGTGCAGGTCGGAGGCCGCCAGGTAGTAGGTGCCGTCGAGCTTGAACATGGCGTTGCCCTCGCGGCCCTCGGAGTTGTAGCCGACCTCGACCGCGGGTTCGATGCTGAGTGAGTCGGACTCGGCGATCCTGGAGACGAACGCGTGGGCGCGTCCCTCGGCGTTGGAGTAGACCAGGTAGTCCTGCCCGTCGTCGTCGGTGAAGACGGTCTGGTCTCCGGTGCCCGGCGTGGGGTTGCCCTCGATCTGGCCCTGGGTGGCGGCGTGGGCGAAGTCGTCGGTGGGCGAGTCGCCCTGGAGGAACACGATATTTCCGGGGCCCTGGGTGATCAGCACGTACTTGCCGGTGTTCTCGTTGTAGACCACGCCCAGACGTCCGACCCAGCCGTAGAGGTTGTCGTCGGCGGTGGCGACGTCGTTCTCGAACGTCCAGTTCACCAGGTCCGTGGAGGAGTACACCGGGATCGAGACGAAGGAGGCCTCGTCGTCGTACTTCTGGGAGGGATCCTCGCGGTAGGACTCGGCGCCGGCGTAGTGCACGCCGTACCAGTAGTAGGTGTCACCGAACTTGAACACCCCACCCCCTTGGGAGTAGATGGGGTTGCCGTCGGTGTCGTTCCAGAACGTGTCGTTGGTGATCGTCTCGAACGACCCCTGCAACGGCTCCAATCCGGACGCGGCGGCCTGCAGGTTCGTCTTGGCGGCCGCGACGTCCTGCGCGGTGGCCGACGGGTCACCGGCGACGTCGGACGCGGTGGTCAACGCCTCGGCGAAGGGCTCCCAGGAGTCGGCCGCGTAGTTGGCGGGAACGCGTGTCTCGTAGTCGGCGACCAGCGTCCTCAGGCCGCGCACCATCACCAGGTTGTCCGTGGCGTCCTGTAGTGCCGCCCGCGCCTGTGTACGCTCCGCGGCGGTCGCGTCCTCCCGGTCGACCAGCTGCGCGGCCTCCTCCCGGGCCGCGGCGAAGGGGGCCCAGGAGCCGGCCGCATAGTCCCCGGCGGCGTAGTCGGAGACCTTCTCGGACAGCGCGAGGAGAGGATCGTTCGATTCGACCGCGCCACCGGCCGTGTTCCCCGCGGCGACGGGACCGGTCGCCGAGAACAGTCCCGCCACCAGCGCCAACGACGACGCGGCGACGAACACCCTCCACCGCCCCGCATGCGCACGAGCTCTGCGAGTCATGTGATCATTCCTTTCGCTCGGACGTGCGCGGAGGCGGTGCTGAGACAAGCGGCTCTGGCACCGCCTCCGCGCGGTGGGCCCTATTCCTGGATGAACTCCCAGGAGGTGTCGTCGCCGGCGGCGTCCTCGGGCAGGCGCTCGAGTGCGGCGGTGTCGCCGTACAGGCTCCAGCGCATCCAGTCCACGCAGGTGAGGGGGATGCGGTCATCGTGCCAGTGGCTGGAGTGGTCTGCGCCGAGGAAGGTGAGGAACGCCTTGGGTGCGGCCAGTTCCTCATAAGCCTGACGGGCCTGGTCGTAGGAGCAGACCTGGTCCTGGTCACCGTGGACGAACAGGACCTTGGCCGCGACCGTGCCGTCGGGATCGCCCATGTCGACGGTGGACTGCGGTATCGCGGCGGTGATCCGGTCGTCGGGCGCGATGGTCAGCAGGCCATGGGTGGTCATGCCGCCGGCCGAGTAGCCGGACACGCCGACGCCGGGGGAAGCGTCGACGTGGCCGGCCAGCGGGTCGTCGGCCTCGTTGAGCGCGAGGGTCTGGGTGAGGATCTCGGAGACGTCCCTGGAATGCTCGCCGCTGTAGATGTCGCCGAAGTTGTACTCGAAGTAGGGCGCGGGGACGATGAAGCCGGCCTCGGCCAGAGGACGGATCTGGGACTCGGCGCCCTGCGGACTGGCGCCGGAGCCGTGACTGTAGTTGCAGACGGGGAAGGCGCCCTCGGCGACGGGGGCATCGGGGATGGGGGCGCCGCCGGGGTCACCGGTGGCGGGGTAGTAGACGAAAGTGGTGCACGGGCGGTCGCCGCGGGTCCAGGCGTACTCCCGCACGCCGACGGCGAACGGCTCGGTCGGCGCGTCCAATGGTGTGTGGGCCCGAGGCACGAAGGAGCGGCCAAGCGCCTGACCGGCGCCGGCCAGCGAAAGACCCACACCGGTCGCGGCACCGAGCGTGAGGAATGTGCGCCTTTGCATGGACATGTACGTCTCCTTGTGGAGGATGTGGGGGGTAGGGGGCGGCTCGGGCCTGACCGGGGCCTGTGGCCCCGGTCAGGCCCTTTTCTCACCCGGCGGAGATCCGGGGCTGGGGGACCCCGCCGAGCGGTCCCACCGCTGTACCGCTTCTGGGCGTGCCTGGTCTGCGGTCGTTGACCGGTTCAGCACGCTCGGACGGCGGTCGGAGCGGCGCCGGCGGTCGAGCCGTTGCTCGAGGGCCGGGTGTCTACGCGCCCGGCTCGTACGGGCACTTGTTCTGGTAGCCGGAGACGTCGCTCCAGTCCGCCAGGTCCGGGCAGAGGAACTGGGTGTAGCGGGTGTCGTTGTCGATGAAGATCTTCAGCCAGGGGATCGTCAGGCGCGTGACGGACACGTTTCCCCAGGTGGGGAAGCCGTGGCCGCCGCTGGAGAGCTGGACGTAGGCGCCGGGGGTGTCGGCCGGCAGCGTGGAGTACAGCTGGTCCAGGGAGCCGGGGGTGACCGTGCCGTCGTCCACCGCGCCCATGACCATCGTCGGGACCTGAACGCCGGACAAGTCCTGGGAGAACGAGGCGGGCGCGAAGGGAACGGCGGCCTGCAACTCCGGCCGCTGGGTGGCGGCGTGGATGGCGCCGCCGCCGCCCATGGAGTGGCCCATCACGCCCAGGCGGTCGGGATCGACGCGGTCGGCGACCGGGCTTTCCTGGGTGAGGTAGTCCAGCGCGGCCAGCAGCTGTTCACCGCGTGCGTCGTCCCAGTCGTTGGGGCTGTTGGTGTCGATGCCGATGACGACGAACCCGAAGGACGCGATCCAGTGCCCCATCCAGGCGCCCTCGGCCTCCCAACTGGCGGTGTAGCCGGGCACGACCGCAATCGCGCCCCAGGTCCCCAGACTGGTGTCGGTGGGGTAGTAGATCTTCCCGCCGTTGAACCCGCGGCCGGGCTCGACGTCGATCTCCTCGGTGTCGAACGTCCCGCCCTCGGCGGCGACGCTCTCCACTGTGGGGTCCGGGCCCCGCTCGAACGACTCCAACGACTCGGCCTGGGCGGCTGCCGGCTGCATCGCGACCACGGCCGTGATCAGGACGACGACGGCCGCGATCGCAGCCGTGCCGAGCCTGCCAAGACCGCCCGTTCGACGGGGTCCTGCCCGGCGGCCGGTCGCGGGGCACGCTGGCGCCGCCATCTCTGTGGTTATGGGTTGCGTGCGTGGCGTCGCCATCGAAGGCTCCTCTGTGGGGGGATGTGGGGGTGACGCGGGAAGCGATACGGATCTTCTGGCCCCGCGCCGCTGGTCTTTCGCCGGGCTGACGGGCCGCGGCCACCGGTTCCGCGGCGTCTGCTCGCCGACGGGCAAGCTCGGCTCGGCGGTACTGGATTACTGGTAGATCGTCGCTTCCTGGGAGGTCTCGGCGATGCCGTTGGCGCCGCTGAAGAAGCGCTCGCCCCACTCGGATAGCTGGTTCGGGTCGAAGCCGATCACCATGTCCAGGTACTCCACGCCGCCGCCGTTGCCCGACCAGGACCAGCCCATGTAGCCGAGGCCGAGCTCGGTGGTGGTGGCCATGATGGTGTCCTCGTCGGGGTTGCCGTCGGAGTGGTTGTGGCCGAACTCGCCGACCACGATCGGCAGGCCGGCGTTGACGAACGCGTTGAGGTAGTCGTTGATCTCCTGGGCGGTGTCGTAGACGCCGTACATGTGGATCGAGAAGATCGTGTTCCCTGTCGGGTCGGAGTCGTACACGGACTGGGCGTTGGCGCGCATGATGCCCTCCCAGTCCTGGCCCCAGTTGGGGGCGTCCACCATCAGCGTGTGCTGGAAGCCGGCGTCGCGCAGCTTCTGGATCGCGCCGATGGTGGCATCGGTCCAGCCGGCGGCGTTGTTGTTGCCGTACGGCTCGTTGCCGATGTTGACGATGACGTAGTCCTCCTCGCCGGTGAGGACGTCCTGAAGGCTGATCCAGTAGTCGGCCGCCTGGTCGAGCGAGGCGGTTCCGCCGCCCTCGTCGCCGTAGCCGGTCGTGTCGTGCACCTCCAGCACGCAGATCAGCCGGTTCGCCTTGCACTGGTCGACGACGTTCGCCACGTCCTCGGGGGTGTTAGCGGCTCCGCCGCTATGGCCGCTGCTGAGAACGACGCGGACGGTGTTGGCGCCCTTGGCCTTGATGTCGGCGAAGGACTGCGTCTCGTCGGGATACCAGGCGTGGGGGTGGCTGACGCCGCGGATGAGGAAGTCGTTGCCGGTGCTCTCGACGAGCCGGCCGTCGTGGATCGTCAGGCCTGTGGCCTGGGCGGTGCTGGGCGCCTCGGCGTGGGTGGCGGGGGCGAGGCCGCCCAGGCCGAGCAGGGTGGCCAGTCCGAGCAGCAGGACAGCCAGCGCGTTCTGTCGTTTTCTCACTGCGACTCCTCAAGTGGGGGACCAAGGCTGTTGGCTTGGGAGCGCTCCCAAAAAAATTACATGAACCTGCCAAATAGCTCTCGACCAGGGGCCCGCGCAACGGGCGACGATCGGGAGCGTGTCGCCAGAGGTCGCAAACAAGCGACCATGAACGCCCACAAAACCAATGATGGACTTTGGCACCAAGTGAACTCTGTGACAACTATCCCGTCTTGACTCGCATCTGCAGCTTAGATGCTAGCTGTCCGTCCGCATAGGCTTGGGACCAAAGCTAACGCTCCCGGATCATGCAGCTCCTGAGGAGACGCATGCACGACTGGTTCCGCGACGAGGCGTCCCGCTTCGCGCCGCTGCCCTACCACGAGAACCCGGTCCCCGCCCCGGGCGCGCTCGCGCCCCGTGCCTGGTGGAGTGCCTCCGATGCGGTTCGGCTGTCGCTCAACGGGACCTGGGCGTTTCGGCTGGCGCCGACCGTCTCGGGCACCGGTCCGGGTTTCGGTGCGGACGACCCGGCGGCCACGGCCGGCTGGGACCGGATCACCGTGCCGGAGCACTGGGTGCTCCAGGGTCACGGCGGCCCGATCTACACGGGGTGCGCCTATCCCTTTCCGGTGGATCCGCCGCGGACGCCGGACGAGAACCCGACGGGTGACCACTGGCGGGAGTTCGACCTGCCGGGTGCCTGGCCGGACGGCGGGGCGAGCGTGCTGCGTTTCGCGGGTGTGGACTCGTGCGCCCGGGTGTGGCTCAACGGCACCGAGCTGGGCACCTTCACCGGCAGTCGGCTGCCGCACGAGTTCGCCGTCGGGCATCTGCTGCGGGAGCGCGGGAACGTGCTGGCGGTACGGGTGCACCAGTGGTCGGCCGGGTCCTATCTGGAGGACCAGGACATGTGGTGGCTGCCTGGCATCTTCCGCGACGTCTCCCTCCACCACCGCCCGGCGGGCTGTCCGGCGGACTTCTTCGTGCACGCGGGTTACGACCACACCACCGGTACGGGCACGCTGCGGGTGGAGTGTGACGTGCCCGGCCGCGTCCTGGTGCCCGAGCTCGGTCTGGACCTCGCCGCCGGTGAGGAGGCGTCCGTGCCGGTCGAGCCTGGAGCGCGGAGGTGTCCCGGCTGTACGACGGGGAGTTGGTCACCGACGGCGAGCGGGTCCGGCTGCGGATCGGGTTTCGCAGCGTCGCCGTCGAGGACGGGGTTTTCACGGTCAACGGGCGGCGGGTCCTGTTCCGGGGTATCAACCGGCACGAGTTCCACCCCGAGGCCGAGCGGGCGGTGGACCTGGAGACGATGCGCTGGGACATCCTGCTGATGAAGCAGCACAACATCAACGGCGTGCGCACCAGCCGCTACCCGCCGCACCCGGCGTTCCTGGACCTGTGCGACGAACTGGGCCTGTGGGTCATCGACGAATGCGATCTGGACTCCCGGATGTGCGCCCCGCACGCCGAGGTCGAGGCCATCGGGCGCCGCGAGGAACCGCCGCTGGAGGATTCGGAACTGGACGCGCACCGCCGCTCGCTGCCGTTCCTGCTGGTCGAGTACGCCCACGCCATGGGCAACGGTCCCGGCGGACTGGCCGACTACCAGCGGCTGTTCGAGACCTACGAACGCTGCCAGGGCGGCTTCGTGTGGGAGTGGATCGACCACGGCATCGCCACCCGGACCCGGGACGGGCGCCCGTTCTTCGGCTACGGTGGCGACTTCGGCGAGGAGTACCACGACGGCAACTTCGTCTGCGACGGCCTGCTGTTCCCCGACCGCACCGCCTCGCCCGGCCTGGTCGAGTACAAGAAGGTCATCGAGCCGATCCGGTTCACCGGCGACGCCGCGCGGGGCAGCGTGACCATCCGCAACGGCCACGACGTCGCCGACACCGCCCACCTCGCGTTCGCCTGGAGCTACCAGGTCGAGGGGGAGGTCGTCGCCGAGGGCGACCTGGCCGTCCCGCCGCTGCCCCCGGGCGCCGCCACCGACGTGTCGCTGCCCGCCCGCCCTGACGGCCGTCTACCGGTGGACCGCCGGCGAGGACGGCGCACTCCGGCTGACGGTCGGCGTCCGGCCGCTGGGCGACTGGCCCTGCCCGCTGCCGCGTCTGGGCCTGCGCCTGGGGCTGCCCGCCGCGTTCGGCCGGGTGCGGTGGTACGGGGGCGGCCCGGGTGAGGCGTACCCCGACACCCGAGCCGCCTCCCGCGTCGGCCGCTACCAGGCGACCGTCGACGCCCTCCAGACGCCGTACGTGCGCCCGCAGGAGAACGGCGCCCGCGCCGACGTGCGATGGGCCGAACTCCGTGCCGGCGACGCCGCCCTGCGCGTGGCGGCCGACCCGGCGCCGTTCTGGTTCACCGCCCGCCGCTGGACCAGCGAACGGCTCGACGCCGCCGAGCACACCACCGACCTCGTCCCCGGCGACACCGTCTGGGTCAACCTCGACCACGCCCAACACGGCATCGGCACCCAGTCCTGCGGCCCCGCCCCGCTCGCTCAGTACCACCTGACCGCCGCCCAGCGGGTTCGGCTTCGCGTTCCGCGCCCTGAGCGGAGGCGTGTGATCGAATCGAACATAAGTTTCCATCGCTTTGACTCAACGCCCTTGCGTCACCTTCATTGATCGATTTGCTCCGAGTTGCGGCAATAATTGCTCGCTATCAGTCATGGACAGCTCTCATCTGGCGGGAGTAGGTTGTGCGCGGCAATCGCCGGCGAGTGCTGTGGGGAAGCTCGCTCTGTGCGCGGATCACTCTCGGGACGGAGAACCTCCATGCGGAGACGCTTCCTTGGACGCCTGTGCGCGTTCACGGGTGTGACGGCCGTGCTGGCTGCCTGCGGCGGTGGCGGCAGCGGCGACGATGGCGGTGTCGTCACGCTCGACTACTGGTGCTGGGGCGAGAAGACGAAGGTCGAGGAGTTCAACGCCACCCACGACGACATCCAGGTCAAGCACACGGACGCCGGCGGCGGCACGGACACGGCCACCAGGCTGCTGACGGCCAGCCGTGCCGGAAACGCCCCGGACGTCGCCTGCATCGAGTACCAGACGATCCCCTCGCTGATCGTGTCGGACGTCCTGGTCGAGATCGAGGACCAGGCCCAGACCCTGGAGGGCGAGTTCAATCCGGGGACCTGGAACCTGACGAGCTTCGACGGCCACCTCTACGGCGTGCCGATCGACATAGGTCCGCAGGTGCTGCTGTACAACAAGGCCCGTTTCGACGAGCTCGGCATCGAGGTGCCCTCCACCTGGGAGGAGTTCGCCGATGCCGCGGCCGAGGTGCGGAACGCGGACCCCGACACGTACCTGGCGACCTTCGCCCCCTCGGAGTTCGGCCAGTTCGCCGGCCTCGCCCAGCAGGCGGGAGGCCAGTGGTGGCAGGTCGAGGACACCACGTGGTCGGTCGGCGTGGCGGACGACGCCTCGCTCGAGGTCGCCTCCTACTGGCAGGACCTGCTCGATCGCGACCTGGTCCAGGGCGGGGAGATCCTGACTCCCGAGTGGAACAACAAGCTCAACAGGGGCGAGATCCTCGCGTGGCCCGCGGGCCTGTGGTCACCGGGCGTCATCTACGGCATCGCGGAGTCCCAGGCCGGCGACTGGGCCATCGCCCCGCTGCCGCACTGGGAGGGCGGCGAGGAACAGGTGGCGTTCCAGGGCGGTTCGGCCCTGACCGTCACCGACGACGACGAGGTCGACGCGGCGGTGGAGTTCATGACCTGGATGAACACCTCGGAGAAGGCCTGCGAACTCCAGATCGCCGCAGGCGAGTACCCGGCCTCCGTGGAGTGCCAGGAGATGACCGCGGAACAGCCGCCGTCACCCCTGGTGGGCGACCAGCCGGACTACTGGGAGATCGCGAACGAGGCGGCGAGCAGCACCCTGCCCAACATCCAGTGGGGACCCAACGTCAACGTGGCCCAGTCCGAGTTCACCGACGCCTTCGCGGAGGCCGTGCGCGAGGGCACATCCCTGGAACAGGCGCTGCAGCGGGTCGAGGACGCCGTGGTCAGCGACATGGAACGCCAGGGGTTCGACGTCGCCCAGTGAGCGGGACCGTAGCCGCCTCGTCTTCTCCGAAGTCCCCCTAGCGCGAAGGTCATCATGGCAGGACACGTCACCCAGCGGACCAGCGAGTCCGTGGAGAGGCCCGCGGCCGGGCGACGGCGCGGGATCTCGGCTCCCTACGTCTTCATCGCCCCCGCGTTCCTCCTCTTTCTCGCCTTCCTGGCGATCCCGGTGGCCTACGCGCTGTACCTGAGCGTGCGGGGCATGCGGGTCGAGGAGGGGAGCCTGTTCGGCAGCCGACGCGAGGTCTTTGTGGGGCTGGCGAACTACACCCAGACCCTGTCCGACGGCGAGTTCTGGGCCGGGTTCGGACGGCTGGCCGTCTACGGCGTGTTCGCCATCCCGCTCACCCTCGGGCTCGCCCTGTGCTTCGCGCTGATGCTCGACCACACGGGTGCCAGGGGGCGGCGCCTGTCCCGGGCCGCGATCTTCCTTCCGTACGCGGTGCCCGGGGTCATCGCCTCGCTGCTGTGGGGGTTCATGTACCTGCCGTCCACGAGCCCGTTCAGCTATCTCACCGAGAAGGCGGGGATGGACGCGATTCCGTTCCTGGAGGGCTCGGCCATCTACGGGTCGCTGGCCAACATCGCCGTGTGGGGAGGTGTGGGCTTCAACATGTTGATCATCTACACCTCCCTGCGCGCGATTCCGAACGAGGTCTACGACGCGGCGCGGATCGACGGCTGCACCGAATGGCAACTGGCCCTGCGGGTGAAGCTTCCCCTGGTCATCCCGGCCCTCGTGTTGACCGGCCTGTTCTCCCTCGTCGGCACGCTCCAGGTCTACGGCGAGCCCACCACGCTGCGGCCCATGACCACCGAGATCTCGGGCGACTGGGTGCCGTTGATGCACATCTACGACAACGGCTTCGTCCGCGACGACCTGCCGATGGCCGCCGCCGGATCCGTCATCCTGGCGATCGGCACCTTCTTCGTCTCGCTGCTGCTGCTCCGGGTGGCCCAGCGTCGTGCGTTCGGAGGTTTCCAGTGAGCGCCCAGACCACCACCCGCGGCACCGCGCGGACGCGGCGGCCGACGCCGCCGCGGGCCGACCGGCCCGCGATACGGCAGGCCCACCACCGCGCCAAGCTCCTCCCCACCGTCGTCCTGTTGATCGGCGCCTTCTACTGCCTGGTCCCGATCGCGTGGATCGTCATCGCGGCCACCAAGTCGCAGTCCGACCTGTTCTCCACCTTCACCTTCCAGCCCGGCGACGGCCTGGTGGACAACCTGCGCGACCTCTTCGCCTACAGCGACGGGCTGTACGGCCAGTGGGCGCTCAACAGCCTGCTCTACGCGGGCGTGGGATCGCTGTTGTGCACCGTGATATCCGCGGCCGCCGGCTACGCCTTCTCCCGTTACTCCTTCCGTGGCCGCAACGCGCTCTTCTACATGATTCTCGCGGGCGTTCTGCTGCCGGGCATGACGCTGGCGATTCCGCAGTACCTCATCATGTCCGAGCTGAACATCGTCGGCAGCTACTGGTCGGTGCTCCTGCCGGGCCTCATCTCTCCTTTCGCGATCTATCTCGCCCGGATCTACGCCGACGCCTCCATACCGGCCTCCTTCATCGAGTCGGCCCGCATCGACGGAGCCAGCGAGTACCGCATCTTCGCCACCATCGGGATGCCCATGATGCTTCCCGGGATGGTCACCATCTTCATGCTCCAGTTCGTGAGCAACTGGAACAACTTCCTGCTGCCGTTCATCATGCTCGCCGACGAGAGCAAGTACCCCATCAATCTGGGCCTCTACACCGTGCTGTCGAAGGGCTCGGGAGAGCCGTCCCTGTACGGCATCGCCATCACCGGCACGGCCGTGTCCATCATCCCGCTCATCGCGCTGCTGCTCTTCCTCCAACGCTTCTGGCGGCTCGACATGATCAGCGGAGGACTCCGTGGCTGACAGTGGATGAACGGAGGACTGGGTGACGGCCTGCTCGCTGCCTGGCACGATCTTCGCATGACCGGTGATCCCGGGCGGAGAGGCATGGGCGCTGATGACCCTCGAGCCAAGAGCACCGGGTGCGCGGCCGCTTCCTGCGGACGGGCCTGACGGTGCCGGATGTGAGCGTGGACGCGGCCGCTGCGGAGGAGGGCAGCGGTCAGGACGACGAGGTGATCGACGTCCAGATCTCAGTGGCATTCCTGAAATCGGCGGACGGCTTCGCGGCCCGCGGGAGCCTCCGGGTCGGCGCCGGACACACGTGCATGCATGTGCGGCGGCTGGGCCCAACACCGGGCTGGCTCACGGGTTCGAGTGACGTCCGACTCCGACACCCCGATAACAGCCGGAGGCCCGTCGTCGGAGTTGCGAGACACTTCAGCCAGTCACAGCATTCTGCAAGAGCGTGGCGAATTCCGGCGATTTTCGTTCCTCTCTGTCGGTCCTCGTCTGCTCGGGGAGGGCTTTACTGAAGCTAATCGAGTGCTTGTACGCTGCGTCTGTGCACGTAGCATCCGAGCAGAGCGGCGGTCAGCCGACGATCGAGGCGTGGGACTCCGTCTCCCAGGCAGCCCGCCCCATCATCAGGGAACTGCTGGTCACCGGCCCGCGTTCGAGGACCGAGCTCGCCCGCCTCCTGCGGCTGACGACCAGCAGCCTGACCAGGCTGACCAAGCCCCTGGTCCAGTCCGGGCTCGTGGTGGAACGGGAAACCCTCTACGACCCGATCAACGGCCGCCCCACGCTTCCCCTGGACATCGTCGCAAATGACTTCCACTTCTTCGGGGCCAAGCTGACGGACGACCGGATGTACGGAGTCGTTACCGATCTGCGAGCCGAGGTCGTCGCGGAGCACGCCGAGCCACTCAACGTCCGCACCCCCGAAGGGGTCGCCGCACAGGCCAGGGCGCTGATGGACCGGCTGGCACGGGAAAGCAAGCCGCCGGTCGCCGCGGGATTCGCCATGGGCGGGAACACTTCTGGCAGCGACGACCCTGCGGAGTCCGCGCTGTTCGACGCGCCCTGGCTGGACTGGTGGCGGATTCCTCTGGGGTCCATGCTGAGCGACGCCATGAACATCCCGTGCGTGGTCCGCAACGACGTCTTCGCACTTGCCTACGGTCAGAACTGGTTCGGTGTGGCCCGCGGAATCTCCAATTTCGCGGTGATTACTATCGGTCGCGGCATCGGATACGCCCTCTGCCTGAATGGCCGCGTACTGAGGATGGCCGAGAATGACCTCGTGGAATTCAGCCACCACATCCTGGATCACGGCGGCCCGATGTGCCCGGCGGGGCACCGGGGCTGCGCCGTAGCCTATCTCTCGACAGGAGCCATCCTCTCGGCTGCCGCCCACGGACTGCAGCGACCGGCCTCCCTGGGCGAGATCGCCCCCCGGGCAAGGGAAGGGAACGCAGCGTGCCAGGAGATCGTTCGCCAGACGGGCCGGGCGCTGGGCATGCTCGTCGCGACCATCGCCAATCTCACCGGCGTGAAAACCGTGGTGGTCGCCGGCGAGGCCACTGATGTCGTCCGTGGCGGACACCAGCACATCAAAGAGGGCATGAGTCAGCGACGCCACCTTCGCCGCGACTCCATCAAGACGCCGATGCTCTCTTCCTCCTTTACCGAATGGGCGCGCGGCGGGGCCGTCGAGGCGATCAGGGCCTTCGTCGTCGAGGGCCGCTGAAGGCTCCTTAAGACCGTGTCCTACGTGGTGAGTCGGCCGTTGCTTGGGCATGGGGAGTTCGCGGTGGGGTTGGATCGTTCCGGACGGGTTGTGGGAGATCGCGCGGCCGTTATTGCCGCCTTCGCGAGTGCGTCCGCAGGGCGGCGGGACGCAGAACATGCCTGATGAGGCGGTGTTCGCGGCCATCGTCACGTGCTGACCAGCGGGTGCGCCTGGCGGCATCTGCCGCCGTGCTTCGGGATATCGAAGTCCACCGTGCACCGCAGGTTCCTGATCTGGTCCCGGGGCGGGGTGTGGGGTCGGCTGCACCGGGCCGTGCTCGACGAACTCGCCGCCAAAGGGCTTCTCGATCTGTCCCGCGTCATCCTCGACACGGCCCACGTGCGGGCTAAAAGGGGGCGAACACACAGGTCCGAGCCCCGTGGACCGGGGTAGGCCCGGTTCCAAGATGCACATTCTGTCCGAACGCACCGGACTGCCTGTCGTGGTCGCTGTCTCAGGTGGCAACGTCCACGACAGTGAGGGTCTGAAGCCTCTCCTCGCGGGTCTCCAATCGAGACACGACCCCGACCGCGGCCGGCACTACCGGCCCGGCAAGGTCCACGCCGACAAAGCGTACGACCGGCCTGACCTGCGTAGGTGGCTTCGTGGTAAGCGCATCGCGGTCCGTATCGCCCGCAAGGGAGTGGAGTCCAGCCAGCGGTTAGGCCGTCATCGGTGGGTGATCGAACGCACGATGTGCGCCACGTGGCGCTCTGTTTGTATCCCCGGTTCAGCCGGGAGGAACTCGGAAGGAGGTTTCTGGGCCAGATGACTTACCTGGATCCGAAAGGTGAAGGGGACAACAGCATGTCAGAAAACCAGTGACCGGGCCCAGTTGTCAGGGACGGTGTGCTGGGTGGCCCGCGTGATATGGCGAAGGCTGGATTGCTTGAAGCCCAATCTCCAGAAGATGCAAGTTCCCATCCGCCGGAAAGACAGCTGAAACCGGCGCCGTGCTCTGCACTGGACCGATCGTGACCCGGTGCACTTCCGGAGCGCGGAGCGATGCCCAACGAGGGCATTTAAGGAGATGAGTGGGACGCCTACGTCGCGCTATGACGTACAGCAGAGACGAACGTGGGATCGCCTACGGGACGCGAGTCCTATGGCGACGGAGGCCCCGTAGTAGTCGCCGGAGTCACGCCCGGTCAGGGAGGACGGGAAAGCCGTCCACAGGGCGAAGGGGGCCAGGTGATTCGGACACCGAGACTCGGGAGGTATGCGAAATGCAGAGCGCCGAAACGGTGCTGGGTGTCCTGCGTGAGCGCGGCAGGCGTGGCCTGCTGTGCGATGAACTGTATCGACAGATGTCCAACCCGCAGTTATATCTGCTGGCTTACGGGCGCATCTACGCCAACCACGGTGCGATGACACCTGGAGTCACGAAGGAAACAGTGGACGGCATGTCCCAGCGGAAGATCGGACGCATCATCGATGCGATGCGCCACGAGCGATACCAATTCCGCCCCGTGCGCCGCGTGAACATCCCGAAGAAGAACGGGACAACGCGGCCGCTAGGACTGCCGACATGGTCGGACAAGCTCGTCGGGGAAGTCGTACGCCTTCTACTGGAAGCGTATTACGAGCCGACGTTCTCCAGCCATTCTCACGGGTTTCGGCCCCGGAAGGGACGCCACACCGCATTGCGCGAGGTGGCTCATACCTGGACCGGAACTTCTTGGTTCGTCGAGGGAGATATCGCCGACTGTTTCGGGAGCCTGGACCATGAGGTCCTGCTCTCGATCCTCGGCGAGAAGATCCACGACAACCGCTTCCTTCGGCTGGTGCGCAACATGTTGACGGCCGGATACGTGGAGGACTGGAGGTGGGGAGCCACACTCTTCGGAGCACCGCAAGGTGGAGTGGCCTCCCCGGTCCTGTCCAACATCTACCTGCATAAGTTGGACGAGTTCGTCGAGAAGGTGCTCATTCCGGAATACACCCGAGGGGAACGCCGGGCCCGCAACCCGGAATACCTCGCGGTGGCCAATGCGCTGGCAAGGGCACGCCGGCGTGGCGACAGGGCTGAGGTCCGACGGCTGCGTCAGCAGATGCACAGCTTGCCGAGCTCCGATCCTGACGATCCGGGGTTTAGACGGCTTCGCTATGTCCGCTATGCAGATGACCACCTGCTCGGGTTCACCGGACCGAAGGCCGAGGCCGAGGAAATCAAACAGCGTCTGGCTGAATTCCTGCGTGATGAACTCAAGTTGGAACTCTCCCAGGAAAAGACGCTGATCACTCACGCCAGAACCCAGGCGGCACGGTTTCTCGGCTACGAGATCATAACTCAGCAGAACAGCAGCAAAATTACCGGTGGCCGCCGTGCAGTCAACGGTCAGATTGCGCTGCGTGTCCCACTGGATGTGATCAAGGCCAAAAGCTCCCCGTATCTCGATCGCGGAAAACCCGCGAAACAACCGGCCCTGCTGAATAGCGACGACCACGCTATCGTCGCCACATTCGGGACCATCTATCGGGGAATCGTCCAGTACTACCTGTTGGCCGGTGACGTTCACCGGCTGCACCGCCTGCGATGGGTCATGGAGACCTCGATGCTCAAGACCCTGGCAGGAAAGCACCGTTCAACGGTGACGAAGATGGCAGCGAATACAAGACCACCCTCGAAACACCTAGCGGTCCTCGCGTCGCTTTTGAGGCCCGAATTGAACGGAAGAACAGGAAACCACTGGTCGCACGGTTCGGTGGGATTCCACTCCAACGGAAACGGGCGGCAGAAATTGCCGATCGTGAGCCGGTCCGGGTGGACTATCCGCAGAAGGAACTCGTCGCGAGGCTCCTTGCGGATACCTGCGAGATCTGCGGGAGCAGGGGCAACGTCCAGGTTCACCATGTCCGTGCACTCGCCGACCTCGCACATGCCGGATGGCAGCCTTCTGACTGGGCGCGCGTCATGCTTCACCGACGCCGCAAAACGGTTGTGGCTTGCGACACTTGCCATGACCGAATCCATTCAGAACAGCCTGCTAAACCACTCACGCAGTAGTCACTGGAGAGCCGGATGACAGGAAACCGTCATGTCCGGTTCGGCCGGGAGGCCGTGCGGAAAAGGACTCGCCTTCGGCGGGCACCTCGCTGCGCGGCCCACCCATCGTCCTGGCTGTCCGGCTACCGGCGCCTGTCACCCCGCTACGAGCACCATCCCCGCAACTACCTGGCCTTTCTCGGCCTCGCCGCAGCACTGTGCTGCTACAAACGCCTCCGCCGACTCACCACGTAGGACACGGTCTTAGGCCACGATCCAACGCACGACGTGCTACGTCCTCCAGACGCTGCCGGAGGTCACAGCCAGGTCGCGAAGGGCGGGAGGGCGGCCAGTGTCGGGGAGGCGAGTCTGAGCGATGTCACGAACTCTCGTTCGAGGCTTGTGAGGAGATTCTCCACGTCGTGGTGGGAGCAGGAAATCATCTCCGGGTCAGGGGTCCAGGAGGTGCGCGAGGTGCAGCGCACTTGCGTCGTCTCGCCGTCGGGGGCGAAGGTGACCAGGCGTTCCACGCCCTGTCCGTAGAAGTCGATCTCGGCGTCGAAGCCTTCCCGGAAGTCGTCCAGCGCCTGGGGTACCTGCTCGATCACGGTCGAGAGGTCGTAGGCGACGTCTACGGGCCATTCGTCCTGGCCGAATCCGCTGACCCGGAATCGGCAGTCCGTGGTGGCGAGAAGGCCGCAGGCGTCCATGACCAGCGCGTCGGAGTCCTGGGTGAGGTCGAAGTCCGGTACCAGGTTCCGTGGTCGGGAGGGGGGCACGACGGCCATGCGAAAGTTCATCAGACCATGTCATTTCACGATGGGGAATGCTGTCTTGTATGTCCCGTCCGGCCTCGGCACGAGTCTGGCATGGGTAGCCGGCACGACCTCGCCCGAGGGTGTGATGGCCTGTCCCATTCCCTCGGGCAGAGGGATGTCTCTGACCCCGGCGTGGGGGTCGTGGTTGGCGCGCAGGAAGTCCGCCGCTCGGGAGTCGTCCAGCCATTGGCCTTGGTTGTTCCCGGTGGAGCGGGCTCGGTCCGTCAAGGCCCTGGTGTTCTGGGCTCCAGCGCCGTGCTCGCTGAAGGTGTGTCCGAAGGTGGGGCGGCTCTTCGTAGACCAGTTGAGTGACTCGGTGGGCTTCTTCGGGACCTCCCGTTTCGGTTTTCGTCCACGGCCCGGACCCGTCGGGGCGGCTCCTGCGTCGCTGGTGGCCTCGTTGTAGGCGATGGCCGTGCCGGTGCCGAGGATGCCGGCGGCTACGGCGGCGCCGGCGAGGTTGGCGCTGAGGGCGCCGCCGCCGGTGGCCAGGCCGCCGGTGATGCCGGCCAGGGCCAGGCCGCCGGGTGGGAAGAGGGCGAACAGGCCCGCCGCGAAGAGGGCCAGGCCGAGGTAGAAGAGGAAGTTGTCCAGGGCGGCCAGGAGGGAGGCGCGGTCGGTGTCGACAATGTCGGCATCCAGGGGTGTGCCGATGACACGCAGGTAGAGCAGCCAGCCGCCGGCTATCGCGCCGCCCGTGCCGGCCAACAGGCGCAGGACGAGCGCGGCGACGGGTTCGCCGAGGGGTTGGGCGCGGGTGGGGCGCCAGGCGCGGACGAGAAGGGCGAGCACGACGAGGGTGAAGGTCAGGGACGCGGCGGCGCAGCCGAAGAGGACCCAGGTGCCGGGTGAGCGGGTGAACCACTCGCTCAGGGCATGGGTGGAGGGGAAGTTGCCGGCGGCGAGGTAGAGCAGGGAGGGAAGGGCCAGGAGCAGGGGGATCGTGAGGAGGGGCCAGCGTCGGCGTCGGGCGGCGCGGCGTGCGGCGCGGATGCGGGCGGGGTCCCAGCGGCCGTGCTGGTGGGCGTGGTCGAGCAGTGCGGCGGTCTGGGCAACGGTCTGGCGCAGCGGTTCGACGGTGTGCAGGTCGTCGGTGCGGGTGCGGGCGGCGGCGTACAGCAGGCCGCGACGAGACCGTACGAACCGGGACACGCCGAGCGCGGTGTACGGGAGGTGGTGGTTGCCAGCAGCGATCAGGGCTCCGGCATGGCCCGGGCGTTCGCCGGCCAGCAGGACGCCAGGGACGGTGGCCTTGCCCCACCGCAACGCTCGCCAGTCCACGACGATCGCGCCCAGCAGGCTCACCGTCGCCACGGGGACCAGCAGGTCGTCGGCCCGCCCGACGGCGTCGTAGCCGTTGTTGACCGCCCAGTGGTGCCAGATCGCCGCGCCCAGCGGCGCCACGGCCAGCGCCCGGCTCCACCCACGAGACCGCACCAGCAACCCGACTGCTAGGCCGTCCAGCACGCCCCAGGGTACGTGGCGTACGGTCCCGATCGTGGCGTCGAAGCCCATCCCGATCTCGACCACCCCGGTCGAGGACGGCAACCAGGCAAACAGCACCTCCGCCACGGACGGGTAGTACGCCGCGTTCAGACTCAGGCCCGCCTGGCCCATCCACCCGCCGTCCGGCATGGGCGTCAACGAATTCGGGTCCGGCGGGTTGTTCAGCAGCGTCTCCAACAGCCCGAACCCCGACCCGACCGCCGCACCCAAGACCACCCAGTCCGCCAGACCCCACTGCCGCCGACGCACCCCGAGAACGCAGGCGGCCAACAGCAACGGCACAGCCTTGGCCAACTCCTCGGCCACCGGCGCCACGCTCCGCGACAGAAAGTCGGTGACCTCCTCCGGAACGCCGCCGGCCTCCACCGCGATCCGCCACCAGCCCAGGGAGATCAGCACCACCAACACGCCCGAGCCGTACGCGCCCACCACGAACGCCAACAGCACGGTCGACAGCCGCGTCGCCCGCACCGGCCAAGCCAACACCGCCAACTGCAGCACGCAGTAGACCGCCGCCCCCACCATCACCAGACCCACCGGCACACCCCCAAGTACCCTGCGTGAGCGAGACGTTGCACAACAGCGTAGGGGCTACAACCGCAGGACCGTCAGGAGGCCCCTCCTAAGGGTCCAGGGGATGCCCCGGGCCTTCCTGAGGCACGCCGGTCCTCGCCGAGTTGCGGGTCCACGGCCTCAGTCCCGGCCCATCGCGGGTCGGGCCGTGGACAGTCCCCGGGAGCGGCCCAAGGCCACGGGCAGCCCGTCAGGCGGGCTGCGGCGGGTTCGCACGTGAGGGGGACGGTGTCTACTGTGTGTCGCGCTGGGGGTCTTGTGCGGCTCCTGTGACGGTGAGGATCAGCCCGGGCGCCCTCGGCGACGAGCTGTGATGAACCGATCGTGGTGGCGGGCACGTTGATACACCAAGGAAATCAGAGGGTCGGGCCGGTCGGGGCCCAGCTGGCTGCTTGGCGTGCACGCCGTGGGCTGTCAGTCGCGGAGGTGGCCGCCCGCTGTGGGATGGCCTCGAAGTGGATCGCGGGGTTGGAGTCGGGTGAGGAGTGGCTGGACCGCCGTGGACATCTGACGGCCCTGTCCTCCGCGCTGCGGTTGGATTCGGTTGACCTGACCGGACAGCCCTACCCGCCGGCCGGCCCGGAGCATGCGGTGGCGCGCGCGGTGGCCTTCCATCTGCGGCGCGCGATCGTCGCGGACCTCCCTGCCTCGGCGATGGTGGCGACGGTGGAGGAGCTGGCCGCCCGCACCGACGCGCTGGACGCACTCACGGACAGCGGGGACGAGCAGGGGCTGGCCGAGGCGCTGCCGGAGCTGATCCGCGACGGGGATGCGCTCATGGACGCGGTCCCGATCGGCCAGCGCGACCGAGTGGTCGACCTGCGGGTGGGCGCGCATGTGGCCGCGGCCGGTCTGTTGCGGCGGCTGGGATACCGGGATCTAGCGTGGTTGGTGCTGCATCGGGCCCGGGCAGGCGGGAGCGAACTCGGCGCGGTGCTGGTGGAGGAGGTGCGTCTGCTGCTCGACATGGGTCTGCCGGAGCACGCGCTGACTCGTGCCGATGCTGACGCCAATCTGCCGCTGCTGATCGCCACCGCTCACGCGGTGGCAGGACGCCACGGCGCCGCAGCCCGACTTCTTCGACGAGCTCGGAGTTCGGCGGAGGATGCCGCTGCGGCGGCGCGGGTGACGGTTTGCCAGGTCGTGGTCGCGGTGGAGTGCGGGGAGGTCGAGGAGGCTGCCGAACGCGCCCGGTCGGTGGACAGGTCGGCGCTGGCCCCAGCCGACCTGGTGAGCCTGGCGGTGGCCGCCGCGACAGCAGAAGCCCGCCGGGGGGAGATCGGGCGGGCCGCTGCCTGGCTGCGGGAGGCCGAGGAGATGGCCCCGTTGCGTCTGCGGCTCGACCCCTTCGCGCGGGAACTGCTGGCTGTGCTCCCCTCCCGCGCCAGCAATGCGACGGAGACGGCGGTGCTGGAGCAGATGGCTGGGCGGGCTGGCCGGGGGTGAGATCGGTGAATTCCTGCCACCTCCAGCAGGTTTCGCCCTACGCTACATTCGGGTCACCCGGAGTGAGGCGGCGGCGATGAACGAACCGGAGCGGGCGCGGCGGATCGGCAAACGTGTTCGCTCCCTGCGGCGCCAGCGCGGGATGAGCCTGCGGCAACTGGCCGGGCTCGCAGGCTGCTCGGTCGGGTTCGTGTCCATGGTGGAGAACGGCAAGCGCCTGCTGGACAGCTCCAGCCTGATCGCCGCGTTCGCCGAAGCCCTGCAGGTCTCCCCCGCCGAGGTCACCGGCCAGCCCCACCCGCCAGCGGACCCGCACGCCTCCGCCGCCCACGAGGCGATCCCCGTGCTGCGGTTGACTCTGATGGGCTTGAACCCGGCTCTGACGACGAGCGGACGGCCTGCCGCGCCCCCGGAGGTGTTGGCCGGGAGGGTGGCGGAGGCCAACCGGCTCTACCACGCGGCCGAGTACGGCACGCTGACGGCCGCGCTGCCCCTGCTCCTGGCCGACCTGCACGCCGCCGCAGCAGCGGAACGCGGCACCGGCCGGCGGCGGATGCTGCGGCTGCTGGCCAACGCCTACCACCCGGCCTGCACGCTGCTGCTGAAGAACCTCGGCTACACCGACCTGGCCTTCATCGCCGTCTCCCGAGCCCGGGACGTCATCGCCGAACTCGAGGACCCGGTCTACTCCGCGCTGTCCGGGTTCTTCCAAACCCACGTGCTCCTCTCCGCCGGCAGCCCCACCCAGGCCCTGGCCCGGGCGACCACCGCCATCAACGAGCTGGAACGAAACCTGACCACCCCGGCGGCACACGCCCTCCTGGGCGAGCTCCACCTGATCTCGGCCAGCTCGATCACCCTGGACCGCAAGCGGCCGGGCCGCACCCGGGCGGCGGAGGTCCACGACCACCTCGGCGAAGCCGCCAACCTGGCCACGCGCACCGGCGAGACAAGGGCCTGGCATCTCAACTTCGGCCCCACGAACGTCGGCATCCACAAGGTCAGCCTGAACACCGACCTCGGCCTGCACACCGCCGCCGTGAACGCGGGCAGCGACGTGCGTCCCCAGAGGCTGGACGCCCCCGGACGTCAGGCCGCCTTCCACACCGACCTGGGCAGGTCACTCGCCCACCTGCGCGGACGCGAGGCCGAAGCGGTGGCCGCGCTGCTGCAAGCCGAACGCATTGCCCCACAACGCGTCCACTCCGCCGCACTCGCACGCGAGATCGTCGGCTACCTCCTCGACCGGCAACTGCCCGCCCACGCCGCACGGAATCTTCGGGGCCTGGCGCACCGCATGGGCCTGGTCCTCTAACGCCCCGACGGTCCGCTGCCGGAGCCCTTCCGCCGCGTGGGTTCACCACGGTGAACACCACTGGGTTACCCACCTCCTACCGTCAGTGACGTACTGGTTACGGCGCGCCGGGGAGGAGGTAGGTCCGCATGTCCGTCGGCGAACGCCACGTCTTTCGGGTGCTGTCCATCAGCGAGCACGTTCCGCTGGCTCGCCGGGAGACGGTCAGGGTGCTCTCTGGCTGGGGGATCGACCCGCAACTGCTCGATGCGGCGTCGCTGATCATCACCGAGTTGGTCACCAACGTCGTCCGCCATGCCGCGGTGCTCTCGCCGACCGCGACGGTCACGCTCGCCAGGGATCCGGAAGCGCTGTGGCTGTCGGTCGCGGACGCTCACCCCTTCCGGCCCGCTCCCCTGCCGGCTCCTCACGCCGAGGGCGGGTGGGGCTTGGCCGTGGTGGCGGCCCTGGCGAGCGAGGCCGGCGGCAGCCACGAGGTGGTCGCCGACGAGTTCGGCGGCGGCAAGCGGATCCTCGTTCGGCTGCCCCTGCTGGCCACGGCCAAAGCGGTCTGCTGACCCGGCACCGCCCCATCGGAAACGAGGGAGACTCACGGATGCTCGAATCGGTCGGCCACCTGCACCAGGTGGCCGCGCAGTGGAAGTTCAACCCCGAGGATGTCCTGCTGATCGCGCTCAACGCCTGCGGGGCGCGTTCGCCACTTCCCAAGCCCCGCATGCGTTTCAGGCTCCGCCTGGACTCTCGTCCGGATGAACCGCTGTACCTGATCCTGGCGTTGGGCCGGTCCGACTCACCGTTCGAGCTGGACGAGAACGAGCTACGGCTGGGCGGGGTCAAGGTCGGTCGGGTCGACGGCATCGAGGACGACGACGCCGTGCTCGGCTACTGGCGCGGCGGACGGCGGATGCTGACGCTCAACTCCAACGCCCGCTCACAGTGCACCGGCTGCGTCTTCTGCCCCAACACCCTGGAAGACGCCTCCGACCCGAAGATCAAGGCGCTGGACCTCACCGGCTACCTGAGCACGCTCGCCGCGACCTCCGGCATGGCCGACCTCTCGTCGGTCACCACGGTCACGGTCTGCACCGGCTGCTTCCTGCACGAGCACCTGTCCCTAGAGCATCTCGCCGAAGTCCGCGCGGCGATGGCCGCCAACGGATGCGTGGGCAAGCTCCACTTCCTGTCCTCGGTGCTCACGACAGGCGACGGGCTGGACGCCGCCGCCCGGCTGGGACCGTTTCACCTGACGCTGACCGCGGAGTGCTTCACCGGTCGGCCGCAGATCCTCAAGGAGTCCAAGGCCAAGCTCACCCCCGAGCAGATGGTGTCCGTGCTGGGCGAGGCGAAGGAACGAGGGATCACCACCGACTTCACCTACATCATCGGGCTGGACCCGATCGAGGAGGCGATCGAGCACCTGAGACGGTTCGTCCCGGTCACCACGACGTTCCCGCGGTTCCAGACGTACCAGGCCCACAACGCCTTCATGGACGTCTACCGCGCCCCCGGGTCCGAACGGATCGAGTGGCACCTGACCATGCGCCGCGGCCTGGAGGAACTCTTCGGCCCCACGAGGCTGCGTCCGGCGTGGTGGCAGAACTACCGCAGCCCCTGGTGCTTCAGCTTCGCCGACGAGGACCTGACGGGGGCGAGGATCTGATGGGCACCCTGGTCCCGGTGGCCCAGCCGGCCGGCCACGAGTCCGGGTCGGTGGTACGGGCTGTCCGCGCCTGGCGGCTCGCCGGCCAGCCGGAAGGGCTGCCGAGTGGCCTGCCACAGGAGATCTCCGACGCGGCCGTGGCTCCGGCCGGCCCTGCCTGGGCCGAGCACCGGGAGCGTTTCGCGCTGGAGCTGGTGGGCGAGGGCGCCTCCGGCTGGCATGCCCCGGTCTCCGGTCCGGTCTGGCGGGTGATCGCCGAGGACCTGGCTGGCGGGCTGATCGGGCACGACGCCGCCGCTCCCCGCCGTCTTCCGCATCGCCCGGCCACCGGCCGCCACCGCACGGGTGCGCACGCCCGGGCCGCGGCCTCGGCCGTCGAGCTGGCCTGTTGGGACCTGGCTTCGTACGCGTCCGGTCGAGCCGTGGGGGAACTGCTGGGCGGTCAGGTCCGTTCGCGCGTTCCGGCTTACGCGTCGGCGCTGGGGCTGAACCCCGCGCACCCTGCGGCGCCGGCCGCGGCGGCCTGGATCGCGCGGGCCGGGTTCTGGGGCCAGAAGTGGCCGCTGACCAAGGAGTTGATCGCGGCGGGTCCGCATGCGATGGCCAGGGTGCTGGGGGCATTACGGCAGGCGGCCGGCGAGGGCCGGTTCATGGTCGACGGGCTGGGCCGCTGCCGGGTGGACGAGGCGTTGCGGCTGCTCCCGGTGCTGGCGGACCTGCGGGTCGCCTTCGCCGAGGAGCTGGTGGCGCCGGGGACCTGGGGCTGGCAGCGGCTGCGCGCTGTGGGTGGGGCGGTGCCGATGGCCGCGGGCGAGCACGCGGCCGACGAGGGCGAACAGGTCAGGCTGCTGGCAGGGGAAGCGGTGGACGCCTGGCAGCCCGACCCGGGATGGTCCGGCGGACTCACGCGGTCGCTGCACACCACCGACCTGGCCTGGAACCTGGGCATCCCGACGTTCCCTCACGGCGCTCATCTCCCGGCCGCGCTGGCGCTGGCCGCCGCCTGCTGCCGGGATGCCGTCCCGGCGGTCGAGTACCACCTGACCGTGGAGCCGCTGCGGCAGCAGATCTACGCGGCTCCCCTCGCCGTCACCGCTGGACACCTGCCGGCCCGCATCGCGCCTGGTCTGGCAGGGCCGCTTGCCCGGGTGGACACCGCCCCGGTCGGGGAGGCGATGGCCTCGTGACCACGGCAAGAAACGCGACCAGGAGCACGGCAAGGGGGATGGTCTCGGGCACGTCCACGAGACGGAGCGCGTACCTGGAACACTGGGCGGAAGTTCGCGGGCTCTGCTTCGATCTGGGCGGCACGCTGGTCCAACCGGACAGCCTCCCGACCACGGGCCAGGTCGCGCTGGTGCTGGGCATCTCCCTGTCGACCACGCGAGCGGTGATGGAGGAGGGCGCGAAGCGTCGCCGGATCGCCCCCGGCCAGCTCGCCCGCGAGCTGGCTGCCGGATTCCGCCGGCCGGCCCTGGCCGGGCGTCTGGAGAAAGTGCTGCTCCAAGCCCGGGGCCGGGCGGCCAGGCCGGAGCTCTTCGAAGAGGCGGAGGGCGTCCTGAGGCTGCTCAGGAGTCGCGGGTTCGGCCTGTTCGCACTGACCAACTCCCTCGGCTCCTCCATCCCCGACCGCCCGGCGCCCTTCACCAAGCTGTTGGACGGGGTCGTCTACTCCGCGGACTGCGGAGCCGTGAAGCCCGAGCGGGCGGCGTTCGCCGCCGTCGAGAGGCTCTCCGGGCTGTCCGGGCCGGAGCTGCTGCACGTGGGGGACTCACTCCGGGCCGATGTCGCCGGGGCACTGGCGGCTGGTTGGCAGGCGGCCTATCTGAGCCGCTCCACCGCGACCGGGCCTGCCGGGCCGCTCCCGGAGGCGGCCGTGCTGATCCGCACGCTGGCCGCCCTCCCCGTTCTGTTGCCCGCCCGTCCCGCACTGCGGCGGGCTTCCCCGGAAGGAGGGGCTCGGCCGTGATGGATCACAGCGCGGATTCCGAGCATGTCCTGGAGTCTCTGTCCACGTCGGTTCCGCTGTTCGACCCAAGCAGCCTGCCCCTGAAGGGCTGGTGCACCGGGAGTCGGGAGGACCCGCTGACAGGACTGATCGCCTTCCCCGACTTCCACAGCAGCCTGCCGCGCGAGTTGGCCGCCACCCTGACCGGGGGCGGCATGGCAGGTCTCGCGATCGGCGACGTCGACGGGCTCAAGCAGCACGTCGAGCAGGCCAACGCGACCGACCCCGACTGCTACGGACACCTCGCGGGCAACAAGGTGATGGCCCGGCTCGGAGCGGTCACCAGGGAGTGGTTCCGTCAGCAGTCCTTCGCCGCCGGCTGCGCGGCCACCTTCGGTGGGGACGAGGTCATCATCGCCGCCGCGATCGGCTCCCCGGCCACCTTCCTGCGCAGCGTCGCCGACCTGCGTGACCGGCTAGCCGCCGCACTGCCCTGCGCGGTGTCCTTCGCGCTGGCCATCGTCGCCGCCGGTCATCTGCCGGCGAGGCGGGAGGGCAACCGGTGGAAGCACGCCTTCACCGACGGGCTGCTGGCGGCGGTGGATCGCTGCCTGTTCACCCACAAGGCCGCCCGCCGGGCCGAGGGTGGGCGGGGCGGCACGATCGCCGCCACCGCGATCCCCGCCACCGACGGTGCGGACGTTTCCGCCGCGCTGCTGCCGCTGCCGGACGGTGCGGAGACGCTGCATGTGCTGGCCCGCCCCACCTCGTTGGCCGGCCGGACGGCGCTGCTGCTGCCCTGCGCCGGTCCCGCCGGACTGCGCGGGCGACGCGTCCGCGTCTCCTACCCCGAGGTGGGGGCGAGGACCGAGGTCGTGGTTGCTCTGAACGGGCAGGCCGCCATCCCCGCCGTCGCACAGCCTGAGCCGACCGGCCCCCTCCCGCTGGCGCTGCGGGCCATCCGGCCGCCCGCCGTGCGCGGCGTCCCCGGCGACCTGGCCGCCGCGTTGGAGCGGGCGGGCCTGGACTGGGCGGTGCTGCCCGCCCACGAACAGACCCAGATGCTCCACCTGATCACCGAATCGGCCACCGAGACCATCCGCGCCGCCCGCATCACCGCCGTCATCGACGCGGTCGCCACGCACCACGCCCATCCCCGGAGCCACCCATGACCCTCTCCCCACCAGCGTCCAACGTGGCCGCCGCGTCGACGAGCCTCCCAGACTGGGCCGGGGCGGCGGCCCAGGCCGTCACCCACGTCCCGGACGCGGCGGTCGACGCCTGCTGGCGGGCGTCGACCTACCTGTCGGCGGCTCAGCTCTACCTGGCCGACAATCCCCGACTGGCCCGCCCCCTGCGCCGGCAAGACGTGAAGCAGGCGCCGCGCGGCCACTGGGGGGTCTGTCCGCCGGTGAGCTGGATGCTGGCCCACCTCGGCCCCATCACCGCCCACCGCCCGCGCGGGGCCGAGCTACTGGTCCTCCATGGCGCCGGGCACGCCGGCCCCGCCGCGCTGGCCCACGCGTACCTGAGCGGCGCCCTGGACCTAACCGGTGCCGGGCCGGGATGGTCGATGCCCGCCCTACGGGAGTTGATCGAGGGCTTCCCTCACACGCAGCGGTTCGGCGGGGAGATCACGCCTCTCATCCCCGGCGTCCGGTACACGGGCGGGCAGCTGGGCCCCGCCCTGGCCGTCGCCCAGGGCATGGTGCTGGACGCCCCGCACCGGCTGGTCATTCCGCTGATCGGGGACGGCGAGCTGGAGACGGGGGCGACCGCGGCGGCCTGGCTCGCCCGCCGAGCCCTGGCCGGCAGCGGCCAGCACGGGGCGGTGCTACCCGTGGTGTTGGCCAACGGTCAGCGCATGGGCGGCCCCTCACTGCTGGCGGGCATGAGTCAAGACGAGGTGCGCGGCTACTTCACCGGTCTGGGCTACGCCCCGTTGCTCCACGATGGCGCCGACCTGCGGAGCTTCCGCGAGCTGCTGGCCGACGCGCTGGCCCGGCTGCGTCCGCTCGGCGAACCCGGCCGGCAGCCGGTGATCGTGCTGACGATGCCCAAGGGTCACACAGGCCCGAGAGCGGTCGCCGGCCGCCGCATCGCCGGCACTCCCGCCGTCCACAAGACGCCGCTGACCAATCCTCGGGATCACGACGAGGAGTTCGCGGCGCTGGCCGCGTGGCTCGCCTCCTACCGGCCCGCCGAGCTGCTCACCGTCCAGGGGCGGCCCTCCGCCGAAGTGCGGCTCGCCCTGCCCAGCCGCCGGCCGCAGCCAGCTCCCGTCAGCGAGGCGCCGCCGCCCAGGGCCCTGGGCGGGGAACCGTGGCATCAGATCAGCGCGGTCATAGGCGAACGCGCCGCCGCCGGGGACTTCCGGCTGTTCAGCCCCGACGAGATCGCCTCCAACCGCCTGCACCTCGCCGAGGCCGGCGACCGCGCCCTGCCGCCCTGGGCGGTCGAAATCCTGAACGAGGAGATCTGCCACGGCTGGCTTCAGGGCTACACCGAGACCGGCCGGGACGCGCTGCTGGCCACGTACGAGGCGTTCGCCGCCATCAACGCCAGCCTGCTGGCCCAGCACCTCAAGCACCGCCGCCTGGCCTACCGCGCCGGTGGCAGCGGCCTGCCCAACATCAACTACCTGATCACCTCCTTGGGCTGGCGCAACACCTACACCCACCAGCACCCCGGGCTGGTCGGCAGCCTGCTGGAGCTCGAAGACGGTTTCGTGCACGTCTACACTCCCGCCGACGCCACCCGGGCCGCCGCCGTACTCGCCGCGATGCTCACCGGCCGCGACCGCGTCAACCTGCTGATCACCGACAAGCACCTGGGCCCCACATTCCCGCCCGGCCCGTTCCGCGACGAGCTCACCGAAGGCGCCGCGATCTGGCCCCACCTCTCCTACCGTGGTCGCCCCGACCTCGTCCTCGCCTCCGCCGGAGACGTCCCCGCCCGGGAGCTCACCGCCGCCGCCCAGACGCTGCGCACGACCAGGCCGGACGTCCGGTTCCGCTACGTGCACATCAATGATCTCGCCGTCCTCGGCCCCGCGCCGCAGTGGCCCTACGGCCTGCGCGAACGGACCTTCACCCGCCTGTTCGGCGCCGACACTCCCGTCCTGCTGGCCGTCCCCACCTACACGGCGGCCGTTCGCGCGTTGCTCGCCGCGCGCGGCCAAGCCGACCGGTTCACCGTCATCGGCTACCGCGACCCCGGTCGTCCCACCACGCCGACGGACCTGCTCGAGCACTGCGGCATGTCGGCGTCGACCCTCTCAGCCCAGGCCACCCTCATGTTCAAGGAGCACAGCCGATGCCACTGAACGAACGCGACGCCGCATCCGCGCCCGACCCCAACATGCTTGCCGCGTTCGATCGCGACGGCTATGTCATCCTCCGCGACGCCCTCATCCCCTCCTGGCGCGAGATGGCCGCAGACGCCGCGAGGCGGCTGCTGGAGTCAGGCCGTACCGCCGGGCGGGACCGAAGTGCGGACGGCAAGGACGGCTTCCGCGGCATCGTCGCCATGAACGACACCTTTCTCCCGCTCGTCGCGAATCCGAGGGTGCTGCCTACGGTGGTCGCTCTGCTCAGCCCGGATCTCCGTCTGATGTCCAGCAACCTCATTCATCTGCCCTCCATCCCGACCGGCGGCACGCGCACCATCCGCGTCCCCTTCCGTCACGGTTGGCACCGCGACATGTCGGCCGCCACGAGGGACCTTGGCCCCGACCGCATCCCGAGGCTGGCGATCAAGGCCGCCTACTTCCTCACCGACTCCGCCGCCGACGCCGGCATCACCATGATCGTCCCCGGCAGCCACACCCGCACCGGCCCCGTCACCGTTCCTGATGGCGCGATCGATCCACTCGACGCCATCACCCCCGACGTAGGCCCCTGCGACGCGATGCTGTTCGAAAACCGCACCTGGCACGCGGGCGGCCTGAACACCTCCGGCCACCCCCGTCTGGCGATCATGATGCAATACGGCTACCGCTGGCTCGCGCCCGTGGACGACCCCGCCCCGGAACTCCTCCGGCGCGACGAGCTCACCGACGTCGAGCGCCAGCTGCTGGGCGCCCCCGACCGCAACCCCGACGGCTCCGTCGCCCACGAAGGCGCCGGCGCGGAGCCGCTAGGGGAATGGTGGCAACGCCTGACGCCCGACCCGGCCCGTCCCTGACACCCGCAATGGCCCTGTACACCCTCCGTCACACGAAACACTGGACCCATGCCCCCGTACACGCCCTCCGAGCTCTTCGCCTCCACCGCCCCCTACTACGCCCGCTTCCGACCGGGCTACCACCCGGCCCTCTACGAGCTCCTCGCCGAGCGCTTCGGCCTCGACGGCACCCAGCGCATCCTGGACCTGGGCACCGGCACCGGCACCCTCGCCCTCCCCCTCGCCGCACACGCCGCCGAGGTGATCGCCGTCGATCCCGAACCGGGGATGCTCGACGAGGGCCGCAAACTCACCGCCGAACGCGGGATCACCAACGTCGACTGGCGGATGGGCGACTCCACCGCCCTCCCGGCCCTGCACATCGGGCCCGTGCTGCTGACCGTGATGGGCGCCAGCTTCCACTGGATGAACCGCCACCAGGTCCTGCGCGACCTCGACCAGATCATCCAGCCAACCGGCGCGGTCGTCCTCGCCTCCGGCGGCGCCCCCGGCGACCTCAAGCCCGCCCCCTGGCTCGACGTAGTTGCCGAGGTCCGCACCCGCTACCTCGGCCCCGAGCGCCGCGCCGGCTCCAGCACCTACACCCACCCCAGCGAGCGCCACCAGGACGTCCTCGCGAACAGCCCGTTCCCGCACATCGAGACAACGCACTGGGACCGCACCCTCACCCGAGACGTGGACCAAGTGGTCGGCTACGTCTTCAGCCTCTCCTACTCCAGCCCCGCCCAGCTCGGCGACGCGAAGGACGCCTTCGAACGCGACCTCCGCACCGCGCTCCTCGACTTCAACCCCGAGGGTCGCTTCGAGGAGACCATCCGCACCGAAGCGATCATCGCCACCCGGGAGGACGAAAGCCAGACGGGAGATGCTGCATCTTCGTAGTTCTCATAGCCGTGACCGTCCGGACCACCACCGTTCGCTGGGCAGTCTCCCGCTGCCGCATCGTCCTGCTCGTCATGGGCGTGGGCCAGATCAGCCGGGCCGTATCCTTCGGCGCCCAGCCGCCAACGGAATCGCCGGGCCTTGCCCCAGCGCCCAGTCTTTGTCGGGGGCGGACCGACAGCGTATGAGAGGTCACGCTGGCGGCCGACCATGCCGTGGCTGGTGCGAGGCTGACCGATGGAGGTAAGTCACCACCGCCACCACCACCCGGGGCGGGAGCCAGTCAGGCGTTCCCAAGCGTCGCATTGTTCCTTCCACTGAGCGTCAGCCTTAAGTAGCTGTTGTCGTTCCGATCGTGAGGGTTGTGCGTCGAACGAGAGTCTCGATCGGGTGGTCGCAGCTGGCGGCGGGCATGAAGACAGGGCCTCTTGGTAGCTCGGGGTTGCGAAGCCAACCGAGA
>NZ_JBDPLU010000030.1:0-88150 GCF_039871525.1 Streptomyces sp. B6B3 | reverse complement strand
CGTCCAGGTGCGCGACCGCCGCGGGGTGGCGCAGGTCCAGGTGGTATCGGCCGTTCTCGACCTGCCGCCGGCCTTCCCGTTGGAAGAACGCGTCGGGCGGGAGGCTGTCCGCCAGCGGGCTGCGCACCCCGACGACCTCCGGCTCCAGCCACAGTCCCGGCCGCATCCCGGCGGCACGGATGCGGTCGATCACCTCACCCAGACCGCCTGGGAACCGCGTACGGGAGGGCGTCCAGGCGCCCACGCTGTCCCACCAGGCGCCGTCCTCGTCGTACCAGCCGGCGTCGATGCAGAAGTACTCGGCGCCGGCCGTCGCGGCGGCATCGATCAGTGGGAGCAACCGCTCGGTGGTCGGGTCGCCGAGCAGGGTGTTCATGTAGTCGTTGAACACCACCGGCAGCGCTGTCCGGTCGGGATGCGGCCGGACGATCGCCCGCCGGTACGCCGTCAGCGCCGCGATCGCCGACTCCATGCCGTCGCCGCCGACCGCGAGACCGGCCGGCACGCCGGCGAACTCCTGGCCCGGATCCAGCGTCTGGCGCCACTGATGGTCGCCGTCGACAGGTCCGTGCACGGCCAGGTACACACCGTCCCGACGCTCGCCCACCTCCCACCGCCACGCCCCGTTGTGCTCCACCTGGAACGCCCACGCCCGCCCGGTGTCCTCGTCGACCAGTGCGCCCATAGGCAGGTACTTCCCCGACGACCATGAGCCGTGGCTGGCCATCACCAGCGCGCCGCGCGGTGTCTGCCCGTGGATGGCGAGGTCGGCATCCGGCAGCTGGCGCTTCCGCAGCGGCTGCCGCTGCCACCGGTTCTCGGCCGACCAGTTGTTCTCCGCCCAGTACACGTCGATGCCGTCCGCACCGGAGTCGGGTCGGAACGCACCGGTCGCGAGCGAGCTGACCGCATACAAGGTCACGGGCTCGGACCCGACCACCCGCACGCTGGTACGCACCTGGATCGCCGAGACGTCCTCGGGTGACCGGATCAGGGTCCGGACCTGGAGTCCGGCCTCGTCGTCCACCTGCTCGAGCTCGAACTCCACCCAGCCGTCCGCTGTCCCGACACGATGGGTGGCGTAGCGCAGCCGGTGCCCGACCGTGGTCCCCACCTGCCGAGGCCCGGACCAGGGCTGCCCCTCGCCCGCGATCTGCACCTCGACCAGTGGCTGACCGGATCGGCGGGTGCCCGCCCCGTCGCCGGCGTCGGCCCGACGTACGTCCGTCGGTTCGAGTCGTGTCAGGCACACCGGCGCGTCGGCGTCCGCCGCCAACTCGAGTGTCAGCGCGGTGTGGCCCCACAGGAGGCGGAACGGAGGTCGTGTCATTATGCGGAGGCCTTTCAGATTCGCTTCCACCGAACGCCGGCGTCGTTCTGGTCGCCTGTCGCGACTCGGTCGCATCGTGCCGGAACTGCGCCGTTCGGCTGAGGGCCGGCCTGCATCGGATGGTCAGGGCGTGGTCAACTCGAAGCGTTCCACCAGCACTTCGCCGCCGAGGGCCTGGGTGGCGTGGTTGAAGACGGCGAAGCGGTAGCCCATGAAGAAGTTCGGCGTCTCGTTCATGGTGAAGGCCGGGCCGAGCGGGGTGAAGGTGGCGCCGTCGGTGCTGTAGGAGAACGTCGCCTGGCGGCCCGGCCCCGGGTTGATGTCGGCGGCGGCGCGCAGCCAGACGCGGCTGCCGGAGAGGTCGGCGCCGGCCTGCTCGGTGCCGGTGCCACTGGTGCTCCAGTCGGCGTTCATGGTCAGGCCGTCGAACATCACCAGCCTGCTGACGCCGTCCTGCCGTGTGACGCCGATCCAGGCGGAGAAGTCCCGCAGCATCGCCAGCCCGGCCCGGTCGCCGTCCGCCATCCCGGAGCAGTCGAGGACGACGGTCGCGGTGGAGGTGGGGCCCTGGATGCGGCGGGTGAGGGTGTTACGGGCGTTGTAGAGGTCGTCGGTGACGGTGGCGGTCCTGAGGGTGAGCCCGTTGTCCACGGTGAACGCGGCGGTGTCGGGGTTGTGGTTCCACTCCCAGTACGGCGCCAGCGCCGTCCCCTCGAAGGTGTCGGCGCCGGTCATCGGCGGGAGCGGGTGCGGGGTGACCGGGTAGGGGTATGTCTCGCCCCACGCGCCGTCGACGGTCTGGAGCTCGGGCCAGCCCTCGGCGTTCCAGGTCACCGGGGCCAGGGCGGGGACGCGGCCGCCGGGATAGGCGTCGATGAAGCCCATGTAGTACCAGTCGCCGTTCGGGGTGTCGACCAGCGAGCCCTGGTGCGGCACGCCGCCGCCGGGGATCGGTCCTGGCAGGTCCAACAGCACCTCCCGCATCTCGTACGGGCCGAAGGGGCCTGAGGTGGACTTCCAGATGTACTGGCCGTTGGCCGGGCGGGTGACGAAGATGTAGTAGTTCCCGTTGATCTTGTAGAAGCGGGCGCCCTCCATATAGTGCATGTCGTCGGGCTTGGTGAGCACGTGCTCGTTCCTGACCTCGGTGAGCATGTCCGGGGCGAGCTGCGCGACGTGGATCTCGTTGGCGCCGTACGCCACGTACGGGGTGTCGTCGTCGTCGAAGAGCAGCCCCGCGTCGTAGTAAACGCTGCCGATCTCGGCGTGCCGGGTCCAGGGGCCCGCCGCGTCGGTGGCGCTGTATACGTACGACCGCTGGGCGCCGATCTGGCCCACCCAGTAGAAGGTCTCGTCGCTGGGGCGGTGGCGCATCGATGACGCGTAGATGCCCTGGACGTACGCCCGTCCGCCGTTGAGGTCGTACGCGTCGCCGAAGTCGAGGACCGGCACCGAGTGGCCGATGAACTCCCAGTTGACCAGGTCGTAGGAGCGCAGGACGGGCGCGCCCGGCGAGAAGTGCATGGTCGAGCCGGTGTAGTAGTACGTGTCGCCGACGCGGATGACCTCGAGGTCGGCGAAGTCCTGCCAGATCACCGGGTTGGTGAACGGCTCCTGCTGGGCCGTCGTGCCCGCCGCCGCGCGCATCGCGCCCATCGCCGGCAGCGAGGCGCCCGCGACCAGGCCGGCGGTGGCCGCCATGACTCTCCGGCGGCTGTGGGGGTGTTGGAGCCAGGACATACGAGATCAGCTTCCTCACGCGTGGGGGACGAGGGCCGAAGGTGCGGAGCGGTGGGTGTTCCCCGCAGTAGCGGAGGATCCACCCTCATCATCGAAGCGCTTCGATGCTCAGCCAGGGTCCTGATTCTGTCAAGAGATCGCGTGACAACGGCTTGTGGTTCCGGCTGGAACCCGTTGGTAACGTTGCCAATTCCCCTCGAACTTCTGCCGCGAGGCTTGTGCGCTCCGCTGAGGACTCCTAACCTCAGCCCAAAGTTGAAGCGCTTCGATCATTCGTCTTACGTCTCACGTGGATCTTGGATCTTGCAATGAAGCAGAGCCATGGAGGGTCGCTGACGTCATGCCGGACCCACGCTCCGAGCTCAGCCGGAGAGGTGGAGAAGCTGCCGCGCCGCTGCAGTACGTGCGCTACCAGATCGTCGTACGCCGCCAACGGCCCGCCGGCATGTCGGAGATGATCGCCAGCGGCCAGGTCCCCAGCCTCGCCGTGCAGACCGCCGTCATGATCCTCGCGCTGCTGCCCGTCGCCGTCCTCTCCCCTTCGTCCAGCGCCACTTCAAGGAGGGCATGCTCATCGGCCCCATCAAGGGCTGAAACGTACCGCACCACATCGACAGTCCGGACAGCCTCTGGCGGAACGAGGCCGACCGGAACCGCTTGCTCAGGAATCAGTCAGGAATGAGGAGTCCCCCCATGCGAATAGGAAGAATCAGCCGCGGGCATCTGTCCGCGATGCTCACCGCCGTGGTCGCGGCCCTGGTCGCGGTGGCGGCGTTGCTCGTCGGCAACCCGGCTCAGGCGGGCGCCAGCGACACCGCGCAGTGTTCTCTTCCATCGACGTACAACTGGTCCTCGACGGACGCGCTGGCGCAGCCGGCCAACGGGTCGGTCTCGCTGAAGGACTTCACCAACGTCGTCTACAACGGCCAGCACCTGGTCTACGGCTCGATCTTCAACGAGTCCGGGTACGGCTCGATGGGCTTCGCTCCCTTCACGGACTGGCCTGACATGGCCTCGGCCCCCCAGACCCAGATGAACGTGAGCACGGTGGCGCCCACGCTGTTCTACTTCGCGCCCAGGGACATCTGGGTGATGGCGTCCCAGTGGGGTCAGTGGCCCTTCTTCTACAGCACCTCCACCGACCCCACCGACCCCAACAGCTGGTCCGAGCCCCAGGAGCTGTTCACCGGCAGCCTCCCCGACGGCGCCGCCCCGATCGACCAGACCCTGATCGCTGACGACGAGAACATGTACCTGTTCTTCGCCGGCGACAACGGCAGCATCTACCGGGCCAGCATGCCGATCGGGAACTTCCCCAGCAGCTTCGGCTCCTCCTACGACACCATCATGACCGACACCAGGGAAAACCTGTTCGAGGGAGTGCAGGTCTACAAGGTCGATGGCCAGGACCAGTACCTCATGATCGTCGAGGCGATGGGCACCAACGCCGCGCGCTACTTCCGCTCCTTCACCGCCTCCAGCCTGGACGGTGAGTGGACCCCGCAGGCCACCAGCGAGGACAACCCCTTCGCGGGCCAAGCCAACAGCGGCGCCACCTGGACCAACCACATCAGCCACGGTGACCTGGTCCGCCACAACCCCGACCAGACCATGACCATCGACCCCTGCAACCTGCAGTTCCTCTACCAGGGCCTGCCCCTCGACACACCGCCGGACATCCCCTACGACGAACTGCCGTGGCGGCCGGGCCTGCTCACCCTGCAACCATGACCCGCCCGATCCACGGTGATCGCGATATGGGGCGGTCCGCCGACACGTAGACGAGTGGGTTACGGCGTGGGCGACTTCACCTGCTGACCGATACACACCGCCTTGAGGAACCCCAGCCGCGCGTCGGCCGGGGTTCCTCTCTTTCGTGGACTCCCTGGCCATCAGCGAACGACCCGGACACCCACGCAACGTGATCAAGCCTGCGCACGGGACCGGGCGGTGGTCCCGTACGCCCCGATCGTGCGGTCAGCGGGGGCCGAGCTGGCCGGTGGTCACGGCTGTGATGAAGGCAACGGTGGTCCCGGCACGCGCGAGGGCGTCGAAGCGTACTTCCGGCGCCCACAATCGCTCCCACGCGAGGATACGAGCACTCGGCGAACAGGCCGTCGCCACGCTGAAGTCCTGGCGGCTGCTGCGGAAGCTGCGGTGCAGCACCACCCGCCGGGCGACCGGTCGGCCGGGCGACCGGGCGACCGGGCGACCGGGCGACCGGGACCAGGGTGCCCATCAGATCCTCGCCCCCGTCAGGTCCTCGTCGGCGAAGCTGAAGCACCAGGGGCTGCGGTAGTTCTGCCACCACGCCGGACGCAGCCCCGTAGGGCCGAAGAGTTCCTCCAGGCCGCGGCGCATGGTCAGGTGCCACTCGATCCGCTCGGACCCGGGGGCGCGGTAGACGTCCATGAGGGCGTTGTGGGCCTGGTACGTCTGGAACCGCGGGAACGTCGTGGTGACCGGGACGAACCGCCTCAGGTGCTCGATCGCCTCCTCGATCGGGTCCAGGCCGATGATGTAGGTGAAGTCGGTGGTGATCCCTCGTTCCTTCGCCTCACCCAGCACGGACACCATCCGCTCGGGGGTGAGCTTGGCCTTGGACTCCTTGAGGATCTGTGGCCGACCGGTGAAGCACTCCGCGGTCAGCGTCAGGTGAAACGGTCCCAGCCGGGCGGCGGCGTCCAGCCCGTCGCCCGTCGTGAGCACCGAGGACAGGAAGTGCAGCGTGCCCACGCATCCGTTGGCGGCCATCGCCGCGCGGATCTTGGCGAGATGCTCCAGGGCTAGATGCTCGTGCAGGAAGCAGCCGGTGCAGACCGTGACCGTGTTGACCGACGAGAGGTCGGCCATGCCGGAGGTCGCGGCGAGCGTGCCCAGGTAGCCGGTCAGGTCCAGCGCCTTGATCTTCGGGTCGGAGGCGTCTTCCAGGGTGTTGGGGCAGAACACGCAGCCGGTGCACTGCGAGCGGGCGTTGGAGTTGAGCGTCAGCATCCGCCGTCCGCCACGCCAGTAGCCGAGCACGGCGTCGTCGTCCTCGATCCCGTCGACCCGACCGACCTTCACGCCGCCCAGCCGCAGCTCGTTCTCGTCCAGCTCGAACGGCGAGTCGGACCGGCCCAACGCCAGGATCAGATACAGCGGTTCGTCCGGGCGGGAGTCCAGGCGGAGCCTGAAACGCATGCGGGGCTTGGGAAGCGGTGAACGCGCCCCGCAGGCGTTCAGCGCGATCAGCAGGACGTCCTCGGGGTTGAACTTCCATTGCGCGGCCACCTGGTGCAGGTGGCCGATGGATTCGAGCATCCGTGAGTCTCCCTCTCATCCGATGGGGCGGTGCCGGGTCAGCAGACCGCTTCGGCCGTGGCCAGTAGGGGCAGCCGGACGAGGATCCGCTTGCCGCCGCCGAACTCGTCGGCGACCACCTCGTGGCTGCCGCCGGCCTCGGTCGCCAGGGCCGCCACCACGGCCAGGCCCCACCCGCCCTCGGCGTGAGGAGCCGGCAGGGGAGCGGGATGGAAGGGGTGGGCGTCCGCGACCGACAGCCACAGCGCTTCCGGATCCCTGGCGAGCGTGACCGTCGCGGTCGGGGAGAGCACCGCGGCATGGCGGACGACGTTGGTGACCAACTCGGTGATGATCAACGACGCCGCATCGAGCAGTTGCGCGTCGATCCCCCAGCCAGAGAGCACCCCGACCGTCTCCCGGCGGCAGCTTCTACGTGCACGACCTGCGCGCCAGCTGAGAGGAGCCCGCCAGACGGGCGGCGGGCCCCCTTACTCCCGCGGCGCCCGCGTGGAGTCGCGGACGACCAACTCGGGCTTGAAGAGCAGCTGCTGATGCGTGTGAGCGGAGCGGTACTCGGAGAGCAGCAGGTCCGCGGCCGCGTGCCCGAGCTGATAGGTGGGCTGTCGGACGGTGGTCAGGCTCGGGGACAGTTCGGCCGCGAAGTCCACGTCGTCATAGCCGACGAGGGACATCTCCGAGGGCACGCGGATGCCGTGCTGCCGCAGGCCGCGCAGGAGCGCCAGCGCGGTGTCGTCGTTGAAGCAGATGACACCCGTGGGGCGCTCCTCGCGCGCCAGGAGGCCGGCCATCGCCTGGGAGGCGACGGCGGCGGCGGAGGCCGGCGTGACGCGCACCTCCATCAGGGCGGTGGCCGGGTCCAGGCCGGCGGACCGCAGGGCCTTGTCGATGCCCTTGGCGCGGTCACTGATGCTGGGCACCGTCTTCGCCGCGCGTATGTAGGCCAGCCGCCGGTGGCCGAGGCCGAGCAGGTGTTGAGCGGCCAACTCGCCGCCACGACGTTGTCGACGCTGGCCGCGCAGAGGTCGGTGTGGTCGCGTTCGCGGTCCAGCAGCACGATGGGGGTGCCGCGGCCGCGCACCGTCAGCAGGCGTTCCAGTCCGACGCTCACGGGGCTGATCATGATGCCGCCGACGTCCTGTTCCTGGAGGATCTGCAGGTAGCGGGCCTCGCGCTCGCTCTGGGCGTCCGTGCTGCACTGGATGAGGACGCATCCGGCTTCGGCCAGGCGGTCCTCCATGCCACGGGCCAGCGCAGCGTAGAAGGGGTTGGCGGTGTTGGGCATGATGCAGCCGATCACCCGGCTGCGGGCACCGCGGAGTTGCCTGGCCGCGCTGTTGCGCACGTAGCCGACCTGGTCCATCGCCTCCTCAACCCGCCGCCGGGTCGACGCGAGCACGCGGTGCGGGTTGTTCAGCACGTTGCTGACGGTGGACATCGATACGCCCGCTGCCGCGGCGACCTGCCGGATGCTGGCCCGGCGGATACCCTCGCCGCCTGCACTGGGTCTCTCCTCCTCGCCCTCCGCCGCCGGTGTGGCACCCGGCGGCGCGATCGGCCTAGCCGACGGTGGTCACGATTCCCCCTGACCAGGGCCGCGGCCCACCTGCCCGGCCCGGCGGATCCGCCGACCGGCGCGGTGTGCCGATTGCGAGGTCGCAAACAGGGAACCGTGGGGCACGCGCCCCCACCCGTGGGGACCGCGTTCGAACCGATTCCCCTCAACCCCTCCTCACCCACCGCAGCACCACTCGCCCGGCCCGGAAAGTCGGTGGTTCGCGCCTATGGGAGAATGTGCGATCGCACACGTGCGGACGCGGCCGGTCGACGAGGACAGGGTGCTCCTGGCGCAGGCGGATGGAGAGGGCGGCTTCTCGTCTCTCGGCCACCGGTTCCAGTGGAGAGGCGCTCGATCTCCCGCCGCATTCAGATGTGACTGACCGACCTAGACAAGGAACCACCATGTCCAAGTTTCCCGACCGGGTGCTCTTCGGTGCCGCCTACTACCACGAGTACCAGCCGATGCCCCGGCTGGAGGCGGACCTCGACCTCATGCGGCAGGCCCATTTCACGGTGATTCGGGTCGGTGAGTCCGTCTGGTCCACCTGGGAGCCGGAGAACGGGGTCTTCGACCTCGACTGGCTCCAGCCGGTGTTGGACGGCGCCCATGAGCGGGGCATCAGCGTGATCGTCGGCACCCCCACCTACGCGGTGCCGCCCTGGCTCGCCCGCGCCTATCCCGAGATCAACGCGGAGCGCCGCACCGGCCAGCCCATGGGATGGGGCGCCCGCCAGGAGATCGACTTCACCCATCCCGCGTTCCTCTTCCACGCCGAACGCGTCATCCGCAGGATCGCCGCCCGCTACGCCGACCACCCGGCCGTCATCGGCTGGCAGGTGGACAACGAGCCAGGCTGGGAGCTCTTCCACAACCGTGGTGTCTTCCAGCGCTTCGTGGACCACCTGCGGCACACCTACGGCTCGGTCGAGGAACTCAACAAGGCGTGGGGGCTCACCTACTGGTCGCACCGGCTGTCCACCTGGGCGGACCTGTGGACGCCCGACGGCAACGCCCAGCCCCAGTACGACCTGGCCTGGCGCCGCTTCCAGGGCACGCTCACCACCGACTTCATCGGCTGGCAGGCCGACGTCGTGCGCGAGTACGCGCGCGACGACCAGTTCGTGACCACCTGCATCTCCTACTCACGCCCCACCGTGAAGGACGACGACCTCACCCGCCGCCTGGACGTCACCGCCGGCAACCCCTACTACCGCATGCAGGACGCGCTCGAACTCCCCTGCTCCCGCGAGACCGACCGGAACTGGCCCGCCGAGGGCACCTGGGCGCTCTATCAGGATGCGGACCGGATGTACTCCTCCCGCCAGGAGCCCTACCTCGTCACCGAGACCAACGCCCAGGCCATCGGCGGCCCCAACCTCAACGAGCCCGCCTACGACGGCCAGTGGCGCCAGGTCGCCTGGGCGCTGGTGTCCCGCGGCGCAACCATGATCGAGTACTGGCACTGGCACACCCTGCACTTCGGCACCGAGACGTACTGGGGCGGCATCCTCCCCCACAGCCAGGAACCGGGCCGCGTCTACCGCGAAATCGCCCGCCTGGGCGACGACTTCCGGCGCGCCGGAGCCCTCGTCGCCGGCCTCACCCCGGACGCCGACGTCGCCCTGGTGTACTCCACCGACACCAAGTGGGCCGCCGAGGGCGCACCGTTCCTGCTCGCCCCCGGCGGCACCGCCGACCGCGGCTCCTACGAGGTCGTCTTCAACGCCGTCTACCGCGGCGCCTTCGACGCCGGCCGCCAGGCCAGGATCACCCACCCCTCGCAGCTCTTCGCCACCGACCCGGCCGAGTACGCCGCCCGCCACCCGGTGCTGGTCGCCGCCGCGCTGCTCCTCGCCACGGACGACGAGCTGCGCTGGCTGGAACGCTACGCGGCCGCCGGCGGCCACCTGCTGCTCGGCATCCGCACCGGCTACGAGGACGAGGAGGCCCGGGCCCGTCTGGAGCGCAAGCCCGCGTTCCTGACCGAGGCGGCCGGCGTCTGGTACGACGAGTTCTCCACACTCCGCACTCCGGTGCCGGTCGAGGCGCCCGACGGCTCCCCGCTGACCCTCCCGGACGGCGCGAGGGCCACCTGCTGGGCCGACGGTCTCATGCCCCACGCGGACGCCGGCACCGAAGTCCTGGCCGCCTACCGGCACCCGCACCTCGGCCGGTGGCCTGCGGTCACCACCCGCGCCCACGGCGCCGGCCGCGTCACCTACGTCGGCACCGTCCCTGACCCGGCACTCGCCGCGGCGATCCTCGCGTGGGCCGCTCCCGACCGCCCCACGGCGTGGCCGACCAACGCCGACACCCAGACCGTCACCGGCGCCACCGCCAAGGACGGCACCCGGCTGCGGTTCCTCCACAACTGGTCCTGGCAGCCCAGCGAGTTCACCCCGCCGGTCGCCGTCCACGACGTCCTCACCGGCGAGGACCTCCCCGTCGGCGAGGCGGTACGCCTCGGCCCGTGGGACGTCCGCGTACTCGCCGAACGGTAGCCAGCCGAAAGGGCCCGGCCACCTCGGCGGTGGCCGGGCCGGGCGGGCCGGACGTCAGCCGAAGTCGGGCAGTTCGTCGCGGGTGATGACGTGGGCGTGGTTGTAGACGTACCGCAGGTGGCTGGTGGAGTTGCTCACCGTCAGGTGGTTGCCGTGCCAGGTGTTGAACAGCACCCAGCGGGCCCCGGAGGACTGCAGCCGCGCCGGATCGGGGATCGGGCCGTTCTCGTGCAGGGCGATCGGCCGGGAGGGCCCGACGACGGCGTACGTCCGGTCGAACATCGCCTTCAGGGGGTCGTAGTTGCCGTCACCGGCGTAGGTGTCGGCGCCGCCGATGTCCACGTACTGGCTGCCGGGGTAGAAGGCGCTGTTGGGCTCGCCGTTGAAGCCGTGCAGCCAGATGAGGTTGTCCAGGCCCTTGACGTTGGTCATGTAGTCGTAGGTGAAGCGCCACAGCCGGTTGTACTGGCTGCCGCCCTCCATGCTCCACCAGAACCAGGTACCACCGGCCTCGTGATAGGGCCGCCAGATCACGGCCGCACCGGCGTTCTCCAACTGCTGGAGCTGGGCCGAGACGCCGTCCAGACGGCTGATGATCAGCAGGGCCAGATCCACATCAAATGGGACGAGGATGATGTCCGCCGGGCTGCCGAGTTCCTCCTCGGGGTCACCGAGAACGAGGCGATCAACCTCTTGGCGACCATCGCGTCCAAGGGAACGGTGGAGCCCGACGACGTGCTGCGCCTGGCCCGGTCCATGGACCGTATCTTCAGCGACCTGACCGGCCTGGAACGCGTCCATCTCAACGCCGCCGAGTACCAGGTCGGCGGGCTGGGCAACCTGCGAGCCTGGCTGGCCCGCAGGCACCAGCTGACCCAGGCTGATCTGCGCGGCACCAGTCTGTGCCCGCCGCGCGGCGTACTGCTGGTGGGCGTGCCTGGCTGCGGCAAGTCGCTGTCCGCCAAGGCCGTGGCGGCCGAGTGGGGACTGCCGCTGTACCGGCTGGACTTCAGCAGCATCCACGGCAAGTACCTGGGCGAGTCCGAGAACCGACTCCGCGAGGCGCTCGACTCGGCAGACCGGGTGGCGCCGTGCATCCTGTGGATCGACGAGATCGAGAAGGGCCTGGCCGGGCGAGATGATGGCACCGGAGTGCCCCAGCGGATCATCGGGCAGTTCCTGTTCTGGCTCCAGGAGTCCCGCTCCCGGGCGTTCGTCGTGGCCACCGCCAACGAGGTGCGCAGTCTGCCGCCCGAGCTGATGCGTAAGGGCCGCTTCGACGAGCTGTTCTTCGTCGACCTGCCGGAGCCGGAGGAACGACGGGAGATCATCGAGCTGTACTACCGGCGGTACGTCAAGGCGGAGCCGGATCCGGACTTGGTCGCCAGTCTGGTGGACCATTCCGAGGGCTTCGCCGGTTCCGACATCGAGTCCGCGCTGCACGATGTCGGCGCGGAGAGGCTCCTGGGCGGAGGGGTGGACAAGCTGCGACCGTCGTTTGTCGAGGAAACGTTCGTCAACACCGTCCCCCTGAGCCGCACCAATCCCGAGCAGATCGATGACATCCGCGCCTGGGGCCGTGAGCGCGCGATTCCCGCGGGGCGCTCCGCATCCACCGCTTCCGCTGCCGCGGGAACGGGCGGCCCGCGGCGGCGCATCCTCTACCTGAGTGAGGACGCTCCCTCGTGAACTGCCACCCGCTGGGGTTAGGGCTCGGCCCACCGGGGTCCTCGGTCGCCGTCGTCGGCGGGGGCCCCCGGGTCGGATCGGGGTCGATTCCGGGTTGGATGCTGTGAGCGGGTGCGATGGGCTCTGGGGCGTGTTGTCTCAGGTCAGAGCAGTTCACGACGGCTGGACCCAGGGCCCGGCGGGGGCGTCGGGTGAACCCGGCGTACAGGCCGACTCGTCCGCCGCACTCCCATTTGCGCAGGTCAGAGGTGTCGTGCGGAGGGTGATCACGTGGCCCGGGTCGAATTCCGTGTCTCTCGTGGTGCTCCGGCGTCAGGTGTAGTTGGTCGCGACGCTCACAGCGTGGTGAAGCCTGGACCAGAGCTGAACGCGTATGTGGGGTGCGGCGTGACGTTGGGTAACGGTGGGAGGGCCGGTCGCCCGCGCTGCCCAAAGAGGACAGGACGGCCAGTACTCGACGCGAACGTCCGCCTGCGACGAGATGCTGGTACTTCGCCGCGGTGAGCTCTCACATACCTCCCGATTGTCCGCATGGCTGGTTTGCCCTGGCCGACATGGGATGGACCTGGACGAGACGGCCGGCTAACGCACCGCCGCGAAGATGCCCTGTTTCTGGGTGCCGTCCAGTTCGAGTTGTTCGGCGAGGAAGTCGTACGTCGGCGCCGACGCGGCCTGGGCACGGCATAGCTCGGGGGACCCGCCGCGCGACGACGGCACGGCCGGTGCTGGGCGCGGTGGGCTTCGTCCTGGGCCAGTGGGCCGCTTGCGCCGGATGGACGAGGCACGGCCGTCTCACCGGTCGGCTTCCTTGTGAGCCCGTCGAGCATCGCCGCGTGACCACCCGGTCGGCCAGAGTCGAGGTGGGGAGCGTGGTTCAGCGCGCGCTGGTGCCAGCCCACAAGCTCGCGCAGTCGAGGGAACGCCGTGACAAGGCGGATCGCGAAGCGCTTGAGGCGGCGCCGCGTCGGGTTGACGATCCGTACGAAGCAGCGGCGCACGTCACAGCTGCCCAGGGTAGTCGCGGTCTGGCCGCACCATGGAACGGGTAGAACGCACAAACCCGGGAGGGGGACGAGGGGGATGCCGTGAGCGATCAGAGTGGTGACGGCCGGACCGACGGGCAGGGCGGCGTGGCCGGGATACGGGCCTGGGTGGCCAGCGCCGTCGGCCAGGCCGATGCGCTGCTCCGCGGCAGTAGTGGTGGTGGCGAGGGGCATGACCAGGTCGTGGACCACCTCACCAGGATCCAGGCGCTGCTGCCCGAGGACGACCCAGCACGGGCGAAGGTGGTGCCGCGCCTCGGCCTCCTCCTCGCCCACCGTTGCTACACCGGCCGCGCACGGCCGCCGGAGCGGGAAACCGCCCTGCGCCACCTGCGCTGGACCCATCGCTACGGAGACACCGGCGACCCGCTGGCGATCCGGGCCCGGCTCCTGTTGATCCCGATGCTGCGGTCCAAGCCCGCGGACGGCTCTGGCCTCGACGGCATGCTCAGGGAGGCCGCACTCGCCGGCGGCGATGGCACGCTCAAGAGCATGGTGCTGCGCCAGATGGAGGAGATCAGCGACGTCATCGACAGCCTCAGGACCGTCACCCTCCCCCCGCACCTGCGCAAGCAACTCGACCGGATCCAGCGGTTCGTCACGCGGTTGACGCCGGGAGAGGGCGAGGCGGTCGAGGACACCCTGACGGACCTGGTCGAGCAGCTTCCCGGGGGCGGCGATCCGGGTCTTCGCGCGCTCGTGAGGCTGGTGCGGGGCGGGTCCGGGCCCGACGCGGCGCGGGAGTTGGTCGGCCAGGGCGTGACCGATCCGGACGCGGTCCGGCTCGGCGGGTTGCTGGCCCGGTTGCGCGGGGCCGCCCTCCGGGAAGACGCCAGCCCTGACGCGACCCCCGCCGTGCTGGAGTCGCTGGACGAACTGCTGCGCATCCTGCCGGAGAGCACCCCGGCGCGCGCCGAGTGGGCGACGTTACGGGCCCGCCTGCTGCTGGCTTTTGAGGCGGAGGCGCCTGGCTCCGCCGGCTGGGCCGCGGCGGGGGCCGCCGCCGCGGTCGACCTCGCGTCCGACGACTCGCCCGTGCCCGACTGGCCGGGACGCGCCGCGCAGGAGCGAGGGCTGGCCGCCTACGGCGACATGATGCGCGCCGCCCGCCAGGGCGATCCCGAGCTCCTGGAGCGCGCCGCCGCCCGGCTCCGCGAGACGATCCACACGCTGCCGGAGGAGAGCCGGGAGGCCCGGACCGCCCGCGCCGACCTCGCCCGCCTACTGACCCAGGCGACGTTGCTCTCCGGCAGCCTCCAGGACGCCGATGCCGCCGTGGCGCAGACGCGGGCCCTTGTGGAGAGGCTCGACCGGGAGGGGCGCGACGCGCGGCCGGACGACGCGTTCATGAACATGCAGGCGACGGTCACCGGCGCCCTGGAGGAGCTGGAACTCGCGCGGCGGCAGGGCGACCCGTCCGCGCTGTCCCGAGTCTTCGGCGACGTCCAGGAGCTGTACGAGAGCCTGCCGGCTGACCACGCATGGCGTCACCTGGTCGCCGGGACCCTGGGTACCGCACACGCAACGCAGGCGCAAGGGCGGCAGGGCCAGGACCGTGCTGTCCACATCCGGCAGGCCAAGCGATACCTGCGGGAGGCCGCCGCCGAACACGCCCCGCAGGCGCTCGCCGCGTACCTCCCCTTCACCCGCGCCGTCCTGCTGGCGCAGCTGACCGGGCTGGAGCCCGACCGGGAGGCAATCGACGAGGCGATCACCGCGATCCGCCAGGCCCTGGACGGCCCTCAGATCGTCCATCGCCAGGAGGCGACGCTGCGCCACGCGCTCGGCCAGGTGCTGCTCCGCGCGGCCACGATGGACCAGGACCACGCGCTGCTCAACGAGGGCATGGCCGAGCTGGAACGGGCCCGCGACCTCACCGCCCAGCGACGCGGCACCGGGGCGTTGACGACGCTGTCCGCCTCGTACGTCCTCCGCTCGCTCGTCGGCCGCGAGCGCGGTGCTTCCGGCGCCGACCGGGTCGCTGGCCGGGACGCCGACGTGACCGCGGCGCTGGCCGCCAGCCGTGAGGCGCTGGCTGAGCTGGCCGCCGACGTGCTGCTCCAGCTGGGCGCCGAGCACGGCCTGGCCACGGCCCGCAGCGGTGCCGCCCACGCGTTGGGGGCGGCCGGCTGGGCGGCGCATCACGGGCGGGCCGCCGAGTCAGTCGAGGCCCTGGAACTGAGCCGGGCGCTGGTGCTGCGCGCCGCCGCCGCGTCCCGGGACGTTCCCGGGCTCCTTGCGGAGCGCGGCCACCCGGAGCTGGCCGAGGAGTGGCGCGGGGCCGTTCCCGGGGACCCGTTGCGGCCGGGCGCGGCGGAGGCGTTCCTGCGGCGGGCGGACGGGCAGTCCGGGCCGATGCTGCCGAGCGCGCTGCGGCGCAGGGCGCTGGAGGCGTTGGACGTCCGGGAAATGCTCGCCGTTCCCGGGTCGCGGGAGCTCACGGCAGGGCTGGCGGCCGGTGGTGTGGACGCCCTGGTCTACCTGCTGCCCGGGGCGAACGAGGGCGCCACCGGTCACGCTCTGCTGCTCTGCCCCGGCCAGGACGCTCCCAGGATCCTGCCCCTGCCACGCCTCACCCTGACCAGCCCGGTCCTGCGCCGGTACCTCGATGCCGCCGCCAGACGGCACGAGGCCGAGGAAGAGTGGCAGGCCGCGCTCGGCGAGCTATGCGCGTGGGCGTGGCCCGCTGCGATGGGACCGGTGCTGGAGGCGTCCACTCAGGGGCCAGGGTCCGTGCCCCGGATTGTGCTCGTGCCGTGCGGCCCGCTCGGCGTCGTCGCCTGGCACGCCGCCCGGGTCGGCGACGGCCGGGGATGGCGTTACGCCTGCCAGGAGGCCCTGATCAGCTACGCCCCCTCCGGCGGCGAGTTGCTGCGGGCGGTAGCCCGGCGGCGGCTGCCGGTCGACGGCGGACAGGTGTTGGTGTCCGATCCCTCGCTCACCCTGGTCTGGTCGGAGATCGAGGCCGAGACGCTGCGCGCGGCCTACTACCCGGACGCGCTGCGGTACGGGGAGTTCCCGTTCGCGTCGGACGCCGACGACCCGCCCGACGCGGCGGGCACCGTCGCCGACCTCCTCGCCGTGCTCCCCGGTGGTGAGAACGGTGCTGAGCAGGGTGGGGGGGACAGCGGCGGCGGCAGGTCACCTGCCGTGATTCACGTCGCCTGTCATGCGGTCGCCGGGCCCCGCCCCACCCTGTCCGCGCTGCAACTGGCCGGCGACGAGGCCCCGCTGACCGTGGCCCGCATTCTGGATGGCGCCGCCGGACTCCCTCCGGACGCCGCCGGGCCGCTCGTCGTGCTGAGCGCCTGCGAGACCGACCTGAGCACCCGGGACCACGACGAGGCCCTCACCCTCGTCACGGCCCTGGTGGCGCGCGGCGCGGTGGACGTGGTGGGCTCCCGCTGGGCCGTGAGGGACGGCGCGACGGCGGTGATGATGGCGGTCTTCCACCATTTCGTCGCCGTCGACAGCCGCGCCCCCGCCGACGCGCTGCGCGAGGCCCAGCTGTGGATGCTCAACCCCGAACGCCGACCCCCGCCCGCCCTTCACGGGCCGCTGCTGGTGGAGGCGGACCGCCGCGATCTGCAGGAGGTCCACAACTGGGCCGCCTTCACCCACCAGGGCAGTCCCGCCCCAGCGGCAGCTCTCCGCCCCCGGTCCGTGCAGGGGTAGCGGCGCCGGGGAGAGACGCCCCTCCAGAGTTTTTCCCGTTTCGCAGGGCTCCACTTCCCACGGCGCACCATCCGTAGAGCTCCCGTCGACGCAGTCGCCCTCCTCGGCGTGGAAGACGCTGCCCACGCTGTGCTGGTAGCTGAGACACAACGTGAGGTCATCGGCGCCGTAGTTGATGGCCCAGTCGGCGTCGTCCGAATCCCCGTACTCGGAACAGTCCGGGACGTCCGTGCTGCTGGTGATGACGTCCACCACCTCGAACACGCTGTCCCCGCACGTCGCCGGCTCCAGAGCCGACTCGTCCGGGGTCCCCGGGATCTCGAAGCAGTCGCCCACCCCGGCGTCCAGGACGGGGTCGGGCGTCGGCTCGGGGTCGGGCGTGGGAGTGGGGTCCGGCTCAGGCACGTAGTCACCGTCGAGGGCCTCGTACTCGTCCCACTCCGGTGCCGTGTCACTGGAGGGCGGGCTGGACGGAGCCGGGCCGTCGTCGCTCCCGTCGTCGTTGTCCGCCAACGCCGCCAGGCCGAGCAGTGTCAGGAGGAACACGACGACGCACGAGCAGCCCCGGGACCGTTTCCAGCGTCCTCCTCCGGCTCCTTCACCGCCTCCCTCGAACGGTTCGTCATCGTCGTCGTCGAATCCGTCGTCGCTCACGAACCGCTCTCTCCCTCAGCTTGGCAGGCCCGCAGCAGCGGTCGGGCCAAGCCCGCCATGCGAACGGCGGCCGCTGGTCCAGGGACAGGGCCAGGGACGGTCACGGTGAACTCCTCCTTAGCCAGGACATGTCCGATTTGGTGGGGTCGCAGCGTAGCGAGGCGAACTGGGTGATAGGGGGCGCAAGCGTCCGAGGGTGGTGCTTTTCCGGGCATGTTCCGGCCGGGACTCCGGCGGGCACACCGGAATGTCGAGATGGGAGCCGAGGGACCGGTAGCTGAGGCGCTGGAAAGCCGAGCGCCGCAGCGCGGTGCTGGCTTCCGCATCTTCCTCCCCGGCCATCGCGTCAGCCCGACGAACGTTCCGTTGTCGCAGCGGGGTTGCCCTGGTGGGTGAACGCGGCCCAGTGGTGTATCTGGTGGAGGTCGGTGCGGGTGGCCTCTCGGAGGAGCGGGTCGCGGAGGGTGGGTGGGGGTTGACGGTTCGGGTCGAGCATCCACAACTGAGCGGCGCGGAGTGCGTCGGCCGGCGCAAGGCGCTGGCCGGTCAGGAAGTCGTGGAAGACCGTCATCATCACCGCCGTGGTGCCGTCGTTGACAGCCCAGCGGGAGCCGATCACATCCGCCGCGCCCCTGGCGACCAGGGCAGTGGAGAGGGTCAGGGCCTCGTCGTGGTGGCGTGTGCTGAAGTCGGTCTCGCAGGCGCTGAGCACGACCAGCGGTCCCGCCGAGCTGGACGTCTCGCCCGCCGCGCGGTCAAGGATCCTGGCGACAGTCAACTCGCCGTCAGCGAGCGAGAGCGCGGACCGCGTGGGGCTCGCCCCGGCCAGCCCGTGGCAGGACACGTGCACCAGCGCCGCCGGTCGGCCGCCACCGGGCAACACGTCGAGGAGATCGTCACATGTCGCGGATGCGTCGGGAGCCCCGTCGGTCCTCGGGAACTCGCCGTAGTGCAGGGCGTCCGGGTAGACGGAAGCACGCAGCGCCTCCGTCTCGATCTCGGACCACACGAGAGTGAGTCCCGGGTCGGCGACCAGCACGCGGTGTCCGGTGGTGGGCAGCCGGTCCCGTGCCATGGCCCGCAGGAACTGGGCTCCTGAGGGCGCGTAGCTGAACACCGCGTCCTGGCAGGCGTACCGATAGCCACCCAGCGGAACGGTCTTCCGCGCCGCGTGCCAGGGGACGACGCCGAGCGGCCCGCAGGGGATCAGGACGATCCGTGGCGGCCGACCCAGGCGTTCCAGGGCGGCGAGGACCGGCTGGATGGCCGCGGGCCACGCCCAGTCGCACAGATCATCCAATGCCGCCTGCCAGTCCGCTTCTGACGCCGCTTGCGACGAGTCGGGCGAGGCCGCGTCAGTGGCGGTCTGGAAACGCGCGGAAGCGGCGTTGAGGTAGCGCTCTAGTGAGTGGCTGCCGGGAGAGAGCAGCAACGGCAGCGGTAACACGGTGGGAGCGGCGGCGCCGGGGCGGAGGACCACCGCCCGGCCGGGGATATGAGGGCTGAAGCCCTTGCCGGGGAGGAGGTAGACCAGTGCGTCGGCGCCCGAGGCGGCGAGACCCGCCGTCAGTTCGGCAACGTCGGGCGTTCCGAGCAGGTCCCGCGCGCCGGTGCCACTCCCCGCGCTCAGTGCGGCGAGTGCTTGACGTCGCAGGCTGCTCGGGAACTGGCCGACGGTCCTCAGCGGGACCAGCGCGGCGCCCCCCGGCCGGTGCGGATCCTCCGGAGCCTCCGCCTTCCATCGCTCGGCCAGGTCCGGATAGCCGTTAGTCGCCAGGAGTTCGGGAACGCTGTGCGAGGTCGCGGCCGTATGGAGCACCAGGCCGCGGCCCAACTCCAGTGCCTCCACGGCCTCGGCCGGGCGGCGGTTCTCAGCGCACCGGAGAGCCAGCCACAGTGCGTGGCGGGACGCGCCCCGGGCCACGGAGAGGCCGTGATCGGCGCCGAACTGGAGGAGAACCTCGGCGGCCATCTCCTCCAGCGCCTCGCGCCGGGCGTTCATGCTGGCCTTTCGGTCCTCGCTTGCGCGGGGACCTCCGGTGATCGCGCTCGTCCAGTAGGCGTCGGACAGAACCGTCAGCGGCTCCGAGTTCGACGGCAGGCCGTGGCCCGCCGCGACCAGTGCGCGGACCCGGTTCAGCTCGGATATGCACAGGTCGAGCAGGCTGAGATCTTCGCGATGTTTCGTCGCGCGCAGCAGGGCTCGGCCGAGGGCGAACCGTAGTCCAGCTTCCATGTAGGGGGAGGCCCGTTTCGCCTCGGCAACTCGGTGGACCTCGGTGATGGCGCGACGCATCGCCTCTCGGCTGGAGGTGATCTCGGCCAGTTCGATCATCAGGCTGGCCCGCACGACGGGAAACGCGATCAGTGGTGGCACCCGGGCGGGGTCGGTCTCCACCACCTCGCGGAAGTACCCCGCGGCGATGTGGAGTTCCGCCTGGGCCCCCGTGCGGGTGGCACGTTCCTTGTGAGCCCAGCCCAGCTGGGCGGCCACCATAAGGCGGACGCCGTCGTTGGGCGGCAGGGACGAGTACAGGTGGCTCAGCTTCTCTATCAGGGTCTCGGTCAGACGCGACAGCCCGGCAGGGTCGAGACCGCGGCGTGCCCGGGTCACCTCGAGGTGAGCGCTGAACACCGACAGGAAGCCGTCGGGGTCGCCGGCGGTGCCCAACTCCTTCACCATCACCGCCGCCGCGGTGATGTCCTGGCGGCTGCCACCGATCCATCCCGCGGTGGCGACGCGCTGCGCGAGGAGGGACGCCAGGTGCCTTCGGGTGGCCGTGACCCCCTCGCCGTGCTCCGGGAGCGCGTCCAACTGCTCTCGGATCCAGGCCGCACTGCGCTCCAGACGCCCGACGTCACCGTTCGACACCCACTGGTTGTCGATCGAGCTGAACAGGATCGTTTCGAGGCTGAGCTCTCCCCGCCACGCCGAACGGGCGTTGGGGTCGGGATCCGTCCCCAACGCGACCGGGTCCACCTCGGCGGCGTCCGTCATCTCCGGGACCAGGAAATTGCCCTGTGCCATCAAAGCGGCGTGGAACTTGGCCATGCGCATCCGCTCGGGCGCGTCGGCCGGCAACGCGAGCATCGCCTCCCGGGCCAACCGCACACCGTTGCCGACGCGTGCGGCCAGCAGCCGGGGCTCCTCACCGCCCGTTCTCAACTGAGCCAAGAGCTCCCGCAGCGGCGCGAAAATCGGCTCGGTCAGGTCCAGTGCGGCCAGTTCCTCGTCGGCCTGTTCGGCGGAGACGCGGCGACCGTTCACGGTCACACACAGCCACACCAGAAGCCGCGTGAACGCGAAGGCGTCCCGCGAGGCCAGGGCCACCAGTGCTTGAACGGCATCGGCCAGTGCCTCCTCTGCCAGGTTCGCGCTGGACGACCCACCGGTCACCGCCGCGACTGGCCTGGCTTCCGGAGCCTCCTCAGGTGGCTCCGCCTCCTCTGACCCCGGCCGCTGCGGAAGAGACGGTAACCCTCCCTCGGACGGGCCGGGCAGGCAAGAGAGCATCGCCGCGACGCGCTCCATGAGCCCCAACCCCGTCTCTCGCATCTTCGTGTCCCCGGCAACGATGCGGCCAAAGACCTCCACGGCCTCTGTCAGGTCCCTCCGCAGGGATTCGACCTGGTCGGCCGGCGCCGCTCCGTCGCGCAGATCCTGAGGAATCTCCTCGGGGGCCAGCAGCTCTCCCAGCTGACTCCGGGCCCTCATCGCGAGCTGGTCGTTCAGCGGTCTGGCACGGTCTACCCAACGCAGATGGCGCAGGGCGGTCTCCCGCTCGTCGGAGTCGGCGTCGGGCCGTCTCCTGAGCCGAACGTGCAGGAGAATGCCCAGCCAGGGCACGACGCTGACCCGGGCCGGGTGGTCCGTGGGCAACATTCTCTCCACGGTCGTGAGGTGTTCGATCACGAACCGCAACGCGGTCGCGGGTGGTTCGTTCCGGCTGCGGCGCCACAGCTCGTTGGCCTGGCGGACAGCGACAGCAGCCCAGGCCCGGAGCGCAACGGCGGCGTCCCCGACGTCGACGTCGTTCCGCCGCTTCTCCTCGGTCACGCGTCCCGCCGTGTGCCGCCGGTCGTCCGGGTTCGTCTCCGAGGAGATGATGCGCCCGACCAGTTCCAGGCGGCGCTGGGTGCGGTCAAGGCGCTGCCGCTCCACCGCCGGCAGCTGAACGGCGGAGAGCCGGTCGAGGATCCCGCACGCCTCGACCAGTTCGGGTGCCGGGGCATGGGGCGTGAGGCGGCCGCGCCTGCCGAAGGCAAGCGCCTCACAGAGCACGCCGTCATCGGACGCCGCGTGTTCGTGCAACACGCGGTTGGGCACGAGCAACTGGAGCAGGACCAACCGGGCGGAGGTGGTGAGTCCGTCGTCGGGGCCCTGGCGGTCGACCCGGCGCAGGCGGCGCAGGGCTTCGGCGCGGTCGTCCGGGCGGGCGGCGGAATCCGTGCTGCGGGCGGCGAGCAACAGGCCGAGGGTCGCCGCCAAATGGCGGCGCGGCGGGGCGTTGTCGGGCAGCAGCCGCTCGATGCTGGATAACTGGTCGATCAGCTGGTCCAGCTCCCGCTGCTCGTCGGGGAGGAGGTTGAGGCCGCGCATCAGGTCGTCGGCGTATCCGGCGGCAGCCGAACGCCGCACGGCGCGGACGGCCGCTTTGAGCTTGCCGATGTGGGGGTGTGGGTCGGACATGTGGCTTCCTCGGTCTTCCCTTCGTACTTACTCGCGTAGCGGCAGCGTCAGGTGATGGCCGGTCGGGGCAGCAGCGGCCCGCCGTTCGAACGAGAACTGGCCGACACCCTCAGCGTGCGTGCGCAGTTCGTGTGCACTGCAACGTCCGCGACGACCATCTGGTCCGCCACCACGGCAAGGACTACGCCTAGCACCATCGGTCTGGTCTGGCACAACCTGCGCCTGCGCTGGACGCACCCCTCCTTCAGACGTCCGACGCGCTCCACCGCTGTGCCTCGCCATCCGGCGGCACGATCGCGGCCTTCAGCCCTGACAGGAGTTGGTTGGCGACCGACCGGCCTGCGGCCGTACCCAGATCGTGGGTCACCAGCGGGGTGATCGACACCGCTCCCGGTCCGCAACGGTCACCGAACAGCACGAACGCCCGTCGCGGCCGACACCGGTGCGACTGCCATGTCATGCCCTGGGCCCATGGGGCGCTGCGCCGCAGCGCCTGTGCCCAGCACCGGGTCTGCGGGTAGTCCGCCCTCCCGTCGGCCTCCACCAACCAGCCGTCCTGTCCCACGGCTGCCAGGTCCTCCTCCGTCTCCAGCGCGATCAGCTGCAGCGGCTCGACGGTGCACAGTCGCGACAGCGATCGGCGCTCGGTCATCGCCCGTGGGACCAGCCGCGACCCGTTGGTGAACTCCATCCCCCGCAGTAGCACCTCTGCCAGCGCGGTGACCGGTTCGTCTCCGACGTACAGGCTGGTGTAGGGGTCGGCGTCGGTGCCGTCAAAGCGGCCGCCGCCGAAGTGGGGGTGTGCGGGCAACGGATTGAAGTCCCCGGGACGGTAGGCGGTGAGATGGCAGCGCCACAGCTCGGTGCCGTCCGGTATCGCCACGCGGCGTGGCGACAGGTCCTTCGGATCCTGGGACGGGGGGTATGCCGGCATCAGTCCCCCTCCACCAGCGCCTGGGCCGCCTCGGCGAGCAGCGCGTCCGGCACCTGTCCGATGAGTCGGGCCGGTGCTCCACCCAGCCAGCGGTTTCCGCCCAGCCACCAGTCGGCCGCGCCCCAGGGATCCTGGTCGGCCAGCAGCAGCCGGTTCACCTGCCGCACTACGGGCAGCGGGCTGCCGTCGCGCGGGGCGAACTGGAACTCCGGGTAGCGTGGGCCGCGTTCCGGATCGAGCAACCGGATGAGGCCCGCGGCGAGGGGGTCGGCAGCGCTCACTGGATCGAGCTCGGCGTCCGAGCGGGATGGCTCGGCGAGGAGCCGCCGCCGCGCCGCCGCGATCACATCCCGTGGATCCGGCAGCGAATCAAGCACCTCCAGCAGCTCCAGGACCCGTTCCGGCGCCAGATTCAGCTGCCCGGCGGCGTGCCGCGGCTGGTCCAGCGCCGCCCGCCGCACCCGACTGTCCAGCGGCAGCGGAATCAGAGCGCGGCGCACGTCCAGCAGCGCCCGGCGCACGTCCTGCTCGTTCTCCCCGGCGCGGGCCAGTTCGGCCAGCGCTTGGCGCAGCGCGTCAAACTCCTCCGCTGTCAGGCTCTCGCGCACGTGATCCTGGTTCTCGGCGATGAGTCGCAGCAAGTCCTCAGCGTTCATCGGCCTTGTGCCTCCTGCGGATTCGCCTGGTGGACGAAGGCCCACAGGTCGGCGTTCGCCGCGACGATGGGCGGCGCCGCGTCGCGCAAGGCTCCACGGGAGTCGAGTGCGAGGATCCTCGGGCCTGGGCCGGGTGGCAGGCGCGGACATGGATCCGGGTGCAAAGTGGATGGCGGGCTGTCGCCGCGCCAGCCTGGGCCACTCCTCCCCGGGGTCGGTCGGAGTGCACTCCCAACAGGTAATGCCTGCTGTCCAGGCAGCTGGGACGGCCAACACCGGGCGCGGCGTCCGGCGGCTCGGTCAACCGTCAGCTCCTGCTCGGGGGCGACAAGCTGACGGGCCATTCGTACCGTCAGCCTTGGTCGGCCCTCAGGCCGCTGCGGCACACAGCCCCCAACCATCGATCTGGGCCGCACGCGATTCACTACACACACGAGAACTTCCTCGATCCCCACTCCGGCTCGACTCACCGCGGCCATCGAGACTCCTCTTCCCACCATCTCGCGCCATTGTTTCGGTGGCGAGCCCTCCCAGGCACCCCCCGTGGACGCCACGGACGGAAATCGCCCTGGCATTGCCCAGCTGCGGGTCTGGGCACGTCCAGCGGGTGGTCTTTGCATGGTGGATGAGGGAGGAACCGCGGCCAGAGTCGGAGGCGGCACACTCGCCGCACTCCCGTTTGCGCAGGTCAGCGGAGTCGCAATCGAAGGCAGTCGGGTGGTTCGGGTCGCATCACGGGTGCCAGGGGGTGCTCGGGGGGTAACCGCGGTCGCTGTCGCCACTCACGGCGTGCCACGACGAGTTCCGCCGGCGGGCCGCTGACGCGGTTCCGGCGGGGGTGGTCAGGTGTGGTCGTGGCGGGGGAGGTCGAGTAGCACGATCTCGCAGTTGTAGTGCTGTGAGGCCGTCATCGAGCCGCGGAACCACAGCAGGGGGGTTCGCGAGGGATCGCCGGGTGCCACGATCGGGCGCAGGTTGTCGACGTCGGAGTCCTCGGTGACGGGGGCCCAGTGCCAGGTGGATCCGCCGTCCGGCGTGCGGGCGTGGTAGATCTCGTGATGTGCCAGCGCGGAGCCGGTGCGCGGGTCGACGGGCGTGGAGACGTAGACGGAGTCCAGGTCGTAGGGGTCGATCGCGGCGAGTCCCGTGTAGTCCTCCTCGTGGGGCATCAGGCCGGGCCCGGCCTTGGTCAACGGGTGGACGCGCCACTCGCCGGCGGGCGAGAGGCGGGCGTAGAAGAACCGGAGGTCGGGGGCGGGCCGCGTGCCGTGGTACTGCTCCTGCGCCGCGTCCGGGGTGCGCCCGGCGCGGGCGGTGAGCACCGCGGCCACGGTTCCGTCGGGGGATCGCCGGATGTCGCTGGTCCAGCAGTGCGACATCCACGCGCCGTCCCGGTGCGAGTTCGCGGCCAGGACCGTGGTCAGGTTCGCCTGCGAGGAAGCCGTGCCGCTCGGGGACGCGGCGTCGAGCACGCTGCCGTCGCTGCGGTGCAGCGCTCCGTCCCACAGGTATCCGTGGTAGATCGAGTTGTCGTAGTCGCGCGGGTGGTGGTCGGTGGTGATCAGGTCGATGCGCCCCTGATCGCCGTGGTAGCGGGTGTAGCCGTTGACGTAGCCGACCTTGGGGCGGGTGAAGAGCTTGCCCGCGTAGGACCAGGTGTCGCCGTCGTCGTCCGAGACGAGTGCGCACTGGTCGTCGTTGACCGCTCGGGTGAAGCAGTAGAGGCGACCGCCCATGGAGCGGAGGTTCGCGTAGGTGACGCCGCGGCCGTCGGTCAGCTCGCTCCAGTCGAAGGTCCGTTCCTCGCCCCACGTGGTCGGGTCGCCGCGCTCGCTGATCCGCCAGCGGGTCAGGTCGTCGCTCTTGTGCTTGGTGTAGACCGCCAGCCAGCGGCCGTCCGAACGCCGCCACAGCGCCGGCGCGTCGTGGTCGTCGGTCTCCAGGGCCTCGTGCAGGACGACGACCGTGCTCGTTCCCGTCCGCAGGTCGACCACCGTGAGTTCCACGTTGCCGGAACGCGCCGCGCCGCCTGGCCCCTCGGCGGCCGCGATCGAGCCGACCACGAGGGTCCGGGTCCGCGGGTCGACGAGTGCGCGTTCGTCCTGGAACCAGCACCAGGCGCCGTTGTCGTTGATGACCGTCGGCCTGGCGTGGTGGTGGTTCGGCGCAGTCATGGGGGGTGGTTCCCTTCGGATGGTCGACGTGGTCGCGGCGCGGTCGGGCGTGTGGGTCAGGCGACGCGCCCCTCGAAGGTGACGAACGAGTGGGCCGGCAGGTGGACCCGCAGGCCCCGGTCGGTCACCTTCACCTGGTCATGGGGCCACGGCGCCACCGCCTCGGGCTGCTCGGGCGTGTTGTGGGTGCGCAGGGTCGGGGCGGTGAGGACGTGGGCCCGGTCTGGGCGATGTTCGCCATCACGAGACGGTCCGCGTGCCGGTGGAAGATGTCGGGGTGGAGGCTCGCCATCAGGGCGCCCGCAGCACTTCTGACGTTCCACCAGGTGCGCCACTCGTCGAGGATCAGGCCGACCGATCTGTGCGGCTCGTAGGTGTCCATCACGTTGGAGTGGCCGGTCAGCGCCTCGTCGATGCCGGCGGCCTGGTCATCGTACGGTAGTACTCATCGGTGTCGAAGACCGTCGCCACGCCCCTGTCCAGTCGCCGTAGCGCTGGCTCGGCCCCCGCGTCGCCCGCGCGAGCGCTGTCGGACCGATTCCGGTTTGCGTGGTATCAGGGCGGTCGGGACGTTACTGTGGGTGGTGGTTTCGTCGCGGATGTCTGTGCGCGTATCGCGGAGCAGTGAGCGCGGCTGGTGGCAGCGGGGTGGTCCTCGCGGCTCTCGGTGGGGGTGGGTATGCGTTTGCGGATCGGTGACAGCGTCTTGGCCGGTGAAGGTGGTAGGGCTGCGGACTTGACGGGCGATTTCGCGGACTGGCTGACGAGCCATCGTGATGTGAGCCGGTACGCGGAGATCCGCCGGTTGCGGCCGCCCGCGGCGGATGGGGCGATGTCGGGTGAGTTGGTGGAGTGGATCGGATTGACGCTCTCCTCTGGCTTCTCGGCTGCCGCGCTGGTCTACGCGCATCTGTCGTTCCGTGCGTCTCTTCCACCAGGGCAGCGGCCCGGCGCGCGGATGGTCATCGAGCACAACGGAGTCCGCGTCGTCGTGGACGAAGGCACCGCTGAGGACGTCGCCCGCATCGCACGTGCCCTTGCCGCTCCGCGGCCCGAGTGTTCGGCGGGCGGTTCGCCTTCTGCTGGTGCCGGGGGTGGTGGCTGTGCGGGTTCCTGATCCGGCGGGTAGCCAGGCGGTACTGATCGGTGTCGAGGCCTACGTGCATGAAGCCCTGGCTGCGATGCCTGCGGCGGCTACAGGGGCGCACCGGTTAGCCGGGTTGGTGCGTGATGCGTCGGTGTGGGGCCTGCCTGCCACCCACGTTCGGGTGTTGGGCGGCGGAGTCTCCGCGGACGAGGTGCTGGCGGCGGTTCGGGAGGCGGCGCGCCAGGCCAGCGACACGCTGGTGGTGTACTTCGCTGGCCACGGGCTGCGGGACCGCCAGGAGAGGCTGTACCTGGCGTTGGCCGGAGCCGACGCCGACTACCCGCAGATCGGGACGCTGCCCTACCGGACGCTACGCGACGTGGTGCGGCAGGTCGGATACCAGGCCCGCTACCGGGTCGTCGTCCTGGACTGCTGCTACAGCGGCCTGGCCGGCAGCATGTCGCGCACCACCACCCCCACCCGGTTCGAGCTCGCACATGCCCTCGACGAGCCCGCAGGCGGGATCGGGTCCTGCGACGGGGATGGGGATGACTACGGGGACTGTGTGCTCACCTCCGCCCCTGCCACCCACCGCTCGTTCGTTCCGCCGGGAGCGGAACTGCCGGAGTTCACCGGCGAACTGATCGACATCCTCGAGGGAGGCATCACCGGAGCTGGCGCCACGGTGAGCTTGGAGGATGCCTGGCTCCTGGCGCAGGCGCGCATGCGCGGGCGGGGCAGCCCAGAGCCACAGCAGTTCGCGCAGAACACCGTCGCGCGCCGTATCGGCCTGCGCAACCGCGCCAGCGGAACCGGCTCCACGAACGCCGAGAGATCCTCAGTCTCGGAGCGAGAACAGGCCGATGCCGTCCGTATCCAGTCAGCGGTTGATTTCCTTGCTGCGAGGGAACGCAAGCTGGGCGCCGATCACCGCAAGACTCTGAACACGCGCGAGTGGGTGGCCCATCGCCGAGGGATGTCCGGGGATGTCGCGGGCGCGATCAGGGATCTTCACGCCCTTGTTCCGCACATGCAACGCGTCCTGGGCGCGGAGCATCTCGACACCCTGAAGGCTCGCAACGAACTGGTCCGCTGGCTGGGGAGGGCCGGGCACTCCCGCGCCGCCCTTCGCGAATGCCGTTCCGTTCTCGACGACCGGCTTCGCATTCAAGGCGCGGATCACCCCGACACCCTGGCCACCCGTTCCCTGCTGGCACACCAGCTGGGCGACGCCGGCGAGCACGCGGCCGCCGCTCGGGAACACGCCGCCGTTGCCGGCGAGGAGGCGCGACGTGGAAGACCAGATCACCCCAACACCCTGAGCACCCGTTACCTGCTGGCCCACCAGTCGGCGATGGCGGGAGAGATGGCCGCGGCCACCAGGGAGGCCGTCGCCCTGCTGGCTGACCGCCGACGCGTCCTGGGAGTGGAGCACCCGGACACCCTGGCCAGCTGGCAGCAGGTGGCTTACAGCCTCATCGAAGCCGGCAACCCGGCCGCCGCCGTTCACACCCTCGCCGCCCTCCTCCTCCACCGGCTTCGCGCCCAAGGACCGGACCATCCCGATACCCTGGCCACTCGACACTCGCTGGCACACCAGCTGGGCGAAGCGGGAGACCCAGAAGCAGCCGCCCAGGAATACGCGGCCCTCGTCCCTGTGGAGGCACGCATTCTGGGCCCGGACCATCCGGACACCCTGGTGACGCGATACTCCCTGGCACGCGCGATGGGTGAAGCGGGAGACGCGGCGGCTGCCGTCCGGGAGTACGCTGCGCTGCTTGCCGACCGTCGACGCGTTCTGGGCGCGAATCATTCCGACACCCTGACCACCTGGCAACAGCTGGGGTACTGGGTCGGCCAGTCCGGGGATCCGGCCGCTGCCGTCAGGGAGTACACCGCGTTGGTGCCCGTCATGAAACGCGTTCTGGGGCCGGATCACCTCGACACCCTGAGCAGCCGATTCCAGTTTGCGCTCCAACTGGGTGAAGCGGGGGACCCGGCCGCAGCCGTCAGGGAGTACACCGCCCTTGCCGAGGAGGAGGAAAGGGTTCTAGGACTCGACCATCCCCTCACCATGAACACGCGCTTCCAGTTGGGCTACTGGCTGGGTGAGGAAGGGGACCCAGTCGGCGCCGCTCGGACGTTGACTGCGCTCGTTGCTGATCGCCAACGTGTCTTGGCGGCGGATCATCCGGATACCCTCGCTGCCCGACACGAGTTGGCATATCAGTTGGGTGAAGCGGGGGACCCGACCGCCGCCGTCGACGAGTACGCCGCGCTCATCCCGGAAGAGGAACGGATCCTGGGTTCGGAGCACCCCGACACCCTTACCAGCCGATTCGAACTGGCGCGCTGGCGTGGAAAGGCCGGCGACCCAACCGCCGCCGCCCAGGAGTATGGCGTTCTGGTTCCCATAGAGGAACGGGTCAAGGGACGGGAACACCCCGACGTTCTGGTAAGCCGCTTTCAACTGGCCTACTGGCTAGGCCAAGCAGGCGACCAGGCCGCCGCCGTCGGGCAACTGACCACTCTCTTGTCTGACCAGCGCCGCGTTCTGGGCCCAGAGCATCCCGACACCACCAGAACTCACGAGGAACTGGACCGCTGGCACGTGAAGCCCGACCTGCCGATCAATGGCATCCAGCCGGAGGCCGCTGTGGAACCAGGCACGGCTCCGAACTCCTGAGACCTCATGTGCATCCAGCCCATAGCGGTCCGACCGACGGGAATATCCACCCTGTGAGCGGGTGCGGTGGGCTCTGAGGGGTGTCGGCCCAGGTCGGGGCCGTTCAGGACGGCTGAGCCCATGGGCTGGCAGGGCCGTCGGGGGAACCCGGCGTACAGGCCGACTCGTCCGCCGCGCAGCCCTCTGCCACTGGTCAGAGGGCTGCGCGGCGCCTTCAAGATCGCCGAGGTCGATCTGGGGGTCGATTTCGCCTGTCGGAGTCGTTTCGGTGGTGGCCGGCAGCCCGTCAGTCCGCCTCCGGTGTCCGGGGCGTGTGGTGTTGGCGGTAGTGCTCGGCCAGGAGGTCGTCGCCGAAGTCGTCGTTGGGGGTGCGCCAGACCGAGTGGATGTGGTTGCCGTCGTCCTGGGTGTTGTCGTGTTCGATGAGCAGCACGGGGCCCTGGATACGGAAGTAGTGCCGGTCGCCGGGTGACGTGCCACCGGCCCAGGCGAATGCCAGGTTCTCCAGGCCGGCCCGTTCGATCCTGCGGAGCTGCGCCGCCGCCACGTCCGAGGGCAGCCGCCCGGCGAACGCCGCAACGATGGCGAGGAGGGCGTTCAGCTGGGGTTTCTGGAGCATGCGTCCCGACAGGCCCTTGGGCTCGTCGCGCACGTAGCTGAGGATGTCGCGCTCGGCCTCGCTCAGCACGTGCCCGGGGTCCGGCGGAGCCACCGCGTCCGGCCGCTCGATCTCACCGATCCTGGGCGCGATGCGGGTCGCGAAGTCCGGCGGTGAGCGATGGTGGATGATCGCGGAGCCGCGCTGGTCGGGGCTGAGCGAGTTGACGAACCGGAAGCCGGCCTCCTCGTCGTCGGCGAGTGGGGCGAGCGTGCCGAACCTGGCCGGCTCCGCGCCAAGGAAGGACGGCGTCGGGGACACGTGACGTCCGTCCACGACGGTGAAGTTGAGCGAGACGTGATGCCCGGCGAGCTGCCATCCCCACGCCCCGCTGTCACCCGGGCGACCGAACACCTTGAAGCAGTAACGTCCCGGATCGAACAGGTCCGCGCCGGCCGGGCTTCTCGCGGCGGTCAGCGCGCGGAGCACGTGCTCCATGGCCATCACCGAGACCACCTTGGCGTAGCCGGGCATGCTGGTGCCGGACACGATCAGCTCGTGCGCCAGCTTGCGTTGCGTGTCGTCGAGCGCGCCGATCGGCAGGCCGTCGCGTTGCCTGGTGGGCAGGAACGACCAGTCGCGCCGCTGAGCCTCGTCGGCGAAGTCGAAACTCACCCTGTCCCGCTGCGCGTCGGTCAGCGCCGCCAGGAGGTTCGTTGCGGCACCGGCCATCGCGCTCGCCGTCTCGGGCACGGGCAGTGACAGTTCGTTCACCGTTGTCCATCCTCAAACTTCTCCGAAGTGTTCAGAACGCCAGCGTACGGTCTGGCCCCGTCCGACACCCCGAGTGCGGCGGAGGATCGCAACTCGTACGCGGGCGCACTCACGCGACGCGACAACGCGGCGCCGTAGCTGGCGGCGCGGCCCGGCAGGATCGGCGGGACAAGGCCTGGGCGTTCGGGGGAGCGGTCGCGCTCGGTGCGCACGAACCACGATCGGCGGTGATCATCGCGGCGGTCACTCGGTGGGAGTGTTGGGCAGCTGGCAGTCCTCGTCCGGCGGGCCGCCAGCGGGCCAGGCCAGGCCCTCGAAGCTGATGCTCCGTGTCGCGGGGTCGAGTTCCACGATCGACACCGCCTTGTTGTACGGCCTGCCGTACGCGTCCAGGCAGATCCAACCGCTGGCGCCGTGGACGAAGTTGCCCGAGCCGCCGTGCATCCGCGCCCAGGAGCTCGCCACCTCGTCAGGAGACGGGATGGCGCTCTCCGGCGTCACGGCGCTGCGGATGCCGGTGATCGCCGTCCACACCGTGTCGTACATGGTGATCGCCACCGAGTCCGTGAGATCGACGAAGTCCTCGCCGGTGGCGAGGCCGGCCTGCCGGGCGACCTCGTTGCGCCGGTCGAGCAGTTCCTCGAAGTCCTCCGCCGAGCCGCCGGTGTCCGGTGGGTCCCCGGTGATCCACGCGTCCGGGTGGGCGTTGGTGGTGTAGCGCACGGTGACCTCGCCCTCGGCCAGCCCTTCCCAGTCCAACTCGGGGTCGGTGAACAGCGTGGACGAGCCGTGGACCGTGAGCACCGTGTACGTCTGGTCCTGGCAGCCGCGGTCGATCAGCGCGTTGACGAAGATCCGGAAATGGACGTCGCGGCCCGCGAAGTAGATGGTGTCGACCCCGTCCATGGTGCAGATGCTGTCGACCATCTGCCGGGCCTCGTTGGGGAAGTTGCGCTCGTCGTTCATGTCGCTGCCCGAGCGGAACTGCTCCGGCCGGTGCGTCGCGTCCCGCGTCACCGAACCGAACACCTCCCTGAGCGTGGCGACGTAGTTGTCACCCTCCCGGAGGTCCTCGACCAGGAGCGTGCGCTCGGGCTCGACGTCGTCGTAGTGCGACGCCAGCGCCGCGGCCTGGTCGCTGTTGTTCGCGAGCACCCTCGCCAGGCCCGGGAACTCGTTGTCCGGCCCGTTCTCGATGTCGTCTGCGGTGAGCGGGCCGAGGACCACGGGCAGGCGCGCCTCGTTGGTGAGGGCGCGGATGGCCTCCTCGGTGTTCCTCGTGCTGACCTCGAAGCCGGTGACGGCGCGCAGCCGGTCCTCCTCGGACCGGCCCATCTCGGCCAGCCGGTCGACGACCGGCCTCCACTGGGCGTTGGCGTCGCCGACGTTGCCCAGCACCAGCCGGATGTTCGGCCGATCCGGCTCACGGTTCGCGCCGTACTGTGCGAGGTAGGCGCCCTTCGTCTCGCGTCGTATTTCCTCCCTGTCGATGGGATCCGCTGAGGTGAAGGGCAGGACGAACGCGACGGTGACGTACGGCACGGCGCCGTCCTCCCGCTCCGCCTCCGCCACCACCTCGTCGTTCTCCGCCTTGATGAGGCGGAAGATGTCGTTCAGGTAGGGGGCGAAGACGTACGAGCCGTCGGTGACGCCGACGCACTCGTCGTCGGGGCCGTGCTTGGTGATCTCCTCGTCTTCGTCGCAGGTCAGATCCGGGTCGTTGAGTAAGAGGTCGTTCCACGCCCATACGCCGGCGCCGACCACCAGCGCCATCGCCAGGAGCAGCGCGCCCCAGCGGAGTACCCGCCGGGTGAACACCCCCAGGTCGTTCCACCGCTGGCGCGATGACCTCAGCAGAGCTCCACGTCGTGTCACGGCCGCGTTCCTCTCGGTATGGGCAGGTCGGGCGCCTGCTTCCCGCTCCTCAGCGCGTTGTGCCACGCGCTTCCGGCGCCCTCCAGAACGCCCCGCTCGCCGTTGCGGAGGTGCAGCACCAGCCAGGCGCTGGCGATCGTCTCGGGAACCGCTTCCCCGGTGGGAACGGGCGCGAGCGGGGCGGCGTGGAGCCAGACGTGGTCCACGAGACGCGCGATCATCGTGTGCGCGTCCTCGTCGTACGGGGTGGCGCAGGCCGGGCAGTCCGCGCCGTCGGAGACGGGGGCCACGCCGGCGGGCGGCCGGGGAGCGGCCCCGATGGCGTTGACGGCGGCGAGCCAGTCCTCTGGCCGGCTCCTGGTGAGCCGGTGGTGCAGGCAGCGGACCACGGTGGCCATGTCGCCCAGGGCCAGCGTGTGGTGGAGGTACGGCACGCTGTGCTCGGCGGCCTCCGGCGGCAGGCCGCGCGGGGCGTACTGGGCGCGCAGGAACAGCTGGGTGTTGGTCCAGCGCTGGGCGGCCGCGGCGGACGGGGACGCCGTCAGGCGGTGCAACAGCAGCGCGCGGAGCGCCCGGTCCGCCACGTACGGCACGCTCCCGCCGATCAACTCCCCCGCCGGCCATGGCCACGGCCGCGGGTCCCAGTGGCCGGCCGTCAGCTCCCTCCGCACCGCAGTGAAACGTTGCTCCGCGTCGAGTTCGCTGCCGTGGGCGTGCGGCAGGGCCTGGGCACGCCAGAGCCGGTGGGCGGCCTCGCCGTCCAGGGCGGGGGCCAGACGCGTCAGGTCGTCACGCACCCGCTCGTCCGGCAGCAGTTCCTCAAGCAGGTGCTCGGCGAACGTGGGGGCGTCGTCGTCCGCGTCCGGCGCCCGCGTGGGAAAGCCCGGCCGCTCCGCCTCGCCGACCGCGGCGTCCACCAGGCGGCGCACACACCCCGCGCGGCCACCGCTGAACCGCGCCACCGGCCCCTCCAGATGGGTCGGCAGCCGCCGGGCGTTGAGCATGGCCCTGATCTCGGCGCCCGTCAGCGGCGGCAGGGCCAGCCGCAGGTCGCCGTGGTCGGGATGCCCGTCGGCGATGCTGCGCAGCGGGGCCGGGCGGGGTTCCTGGCCGTCGTCGAGGAGGGTGGCCAGCACGACCGGGCGGGTGGTCCGGTCGTCGTAGCCCCGGGCGAGCAGGGTGAGGAACTGAGGGCCTGGGGCGCCGTGGGCGTTGTCCAGGAGGACCAGTGGGCGCTTCGTGCCGTTGCGCAGTCGCCGCCGGGTGTAGAACGCGTCGATGTCGTCGAGAAAGGCCGCGACCAGGTCCTCCTCGGCGTCGGCGCGGGTGCCGTCCTCCAGGAAGAGCGAGTGGAAGGCGATCAGGCACCAGAGGTTGTCGGTGTGGGGTACGCCCCGGATCGTCCGCAAGCGCTGCCCCCACCAGAGGAACGGCGCCTCGTCGAGCTTCGCGGACTCCAGCAGGGGGCGGGCGGTGTCGACGACGAGACCGGCGATCGCGTCGGGCAGGCCGACCACCGGGGCCAGGTTGCTGACGAGCACGTCGAAGAGGGCGGCGAAGCGCCGCCGTCGCTCGCGCGAGGACCGGATGGTGGGCTGCTGGTTGAGCCAGTCCACGAGGCGGCCGAGCGCCGCCCGATAGTCCGGCGGCAGCACGCCCTCGTCGTCGTCGGCGTCGGCGTCGTCAGGGGCGTTGTGGTGGTTGCTGTCGGCGTCGCCGCCGTCGTTGGTGCCACCGGCGCTGCCGGGCTGCCAGGCGGTCGCCATCAGCAGGCCGAGCGAGAGCCGCGGAAACTCGATCCGCCGCATGCCGGGAACGTCCTCGCCCAGCTTGGCGGCGAGCAGGTAGAGAAGGTGCGTCACGAGCGATGCCCGACGGCTGCGTCCCACATGCGCCCTGATGTTGGCGAGGCCGGTCTGGCCGAAGGCCGGATCGGTGAGGTCCGCCCACACCATCGGCGTGCGGCCGGCGTAGGTGTCGCGGAGGGTTCGCAGCAGCGCACTCTTGCCGCTGAGTCGACCGCCGAGGAGCTGGACGATCGGTCCTGGGACCGGCAGACCGCGCGCCGCGTCGGGGTCCTCGTTGCCCATGACCATCCGCGGCACGAGGCCGTTGAGTAACGGCCGCTGGCCGTAGAGCGGTTGCACCGAATGGGCGTCCATCGTCTCCCCCTGGAACTCCGGGACCGCGCGGAGTTCTCCAGCATGTGGAACGGTGACCGTCGGCACCAGTCCCTTCACATGACGTTCCCCTACCTCTCCCCAGTGTCCCCACTGGGCCTGGGAGGGGTCCCATGCAATGTCGTGAACTGACCGAGAATGGCCGGATACGATCACCGGCACGCTGAGGCCGGTGGAGACACCCCGAAGCGGTGATCAACGCCGCCTTGCCGGCCGAGCACGCGTGAGGCTGGAGGGGTGGAACGGCTGGTGGCGTGGTGGCTCCCGGGGGCCGCGCCATCCGGCGCCCGAGGAAGGTCGGGCGGCGGGTGCTCGTCCACTCGCCCCGGAGCGGTCGGTCCCCGGCCCTCGGCCTCCGGCGGGAAGCGTGCAGGTCCGCTGCGTGAACGCCGGGTCGGTGTGCCGCAACCCGCCCGCCTCCGGACGGCCTCGCCAGCCCGGTCCGCGGTCGACGCCATCGTGTGCTGCTCACGCACGGTCCATCACCGCCTCCGCTCCTGTCACGGGCGGTCCGCCCCGCGCCTGGCAGGCCACCGCATGGGGGCGCATCATGGAAGCGGTGGCAGGAGAGAACGTGGGATCCGAGGGCACCGGGCCCGAGGCCGGACTCGGGTTCGCTGCGTCGGGCAGCCCGGGGCCGTTCGAGGTGGCGAACGCGGCCACCCTCGTGATCGGCCCGGGCGGCACGGTCCTGGGCTGGACCCGCGCGGCAGAGGAACTCCTCGGCTATCCGGCGGCTGAGGTGGTGGGGCGTTCCGCCGCGAAACTGCTGACGGCGCCCGGGGACCGGGTGCGGGCGGCAGCCGTGGCCCGACGCTGCCGCACGGGGATGAGCTGGGCCGGCACGGCGACCGCCCGCACCCGCGACGGGCGGGGCCTCGATGTGCACCTGCGGGTCTCCCCGTCGTTCTCCCTCGACGGCCGGGAGTGCTTCCTCGTCTCCGCGGGTGTGCGGACGCCGTCGCACACGGTGAGCGAGTCGGTACTGGAAGGGCTCGTCACCCGTTCTCCCATCGGCATGGCCGTCATGGACACGGACCTGCGCTACGTGTGGCTGAACGACACCCTCGAGCGCGCCGGCGGCGTCCCGCGCGAGCAGCGGCTGGGGCGCCGGCTGAGCGACCTGCTGCCCGGACTGGACGCCGAGAGGCTCGAGGCGCTGATGCGGGAGGTTCGAGACACCCGCACCCCGCTGATCGACCACGAGTACACGGGCTGGAGCTGGGCCGATCCGCACCGCCAGCACGCCTACTCCACCTCGTTCTTCCCGCTCGTCGACGACGAGGGCCGGGTCATCGGCGTGTGCTACCTGGTCATGGACGTCACCGACCGGTGGGAGGCGCGGCAGCGCCTGGCGCTGATCAAGGAGGCGAGCGGGCATATCGGCAGCACGCTGGACATCGGCCGCACGTCGCAGGAACTGGCCGACGTCGCCGTGCCCCGCCTGGCCGACTTCTCCGCCGTCGACCTGCTGGAGTCGGTGCTGCGCGGCGACGAGCCGACCATCCAGGCGGTCCACACCAGGCCCGTGATGCGGCGCTGCGGCCTGCGGTCGGTACGCGAGGGAGCCCCGGACGCGGTCAGCAGGCTCGGCGAGCAGGTCGACTTCCTGCCTCCGCACCGAGACAGCCGGTACCTCATCGACGGTGACGCCATGCTGGTCCCCTCGGTGGACCCCACCGAAGAGGTGTGGACCCGAGAGTATCCGGAACGGGCGGAGAAGATACGGGAGTTCGGGGTCCACTCCCTGCTCACCGTCCCGTTGCGGGCGCGCGGTGTCGTCCTGGGACACGCACTCTTCATGCGATCGCGGAACCCCGCCCCCTTCGTTCCGGACGACCTGCTGCTCGCCCGTGAGCTGGTGGACCGGGCGGCCGTGTGCATCGACAACGCCCGCCGCTACAACCGGGAACGGAACTCGGCGCTCGCCCTGCAGCGCAGCCTGCTGCCGCGCCGGTTGGCCGGCGGGATCGCGCTGGACGTGGCGTCCCGGTACCTGCCGGCGGAGGTCCACGCCGGGGTCGGCGGCGTGGGCGGCGACTGGTTCGACGTGATCCCGCTCTCCGGAGCCAGGGTCGCCCTGGTGGTCGGCGACGTGGTGGGACACGGCATCACCGCGGCCGTGACCATGGGCCGCCTGCGGACGGCGGTGAGCACCCTCGCCGACATGGACCTGCCGCCGGACGAGTTGCTGGCCCACCTCGACGACTGGGCGATCCGGCTCATAGAGGAGGAGCCCAGCGACCAGGCCGCCGCCGCGACCGTGCTGGGCGCCACCTGTCTGTACGTTGTCTACGACCCGATCACGCGACGATGCACGATGGCCCGGGCAGGTCACCCACCGCCCGCCGTGGTCACCCCCGACCGCGACGTCACCTTCCCCGAACTCCCGGCCGGGCCACCGCTGGGGCTGGGAGGGCTGCCGTTCGAGTCGGCCGAGCTGGAGGTCCCCCAGGGGAGCCTGATCGCGCTCTACAGCGACGGGCTCGTCGAATCCCCGGACCGGGACATCGACGTCGGGATGGCCCGTCTCGGGCGGGCCCTCGCACGGCCCGGCCTGCCACTGGAGGAACTGTGCACGGCGGCGGCCGAGGGCCCGGGTCCCGGCCCGCCGTCCGACGACATCACCCTGTTGCTGGCCCGCACCCACGCGCTGACCGCCGAGCGGGTCGCCTCCTTCGAACTCCCCTCCGATCCGGCCATGGTCGCCGACGCCCGCGGCCTGACGGGGGAGCAGCTGTCGCACTGGGGCCTGCCGGACCTGACGACGACAGCGGAACTGCTGGTCAGCGAGCTGGTCACCAACGCCATCCGGTATGCCAGGGGGCCGGTCAGGCTGCGGCTCATCCGGCAGTCCGTCCTCACCTGCGAGGTCGCGGACGCCAGTAACACCTCGCCGCGGCTGCGGCATCCCAGGACCCTGGACGAGGGCGGTCGCGGCCTGTTCCTGGTCGCCCAACTCGCACGCCGCTGGGGCACGCGCTACGTCTGCGACGGCAAGATCATCTGGGCCGATCTGGACCTCCCCGTGCCAGCCCGTGCCAACCCCACCAACTCGGCGGTGCCCGCAGCCTGACCGGGCTCACGCCCGCAACGGCCGCGGCGACCGCAGAGGTTCCTCAACAAGGCGGCGGGCTTCTACGCCAACCATCACCCGCTCCCCGTCAACTTCTTCAACAACACCAGCTACGGAAACCATCCCGACTTCGACATGCTGGGAATCGACGAGAGCGGCGCCGCCGTGGGCCGCGGCAACCTGCGCAACAACGTCGCCTACACCGGCACCCTGACGGAGAACATGGACGGCACGGACTCCCAGTACAACTCCTGGGACCTGGGCATCACCCCGTCGGACGCGGACTTCCAGAGTGTGTCGACGGAAGGCTGGGACGTGCCCCGGGAAGCCGATGGCGGTCTCCCCGTCCTGCCCCACCTCCGCCTCGCCGCGGACAGCGCCCTGATCGACCAGGGCGTCGACGTCGGGCTGCCCCACAGCGGCTCGGTCCGGATCTCGGCGCCTTCGAAACCTCCTGAGGTCCGGGCGCCACCAGCGGTGACTCGTTCGGTGAGCCCCGCCTGACGCGGCGGGGCGATCCGGACGCGCACGTCTCCGCACGCCGTCGAGGACGGATCGCAGGACTGGCGCCTCGTCGAGTAGCCGCGGCAGTGGACACGTGTAGATAGGACGCTGGGAAGGCGCTTCGCGCTCCCGGAGAACCTCGCCACGGGCGAGCACCGGGCGCGGGTCACCGCCACCGACTCCTACGGCCGGGTCTTCACCGACACCATCACCTTCCAGGTGGTGGACCAGCACTGACGAACCCGCTTCCGTCTCCTTCCCGGCACAGGGGGGTGCGTCACCGGCCGTCCGGTGACGCACCCCCCGCTGTCGGCGGAACCTCCGGTCGAACCCCGACTCGTTGGTCTGCCCGCCCAGACCAGGACCCCCGCCTGGGCGTCTCCCCGTCGCCCTGGCCGCGGTCCTCTCGCCGAGGAGACCCCTCCCGAGGCCGGTCGTGGAGAGTGGCCAGCTACGGACGGGTCGCGCGACGTGAGGGGGTGGGGCACGGATGTCGCCGGGAGCTCCGGATCTTCATTTCACCCGGGACGAGGTCGAGGCGGCGACTTCCGGGAACAAGCGCCCGTGGACCCGGCAGATCCAGTTCAACGACGAGATCAACGCGGACGAGATAGCTGGCGCCGCGGCTGCCTACGGCCGGGCGGCCGCTGAGGCCCGGGGGACGCAGGACCTCGCGGAGCGGGCCGACCAGATCTCCACCCGGGCCGGGGGCCTGGACGGTTCCTCGATCGTGGATGGGCAGGGCCGCATCGACGAGACGAGAGGGGGCCTCCAGGACGGCGGCGACGACATCGATGCTGTGGTGGGGCATCTCGTGTTCGCCATGAACCTGGCGCTCGAAACCGAGGACAGGGTCCGTGACCTGATCTTCGGTCCTCAGGGGTTGGAAACCAGGTACTTCGATCACCTCAGGGCGGCCGTCGAGGAGTGGAACGGCTGGGTGCGGGCGTTGAACGCCGAACTGGCCGGGCGCGGCGAGCTGACCGAGGCGTTCGGGATCTGGTTTACCGGGGAGCCGGTCCCGCTCATCGTCGCGCACCCCAACGGCGAGACGGCCGTCACGACGCTGACCGCCAGCGGCTGGGCCCTGCCGGACGACCTGCCGGAGAGGATCCGGAACAAGTACCTGCAACTCGCGGCGAAGGACGCCGAGGCCACCTGGGGCGATATCGAGGAGGAGATCGAATGGTTCCGCCACAGGATGGCGGAGCGGGCCGAGGAGCTCAGCCGCCTGGGGCATGAGGTGTCTGCGGGACCGCTGGGGCTGTGGAGCGGCCCGCAGACGTCAGGTCCCCACGCCGAGGGCCAGATCCTCGGAGACACCTCCAAACTCGGTGGCTGGATTCCCACGGCCGTTCCGGAGGAGTCGCGGAGGGTGCTGACGGACATCCGCGAGAACGGTGTCGAGGCGCAGGGGGCGGGAGACCAGCGCATGGGTCCGCTGTTTCCCCAGCCATTCGAGAACAGCGGTGGAAGCGGGGGCTACCAACTGCCTCGGTTCGACAGCGCGGGACGGGAAATCGAGTACACCGAGTGGGGAACGGTGCAATCGGCTGACAACCCGAACTGGGGTGGCGAGCGGATCGTGACGGGTTCCGACGGGTCGGCATACTACTCGCCGACGCACTATCAGACCTGGATCGTCATGGAGGCGGGCGGATGAGGGGCACGTCCTGGTGGGACCCGCGCTCACCCCGACTGCACGTACTGGACGCCGCGGCCGCCGCGGCGTCGGCCGGCGATTCCCTGCCACCGACCGGGATGTCCTACGTCGCCCGCCTGGACGGCGCGGCGATGGTCGATCCGGACGGCGTCTTCACCCAGTTCTGGGAGCGATTCCGGCTGCCGAGTTACTTCGGATGGAACTGGGACGCCCTCCACGACTGCCTGCGGGACCTTCACTGGCTACCCGCGGATCGGTACCTTCTCGTGGTGTCGAACGCGGAGCGCGTGCTCCCTGAACTCCCCGGCGAACGGCACATCCTTTTCAGGGCGCTGGCCAGAGCCGCCGAGAGTTGGGCCACCTCGCCCGGTGGGCATCCGGGAGAAGGCATCCCCTTCAACAGCGTCCTGCTCTGCGACGCGGCGCACACCGCGAGGCTCAGGGAGGAGGTGTCCGCGCTCGGTCCCAGCTGACCGGTGAAGGCCACGCCTGCCCTGGGAGGCAGCGGCGCGTCAACCGTTGGTGGGGATGTGGCACGAACGGGTGGTCACGCCCCGGGAGGCAGCTGCCTGCGACTCGTCCGGGAATGCTTGGAAGGTGAACAAAGCCCTGCACACCGCACTTTCCGCCCTGGCCGTGGCCTGCACCCTGACCCTGTCCCTCGCCGGCTTCGCTCAGGCCGCCACCGGCACTCTGACCATCGGCTTCCAACAGATCAACAATCCCAGCGGCTGCTACAACAGCCCGATCGTCCCGCTGATCGTGAACAACCAGACGGACGCCACCGCGATCATCTTCGACGCAACCAACTGCGGTGGCTACGCCATTGGCACGGTCGCCCCCGGGCAGGCTGGTACCTTCGAGTTCGGGCGCAGCGTCAGCATCCCCTGATCCAGGAGGACACGCCCCGAGGCCCGTGCCGGCCAAATAACCCGCAGGGGCCTCACGGCGGTGCCGCGCGTTCCGGTGAACGATCGGGTGGGAGGGGTTGTTCGGCCCAGATGGTTTTGCCGGTGGGGATCTGGCGGCTGCCCCAGCGTTCGGCGATCTGGGCGACGAGGAGCATGCCGCGGCCGCCCTCGTCGAAGGTGCGGGCGCGTCGCAGGTGGGGGGCGGCGCTGCTGCCGTCGGAGACCTCGCAGATGAGCGCGTCGCCGCGGATCAGCCGGAGTTGGACGGGTGGGGTGCCGTAGCGGATGGCGTTGGTGACGAGTTCGCTGACGATCAGTTCGGTGGGGTAGAGCAGGTCGTCCAGTCCCCACACCGCCATCTGTTCGCTGGCCGACTGGCGGGCGCCGGAGACCGCCTCGGGTTCGGCCGGGACCGGCCAGGTGGACACCTGGCGGGAGCCGAGCACCGAGGTGCGGGCGAGGAGCAGGACGATGTCGTCGGTCGGGGGGCGCGTCGGTATCTCGCGCAGCACCCGGTCGCACGTGTCGTTCAGGGTGGTGGGGTCGCGCAGCGCGTGGCGCAGCCGGTCGAGGCCGGCGTCGATGTCCTGTCCGGGGGTCGCGATGAGGCCGTTGGTGTAGAGGGCGAGAAGGCTGCCCGCGTCGAGGTCGATCTCGACGGTCTCGAAGGGCAGGCCGCCGAGGCCGAGCGGCGGCCCGGCCGGCAGGTCCAGGAGCCTCACGTTTCCGTCGGGGGTGACCAGGGCGGGCGGCGGATGCCCGGCGCGGGAGAGGGCGCAGCGGCCCGACACCGGGTCGTAGACGGCGTACAGGCAGGTGGCGCCCATCTCGCCCGGGGGTTCGTCCGCCTGCTCGGCCGTGGTGGAGTCCTCGTCCCGGTCGAGGCGGATGACGAGGTCGTCCAGTTGGGTGAGCAGTTCCTCGGGGGCGAGGTCGACGTCGGCGAGGGTGCGGACGGCGGTACGGAGGCGGCCCATGGTGGCCGAGGCGTGGATGCCGTGCCCGACGACGTCGCCCACCACCAGCGCGACGCGTCCGCCGGACAGCGGGATGACGTCGAACCAGTCGCCGCCGGCGCCGGTCGCCGAGCCGGCCGGCAGGTACCGGTACGCGAGGTCGACCGCCGCGATGCGCGGCGGCGAACCAGGAAGGAGGCTGCGCTGGAGGGCCAGCGCGGTGCGGCGCTCGCCGGTGTAGCGGCGGGCGTTGTCGACGCTCACCGCGGCCCGGGCGACGATCTCCTGGGCGAGCACCAGATCGTCGGCGCCGAAGGCCTCCGGCGTGCGGTGTCGGACGAACTGCACCAGGCCGAGGGTGACTCCCCGGGCCCGCACCGGCACCAGCATCACGGAGTGCACCCCGTGCCGCCGCACCGCCTCGGCACGGGGCGGGAAGGTCAGCAACCAGTCCCGCATCGGCGGATCGCCCACCCGGTGCCGCGTGCCCTGGCCGGTGAGCAGCGCCTGGGACGGTGGGGAGTCGGGCGGATAGACCTCGCTCCCGCCCGGCGGCACCACCGACTCCGGGCAGCCGGGAAGCACCGACCGCTGCGCGGCTCGGCGAAAGGGGACGGGTTCGGTGGGCGTCAGCGGCTCCGGCTCGTCGCCCAGGATGACGGACTCCATCAGGTCGACGGTGACGAAGTCGGCGAAGCCCGAGACCGCCACGTCGGCCAGTTCCTCCGCGGTCGTGGTCACGTCCAGGGTGCTGCCGATCCGGACGCTGGCGTCGTTGAGCACCGCCAGCCGGCGGCGCGCCCAGAACTCGTCGGTGGTGTCGATGACCAGCGCCGACATGCCCCGCACCCCGCCGGCCTCGTCCTTCAGCGGGGTCATGAAGATCGACCAGGCGTGGTCGCGGATCTCACCGGAGGCCCGCGACGGTGCCATCTCCCGGTAGACCGTCTCGCCGGTGCGCAGCACCTGCCGCTGCAGACGGTCGATCTCGTCGACGGGCGGGACGGGCAGAATCTCCCACAGCGTCCGGCCCCGCATCTCCTCCGGCGTCAGACCCATGGACCGGCTCATCACCACGTTGCAGGTCACGAACCGCGCGTCGCGGTCGTAGATGGCCACGGGCAGCGGCAGCTGCGCGAGGCTCCGGTCCCACAGCTCCGCCTCATCCGAGGCGGTGGGCCCGGTGGGGTACGTGACCGGTGCGGCGGTGACGAGCCAGAGTGGCCCGCGGTCGGCGACCGCCAGGGGCGTCCCCCGGAGCTGCGCGGGGACGCGGTAGCCGTCGCGGTGCCGCAGCCCCACGGCGCTGGTCCACGGCTCCCCGGCGTCCATATGGCGCAGCGTGGCGCGGGGCAGCTCCGTGGCCAGCAGGTCGGAGGCGGGCCGCCCCACGATCTCCTCGGCCTCGTGTCCGAGCAGCCGCCGAGCCCCGGCACTCCACGCCATGACCTCGCCGCCCGGGGCGATGACGACCGCGAAGTCCTCGGGGACTCGCGCGTTCGCCGCCGCACCCCTGGTGGCGGGCTCGTCGTCCATGGATGGCTCACCCCTTGGTCATGCCGTGCCCGCATGCCCTGGTCAAGCGCGCCCGGCTGAGCTGCACGTCCAGCATCCCTCCACGACGCACCCCGCTCAACCGACCGCGACCGGCACCCCGACCGGTGGGCCCCGACTCCCGGTCCGCTCCGTGGTGACCCCTGCGCGGAGAGTGCGCCGAGAGCGGGCCGGGCGAGGTGGGTGCGGACCGCCGATGCGGGTTCGGGGGCGGCCTGGACGTCGGTCCGGGGAGCTCACGGCACTCGGGACGGCCCGGTGAGTCGTGCGGTGCTCGGAATCGAGGGACGCGTTCGACCGATCGGAGCATCGCATCGGCGTCGGTCACGCTGCGGGTGCCGCCGAGGTGCTGCGGGGGGCGGCTCCCAGCATGGCTTCGTTTCGGGGCCTTTTCGGTACGCAGGAGTGCGCTGTGGTCTGGCGAAGCTGCCGGTTGGGTGGTGTTTTCGCCAGAGTTGGTTCGGGATCGGAGCTCTTCCGGGTCTGGACAACGATTCGGCGGTCACGGCCGCCGCCGAGGGCTCCGCCCCGCGCGACCGCCGCGACGTTCCCGAGGCCCAGCGCGGTGGCCGGGGGGACCATTCGGGGACCGGCTGCGGAGACGACCGCTGGTTCGTTGCTCCGGCGGAGGGCAACGAAAGCGCACGCAATCAATCACAAAGCTTGGCAAGGGCTCTGAGGGCGAATCAACATGGGGGACAAGCTAGGTGACCGACTAGCTTTTCTGCGCGTAAATGGTCGCTCTGTGTTCCAAAAGACTCTGGAGCGAAGCTATCGCTAGCGGCCAGGTGGGCGATGCGGAGGAACCGGCCCGCCGGGTTCGAAACGGGTCCTGGCCGGCCTTCGCGACGCGTCCGCGATTGGGCGCGGGTGGGGCGGGTCTCCCCGCGGCCGTCCGTTCGTGTCCGGAGCGATGCCCGAGTCTGTTTACTTTCCGGACGGGAGGGCGTAATCTCCGAGCGTCTCAACTTATCCGGGCATGAAACGGGCGTGAAACCACATGTACGCAGCCGAGCGCCAGCAGGAGATCCTGCGGCAGGCCCGGGAGCGGGGCCGGGTGGACGTGCTGTCGCTGGCCGACGAGTTCCAGGTGACCGCGGAGACCGTGCGGCGGGACCTGAAGGTGCTCGACCGCGGCGGCTTCATCCGGCGGGTGCATGGCGGGGCGATTCCCGCCGGGGGCCTGGACTTCGAGCCCGACCTGGCGGAGCGTGACGCCGTCGCCGCGGACGAGAAGGACCGCATAGCGCGGGCGGCGCTGGCCGAGCTGCCGGCCGAGGGCAGCCTGATCCTGGACGCCGGGACGACCGCCGCTCGCTTCGCCGCCGTCCTTCCGGTGGACGCCTCGTTCACCGTCGTCACGCACGCCCTGCCCGTGGCCGCGCGGCTCGCCGACCACCCCGGGATCGCGTTGCACCTGGTCGGCGGCCGGGTGCGGCACCGCACGCGGGCCGCCGTCGACGCCTGGGCGCTGCGCGCGTACGGGGAGATCCGCGCCGATGTCGCCTTCCTCGCCACGAACGGATTCTCCCTGGAGGGCGGCCTGACCACGCCGGACCTGGCCGAGGCCGCGGTGAAGCGCGCCGCGCTCGCCGCCGCCCGCCGGGTGGTGCTGTTGGCCGACTCCGCCAAGCACGGGCAGGAGCACTTCGCGCGTTTCGGCGACCTGTCGCACGTGGACGTGCTCGTGACGGACTCCGGCCTGCCGCCCGCCGCCGCCCGCGCGATCGAGCGGCAGGGCACGGAGGTGGTGCGGGCGTGATCCTCACGGTGACGCCGAACCCGAGCCTGGACCGCACCTACGAGCTGCCGTCGCTGGTGCGCGGCGCCGTGCTGCGGGCGGAGTCCGACCGGGTCGAGCCGGGCGGCAAGGGCGTGAACGTCTCACGCGCCGTGGCCGCCGCCGGACATCGCACGATCGCCGTCGCGCCACTGGGCGGCCCCGAGGGCGCGCTGCTCGCGCGGCTGCTCAACGCGCGGGGCATCGAGGCGGTCGGCGTGCCGGTGGCGGGGTCGACCCGGGTCAACATCACGCTCGTCGAACCGGACGGCACGCTGACCAAGGTCAACGCCGCCGGCCCGGAGATCGCCGCCGCCGAGGCGGAGGCGCTCCTCGAGGCGGTGCGGGCGCGCTCCGCCGCCGCCGACTGGCTCGCCTGCTGTGGCAGTCTGCCGCGCGGCCTCACCCCCGACTGGTACGCGGAACTGGTCGCCCGCGCCCACCGGGCCGGCGCCCGGATCGCGCTCGACACCTCGGGCGCGGCGCTGGCGGCGGCGCTGCGGGAGCGGCCCGACGTGGTGAAGCCGAACGCCGACGAGCTGGCGGAGGCGGTGGGCCGCCCGCTGGCCACGGTCGGGGACGCGGTGAAGGCGGCGGAGGAGCTGTGCGGGCGGGGCGCCCGAGCGGTGCTGGCCAGCCTGGGCGCGGACGGGCAGGTGCTCGTCGACGCGTCGGGCGTGGCGTACCACGGGGCCGCGCCCGTGCCGGCGGGGTCGGTGCGCAGCGACGTCGGCGCCGGCGACGCCTCGCTGGCCGGGTTCCTCACCTTCGGGGGCGGCGCCGGGCCCTCCCCCGCAAGCGGGAGGTACCCCCAGGCGCTGGCGGCGGCCGTGGCGCACGGCGCGGCGGCGGTGCGGCTGCCGGGCAGCGCGATGCCCGCGCCGGGCGATCTGGACCTGGCGGCGGTGACGGTGACCGCGGACATTCCGCTGGACCGTCCCCTGAACAGCAAGCGGGAGAACAACCGGGGGAGCAGCCGGGAGAACAAGCGGGGGAACAACCGGAAGAAGGAGCCCTGCGATGAGTGAGCTGATCACTCCCGACCTGGTGGATCTCGGCCTGGACGCCGGGACGAAGGAGGAGGCCACGCGGTCGCTGGCCGAACGGATGGCCGTGGCCGGCCGTGTGACGGACCTGGAGGGCTTCCTGGCCGACGTGGCGGCGCGCGAGGCACTCATGCCGACCGGCATGGAGGGCGGGATCGGCATCCCGCACTGCCGCAGCGCGCACGTCACGGCGCCGACGCTGGCGTTCGGGCGGAGCGAGCGCGGCATCGACTTCGGGGCCATGGACGGGCAGCCGGCGGATCTGGTCTTCCTGATCGCGGCGCCGGACGGAGCCGACGAGGACCACCTGGTGATCCTGTCGGCCCTGGCCCGTCGCCTGGCCGACCCCGAGTTCGCGGCCGCGCTGCGCGCGGGGCACGACGCGGCGGAGGCGGCGTCCCTGCTGCGCGGGGACGACCACCGCGCCGCGGCACCCACCGGATCCGGCCCCGCCGCCCCCGATCCCGCGGGCCCCGACCCCTCCGGTCCCGCGGGGCGGCCGTTCCGCGTCGTCGCCGTGACGTCGTGTCCGACCGGGATCGCGCACACCTACCTGGCCGCCGAGTCGTTGGAGCGGGCCGGGCGGGAGGCCGGCGTCGAGCTGGTGGTCGAGACGCAGGGGTCGGCCGGGTTCTCCAGGCTGGATCCCGCGGTGATCGCCGCGGCGGACGGCGTCGTCTTCGCGCACGACGTCGAGGTGCGCGAGCGGGAGCGCTTCGCCGGAAAGCCGACCGTGGACGTCGGCGTGAAGGCCGCCCTGAACCGGCCCGGCGAGCTGATAGCCGAGGTGCGGGAGAAGGCCGCACGCGGCGAGAGCACGGCGAGCGCCCCCGCCTCGGACGAGCGCGAGCGCGACGGCGTACGCGACGGGGGGCCCGCCGGCGAGGGCTTCGGGTCGCATCTGCGGCGCTGGCTGATGAGCGGCGTGAGCTACATGGTGCCGTTCGTCGCCGCGGGCGGCCTGCTGATCGCGCTGTCGTTCGCGATCGGCGGCTACGAGATCGCCGACGCGCCCGCCGTGGGCGACCACTTCGTCTGGGCCGAGGCGGACAGCTGGGCCGCGCTGTTCAACCAGGTCGGCGGCGCCGCCTTCGCCTTCCTCGTCCCGGTGCTGGCCGGATACATCGCCTTCGGCATGGTCGACAGACCCGGGATCGTGCCCGGCTTCGTCGGCGGCGCCATCGCCGTGACGATCGAGGCGGGCTTCCTCGGCGGCCTGGTCGCCGGGCTGCTCGCCGGGGGCGTGGTCATGCTGATCCAGCGCGTCCACATCCCGCCCACGCTCCGCGGCATCATGCCGGTCCTGGTGATCCCGTTGATCGGCTCGGCCGTCGTCGGCTTCCTGATGTTCGTGGTGATCGGCAAGCCCATCGCCGAACTCCAGCAGGCACTCACCGACTGGCTGAACGACCTGTCCGGCTCGAACGCCATCCTGCTGGGCGTCGTCCTCGGCCTGATGATGTGCTTCGACCTCGGCGGCCCCGTCAACAAGGTCGCCTACACCTTCGCGGTGGGCGGCCTCACCGCCCCCACGGACGGCAGCCTGAAGGTCATGGCGGCGGTGATGGCCGCCGGCATGGTGCCGCCGCTGGCGATGGCGCTGGCCACGGCGGTGCGCGGCAGGTTGTTCACGAAGGCCGAGCGGGAGAACGGCAAGGCCGCGTGGGTGCTGGGCGCCTCGTTCATCTCCGAGGGCGCGATCCCGTTCGCGGCGGCCGATCCGCTGCGCGTGCTGCCGTCGGTGATGGCCGGCGGGGCGGTGACCGGTGCCCTGTCCATGGCGTTCGACGCGACGCTGCGGGCGCCGCACGGCGGCGTCTTCGTGGTCGCGCTGGTCGGCGGGCCGGTGCCGTACCTGCTGGCGATCGCCGTGGGGACGGTGGTCAGCGCGGCGCTCGTCGTACTGCTCAAGAGCCGCGGCCGGCGGCACGCGGGCGTCGCGGCGGAGCGGCGGGAGGCGGAGCCGGGCGGCACACCCGCCGTTCCGGTCGCGGCGCGTTCCGGTCCCGGTCGCCCGGCCAGGCCCTCGACCAAGCCCTCGCCCACGTCCCAGGCCAGGCCCGCGGTGCCGTAGCCGGACCATACGGGCAGTCAGCCAGCACTCAGTCAGCGCTCAGTCAACGCTCAGTCAACGCGGTCATCTTCTCTGGAGTGGATTCTCATGACGCACCACACCGTGGTCATCGGCTCGCGCAGCGGGCTGCACGCCCGCCCGGCGGCCCTCTTCGTGAAGGCCGCGGCCAGCCAGCCCGTCAGGGTGACCATCGCGCGCGACGGGCAGGCCCCGGTCGACGCCAGGAGCCTGCTGTCCGTGCTCGCGCTCGGCGCCCGGCAGGGCGACGCGGTGACGCTCGCGGCCGACGGCGACGGCGCGGAGTCAGCCGTCGCGGAGCTGGCCGACCTGCTCGCTCGCGATCTCGACGCGACCGGCGCCTCCGACGTGGCGGGGCAGCCGTGACGGTGATGGCGGGGGTCGGCATCGGCCCCGGCAGCGCCGCCGGACCCGTGGCCCGCATGGCGCCGCCGCCCGATCTGCCGCCGCCGCGGCCCGTTCCCGCCGAGCGGGCGGGCGAGGAGGTCGCGGCCGTGCTCGGGGCACTGCGGGACACCGCCGCCGAGTTGGAACGGCGCGCCGCCGAGACGACGGGTTCCGCCGCCGAGGTGCTGGCCGCCCAGGCGCTGATGGTGGCCGATCCGGCACTGGGCGACCGCGCCGAGGCGCTGATCCGCCAGCCGGTCCGCGACGACGGCGGCGAGGGGACCGACGGGCCGCACGCGCTCGCGGCGGCGTTCGGGGAGTTCCGTGCCGCGCTCGCGGCCGCGGGCGGGTACTTCGCCGAACGCGTCGCAGACCTGGACGACCTGCGGGACCGGGCGGTGGCACGGCTGCTGCGCCTACCGATGCCGGGCCTTCCCGAACCGGGGCACCCGTACGTCCTGGTGGCGGCGGACCTGGCGCCCGCCGACACGGCGCTGCTCGATCCGTCCCGGGTGCTGGCCCTGGTCACCGAGCGAGGCGGCCCCACCAGCCACACCGCCATCCTGGCCAAGGCGCTCGGGGTGCCCGCCGTGGTCGGCTGCGCGGGGGCGGCGCAGCTGACGAACGGACGGCGCGTGCTGGTGGACGCGGCGGCGGGGACCGTGACGGCCGACCCGGCGCCGCGGGCCGTTGCCGAGGCGGCGGCGCGGGAGCAACGGCGGCGCGGGCGGGCGGCCGCGGTGAGCGGCCCGGGCCGCACGGCGGACGGCCACCCGGTCAGGCTGCTGGTCAATCTCGGCGCCATGCGGGAGCTCGCGGACGGGGCGGCGGCCGACAGCGAGGGCGTCGGGCTCTTCCGTACGGAGTTCCTGTACCTGGACCGGGAAACGGCGCCGTCCGTGGCGGAGCAGGTGGCCGCCTACCGGGAGGTGTTCGCGGCGTTCGCGGGCCGCCGGGTCGTGGTGCGGACGCTGGACGCGGGCGCGGACAAGCCGCTGCCGTTCGTCACCGCGGCGGGCCAGGCCGAACCCGAGGAGCAGAACCCGGCGCTCGGCGTGCGGGGACTGCGGACCGCGGCGCGGGACGGCGGGAAGCTGCTGGCGGACCAGCTCGCCGCCATCGCCGAGGCCGTGCGCGGGACCGACGCGGACGTGGCGGTGATGGCGCCGATGGTCTCGATCGCGCGCGAGGCGGCGGAGTTCGCCGGGCGGGTGCGTGCCCACGGGCTGCCGCTGGCCGGGGCGATGGTGGAGGTGCCGGCGGCGGCCCTGCGCGCCGCCGAGCTGGCGGCGGCCTGCGACTTCCTCAGCATCGGCACCAACGACCTGTCGCAGTACGCCTTCGCGGCCGACCGCACCCTCGCCGGCCTCGCGGCGCTGCTCGACCCCTGGCAGCCCGCGCTGCTCGACCTGGTCCGGATGACGGCGGAGGCGGGCGCGCGCCAGGGGCGGCCGGTCGGCGTGTGCGGAGAGGCGGCGGCCGATCCCGAACTGGCCCTGGTGCTGGCCGGACTCGGGGTGAGCAGCCTGTCCATGCCGCCCGCCAGCCTGGACCCGGTGCGCGCGTCGCTGGCGGCGCACACGGTGGACGACTGCCGCGGCCTGGCCGAACGCGCGCTGGCCGCACCGGACGCGGCGACGGCACGAGCGGCGGTGCGGACCGCGACACGGGAAGGGTGACGGGCCGCCGAGGAGGGCCAGGGTGCCCGGGTACGGCGGCCGCCACGGCGGCTCGTGCGGGCAGGCGAGGCGACCAACGCCGTCGGCGCGGTGGCCGCTGCTGGGCGTGCGTCACCTGGCGGAGGCGTTGGTCTCCTCGGGCGCGGAGCTCGCCGGCTTCGCCTCGTCGACCGTCGGGCGACCGCCGTCCGTGCGGGTGCCGGTGCGGGCGTGGGTCGCGTACAGCGTGAGTCCCACGAAGGTCAGGCCGCCGACCAGGTTGCCCAGGACGGTGGGGATCTCGTTCCACACGAAGTAGTCCCCGACCGAGAAGTCGCCGCCGAGCATCAGGCCGGAGGGGAAGAGGAACATGTTGACGACGGAGTGCTCGAAGCCCATGTAGAAGAAGACCAGGATCGGCATCCACATGGCGATCACCTTGCCTGACACGGATGAGGACATCATCGCGCCGACTACGCCGGTGGAGACCATCCAGTTGCACAGCACGCCGCGGATGAAGAGCGTGAGCATGCCGGCGGCGCCGTGGTCGGCGTAGCCCACGGTGCGGCTCTCGCCTATCGTGCCGAGGCGTTGGCCGACCTCGTTGGGGTCGACGGAGAAGGCGTAGGTGGCGATCACCGCCATCATCAGCGCGACCATGAGCGCTCCGGCGAAGTTGCCGACGAAGACCAGGCCCCAGTTGCGCAGCACCAGACGGGGTGTGACGCCGGGGCGCCGGTCGATCAGCGCGAGCGGGACCAGGGTGAAGACGCCGGTCAGCAGGTCGAAGCCCAGCAGGTACAGCATGCAGAACCCGACCGGGAACAGCAGGGCGCCGACGAGCGGTTGACCCGTCTCGACGGCCACCGTCACCGCGAAGGCCGCCGACAGCGCGAGGATCGCACCGGCCATGAACGCGCGGATCAGCGTGTCCCGGGCGGACATGAAGACCTTCGACTCCCCCGCGTCGATCATCTTCACGGCCAGGTCTGGGGGGTTCACATAGGACATGGGGCACGCTCTCTCTCGGGGCAACGGGTGGCGCGTCCGGTGCGGCGCCCGGCCTCGGGCCCCGGCAGCCCTGTGTGTGGGGGAGGTGCGACTTCCGGCGCCGGACACGCCGCCGTTGGCCGAACCCTACCCGCCCGGTGCCGGCGTGCCCGGCTGCCGACGACCAGGCCGCGCGACCTCGATGGCACCGGGCGGGACGGCGGGGAACGAGGCCGGTGACCGCTCTTCCGACGCCCCAGGACCGCAGCGGCTGCTACCTTCCCCCAGGGATGCGTGGCTGACGAGTCCGATGCGGGAAAGGGCGTTCGCTGTGTGGATCACGAGTTTTCTCGCGGTGGCCCTGCTGGTCGCGTTGACCCCGGGAGCCAACAACCTGCTGGCGCTGCGGCATGGCATGGTGCGCGGGTTCGGTGGTGCGATGGTCGGGGTCTGCGGGCGGCTCGTCGCCTTCGCCGTGCTCGTGGTCGCGGTCGTGGCCGGTCTGGGGCCGCTGCTGTCGGCGTCGGAATGGGCGCTGACGATCATCAAGTGGGCCGGCGTCGGCTACCTCGCCTATCTGGGCGTCACGATCCTGTGGGCTGGTTTCCGCCGGCGTGGTGAGCCGGACGAGGCGGTCGTCGAGCCCGCGGCGCGGGAGCGGCCGACGCTGAGCGCGCTGGCGCGCAAGGAGTTCCTCGTCGCGATCACCAACCCGAAGGCGGTGCTGATCTTCACCGCCTTCGTGCCGCAGTTCGTCGTGCCAGCGGGCGGTTCCGTGACGACCCAACTCGCGGTCCTCGGCGCCTGCTACCTCGTCGCGGAGGCGGTCGCGGCCGGGGCGTTCGCCGCCGCGGGCAGCGTGATCAGGGCGGTTCGGCTGAGCTACCGGGCACACCGTCGGCTGGACCGCGCCACCGGCGGCGTGCTCCTCGGGATGGCCGGCCTGCTCGCGACCGAGTCCCCCTGAGCGCGTTCCCCGAACCTCCGGACCGACGCGGCCTGGGAGCCCCCGCCCCTGGCCGGTCCTCGGCCGGCGGGCTCGTCGCTCCGGGCCTCGTCAGGGATGGCCGGAGCCGGGGTCGCCGTAGCGAACGACCCTCGTGGGGACGACGATGCGCAGCGGCGTGGCGTTGTCCGGATCGGGATCCGACTCGTTCAGGCGCCGCAGCAGCAGTTCCGCGGCCCGCCGGCCGAGCTCGCGCGGGTCGTACGCCACGATCAGCGGCACGCCGAGTACGTCGGCCAGTTCGAAGTCGTCGAAACCCGCCAGGCTGACGGTGCGGCCGAGCCGGCTCGTGGCGCGGAAGGCGCCGAGGGTGTTGCGGCTGTTGGCGCAGAACAACGCCGTCGGGGGCTGAGGGAGTTCGAGCAGTTCCCGGGCGGCGTCCTCGGCGGCCGGGATGGTGCGTTGCCGGAGCCGTACGTAGCGTTCGTCCAGCGCGACTCCCGCCTCCTCGAGCGCGACGCAGAAACCACGGAACCGTTCGGAGCTGGTCCAGACGGACGGGGGCAGGCCGAGGAACCCGATCCGGGTGTGGCCGGCTGCCAGGAGGCCGGCCGTCGCCTCGCGGGCGCCACCGAAGTCGTCGACGAGCACGCAGTCCAGCGGCACGCCGGACGGAGGGCGGGCGCCCAGGACGATGGGCACCGAGCCGGGCTGGGGGGCGAGGTGGGAGTGGTCGTTGCCGGCCGGCACGACGATGACGCCGTCGACCCGGCGGGCGGTGAGCTCCTCCACGAGCCGGCGCTCGCGTTCGACGTCCTCGTCGGTGTTCGTGAGGACGACCTTCCAGCCGTGCCGGCCGGCGCCCGCCTCCACGCCGAGGGCGAACTGGGAGTAGAACGGGTTCGCGAGATTCGTGACGACGAGTCCGATCAGTCCGCTCGGCCGCCCCAGCCGGAGGTTGCGGGCGACCTCGTTGCGCCGGTAGCCGAGGGAGTCGACCGCGGCGAGCACCCGCTCCCGGGTCGCCTTGCTCACCCCGGGGTCGTCGTGCAACACGCGGGACACCGTCATGGGGCTGACCGACGCGTGATCGGCGACGTCGCGCATCGTCGGAGGGCGACGGGAAGGAGAACCCTCGGTCACCGTCTTCTCCCCCGCTGCGTCACGTCGAGGCCCCGCGATCCTTCCGTCGACCTGCCGAGCGGCACCACGCTAGCACCGAACTTGATGGTATCGATATCAGCCCGAAGGACGCCACCCCTCGGCAGGGCGGAGCCTGTTGGGCGAGGAGAGCGTCGCCGCCGCCACGCATTCGATGTTCTTCGTGCCAGTTCAGAAGGGTGCGACGGGATCCGGGATGACGCACCCTCTTGACGTCGACGGATCGGGCCCTTACGTTCCAACCGCACTGCAGCATGGTAACGATAACTATTCGAGATCCACTACCCGAACCGACCGACACTCCGACCTCTTGGAGCCCCCGAACGTGCTGAAGCACAGGTTTCCAGGGTCGTCGACAGACGCGGGTGGACGGCATCAGACGGTCCCGTGAGCCGCCTCAGAGACAGGGCAGAGACATGTCGCAGTCCGATTCCTCCCCTCAGACACCGTCCCGCCGACGCTTCCTGGCCTCCACCAGCGGGCTGTTGGTCGCGGGCACCCTGGGAGCGGGTGCCCGCGGCGGCACAGCCTCCGCGGCCGTGCCGGGGGACACGCCCTCGGCCGGGCCCTCCCGGGACTATGTGCGTCTGGTCAACCCGTGGGTGGAGGCCGACGTCGGCCGGTACTTCTTCTTCCAGTCGGCCAGCAACCCCTTCGGCCTGGTGAAGCTGCGCCCGGACACCAGCACCCACTCGGTCTGGGGCACCGGCTACCGCAGGAGCGAGTCGCAGGTGAAGGGCTTCAGCCACCTGCACTGCTGGCAGATCGCGGGCGTGCAGGTGATGCCCACCTCTGGTGAGGACGTGCCGAAGCTGGAGGGCGACACCGGCTGGCAGTCGTTCGTGAACCACGACGTCGGTGAGGTGGCGGAACCCGGTTACCACCGGCTGCACCTGGACCGGTACGGCATCACCGCCGAGTTGACCTGCACCGACCGGGTCGGCCTGCACCGCTACACGTACGACCACGCCGGCCGTGGCGAGATCGTCGTCAACCTCGGCGGTGTGCTCGGCGAGGCGGAGATGCAGGACGCCCACGTCACCAGGGTGAGCGACCGGGTGATCGAGGGGTACGTGGCGCAGGCCGGCACCCTCGCCAACGGCCACTACTACGGCCAGAGCGACGACAAACACACGAAGCTGTTCTTCAGCATCCGGTTCGACAGGGCCTTCGACTCCCTGCACGGCTGGGCGGACGGCGAACTCGTCGACGGTGGGGCCGCGGTCGAGAAGGTGGAGGGCGACACCGCTGGCTGCTACGTCCGCTACGACGGCATCGAGGCGGGCGACGTCGTGCGGATGAAGGTCGCGCTGTCCTTCACCTCGGTGGCCGGGGCGCGCAGGAACCTGGAGGCGGAGCTGCCCGGGTGGGACTTCGACGCCGTCCGGGAGGCGTCGCAGCGGCACTGGAACCGGATGCTGGGCCGGATCGACGTCGAGGGCGGCACCGAGCAGCAGCGGGTGAAGTTCTACACCGACCTGTTCCACGTCCTGTGCGGGCGCAGCGTGATCAGCGACGTCGACGGCGCGTACCTCGACGACACCTGGAGCCGCCAGCGGATCGGTCAGCTGCCGCTCGACCGGTCAGGACAGCCGCGTTTCGCGATGTACAACTACGACGCGCTGTGGTTGACGCAGTGGAACCTCAACACCGTGCTGGGGCTGGCCTACCCGGAGATCTACTCCAGCCTCGTGCGGTCGCAGCTGCGGATGTACCAGGACGGCGGGCTGCTGCCGCGGGGTCCCGTGGCCGGGAACTACTCGTTCGTCATGACCGGCTCCCCGGCGACGTCGTTCATCAGCGGCGCCTGGAACAAGGGCATCAGGGACTTCGACATCGACCTCGCCTACGAGGCCATGCTGGACGCCCACTCGCTCGGCGGCCTCTTCGACAAGGCGCCGTACGAGTACGCCACCTGGGGCGAGAACCAGGGCGGGGGCCGTGCCTACCTCGACACCGGATACGTGCCCCACGACCTGCACGCCGAATGGCGCTCCCGCGGAGCCGGGGAGACCGTGGAGTACGCGTTCCAGGACTGGACGCTGGGCCAGTTGGCGCGGCAACTGGACAAGCGTGGCATCAACGTCGCGCAGTTCGCCGAGGTGTCCGTGTCCTCGCAGGTGAACGACTCCAACCTCGCGGGGATGCGGGCGGTGGACGGCCGGCCGATCCGCTCCGGTGTCGCCGAGCCGGTGAACGTGGGCTGGGCGTCGGAGGAGACGAAGCCCTGGATCAAGCTCGGCTGGGCGGAGCGGAAGCGGGTCCACAAGGTGGTGCTCAGCGACCGGCCGGACGAGGACTCGAGCGTTAACTCCGGGGTGCTGGTGTTCAGCGACGGATCCTCGATCGAGGTGCGCGGTGTTCCGACCGACGGCCGGAAGAAGGTCGTGTCCTTCAGGCCCCGGCGGGTCAGCTGGGTGCGGTTCGAGGCGACCGGCGGCACCGGCGAGAACGTCGGGCTCGACGAGATCGAGGTGTGGGACGACACCGACGCGGGCGCGTTCCTGATCGAACGTTCGGGGAACTGGCGCAACCTCTTCGACCGGTCCACCGGGTTCGTCCGGCCCAGGGACTCGAACGGCCGCTGGAAGGACCCGTTCGACCCGCTGTCCCCTGACGACTTCGTCGAGGCCAGCTCGTGGCAGGCCACCTGGTACGCCTCGTACGACGTGCTCGGGCTGGCCAACCGGCTGGGCGGCCGGGCCGCCTACGCCGACAAGCTCAACGGCGCCTTCGAGCTGTCCGAGGAGGCCGAGTTCACGGGGTCGGGGCAGAACGGCGACGAGAACGCGTACGTCAACTACGGCAACCAGCCCGGCCTGCACATGGCGCACCTCTTCAACCACGTGGGACATCCCTGGCTGACCCAGTACTGGGTGCGCAAGGTCAAGGAGATCACGTACGGCGGCACGTCCACGACGAAGGGATACGGAGGGCACGACGAGGACCAGGGCCAGATGGGGTCGATCAGCGCGCTGATGGCGATGGGGCTGTTCGAGGTGACGGGGGCGAGTCTGCCGCGTCCGGTGTACGACATCACCTCGCCGGTGTTCGACGCGGTCACCATCGATCTGCACCCGGACTACTACTCCGGTGGCCGGTTCCGGATCGTCACCCACGACAACTCGGCCGAGCACATGTACATCCAGCGCGCCACCCTCAACGGGCGCGGGCAGGACAACGCCTGGTTCCACCACGACCAGCTCACCGCCGGCGGCACGCTGGAGCTGTGGATGGGCCCGGAACCCAACAAGGACTGGGGCGTGGCCGAGCTGCCGCCGTCGAAGTCGCCCGAGGCACCCGCCGTTCTGCACACCACCCGGGACACCGTGCGCGTCGACCCCGGCGGGACCGGCACCCTCACCCTCGCCGCGGACAACATCACCGACCGGCCCGTGATTGCCCGCTGGCGCGTCGTCGCGCCGGCCGGCATTGAGGTCGAGCCCGCCGAGGGAAGCCTGACCGCATCCGCCGGCGACACCGCCGAACAGGACCTCAGCCTCCGCGTCGCCGCCGACATCCCCGACGGACTGCACCGCCTCGTCATCACCGGACAGGCCGCCGACGGCACCGAACTCCCCGACGCCATCACCTACCTCAACGTCGCACCGGCGGTGCTGGTCTCGACCGAGCCGGCGGAGCTGCCCCTGCTGCAGGCCACGCCCGTCACCTTCCAGGTCCGGCTGACCAGCAACGACGCCCAGGACCTCGGCGCCGACGTCGCGCTGCGGACCCCCGAGGGCTGGACCGTCGAGCCGGCGACCCGCGCCGTGCGGATCGCCGCCGGCGCGACCGCCACCACCACCTTCACCGTCACCCCACCGGAGGGCGCCGCCGGGCCGCAGACACTCACGGTGCACGCGCAGGGAGAATGGGGCACCGCCGACCACCAGCCCGCTGTCACCGTCCACCGCGCCGTCGCCCTTGTCGGCGGTGTGGACCTGGCCACGGGGGAGTTCGCGCTGTCGCCCGACCGTTTCGGCGACTACCCCACGACCTTCCCCGACGACGTCGACCTCACCATCGGGACCAGCGACCCGGCCACCGCCTGGAGCTACATCCACCCGGGCCCCAGCGACACCTGGGCGGGCGCCAAACCGCACACCTTCACCCTCCGCTTCGACCTCGACGAGGCTCCCGCCGCCGACCTGGCCCTCACCGCCTGGCTCATCGACACCCAGCAGTCCGGACCGTCGATGCGGGTCGCCCTCAACGACGGACCGGCCACCACCGTCACGCTGCCGAGCGGCGGCGGCGACGGCTTCCACTGGGGCGACGGCACCGACGGAGCCATCCGCCCCACCACCCTCGACGTGACCCTCCCCGCCGATCAACTCCGCGCCGGCCGCAACGCCGTCACCCTCACCAGCACCGCCGGCTCCTGGATCGTCTACGACGCCATCGCCATCCGCGAGACGCGGTAATCGCGTTCGTCACCCATCACCAGACAACCGACAGGGAACTGCCATGCCTGCAAGAAAAACCATCGGTGGAATGTCTCGTCGCCGTCTCCTCCAGTCCACCGGCGGCATGCTGGGCGCCGGCGTGGTGGGCGCCTACGCACCCGCCGGCGCCTGGGGGGCCACGGCGGGGGAGAGCGTGGCGGAGCAGGCCGGACGGGACTACGTGAAGCTCGTGAACCCCTGGGTGGAGGCCGATCGCGGTCGGTTCTTCTTCTTCCAGTCGGCCAGCAACCCCTTCGGGCTGGTGAAGCTGCGCCCGGACACCAGCACCCACACGGCGTGGGGGACGGGCTATCTGCACAAGGAGAACCAGGTCAAGGGCTTCAGCCACCTGCACTGCTGGCAGATCGCCGGCGTTCAGGTGATGCCCACCTCTGGTGAGGAGGCGCCGAAGCTGGAGGGCGACACCGGCTGGCAGTCGTTCGTGCGGCACGACGACTCCGAGGTGGCGGAACCCGGTTACCACCGGCTGCACCTGGACCGGTACGGCATCACCGCCGAGTTGACCTGCACCGACCGGGTCGGCCTGCACCGTTACACGTACGACAACGCCGGCCGCAGCGAGATCATCGTCAACCTCGGCGGAACGCTGGGCGAAGCGGTCATGACGAACGCCCGGATCACCAGGCGGAGCGATCGCGAGGTGGAGGGCTACGTCTTCCAGCACGGCACCGGATACCCCGCACACAACAACCAGCTGTTCTTCAGCATCCGGTTCGACAGGGCCTTCGACTCCCTGCACGGCTGGGCGGACGGCGAACTCGTCGACGGCGGGGCCGCGGTCGAGAAGGTGGAGGGCGACACCGCTGGTTTCTACGTCCGCTACGACGGTCTGAACGCCGGCGATGTCGTGCGGATGAAGGTCGCGCTCTCCTGGACCGGGGTGGCCGGGGCGCGCAGGAACCTGGCGGCGGAGCTGCCCGGGTGGGACTTCGACGCGGTCCGGGAGGCGTCGCAGCGGCACTGGAACCGGATGCTGGGCCGGATCGACGTCGAGGGCGGCACCGAGCAGCAGCGGGTGAAGTTCTACACCGACCTGTTCCACGTCCTGTGCGGGCGCAGCGTGATCAGCGACGTCGACGGCACCTACCTCGACAACACGTGGGGACACCGCAAGGTCGGGACGATCCCGTCGGACGCCGACGGCGTGCCGCGTTTCGCGATGTACAACTACGACGCGCTGTGGTTGACGCAGTGGAACCTGAACACCATGTTGGGCCTGGCCTATCCGGACATCTACTCCAGCATCGTGCGGTCGCAGCTGCGGATGTACCAGGACGGCGGGCTGCTGCCGCGGGGTCCCGTGGCCGGCGACTACTCGTGGGTCATGACCGGCTGCCCGACGACGTCGTTCATCAGCGGCGCCTGGAACAAGGGCATCAGGGACTTCGACATCGACCTCGCCTACGAGGCCATGCTGGACGCCCACTCGCTCGGCGGCCTCTTCGAGGCCGGCGCCTTCGAGTACGGCCGCTGGGGTAGCTGCGGCGGTGCCCGTTACTACTTCGACCTCGGGTACGTGCCGAACGAGGTGTGCGGCGGGCCGCTCGAGGGCGGCGCGGGCCAGACGCTGGAGTACTCGTTCCAGGACTGGACGCTGGGCCAGTTGGCGCGGCAACTGGACAAGCGTGGCATCAACGTCGCGCAGTTCGCCGAGGTGTCGGTGTCCTCGCAGGTGAACGACTCCAACCTCGCGGGGGTGCGGGCGGTGGACGGCCGGCCGACGCGGTCGAGCGTGACCGAGCCGGTGAACGTGGGCTGGGCGTCGGAGGAGACGAAGCCCTGGATCAAGCTCGGCTGGGCGGAGCGGAAGCGGGTCCACAAGGTGGTGCTGAGCGACCGGCCGGACGACGACGCGAACGTGAACTCCGGCGTGCTGGTGTTCAGCGACGGGACCTCGATCACCGTGCGCGGCATTCCCAACGACGGCCGGAACAAGGTGGTGTCCTTCAGGCCGCGGCGGGTCAGCTGGGTGCGGTTCGAGGCGACCGGCGGCACCGGCGAGAACGTGGGGCTCAACGAGATCGAGGTGTGGGACGACACCGACGCGGGCGCGTTCCTCATCGAACGATCGAACAACTGGCGCAACCTGTACGACCGCTCCACCGGGTTCATCCGACCCCGCGGCATGAACGGCCGCTGGCTGGAGCCCTTCGACCCGCTGTCGCACGACGACTTCGTCGAGGCGAACGCGTGGCAGGCGTCCTGGTTCACCTCCCATGACGTCCTCGGGCTGGCCAACCGGCTGGGCGGCCGGGCCGCCTACGCCGACAAGCTCAATCACGCCTTCGAGGAGTCCGCGGAGTCGAACTTCATCGCCGAGTACGGGCACGGCCACGTCAGCTACGGCAACCAGCCCGGGCTGCAGGTGGCGCACCTGTTCAACTACGTGGGACGTCCCTGGCTGAGCCAGTACTGGGTGCGGCAGGTGAAGGAGAAGACCTACGGCGCCACCTCGGTCACCGACGGCTACGGCCACTTCGACGAGGACCAGGGCCAGATGGGGTCGATGAGTGCCCTGATGGCGATGGGTCTGTTCGAGGTGACGGGGGCGAGTCTGCCGCGTCCGGTGTACGACATCACCTCGCCGGTGTTCGACGCGGTCACCATCGACCTGCACCCGGACTACTACCCGGGCGGCCGGTTCCGGATCGTCACCCACGACAACTCGGCCGAGCACATGTACATCCAGCGCGCCACCCTCAACGGGCGCGGGCAGGACAACGCCTGGTTCCACCACGACCAGCTCACCGCCGGCGGCACGCTGGAGCTGTGGATGGGCCCGGAACCCAACAAAGACTGGGGCGTGGCCGAGCTGCCGCCGTCGAAGTCGCCGGAGGCGCCCGCGGTGCTCTACACCACCCGGGACACGGTGCGCGTCGACTCCGGCGGGACCGGCACCCTCACCCTCGCCGCCCAGAACCTGACCGACCGGTCCGTCGCCGCCGCCTGGCGCGTCGTCGCGCCGGCCGGCATCGAGGTCGAGCCCGCCGAGGGAAGCCTGACCGCATCCGCCGGCGACACCGCCGAACAGGACCTCACCCTCCGCATCGCCGCCGACATCCCCGACGGACTGCACCGCCTCGTCATCACCGGACAGGCCGCCGACGGCACCGAACTCCCCGACGCCATCACCTACCTCAACGTCGCACCCGTGCTGTCGATCGAGACCGTCCCGGATCGGCTGATCCTGCTGCAGGACACTCCGTCGACCGTCCAGGTGCAGGTGAACAGCAACGACGTCGATCGGGCGCATGCCGCCGACGTCAGCCTGAGCGGGCCGGAGGGCTGGACCGTCGAACCCGCGACCCGATCGCTCGACGTGCCCGCCGGCGGCAGGACCATGACCACGTTCACCCTCACCCCACCGGCGGACGCGCTCGGCGAGCAGCCCCTGACGCTCACCGCCCGGTGGGAGGGGGACGGCTTCGACCGTGAGCTGTCCGCGACCGTGAGCCGGAAGGTGGCACTGGTGGGCAGCGTCGACCTGGCCACGGGGGAGTTCGCGCTGTCGCCCGACCGTTTCGGGGACTACCCCACGACCTTCCCCGACGACGTCGACCTCACCATCGGGACCAGCGACCCGGCCACCGCCTGGAGCTACATCCACCCGGGCCCCAGCGACGCGTGGGCCGGGGCCAAACCGCACACCTTCACCCTCCGCTTCGACCTCGACGAGGCTCCCGCCGCCGACCTGGCCCTCACCGCCTGGCTCATCGACACCCAGGAATCCGGGCCGCCGACCATGGACATCTCCCTCAACGACGGACCGGCCACCACCGTCGCCCTCCCCAAGGGCGGTGGCCAGGGCTTCCACTGGGGCGACGGCACCGACGGAGCCATCCGCCCCACCACCCTCGACGTGACCCTCCCCGCCGACCAGCTCCGCACCGGCCGCAACGCCGTCACCCTCACCAGCACCGCCGGCTCCTGGATGGTCTACGACGCCATCGCCATCCGCGAGCTCCCGTGACCGACCCCGCCGCCCCGCCGCGCTGAGGCCGGGGCGGAGGTCAGACCCGGCCGGCCCCCGCGTCCGGGGCCGGGCCGGGCCCCGGACGCGGGGCGCAGCAGGCGCAGCCTGGTGCGCAGCCACAGCCGTCACCGGCCCCCGCATCGGCTCGGCGTTGGCCCGGTGCCTCGGCCGGTGCCTCGGCCGACGCGGCCGACGCGACCGGTGCGACCGCGCAGCAGGCGTCGCCGCGCCAGGCGTTCCGGCCCTCCCTGATCGCCAACGCGGCGATCACCAGCGCCGCCAGCGGGTCGGCCCAGCCCCAGCCGAGCAGGGCGTTGGCCACCAGCCCGACCAGCAGCACCGCGGAGAGGTAGGTGCACAGCAGGGTCTGTTTGGAGTCCGCCACCGCCGAGGCCGAGCCGAGCTCCCGCCCGGCCCCGCGCTGTGCCGCCGAGAGGAAAGGCATGATCACCAGCGACAGCGCGGCCAGCACGATGCCTGGTGGGGAGGAGTCCGGCTCGTGCCCGCCGACCAGCGCCCGTACCGCGTCCACCGTCACGTAGGCGGCCAGCGCGAAGAACGACACCGCGATGACGCGCAGGGCGCGCGCCTCGCGCGCCTGCCGCGCGGCCGGGTCGGTGGCGGAGAACTGCCAGGCCACCGCGAGCGCGGAGGAGACCTCCACCACCGAGTCCAGCCCGAACCCGATCAGCGCGGTCGAGGAGGCCAGCGTTCCGGCGGTGATCGCCACCACCGCCTCGATGACGTTGTAGGTGATGGTCGCCGCGACCAGCCACCGCACCCGGCGGGCCAAGGCCTCGCGCCTCGCCGGGGACGGCCCCGGCGAGAGGGGCACGGGTATGCCCGCCATCAGCAGCAGCCCTTCTCTTCCGCCTCCGCACACGTGCGGTCCGCGGCCACCGCCACCACGGCGGCACGCAGGTCATCCAGCGCGTGGCCGAGGCGTGCGTCCGCCAGCTCGTAGCGGGCGCGGCGGCCCACGGGCACGGCGACGACCAGTCCGCAGTCCCGCAGGCATGCCAGATGGTTGGACAGGCGCGTCCGGGAGATCCCCAACGCCTCGGCCAGATCGGACGGATGCGCCGGATCCTGACGCAGGGCGACCAGGATCCGGCAACGGATCGGATCGGCCAGCGCCCGACCGAACCGCGCCAACACCTCGATGTCAGAAGCAACAGTCAGCATCCGAGCAGAGTAGTACATGTTTCCATGAATTCATAGAATCCTGAATCAACGACGAGGGCCGAACGGGGCGCTCACCGCCGTTCCTGTCATTCGGCCTGGGCGTCGTCGAGCTGTTGGGCGAGGCTGTCGCGGAAGTCCTGGGCGGACATCTCGCCCAGCAGCACGCGTCACAAGTCGGGTTCGGTGTCGGCCTGGCTGTTGGCGGGGATCGAGCCGGAGCGCTCGGTCCAGGCGCTGAACCGCCCGCGTCGCGGAAAGGACCGGCCGCGTCCCCGCGGGTGCGGGCGCCGAGCACAACGCATCCTCCGTCCCGGGCGTCAAACGAGCATCATCCGCCGGAAGGGACCGGACGGGATGGGGCAGGACGGCTCAGGGAGGGGAAGTCATGCGTGCAACTCTTCGGCGTCGGGGAGATCGGGAGCGCGACGGGCGGGGCGTCAGGGGGCGTGGGGCCGCGGTCATCGTGGGATCGGGGGTCGTGGCCCTGGCGGGGATGGGTCTGGTGGCGCCGTCGGCCGCGGCCGGCACCGTCGCGGACGCCGCGGTGTACGTGGAGAGCGGCGCCGTCCAGTACACGGGTGGCGACCTCGCCAACGACGTGATCATGGACATCGACGAACTCTGGGAACAGCACACCGAGTTCACCATCGACGACAGGGTGCCGATCGTCGCCGGCCAGGGCTGCGAGCACCCCGACGCCGCCGACGCCACGCTCGTCGTCTGCACGAGCTCCTACGTCGAACCCCCGGTGCACGTCGAACTCGGCGACGGAAACGACACGTTGGTCGTCTCCGGCAACGTCAGCGGCACCGCCACCGTCCACGGCGGCTCGGGTGACGACCGGATCGGGGCCGGTGGCGAGCTCCACGGTGACGAGGGCGACGACGAACTCGTCGGCTACTGGGGCCCTGACCTCCTCTACGGCGGCGACGGCGACGACCGCGTCGAGGCGGGCGACGGCGACGACGCCGTCCACGGGGGGCGCGGCCACGACGACATCCTGGCCGGTCTGGGCGACGATCTGGTCCACGGCAACAGCGGCGAGGACCACGTCGCCGGCGGCAAGGGCGGAGACCAGCTCTCCGGTGGGCCGGACCCCGACGTCATCTACGGCAACAGCGGCGACGACCACATCCGTGGCGGCGGCGGGGAGGACGACCTCTCCGGCGGCCCGGGAACGGACGACGTGGCCCAGTAGGCCGGTCACCCGAAGCGTCATCCGTGGCGGCGGTCGCCGTCCCGGCACGCGGGGCCCCGCTCGGGAGGGGTCTCGTGCCGGGCGGGGTAGCTTCGCGCGGTCTGCCCCGTTCGTCGGGGGCCCGTCACGGAGGGAGCTGCTTCAGGTGTCACCACGTGGACATCGGATCGTGTCGTGGGGTTGGGCGGTCGCCGGGGTCGCCGCGGTCGTCGTGGCGGCGTCGTCGCTGGGTGGCGCTCCCGAGGCGCGGGGTGCGGCGGGCTCGCTGCAGATCCTGCCGGGCCACCTGATCGGGTCGGACTACGAGTCCGACAAGTTCTACGTCCGGCAGGGCGACGGCGACTGGGAGCTGACCTACACGCCCGGCTGGCAGGGTGACGGGTTCAGCGAGCAGGTGCGCGGCACGCTGCCGAACCTCCGGGCCGCCAACGGGGTCTTCGACGACGAGAGCGGCGAGATCCTCGAGTACGACCCGGACTTCACCGCGCAGGCCAACACGGACGCGTTCGTCGCGAACCTCGACTCCTACCGGGAGCACGGGCTGCTCGCCACCGATGTCAACCTGCAGGGCGGCAACCCCGGTTACGGCGGCGCGGAGAACGCCGCCTTCGACAGCGACGGATCGCTGCGTCAGGAGTGGACGGATCGGGCCGGGCAGGTGATCGAGGCCCACGCGGAGCGGAACATGGTCGTGGTGCTCGGCCTCTTCTACTTCCACCAGGACCAGGTGCTCGAGGACGAGGACGCGGTGCGGCAGGCCGTGACCAACGCGACGGACTGGCTGATCGAGAACGACTACCGGAACGTCATCATCGAGATCGCGAACGAGTACAACGACGACGACGCCTACGACCACGAGATCATCCACTCGGACGAGGGCATGGCGGAGCTGATCGAGCTCGCGCAGTCGCGGTTCGACGACGCCGACTTCCGGCTCGCCGTGAGCGCGTCCCGGTTCGGGGACGGCTCGTGGCCGGACGACGCGGTCGCGGACGCCGCGGACCTCGCGCTGCTGCACTGCAACGGGCTGGACGCGGAGGGCTGCGCGGAGGCCGCCGCCGAACAGCAGCAGGAGCGCGACTACCCGATCGTGGTCAACGAGACCAACAACACCGCCGGCACCTACACCGACGAGACGCTGGACGAGGACAGGGCGGCCATCGACGAGCTGACCGCCACCGGCGCCAGTTGGGGGCTCATGCTCAACCAGTGGAACCAGTACGCGCCGTGCGTGTACGAGGACGACTGCGGGTCGGCGGGCTTCGACTGGGCGCTCGGGCCCGACCCCGGCGCGAACGGCAGCGGCGCGGAACTGCTGCGCAACTTCGCCCACGGGGTCCTCGACCATCTGGAAGAGGTGGTGTTCTCACCGGATCGCCGAGGCGAGCACGGCGGGCCGTGACGGCTGGACGAAGGCGGTGACGCCCGCCTAGGCGGCGCGGGGTCCCTGGCTGACTCCGTCGAGCGTGACGAACTCGTTGAGCGTGATCCTCATCGCGGGTCCACGCTCTCGGCGAGCGCGGCCAACTGGCCGGTGACCGAACCCCAGCCCTCGGCGAAGCCGAGCTTCTCGTGACGGGCGCGGGCCTCCGGGTCGGCGTGCCGGACGACGAGCCGGTAGTCCGTGCCCTCCGGGTGATCCGTCAGAGTGACCGTGGTGGTCATGGCGACCGGGGCGGGAGTCGCGGGACGCCAGGTGCTGTCGATCGCGTTCGTGAACACGAGGCGTCGGAGCTCGTCGACGGCGAGGAAGCAGGCGTCCAGGTGCGGGACGAAGTCGACTCCGTCGTCGCTCAGCCGGGTCACGAACGCCCCGCCCGGGCGCGGCTCCAGGCGGTCCACCCGGCAGCGGGACGGAGCCGGGACCCACCACCGCTCCAGTCGGGACGGGTCGGTCCAGGCGTGCCACACGGTGGCGAGCGGGGCGCGGATGATCCGCCGCAGGTCGAGGTCGGTGTCGGGGTTCACCGCTGGTCCTCCTCCGGGTCGGTGACGAACTGTTCGAGGCGGTCGGTGCGTTCCTCCCATATCCGGCGCTGTTCCGCGAGCCAGTCGTCGACGAGGGCGAGCCGCTCGCGGTTGAGCACGCAGGTGCGCACCCGGCCGGACTTGACCGTGCGGATGAGTCCGTTCGTCTCGAGGGTCCGCACGTGCTTCATGAACGACGGAAGGGTCATCGGGAACGCGCGGGCGAGGTCGCCGACGCTCGCGGGCCCGTGGCCGAGCCGCCGGACGACGGCGCGCCGGGTCGGGTCGGCGAGGGCGACGAACACGCCGTCCAGATGCGCCGAATACTGTGCCATGCGGCAAAGTATTGCCGGAAGCTAATGGTTAGCGCAAGGGCTGAGTGTCGAGTCGGCCACGCCACCCGCCCGTCACCCCTCCTCCTCCCAGTCGACCCGGTCGAGCCGGGCGCGGAGGGAGTCGGCGGTGACCCGCGGGTCCCAGGTGTGGTCGCTGCCGTGCCGGGCGAGGAGGGCGAGAGCCGTTCGCCAGTGGCGACGGGCGTCCGCGTGCCGGCCGAGGGCGTGGTAGGCGTGGGCGAGCCCGTCGTGGGCCCGGCACTCGTCGTCGAGCTGGCCGAGGTCGGCGGCGATGGCCAGGGCGTCGCGGTGGCAGGCGAGGGCGTCCGCGTGGTCGCCGAGGGCGTGATGGCACCGGCCGAGGCCCTCGTGGCCCTCGAACTGGCCGTTGCGGTCGCCGGACGCCCGGGCGGTCTCCAGCAGCTGCCGGTAGTGCTCGGCGGCCCGCGGGTACTGGCCGAGCATGCGGTGGACGTCGCCCAGGCCGTGCCGCGCGTACATCTCGCCGTGGTGGTTTCCGGACGCCCGGGCGAGGCGCAGGGCCAGCTCGAAGCAGTCCGCGGCCCGCTCGTGATCGCCCAGCATGCCGCGGACGTGGCCCAGGCCGTAGAGCGCGTAGCCCTGGCCGCCGCGGTTGCCGGTGGTGCGGGCGAGGTTCAGGGCCCGTTCGAAGCAGTCCGCGGCCCGCTCGTACCGGCCCAGATGTCCGTGCACGTGTCCGTAGGCCGCCAGCACGCTCTGCTCGCCATCACGGTCGCCCGTGGCGCGGGCGAGGCGCAGCGCCCGTTCGAAGCAGTCCGCCGCGCCCTGGTAGCCGCCCGACTTGCCGCGGACGTGGCCCAGGCCGTAGAGCGCGTAGCCCTCGCCGGCGCGGTTGCCGGTGGTGCGGGCGAGGTCCAGGGCCCGTTCGAAGCAGTCCGCGGCCCGCTCGTACCGGCCCAGATGGCGGTGGATGTGCCCGAGCCCCGTCAACGCGTTCTGCTCGCCGTCGCGGTCGCCCGTGGTGCGGGCGAGGTCCAGGGCCCGTTCGAAGCAGTCCACCGCCTTCTCGTTCCGGTCCCGCATGTAGTGGACGTCGCCGAGGCGGTTGAGCGCCGCCAACTCGTCCCGGGAGTCGCCGGCGACGCGCCGGGCGTGGTCGTGCAGCACCACCGCCTCGCCGTAGCGGCCCCGGACGCGCAGGTGGCGGTGCAGGGCGGCGGACTGGTGCAGGGCGTGCTCGGGCTGCCCGTGGCTGGCGGCGTGGTGGGCGGCGGCGAGCAGGTTGTCCAGTTCCGCGTCCAGCCAGGCCTCCGCCCGCAGGGGCGAGGCGATGTCCGGGGCCGACGGGACGACCGGGGGAACGGCGGGTCGTTGCCCCGTCTCGTGGGGGTAGACCGCGTCCATGGCGACGGAGGTGGCGTGCGCGTAGTGGGCGAGGAGGCCGGCGAGCGCGCCGCGGCGCTCCGGTTCGGTGTCCTCGGCGAGGGCGGTCGCGGTGGCGTGGGCCCGGATCAGGTCGTGGCTGCGGTACCGGCCCGGCAACGGCTCCGCCAGCAGATGGGCGTCGACGAGGTCGTCCAGCAGCCGGGCGGCCCGCGCCACGGGCAGGCCGGTGAGCGCGGCGGCGGCGTCGCGGTCGATGTCGGTGCCGGGGTGCAGGCTCAGGAGCCGGTAGGTGTGCCGTTGGTCCGACGTGAGGTGCCGGTAGGACAGTTCGAGCGCGGCGGTCACGCTGCGCTGGCCGGCCTGCAACTCGGTCAGCCGGTCCTGCTGGTCGGTGAGGCGCTGGACGAGGTGGGTCAGGCTCCAGACGGGACGGGAGCGGAGCCGGGCGGCGGCGATCCGCAGGGCCAGCGGGAGCCGGCCGCACAACTCGACGACCTCCACCACCCGTTCGGCGGGCTCGGCGGCCAGCCGGGGGGCGCCGGCGGCGCGGGTGAACAGCGCGGTCGCGTCCTCGCGGGAGAGGACGTCCAACGAGAGGTGCCGCGCGTCGTCGATGCCGAGGAGGTGGCGGCGGCTGGTGACCATGACCAGACAGCCAGGGGCGGCCGGCAGCAGGGGGAGCACCTGGCGTTCGCCGCTGGCGTTGTCCAGCAGGATCAGCACTCGCGTGCCGGTGAGCCGGGTGCGGTACAGGGCGGCGCGCTCGTCGAGGCCGGGCGGGATGCGCTCGTTCGGCACCCCGAGCGCGCGCAGCAGCACCTCCAGCGCGGCGGCGGGATCCATGGGCTCCCGGCCCTCGGTGTGTCCGTGCAGGTCGAGGAACACCTGCCCGTCGGGGAAGGCGGGCGCGAGCCGGAGCGCGGCACGCACCGCGAGGGTGGTCTTGCCCACTCCCGCCATGCCGTCGATGACGCTGACCACCACCGCTCCCGGTTCCTGGTGGGAGCGGTCGGGACGATCGGAGCGGTCGGAGCAGAGGGCGAGAAGCTCGTCGAGCTCCCGGTCGCGACCGGTGAACGCCGCCGTGTCCGCGGGCAGCTGGGTCGGGACGACGTGCAGCGCGGCGGGCGGGGTGGCGTCGAGCGCCGGATCGGCGGTGAGGATCTGCTGGTGCAGACGCCGCAGATGGGGGCCCGGATCGACGCCGAGCTCCCGGGACAGGGACCGCCGCACCCGCTCGTAGTGCAGCAGCGCGTCGCCCTGGCGGCCGGCGGCGTGCAGCCCGCGGATCACCTGGGCCGCGAGCCGCTCGTCGAGGGGATGTTCCGCGGTCCTCGCGGTCAACGTGGGCAGCAGCCGGGCGTGTTCCCCGCGGGGCAGGTAGAGGTCGAACAGGTCCAGTTCGGCCGTGAGCCGGTCGGCGACGAGCGTGTCGCGTACGGAGTTGATCCAGTCCGTGTCGAGGGACCCGAAGGGCGCGGATCGCCACAGTCGCAGCGCGTCCTCCAGCAGGCGCGCGACGTCGCCGGCTCCCGCGGCGGCCCGGGCGAGCAGGTCGCGGAAGCGGTGCAGGTCCACGCTGGCGGGATCGACGCCGAGCGCGTAGCCGCCGTGCTCCCGCTCCAGGGACACGTCGTCGGCGTCGGCCAGTGCGGCGCGTAACCGGTAGATGTAGGTGTACAGCGTCGCGGTGGCCCGCGCCGGCGGACGTTCTCCCCAGACCCGGTCCACGAGCTGGTCGATCGAGACGACGGAGTTGGCGTCCACCAGGAGGGCCGCCAGCACGCACTGTTGTCTCAGATGACCGGTGTTCAGCACGCGGTCTCCCCGACGCGCTTCGATCGGTCCCAGCAGGAGGAAACCAGTCGGCAAACGGAATCTCCTCGGTCTGTCTCCCCGGGTGTCGACGGCCGTCGACACGACGCGCGGACCGGAGCCGATCCCGCGGCTGACTCCCGGAACGGGGAGACGCCCTTCCGGGCGGGCGGGAGGGTCTCGGTCGGTGGACGCGAGTCGGGGCCACGCGATGGACGGCAGCATAGGTCACCCGGCGGGGATCCGCCGACGTTCAGACGCCGAGGTGCGTCGAGGGGTCCTCCACCCCGTTCAGCAGGGACAGCCCCAGCGGCGTGACGGTGTGGTGAACGACGTTGGCCTGCCGGCGGCTGGAGACCAGATCGGCGTCGCGCAGCACGGACAGGTGATAGCTGGCGGTGGCGATGGACACCCCGATCAGGCGCGCCAGCGCCGTCGTGGACCGGGTCGTCGTCGCCGCCATCAGGACGGCGGCCCGGGTGGCGCCGAGCAGGGATGCCAGATGCTGGCGGGCACCGCGCGTCGCGGGCCGCGCCCCGCTCCGGTCCACCCGGTACACCAGCACCGGTGGCAGCGTCGGATCGGCGGGGCCGACGGGCGTGCCCTCGCAGAAGTAGGAGGGAACCAGCAGCAGTCCGCGTCCGCCCAGGTGGACGTCCCGGTCGTTCGGATAGTCGACCCGCAGGACCGGGCGCGTCCAGTGCATGCGCGGGCCCATCCGGGCCAGCAGAAGCTCCACCCCGCCTTCCAGGAGATGCCGTTCCCGAACGGCGCGGTCCGTCCGCACCAGCGTCTGGACATGGGACCAGAAGGGGGCCAGGGTGAGGCGGTGGTAACGGCGTAGCGCCTCGGCGAGGCTCGCCAGGAAGGCGGGTGCCCCCTGCGACCTGGCTTCGTCAGCCGGAACGCCGTGTCCCGCCTCGGCCAGCAGCCGCAGCTCACGATGGAGCCGGTCCTCCGGCGTGGCGAGGATGGTCGCGATGGCCTCCTCCAGGCCGAGCAGTCCCTGGATCGGGGTCAGGAAGTCGGGGTTGTAGCCGGCGACGGGGGCCAGCGGGAGGAGCTTCCTCGTCGGGGCGATCCATTCGGCGTGGTTGGCGGCGAGGAGCCGTTGGTTGAGCTGGCGCCGCCAGGGCCCGTTCGGGCGCTGCCCGGCCGGGCGCTGAAGCACGTGCAGGCTCAGCAGGATCTCCCACAGGGGGTCTGCCGAGGGCGCGACCCGGGTCCCGACGAGGTCCTCGCCGGTGAAGTGGATTCGAAGCATGAGAGTACGCCGCCTGTGACGCGAGCCCGCCAGATGAGTGCCGTCCACGGGAACCGGCTACGCGTACTCACTGTGCGACTCCGAACCAGAACGAATCTGGGTCACATCTAGAACCAGCAGGTGGCGGCCCGGCACGCGGGATCGTTCACCAGGAGGCACACCGCGCAGAGCACGCACGCGATCACCCCGTCCTGTGCGCCCGTCCGGTGCGCGAGGCGGGTGTGGGGGCGCCACCGTTCCTTCGTGATCCTCAGCATGGCGCGGGCGCGGTAGTGCCGGCATAACGGGCGGGCCGCGGGGCTCAGATCGTGCGGCGCAGGGCGGTCTCGACGGCGTCGACCAGCGGGTCGCCCTCGGTCCGGGGGTGCCGGGTGAGAGCGAGTTCGATGTCGGGGAGGGTGGGCAGCGCGTCCGCGTCGTGGCAGGCCATGGCCGGTTCGAGGTTCGCGGGCATGAGCGCCGCGACGCCGAGCCCGGCCCGCAGCGCGGCGAGCACGCCGACCAGGCTGTTGCTCTCGAACGCCACGCGCCAGCGGCGGTCGGCCCGTTTGAGCGTCTCCAGCACGGACGCGCGCCAGGAGCAGGGACCCGTGAACAGCACCACCGGCAGCGGGTCGGCGGTCACGTCCACACCCCGGCCGATCGCCCAGACCAGCGGGCGGCGCACCGTCCAGCGCGGCGGTCCGGGGAAGTGCGGCTCGTCGAGGACGAGTTGGACGCGACCCGCGTCGTAGGCCTCCCGCATCTCGGGAGTGGAGACGCTGAGCACCTCCAGCGTCGCGCCGGGATGCAGCTGGGCGAGGTCGGCGAGGACCTGCGGAAGCTGGGACGCGGCGAGGTCCTCGAGCAGCCCGACGCCGCAGTGGCCGGTGAGCGCGCGCCCGGCCTCCGTGAGCGCCTGGGCGGAGAGCGACAGTATGCGTTCGGCGTACGGCAGGAGCTCCTCGCCCGCCCGGGTCGGCGAGACGCCGGACGGCGACCGGTGCAGCAGCGGACGCCCGACGGTGCTCTCAAGCCTGCGCAACTGCTGGCTGAGCGCGGGCTGGGTGTGCCCGAGCGCCGTCGCGGCACGGCTGATACTGCCCGCCCGCACGGCGGTGACGAAGGAGCGCAACAACGCGGTCTCGAGATCCCTGGCCATAAGAAGACATTATGCTGCCCCCAGCGAATTAACCACTACCTATGACGTGCGGAACGTTCTAACGTCAGGTGGGTGACCGGATACCGTCAGGTGCTCGCCGTACCAGGGCTGGCGTCGTTGCTCGGCGTCTCGCTGCTCGCCCGTGCCGCGATCACGGCGAACGTGATGGCGCTGACGCTGTACGTCGTGCTGGACCTGGACCTGAGCTACGCGGCGGCCGGTGCCGTCGCGGCGGCGCTGACCGCCGGGCTGGCGCTGGGCGGGCCGCTGCTGGGCCGGGTGATCGACCGGCGGGGCCTGCGCGCGGTGTTGCTGGTGACCGTCGCGGCGCAGGTCGTGTTCTGGCTGAGCGTGCCGATCCTGCCGTTCGGGATCCTGCTGGGCGCCTCCTTCGTGGCGGGTCTGCTGATGGTGCCGGCCCCGTCGGTGACCCGGCAGGCGATCGCCGCGATGACGACCGCGGGACAGCGCCGGGCCGCGTTCGCGCTGGAGTCGGTGCAGGGCGAACTGTCGTACGTCGTGGGCCCCACGGTGGTGATCCTGTGCGCGGCGAACGCGTCTCCCGGTGTGGTGGCGTGGGGAGTCGGTGCCGCGATCGTGGCCGGCGGGCTCGGGATCGCCCTGCTCAACCCGCCGCTGCGCGCCGAGGACGAGGCGGCCGCCGCCGTCAACGGACGGCCCCCGCGCCGCGAGTGGCTGGGCGCCCGCATGATCGCCGTACTGACGATGGCGCTCGGCACGACGCTGCTGCTCAGCGGCGTCGACCTCGCCATCGTCGCCACCCTTGAGGAGGCGGGCCAGGTGTCCTGGGCCGCCCTGGTCGTGGTCGTGTTCGGCGTGGCCTCCATCGTCGGCGGGCTGATGTACGGCGCGTTGTCCCGGCCGCTGCCCACCTGGCTGCTGCTCGCCCTGCTCGGGCTCGTGACGATTCCCGCCGGGCTCGCCCACGACTGGCCCTGGTTGTGCCTGGCCGTCGTCGGCGCCGGGCTGCTCACCGCGCCGACCCTGTCCACGGTGGCCGACGCGGTGAGCCGGCTGGCGCCGGCCAGCGTGCGGGGGGAGGCGACGGGCCTGCAGTCCTCGGCGATGAGCGCGGGTTTCGCGCTCGGGTCCCCGATCGTCGGGGTGGCGATCGACGTCTCCGCACCGGCGGGTGGCTTCGCGGCGGCCGGACTGGCCGGCCTCGTCGCCGCGCTGACCGGATACCTGCTGTCCCGCCGCTCGGCCGCCCGGACGCGGTCTCCGCTCGGCGAACTCGGCCTGGTCGGCGCACCCGGCCCACGGCCGCGCCGGTCCGGTGACGAGGCACGTCACGCGCGTACGGGCGTGGGCGTGTAGCCCGAGGGCCACCGGGAGGCCGGCGGCTGCGCGGTGCGATACGTCACCGCCCGTTCGTTACATCCGTCATCCGGAGCGGTGACGGACCGCACTCGAAGTGGCCCCGGACCACGCGGAACATGGACTCCACCACACCCTCGAACACGCCGCGGCGGCGACGACCCGGGCGCGGCCGGCGGATGTCCGGCCCTCCCGTCAGCCGCCGGCGGCGTCGGTAAGGAGAACCATGCCCACCCGTGCCCGCGTCCATCGAACGGCGGCGTTCGGCGCAACGCTGCTGATGGTCGGAATGCTCGGCGCCTGCGCGTCGTCGAAGGCGGAGCAGCCACCCGCGGGGTCTCCGGACCACGCGTCGCGGCAGTCGTCCGAGGAACCCCCGGAGGAGCTGCGGCGGTTTTACGAGCAGGATCTGGCCTTCGAGCCGTGCGAGCCCTACGCGACCACCGAGGCCGACGTGGAGGTGTTCGCGGACGAGCGGTTCGAGTGCGCCCGCCTGGAGGTGCCGCTGAACTACGCCGAACCCGGCGGCGAGACCGCGTCGATCGCGCTGTTGCGGGTGCCGGCGTCGGGGGAGGGGGAGCCGATCGGATCGCTGCTGACCAATCCGGGCGGCCCCGGATATCCGGGCATGAGCTTCGCCGCGGCGATCGCCCTGCTGGCACCGCAGAGCCCGGTCGTGGAGCGGTTCGACCTGATCGGCTTCGATCCGCGCGGCGTCGGCGCGTCCACGCCCGCGCTGGACTGCTACACCGACGCCGAGCGCGAGGACGACGCGATGTCGAAGCCGTTCCTGGAGAACTGGACGGAGGAGGCGACGCGGCAGCTGGTGCGGCAGTGCGCGGAGCGTTCCGGGGGCGAGGAGGTCCTCGCCCACATGGGCACCCGGGACGCCGCGCGGGACATGGACGTGCTGCGCGCGGTGCTGGGCGACGACCGGCTGAACTACTTCGGCACGAGCTACGGCTCGCGGCTCGGACCGGTCTACGCCGAGATGTTCCCCGACAACGTCAGGGCGCTCGTTCTCGACGGGGCGATGGACCCGTACGCCGGCACCGCGGAACGGCGGGAGTCGCAGTTCGCCGGCCTGCAGCGCTCGTTCGAGCTGATGGGCGCCTCGTGCACGGAACTGCCCGACTGCCCGCTGGGCTCCGACCCCGACGCGGTGACCGAGCGGTTCCAGGACCTCGTGCGGCCGCTGCTCGACGAGCCGGTCCCGGCCGGGGACGGGCGGGTGCTCACCTTCACGGACGCCATCGACGGGGTCGTCGCCGGGCTGTACACGGAGGCGAGCTGGCCCACGATCATCGAGGGGATCCGCGAGCTGCGGGACGGCCGCGGAGACACCCTCACGGGACTGCACGACGGCTACCACGAGCGGAACGCCGACGGCGGCTACAGCGACTCCCTCGAAGCCAACCTGGTCATCAACTGCCTGGACGAGGAGCGGTACAGCCCGGAACGGGAGACGGAGCTCAGGCGGGTGCTGCTCGACGCCGCTCCGTTCACCGACCCCGGCCGGCCGCTGGGCGAGACCAGGAACATGTGCGAGTCCTGGCCGGCCGAGCCGACCCTGGGCTACCCCTACGGCACCGACATCGAGGGCCTGCCCGACACGCTGACCATCGCCGTCACCGGCGATCCGGTGACCCCCTACGACGGCGGCACCCGCCTGGCCGAGGCGCTGGGAGGCAGCCTGCTCAGCGTCGAGGGTGAGCAGCACGGCGTCGCCCTGATCAGCGGCAACGCGTGCGTCGACGACATCGTCGCCGACTATCTCGTCGACCTCACCACCCCGCCGGCCGACGCCGGGTGCGTCATCGAGTGATCCGGCCCCACCCGAGGCGCGGGCGGGCCCGCGGAGTCATGGCTTCCCGTGGCCGGGGACGGACGCGGTCAGGACGAAGGTGCCGTTCCGCGCCCGGGTGTTGAGGGTGCCGCCGAGGGCGGCGAGCCGTTCACGCAGCCCGGCCAGCCCCGTGCCGCCGGCCGCGGCGCCCGACCGGGCACCGGCCTCGGGGCTGGCCGGGACGCCGTCGTTGGTGACGGTGAGCACGGTCTCCGCCGCCGCCGCCCGCAGGCGGATCTCGCAGCTCGCCGCGTCGGCGTGGCGCAGCACGTTGGTGGTCGCCTCGCGCACCACCCAGCCCAGCGCCGCCTGCACGGAGGGGGCGAGGGACGCGGCACCGTGGCCGTCGGGGTCGGAATCGGGGTCGGGGTCGATATCGGGGGTGACGATGTCGCAGTCGATGCCGGCGGACTCCAGCACGCCGCGGGCGCCGGCGAGTTCCGTGGCGAGGTCGGCCTCGCGGTAGCCCCGGACGACGGCGCGGACCTCGGTCTGCGTCTCCCGGGCCATGCGCTGCATCTCGTCCAACTCGTCGACCGCCGCGTCCGTGGCCCCGCGCCGCACCAGTTGGGCGGCCAGCTCGCTCTTCAGGGCCACGACGGAGAGGTTGCGGCCCATGACGTCGTGCAGGTCGCGGGCGAAACGCAGCCGCTCCTCGGCCACCGCGAGCTGCGCCCGGGTGTCCCGGGCCTCGAGCAGCTCCCACACGATCCGCATGCCCCAGGCCGAGAGGCGGGTGACGAAGATCGCGGCGCAGCCGAACCAGAACGCCAGCCAGCCGTTGACGAACAGCACGACGCCCGGCAGCCCAGCCGCCGCGCTCGCGGCCGTGACCACCGCGACGGTCGCCGCCACCAGCCCGGCGATCCGGAGCGCCGGGAGGGCCCGCACGGTCAGCACCGCCACCGGGACCATCGTGCTGCCGATGGCGTAGAGGGCCGTGCCCGCCTGCTCCGCCGCGATCTCGTGGTTCCCGGTCGCCTCGTGCGTCTGCTGGTGGAGCACCAGCAGCAGGACCAGTCCGGCCGTCGCGGCCACCGTGGCCATCAGGGCCGTGGGCCGGGATCGCCGGCCCGCCTCCCAGCGCAGCGCCTGCGAGGCCGCCAGCCCCCCCAACACGCCGTGCGCGAGGAGCAGCAGCGCCACCGCGACGTCGGCCGACGGCTCGTCGAACCCGGGCAGCAGGTAGACGGCCGTCGCGGCGCCGAGCCCGAGGGAGTACGAGTGGAAGACGCCGTGCGTGATCAGTTCGAGCCGGGCGGCGGAGGAGCGGTCGGTCCACCACCGGAGACCCCGGCGCGCGGTCGCCGCCCTCCGGGGCGTTCGGTCCGGCATGGCGCACTCCCACTCCCCGCCGCGTGCATGGGCTCGGCCACCCGGCGCCACCGGAACCGGCGCCGTACGGCGGTCACCGACCCTACCGTCCGGGCTGGCCCCGGCTCAGGCGACTTCCACGTAGTCCAACTCCGCCCAGCGCGTCAGGAACTGGAGCCGAACGGTGTTGTGCCCCGCCGCCAGCTCGACCGGGACCGACACCTCGGTCCAGTTCTCCCAGCCGCGGTTCGGGTAGTCGACCGTGCCCACGCGCGTCCCGTTGACCGACAGCGCGTGCTGGGCGTCCCCGTAACCCGCCGCGTACGCGATGTGCAGCGTGTGCGGTCCGGCGCTGGCCGCGAAGACCGTCAGGTCCACCCAGCTGTCCGCGTAGTCGATCCCGGCGGCCACCGCGCCCTGCGAGGCGGTCGACGTCTCCCGCACGCTCGCGTGGCTCAGCGCGCCGCGCTCCGCCTCGTGGCGCACCCGACTGCCGCGCACCACCGGGTAGTCGTGGTCCCAGCCCAGATCGGCCACGTACAGGCCGCGTCCGCCGGCGGACAGCGCGCCGTGGAAGAAGATCCGGCCGTCGCCGATGTCCGCGCCGCCGGGCCCGCTGACGGCGCCGTCGAGGCTCGCGGTCGTCATCAGCGGCCGGTAGGCGCGGGTGTACGGGCCGGTGAGGGAGCCGGAGACGGCGTAGCTGGTCTGGTAGTTGGGCGTGCTGTACACGCCGGCCGCGTAGAACAGCACGTAGTGGGAGTCCCGTTTCACCAGGACCGGCGCCTCGATGACGCCCTCCTCGGACGGCAGGTCGTTGCGCAGCAGTTCGGTGCGTCCGCCGACGAGGGTCACGCCGTCGGCCTCGGTGCGCTGGAGCCACAGGATCGCCGGCTGACCCACGGCGTTGCCGTCGTTCTTGTAGAGGAGGTACCGCGTGCCGTCGGTGTCGACGAAGCTGGAGGGGTCGATGTCGCCGCCCTCGTCCGGGTTGCAGACCAGCGGCCGGTTCGACGTCGGCACGAAGGGGCCAGTCGGGCTGTCGGCGAGCGCCGCGCCCAGGCACATGCGGCCTGACGCGGCGTCAGGTCCGGTGAAGTACATGAGGTACCGGCCGTCCTGCCGCCGGGACACGTCCGGCGCCCAGAACCCGCCGTCGCCCGTCCAGGCCGGCGGGGTCGGCATCGCGTCGCCGCGCACGGTCCACGGGCCGTCGGGTCCCGGCGCGGTGGCGTAGGGCACCCGGCCGTGCCGCGAGCTCGTCGAGTACGCGTGGTACGCGTCGCCCTCCGCGTACACGTCCGGATCGGGGAAGTCGTCGTTGATGACGAGTCGCGGGGCGACGGAGAGCGCCCCGACCTCGTCGGTACGGGCCTCCGGCGCCGCGGTCGCCGTGGCCGGCGCCGGCTGCAGCAGGAGGGCGGCGAGCACGGCCGTGACGACGCCCAGCAGGACACGTGTCGGTCGGGACATGAACGGGCCTTTCGTCTGGGTGGGGGAGGTGGCTCGTTCCGTTGGGACTCGTCATCGGTGGGCTGGTTGGTGGGGGTGGGCTGGCCGGTCGGGGTGGGCGGGGGCCGCGATGCCGGCCCCCGCCCAGGGACTATTCCCCGGCCTGGAGCGCGCCCCACGTCTCGGGGCCGACGAGGCCGTCCACGCCCAGCCCGCGGCTCTGCTGGTACTCACTGACCGCCTCGGACGTGAGCGGGCCGAAGATGCCGTCGATGTCGACGGTGCGACCGAGCGCGGCGGTCAGTGCCCGTTGCAGTCGGGACACCGACTCGCCCGTGCTGCCCTCGCTCAGGGAGTCCGGGCTGCCCGCGGCCAGCAGCGCCGTCCAGGTACGCGCGTCGGCGACGCCGTCCACGGTCAGGCCGAGCGCGGTCTGGAACGAGCGGACCGCGGATTCGGTCTGCGGGCCGAACTGGCCGTCGCTGGCGCCGGCGTCGTGCCCGTTCCCCGTCAGCAGGTGCTGGAGGGCCGCCACCTCGGGGCCCGTCGAGCCGGAGCTCAGCGTCGGGTACGCGGGGAAGTCCAGGGCCGGGGCGCCCGGGTCGCCGGGGTCGCCGCCGACCAGCTCCATGTAGTAGTCCCAGTCCCAGTTCGGCCCGGGGTCGGTGTGGTCGTTGTCCGGCACCTCGCTGTGGCCGACGATGTGCTCGCGGTCCTTGGGGATGCCGTACTCGTCGGCGAGGTGGGCCGTCAACGCGGCGGACGAGCGGTACATCGCGTCGGTGAACCAGGCCGGATCGTCGACCCAGCCCTCGTGCTCGATGCCGACGCTGTAGGCGTTCCCGGAACGGGCGTGCCAGGCCGTGTCGGCGTCCCGGACCATCTGCGTCACCTCACCGTCCGAGGACCGGACGACGTAGTGGGCGCTCACCTCCGAGTCCGGGTTCTGGAACCAGCTGATCGTCCCCGCGTACGAGCCCTGCGTCACGTGGATGACGACGGCGCTGATCGCCTGGGACCGGCCGCTGCTGTAGTTGGCGGAGTTCGCGGGGACCCAGAGGGCGTCCGGATAGTCCTCGCTGAGGGTGCCGACCGGGGCGTCGGCGTACGGGCCGCGTTCGGGCTCGACGCCACGCGGTGCGACCTCGACGGTCTCGCCGCCCTCGACGGGCGCGTGGATGCCCTCGCGCAGGAGGGCGTAGACGTGGTCGGCGTATCCGCGGGCGGTGGCGTCCTCGGTGGCCCCGCTGTACCGGGCCACGGCCTCGTACCAGGCGTCGACGTCGCCGCGGTCGGCGGCCGACAGGCCGAGCCGGTCGGCGTAGGCGCGCAGCACGGCCGCGCCGCCGCGGATGTTCGCGGCGTCGTCGCGCCGCAGTTCCTCGGCCGGGAGGCCGGTCTCCCGGGCGGCGAGGTCGAGCGTCCGGTGGGTCGGGTTGTCCACCAGGTGCATCACGCCGTAGCCGCGCGCCTGGCTCGGCAGGCCGTCGTGGCCGTCGAGGCGGCTCTCGCCGTAGCCGACGGCGACCAACAGGTCGCGCGGCACGTCGAACTCCCGAGCCGCGTCGTCGAACGCGGCGTTGAACGGGGTGCCGGTGTGGGGGGACTGGGCGGGTGCGGCGGACATGGCGGCGGTGGCCGACCCCGGTGTGGTGAACGGGGCGGCGACGACGCCCATGACCAGGACGGCGGTGGTGACCAGGCCCCAGCTCTTGCCGAGCCGGGCCCGCTCGCGCGTGTGTGCCATCGAAGGGCTCCTCTTGGTGGGGGAATGGCGCGACCATGACAACGTGGACGCGGGGCTGGTGGGTCGTCATGTCCGCGCGCGTCTCAGGATGGATCTACGCGCGCAGAGTTTCAAGACCCGGTGCGGATGGTTGACGTCGCTGCCATGATCGCCAGGGCCGGGACGGCGCGCGCGTTCGCTGGGTCAAACGGCCCCACCCGCGTCCGCGCTGCCCGCGTCCGCGCTGCCCGCGTCCGCGCTGCCCGCGCGGGGCCGTGGCGGCGTCTTGGCGGCCGCAGCGGGCACGACGCGGCGGGGCGAGCGCCGTCAGGCGCGTCGGCCGGCCCGCCACGTCGGCCGGCCCGCCACGTCGGCCGGCCCGCCACGTCGGTCGGCTCGCCCTCCGCCGCGGCCTGATCACCCGCACACGCGTCACGGCCAGGGCGGCCGCGGGCCAGCCCGGCGCGGCGGGAGCCGCAGGCCGGCCGCAGGCTCGTCACGGCCAGGGCGGCCGCGTGTCAACCCGGCGCGGCGGGAGCCGGAGGCCGGACGCTCGGGGCCGGTCTCAGCAGCCCCCACCGCCGTCTCCTCCGCCTCCGCCGCCGCCTCCGCCGTCGCCACCCCAGCCGCCGCCGTCCCCGCCCCAGCCGCCGCTTCCGGAGCCGCCGTCCCCGCCCCAGCCGCTGCCTCCGGAGTAGGTGCCTCCACCGCCGCGGGTCCGCCGGTCGCCGGTGACGACGAGGACGAACGCCACGATCACCACGGCCGCGAGCACCACCAACAAGAAGGCGCCGACGCCGCCATCCGAGTTCCCCATGTCTCCCCCTACCGCCAACAAGGCCATCACGGTGTTCTGTGGCATGGACGCCCGGCGGCGGGGTCGTGGCTGCGGGCACGGGACAACGTGCACAGGGTCTCCGTGACCGGAGCGACGAGCACCGCATCGTCACCGTCGGGCCCGGCGAACGTACGGCGGCAGGCCCACGGTCCGGTCCGAGACGGTGCGCCGAGAGCGATGCCCCGACCGGGATCGGCGGGGCGCACCGACGCGTCGGCGCCGCCGCGTGGTCCGCCCCCGGTCGTCAGGGTCGCGTCCTGGCGCCGCCGCCCTCGGCATGACGGCTCCCACGGTCCGGCACGGTCTCGCCCGGCGGCGGGGGAGCCGTGTAGGCGGCTGCCTGGAGGCCGTACATCTCCGCGTAGTGGGTGTCGCCGGCCATGAGGGCTTCGTGGCTCCCCGACTCCACCAGGCGCCCCTGGGAGAGCACGAGGATGAGATCGGCGCCGGTCACGGTGGCGAAGCGATGCGAGACGATGACCGTGATGCCTCCCGTGCGCCGGGCGACCTCGCGGGCGTGGGCCATGTGGCGCTCGAAGATCTCCTGTTCGCTCGGGGCGTCGAGCGAGGCCGTCGGCTCGTCGAGGACGATCAGCAGCGGATCCCGGCGCATCACCGCACGGCTCAGCGCGGTCTTCTGCCACTGCCCCTCCGACAGTTCCACTCCGCCGAGCAAGCGTCCGAGCTGTGTGTCCAGGGCCCGCGGCAGTCCCTCGACGACGGGTTGCGCGGCCGCGGCGCGCACCGCCTCCGTGATCCTCGCCCGGTCGTCCACATGGGGCAGGTCGCCGATGCCGATGCTCTCCGCGAGGACCGTGCGGAAGCGGCCGAAGTCCTGGAAGACGGCGGTCGACCGGGCGCGCCAGCCCTGGGTGTCGAGGTGCCACAGGTCCGTGCCGTCCACCCGGATGGCGCCCTCGGTGGGCCGGTAGAACTTCTGCAGGAGCTTGACCACGGTCGTCTTGCCGGACCCGTACTCGCCGACGATCGCGACCACCGAGCCCGGGGGGATGTGGGCGGTGACGTCGTCGAGCGCCTTCCGTTCGGAGCCCGGGTAGGTGTATCCCACGTGGTCGAGCCGGATGCCGTCCGTCAGACGTTCGGCCACCGGCCGTGAACCCGAGGAGGCGCTCTCGCCGGCCGCGTGGTCCCGCAGCCACAGGTAGGGCTCGATCAGCCGGCGGGCCCCGGCGGCCTCCGTCGTGCGCCGCACGGCGAGTTGCACGGAGCCGATCAGCGAGGTGGCCACGGTGATGGTCAGGACGATGTCGCCCGGGGTGCCCCGGCCCGTGACGGTCAGGTGGACCGCGATCGCCAGACCGCCCACGAAGGCCAGGGTGAACGCGATTCCCCCGGCCAGCCGCCAGGCCGTGGCGACGAGCCGCGCCCGGAACCTGCCGCTCACCACGTCGTGCCACGCCGCGGCCTGCCGTTCCACGAGCCACGCGCCGGTACCGGAGACGCGGATCTCCTTTCCGCTGTCGGCCGCCGTCGCGGTGTCGAACAGCTGCCGCTGCAGCCGGAGGGACTCCGCCGTGGCGGTCTCCGTGTCGGCGATGACGGTCTGTGCCCGGCGATCGCACCACAGCGGCACCGCGGCGACCCCCCCGAGCAGCGTCAGCCATGGACTGACCGAGCTGATCAGCAGCAGCGAGACAGCGAGCTGCGCCACGGCGAAGGCGACGCCGACGGCGGTCCACGCCGAGTGCATGAGACCCCACGCCGACCCGCGCACGACCGTGACCCGGTCGAGGTAGTCGGTGCGTTCCAGGTGTTCCAGGCCGTCCAACAGGAGGAGATCGCGATGGATCCGGTCCTGTAGGTCGGTCAGGCCGACCCGCTCCACCGCGAGGATCAGCAGCGAGTGGAGCACGTCCTGGAGCACGGCCAGGACGGCGTAGGCCAGGGCGGCGCCGGCCGCCGCGGCCATGGCCTGGGCGGGTCGTCCCGCGTCGGCCTCGTCGACGACCGCCTTCAGGGTGAGCGCGATGGCGAACGTGCTGGTCGCCATGAGCGCGTTGAGCACGAGCAGCACCGCGGTCAGTCCGGGGACGCGCCGCCACGAGAGCCGCAGCAGTTCGGCCCACAGGGCCAGGTAGCGCTTCACAACGGTGCACCCTCCTCGGCGGGTTGCTCCCCACCGCTGTGGAACCGCCGGGCCTGGAGGGCGAACAGCTCGGCGTACCTGCCGTGCGACGCCATCAGTTCGTCGTGGGTGCCCGACTCGACGATGCGTCCGCCGTCCAACAGGGCGATGCGGTCCGCCCGACATGCGGTGGAGAGCCGGTGGGTGATGAGCACCACGCTCGCGCCGCGCCTGCGTTCGGCGAGCCGGGAGAACATCTGGAGCTCCGTGCGGATGTCGAGGTGCGCGGTCGGCTCGTCCAGGACCAGCAGGCGTGATCCGGTGTGCAGGGCGTAGAACGCGCGGGTGAGGGCCACCTGCTGCCACTGCCCTCCGGAGAGGTCCGTTCCTCCGCTCCGGCTCCGGGCCAGGGGGGTGTCCCAGCCGGCGGGCAGCCTCTCCAGGACCGGCGTGAGCCCGGCGTCGTCGGCCGCCGCCCGCAGGGCGTCATCCCGCCGGGGCAGCCGGCCCTGGCCCAGGCCCACGTTGTCGGCGAGGGACAGCGGATACCGGACGAAGTCCTGGAAGACGACGTGGAGCCCGCGCCGCCAGGCATCCGGGTCGAGGAGCGCGATGTCGGCCCCGTCCGCCGTGATCCGTCCGCCGTCGGGCCGGTAGAGGCCGGACAGGAGCTTGATGACCGTGGACTTGCCCGCCCCGTTGAGGCCGACGAGGGCCAGCAGCTCCCCGGGCCTGATCCGGAGGTCGAGGCCGTCGAGTACGGGGACGGCCGAGGGAGCCTCCTCGGCGCCTCCCGGGTAGCGGAACACCACGTTCTCGAAGCACACGTCGGGGGTGGTGGGCGTGGCATCGGGGACGGGGTGGTGGTCCTCGCCGACGCCGTCGCCGACGTCGTGCACCTCGTCGAGGAGCTCCCTGAGCTCCGCACGCGCCTTCAGGCACGCGACCGCGCCGTGCGTGTTCCGTGGGTCGAGCGACTTCGCCGACGCGTAGACACCCCAGCTCGCCGACAGGACGGCGGTCAGGGCGGCGATGTCGTGGCCGCCGGTCGCCACCTCCCGGGTGAAGACCAGATAGCTGCCGGTCAGCGGGAGCGCCACCAGCACGAACTGGATCCACTGCTTGCCCACGTAGCGGAGGTTGGCCGCCCAGACCGGGGCGAACATGTCCCGTATGTGGCCGCCGATGCGCTCCGTGGTCCACTCGCCGAGTCCGAAGGTGCGCAGGTCCTTGCCCTCCCCGGGGGACACGATGGCCTCCTGCCAGATATGGGCGCGCAGCCCTTCCCGCGACTGGGAGACCCACAGCCGGGTGAACTCCCCCTGCTGGCGGCGGCGCACCCACGCGTTGAGGACGGCGGGCACGGCGAGGACGGGCACGAGCCACCAGGCGTAGCCGGCGAGCACCGCGGCGCTGAAGACGACGCCGGCGGTCGCTCCCACGAGGTTGAGCTGGTCGACGGCGCCGTCACCCGGCGTTCGCTCGGTCCACGACTGCGGATCCGCCCGGGCGTCGCGTACCAGCTCCTGGACGCGCGGCTGTTCGAGCGCGGCGATCGTGCTGCTGGTCGAGGCCAGGCGCATCACCTCCTGGCGGTGCGCTCCGTCGATGCGCGAGGCGATCAGGTAGTCCAGCGGCTGCCCGGCCGAGGAGGCGATCCGTGAGACGAGCAGCACCAGCCCGAACGCCGCCAGCGGGCCCGCGACGGCGCCGAACGGGTCGTTCGCGGAGGCCGTCGTGGCCCGGCGGACGAGCTCGGCCATGCTCAGCGCCACGGCGGCCGGGACCATGCTGCTCACCAGCCGGAGCGCGAGCGCGGTCAGGACGAGCGGTCGGCTCACGGCCGACAGGGCGCGCAGCAGCGGCCCGCGCCGGCGTACGGCTCGGAGGGCGGCGCGCACCATCCCGCCGCTTCTCTCCCTCCCGGTGTCCACGGTGCCCGCGGTGTTCCTGGCGTTCACGGTGTTCACGGTGTTCCCGGCGTTCCTGCGAGTGCGCAGGCGTAGAGCTGATTCATGAGTTCCCCGCAGTCCTGGCCACCCGACGTCAGCCCGCCGAAGGACGCCGCGACCACGACCCCTGACTCGGGGTCGGCTCCCACGCAGACATGACCGATCAGGCCCGCCATGCCGAACGACGAGGCGGACCAGCGGTCGGCGTAGCCCCAGTGCCGGCTGAGGTCGCGGAAGAAGCCGCGGCCGTAGTCGCAGTCGTAACGCCATGTCAGGTCGGGGCACGGCCCCCGGACCGACTCCACCATGGCGCGCGTCACGGTCCGCGAGAGGGGGAAGCAGCCGCCGGCTCCCCGCAGGCGTGCCAGGGCCTGCTCGTAGAACCGCGCCAACTCGCTCATCGGTCCGTAGGCCCCGAACGGGGGCACCCGGGTCGCGCACGCGATCCGGGTGATCAGGTACGGCAGGCGACGTATCCCGGTGCGGTCGGCCAGCGACGGCACGGCCAGCCGCCCGCTCACCGTCCCGTACACGTCGGGGGTCATGGTGAGCCGGGTGGACGTCATGCCCAGCGGGGCGCAGACCAGTTCGTGGACGGTCTCCGCGTAGTCGCCGGCACGCTTGGCCTCCAGCAGGGCGGCGAGCACGTACCAGCCCGTCTCCTGGTGGTACCCCTGGTCCCTGCCGGGGATCCAGTCCTCCTCCAGCTCCGTCGACAGCACCCGTGCGAGGACGTCCTGAAAGCGTTCGGCATAGGGGCCCGGCCCTCGGAAGGCGCGGAAGCCGCCGGCGTGGGTGAGGACGTCCTCGACGGTGACGTCCTGTTTGCCGCCGGCCGCGAATTCCGGCAGGTGGTCGGCCACCCGGTCGCCGAACGCCAGCTCGCCCTCGTCCACCAGGCGGCAGACCGCCGTCGCGATCAGGGGTTTGACCGCGCAACTGAGATAGAGCATCGAGTCGGGGGTCATGTCGATCCCCGGGCGGGCGTAGCCGATCGCCGCGTCGAGAAGACGCTCTCCGTTCCGTGACACGCAGACCTGGGCGCCGAGTGTCGGGCGTTCGGACAGGCGTCGCGCCAGTTCGTCACGGCATGGCCGGAAGACCGGGGGCCAGCCGTCGACGCCGCTCACGCCCGCCGGCCTTCCAGCCCGCGGGCCAGCTCCCCCAGCGTGCGGGCGGAGAGGATCACGTCGGACGGTATCTCGTCACCGAGTTCCTCCTCCAGGATCGCCAGCACCTCGACGGCGGTCATGGAGTCGCCGCCCAGCCGGACGAAGCTGTCGTCCGGGCCCACGGGCGCGGAGAGGCCCAGAACGCTCGTCCACACCGTGGCGACGAGCTTCTCCAGCTCGGTCTCGCACGGGCGGCGGGCGGGGGCGGACGCGCGGCGGACGAGTTCGCGGATCGCGGCCGGGCTCGGCTTGCCCGTGCGGGCCAGCGGGATCTGGCCGACCGGGAGGATGACGGACGGCACGGCATGGCCGGGAAGGGACCCGCGGACGAACTCCATCAGGTCCGCCTCGTCGGGCTGACCGCCCGCGCCGACCGGTTCGGCGGTCTCGACGACGGCCACCAGGGTCTGCCCGAGCGTCTGGTGCGGCATGGTGACGACGGCCGCCGCCGCGATGTCGGGGTGCGACTCCAGGGCGTCGCGCACGTCGGCGGTGGCGATGGACCTGCCACCGATCCGGGCGATGAACTCGGCCCGGCCCTCGAGCCGCACGCGGCCGTCGTCGTCGAGCCGGCCGCGGTCCCCGGTGACGGTCCAGCCGTCGCGCCAGGTGCTCGCGGTCAGCCGCCGGTCCCCGACATAGCTCATCGGTTCCAGCGGGCCGCGCAGGCAGATGGCACCCGGCTGCCCGGGCGCGGCCCACGAGCCGTCCTCCGCGAGCACGCGAACCTCCGTGCCCCGCGCGGGGCGGCCCCCGGGGCCGAGGTGGCAGTCGTCGGCCGTGATCACCAGATGCGCGTCACCGGCCTCGGTCAGCCCGAAGACGTTGAGAACCTCGCACCACGGCAGCGCCGCCGCCAACTCGCGGTGCACGGCCGGATTCAGGTGGTCGGCTCCGAACCTGAGCCGGCGCAGGGCCCTCGGCCGCGGGGCGTCCTCGGCGCCGAGGGCCCGCAGCAGGGCGTGCGCCGTCGCCGCGGGCAGCACGGCCGAGGCCGCCCGGTGCCGGTCGGCCAGGCGCAGGAACGCGCGTGCGTCGAAGGGGACGCACGTTGCCATGGTGATGCCGCGCGCGACCGCGTACAGCAGGCCGACGCGGGTCCCGAGCGCGCTCGAGTGCGAGAAACCGTTGGCGAGGACGTCCGGCCCGGCCGGCCGGGCCCCGTACTCGGTGACGAGACGGCTCAGATGGCCCAGGGACGCCACGACCGGTTTGGGACGTCCGGTCGAGCCCGAGGTGAAGATGACGTCGCCCGCGGCGGCCGGATCGGCCGGCGCCGCCGCGGTCGGGGTGCGGGACACGCCGTCGTGCTCCGCGCCGGAGCGGATGTGGGGCAGGTCCGTGACGGTGCCCAGCGGCGAGGCGTCCTGGGCCGCCAGCGTCGCGGTGACGCCCGCGTCGTCGGCCAGCAGGCGGAGCGCCCGGCCGTCGGCGTCGCCGGGCAGCACGACGGCCGTGGCACCACTGGCCAGGGCGGCGAAGTAGCCCGTCGCGAAGCCGATCCAGTCCCCCTCCTCGAACCACAGGCCCAGGCGCCCGCCGGCCGCGTGGCCGCCGTCGACGAGCCGCTGGGCCAGGACGGACACGCGGTCGGCCAGCCGTCCGTAGGAAACGCTGTCGCCCCCGTGGGTCACGATGGCCGACCGCTTCGGGTGGCGGGCGGCGTGCCGGCGGAGAGGCTCGATGACGTCGTGCACCGCGTTCACTTCCCGCTCCTAATTCGTGAGTAGGCGGTTCCAGGCCGACCTCGTCAGGGGCCGCTGGATTGACTGATGTAGACGGGTTTCGCGGTGGCCGCGTGGGCGCCGGATGGACTCCTGAGTTCTCCCGGCCCGCTGA
>NZ_JBDPLU010000003.1:0-538605 GCF_039871525.1 Streptomyces sp. B6B3 | reverse complement strand
CGTACTGGAGGGGGAGGGGAGCCCAGTCGGGGGTGTTGCCGTTGTGGCGTGCGGTGTAGGCGGTGGAGAGGTCCTGGAGGAGGACGCCCATGGACCAGCCGTCGGCGGCGATGTGGTGGACGACGAGGGCCAGGACGTGGTCCGTCGGGCTGATGCGATGCAGCGTTGCGCGCCAGGGAAGGTCGTTCTCGATGTCGAAGGACTCGCGCGTGGTGGCGGCGAGGTCCGTTTGCAGGGTGGCCGCGGTCGTCGACAGGACCGTCAGGCCCGGCAGAGCGTGTGGGTCGTCGGGGCCGAGGACGTGCTGGTACGGCGTTTCGTCGATCTCGCGGTAGAGGGTGCGGAGTATTTCGTGGCGCCGGGCGACGTCGTGAAGGGCGGCCTGGAGTGCCTGCGTGTTCAGACCGCCCTGAATACGGACTCCGTGCGTGATGGTGCTGGAGGCGCCCGCACCCCCGAGGCGGTGGAGGAACCACATGCGTTGCTGTCCGTGGGACAGCGGTGGACGGCTTGGGCGTGGGGGCGTGGGGAGGAGAGCTGGTCGGGCGGCGGAGTCGGTCCAGGTGGCGTGGGTGGCGAGGGCGTGGATGGTGGGGTGTTGGAAGACGTCCCGGATCGGGATGTGGGTGCCGGTGGCGGTGTGGATGCGGCTGATCAGCCGGGTGGCCTGGAGGGAGTCTCCGCCGAGGGTGAAGAAGCTGTCGTGGGTGCTGATGTTGGGTTGGTTGAGGATGTCGCTGAACAGCTGGTGGAGTAGCTCCTCGTGTGGCGTCCGCGGCTGAGCGAATTCGTGGTTCGTTGTTTCCTTTTCGGGTGGGGGGAGTTGGGTGGTGTCGATTTTGCCGTTGGGGGTGAGGGGGAGGTGGGGGAGGGTGATGAGGTGGGTGGGGTGCATGTAGTCGGGCAGGTGTGCCGCTAGGTGGACCGCAAGGTCGTTCTGGCTGGGTGGGTTTTGGGGGTGGGTGGGGGAGAGGTAGGCGATGAGTTGGGTGGTGTCGGGTGTGGGGTGGTGGGGTTGGATGGTGGCGTTTTGGATGTGGGGGTGGTTGGTGAGGGTGTTCTCGATTTCTGCGGGTTCGATGCGGTGGCCGCGGATTTTGATTTGGTGGTCGTTGCGTCCCAGGAATTGCAGATGACCGTGAGGATTGAGGCGGGCGAGGTCGCCGGTGCGGTACATCCGTGCCCCCGGCGTGGTGGCGTGGGGGTCGGGGGTGAAGCGTTCGGCGGTGGTGTGGGGTTGGTCGAGGTAGCCGTGGGCGAGGCCGTTGCCGGCGAGGTAGAGCTCGCCGGTCACCCCGGGTGGGACGGGTTGGAGGCGGTGGTCGAGGACGTAGACGCGCATGCCGTCGCGGGGCCGGCCGAGGGGCAGCGGGTTGGGGATGTCGTCTGGGTGGTCGGGGGTGAGGGTGTGGGTGGTGGCGCAGAGGGTGGTCTCGGTGGGGCCGTAGAGGTGGTGGATGGTCAGCTGAGGGCAGGCGTTCCGGGTGGCCGTGATGGCGTGGGTGGGGACGGTGTCGCCGCCGGTCAGCAGGTGAGGGAGGCCGGCGAGGGCCGTCGGTTCCTCCTCGGCGATGACGCGGAAGAGGCCCGCCGTGAGGTGAACGGCGTCCAGGCGGTGGGTCGCGACGAGGTGGGGGAGGGTGGTGGTGTCGATGGCCTGGGGTGGGGCGATGACGGTGGTGCCGCCGTTGAGGAGCGGGATCCAGATTTCGAGGGTGGAGGCGTCGAAGGTGTGGGGGGCGTGGAAGAGGGTGCGGCCGGCCGCGAACGGTGTCCAGGTCGTGTCGGCGGCGAGGGCGGTGACGGCACCGTGGGGCGTCAGGACGCCCTTGGGGGTGCCGGTGGAGCCCGAGGTGTACATCAGGTAGAAGCCACTGGCCGGCGTCAGCAGCCCACCTCGGTCCTCGTCCTCGACAGCAGCGGCCTTCAGGCCCGCGATCTCCGTCGCCGTCCCGGGATCGTCCAGCAGAACGTGAGGGATCGAGGCGTCGGGGAGTTGAGCGAGATGCTCGCCGGTGGTGATCAGCAGGGTGGGGTTGCTGTCGGTCAGTAGGTGCTTGATGCGGCTGGTGGGGTGGCTGGTGTCGATGGGGACGAAGGTGGCGCCGGTCTTGGCGACGGCCAGGAACGCCTCGATGAGCTCGGGGCTGCGGGGGAGTGCGACGGCGACTCGACCACCGGCAGCCAGTCCCTGTCTGAGCAGATGGTGGGCGAGCCTGTTGGTGCGGGCGTCGAGTTCGGCGTAGGTCCAGGAGTCTTCGCCCGCGATGACCGCCGGGACATCCGCACGGGCGGCGACCTGGGCGGCGAACGCCTCCATCACCGTCCCGGCCGACTCGGCGGGCGCGTCGCCGACGGCTATCTCGTCGAGTAGCCAGTCGCGTTCGCCCTCCAGCAGCACGTCGAAGTCCTCGACCCGCCGCCCGTCATCCGCCGCCGCCTGCCGCAGCACGCGTGTCAGGCGCTCGGTCAGCCGCTCGGCCGTGGACCGGTCGAACAGGTCCGCGCTGTACCAGAGCGTTCCTTCGATCCCTCCTGGAGTCCCGTCGTCACCCGATGTCTCGTGGAGGTTGAGGTACAGGTCGAAGAGGCCGAAGGACTGCTCGCCGGTGTGGGCGGTGAGGCCGGTGTGCTCCGGTGTGGCGTGCAGTCCGGGTAGCCGCCACTGGTCGTCGGGCGTGTCCTCCAGGACCAGCAGGGTCTGGAACAGGGGGTGGTGGGCGGATGACCTTGCCGGGTTGAGGGCCTCGACGAGGTGGTCGAAGGGCAGGTCCTGGTGGGCGTACGCGGCCGTGTCGGTCTGGTCGGTCCTGGTGACGAGCTCGCCGAAGCGTGGGTTGCCGCTGGTGTCGGTGCGCAGCACGAGGGTGTTGGCGAGGATGCCGACGAGGTCGTCGAGGGTCTCGTGGGGGCGGCCGGGGACGGGCGATCCGAGAGGGATGTCGTGGCCGGCGCCCAGGCGGGACAGCAGGAGCGCGAGGGCCGCCTGGACGACGGTGAACAGTGTCGTGTCGCGGTCGTGGGCGATCCTCGTGAGGGCCCGGTGGGTGCCGGGCTCGATCCGGACGGGCACCGTGCCGCCCTGGTGGCTGGCCTCCGGTGGCCGGGGGCGGTCCGAGGGGAGGGGGAGCTGTTCGGGGAGCCCGGCCAGGGTCTGCTGCCAGTGGGTCGCCTGACGGCCGAGCGGGCTGTCCGGGTCCTCGCGGCTGCCGAGGAGGTCCCGCTGCCAGAGCGCGTAGTCCGCGTACTGGATGCGGAGCGGCTGCCAGTCGGGGGCGGTTCCGCGAACGCGTGCGGTGTATGCGGTCGAGAGGTCCCGTACGAGGACTCTCATGGACCAGCCGTCCGTCGCGATGTGGTGGACGGACACCGCGAGGACGTGTTCGTCCTCGGACGGCAGCACCAACAGGGTCAGGCGCCACGGGACCTCGCGGCCGATGGCGAAGTCCCGGCCCAGCGCCGTGGCCATCGTCTCCGGGAGGTCCCCGGCGTCGTCGAGCGGGCGGACGGTGAGGCGGGGGTACGCCTCCGGGGCGTCGGTGGGGAGGACGTGGGGGTGCGGGACGCCCTCGGTTTCGGGGAATGTGGTGCGCAGCGATTCGTGGCGATCGGCCACGTCTCTGACGGCGAGTTCCAGGGACTTGCGGTCGAGTGGGCCGCGCAGCCTCACCACGGAGTGCATGGCGTAGGCCGCTCCGCCCCGCTCGAATCGGCTGACGAACCACATCCGCTGCTGGGCGAAGGAGAGGGGTGTTTCGTCCCGGCGTCGCCTCGTTGGCTCGGTTGTGGGCCCGCGCTGCTGCCGTTCCGTGCGGTCGTCCGTTCGGTCGAGCATCAGTAAGCCTCACAAAGATAATCGTCAGCAGAGATCGATTCCCGCGGTACATGGACAGCTCGGTGACGATGGTGCGCTGTGGCTCCGCGGGTGAAAAGGCGTCCGAAAGGCGAGGAAGGCTCGCTGGGTTCTGTCGAACCTAGGTGTGACGCTTCGGCGGTGTCAACGATTTTGATCTCCGGGCGAACCTTTCATCCTTTCCAGATCGGCGGGAAACGGCAATGGATTGTCTATTACACCCTGTGATGTATGCAGGTCAGAAGGTGTGAAAAAAGTTTGGGGCTGCGGCAAGATCGGGTTCGTCCTGAGGTGTGTGACGGCGTATCACGTGTCATGGCTGTCCCGCCGGCGGGACGGTTCGCCGTGTCGGGTGCGACTTCGCTGGGTGTTGTGGTGTGGCGTTGTTTCCGGTCGGCGGACGCCGTGGTCGGGCGGCGCCACGAACCCGAGGAAATGTGTGGTCAGACGGTATACAGGGCCGGTTGGGGATGGCGTGGTGCGCCATCCGACTCTTGAGCAAGCGAAGATCATCTCGTAGGGTGAGGGCAATTCCCCTGCTGCAACGCGTCGTATTTCTCCCTTTGAGTTTCGGTTTCCCTGTTGCGACATACGGCGAGCGGCATTCTCTTATCGAGCCATATTCTGTGAAGGATGGCCGTGGCGATACATTCGAAGGCGGCGCTCGCACCGCCGATGTGGGAAGTCCGGCGGGAGATCCACGAGCTGCCCGCCGCGCAACAGCCGGGCTGGGACGAGGATCCGGACCTGGCGGAGATACGTCTCACGCTCGCGCGGCGGCCCAGCCTCGTCGAGCCGGGCCACATGGACACGTTCCGGGCCCTCCTCGCCGATGTCGCCGCCGGGCGGATGCAGGTCGTCCAGGCCGGTGACTGCGCCGAGGACCCGGCGGAGCGCACCCCGGGTCATCTCAGCCGCAAGATCGGCCTGGTGGAGGCCCTTGCCGGGGTGGTGCGCGTGAACACCGGCCGGCCGGTGGTGCGGGTCGGTCGGATCGCGGGGCAGTTCGCCAAGCCACGTTCGCGGCCGGTCGAGCTGGTCGCCGGTCGCGAGGTCGCCGCCTACCGTGGTCCCCTGGTCAACCGGCCGGAGCCGGAGCCCGCAGCCCGACGCCCCGACCCACGGCTGCTCCTGGAATGCCACCAGGCGGCCGCCGAGATGACGCGGTATCTCAACGGGGCCCAGCACGAGGAGAGTCTGGCTCCCGCGCTGTGGACCAGCCACGAGGCGCTGGTGCTGGACTACGAGCTGCCGCAGCTGCGGCGCACGGAGGACGGTGGGCTGCTGCTGACGTCCACGCACTGGCCGTGGATGGGGGAGCGGACCCGGGATCCCGGAGGGGCGCATGCCGCGCTGCTCGCGGCGATCAGCAATCCCGTCGCCTCGAAGGTGGGTCCTGACGCGACCGAGGGCGATGTGCTGGCGCTCTGCCGGCGTCTGGATCCCCTGCGGGAGCCTGGCCGCCTGACGCTCATCGCGCGGATGGGCGCCGCGATCGCCGACCGGCTGCCGCCGCTCGTGGCCGCCGTCCGAGAGGCCGGTCATCCCGTCATCTGGCTGTGTGACCCCATGCACGCCAACACGGTGCGGACGCCGTGCGGCCGGAAGACCAGGTACCTCGACGTGGTGGTGCGGGAGATCGAGGAGTTCCAGCGGATCGTGCCCGGAGCGGGCGGAGTGGCCGGTGGCCTGCATCTGGAGGCGACGCCTGACCCGGTGACGGAGTGCCTGACGAACGAGGCGGAGCTGCCCGGGATCGGCGAGCGCTACACCACGCTGTGCGACCCGCGGCTCAATCCGCAGCAGGCGCTCGCCGCCGCCGGCGCCTGGACTGCGGCCGGGGCGCCGGATCGGGGCGAGGCCGACGACGGCCGGCGGCGCCTGATGCCCACCTGAACGACCGCCAGAACGCCGCCCCCCGCCCCCGCCCCCGTACGCACGCGGACGGAAGCAAGTGACCCTTCACCGACTCGGGAGAGATCATGGCAGCAGAGTTTGATGACCGCGAGGCGATCGACTACGTGGAGATCTACGTGGGCGATCTGGAGGCCGAGACCCGCGCGTGGGTCGACGGCTACGGGTTCCGCGTCGTGGGAACGGGTGGCGCGCCGGAGGTGGGCTTCCGGAGCGTGGCGTTACGGCACGGCTCGATCACGCTGGTGCTGACGCAGGGCATCGCGCCGGAACACCCCGCCACGCGCTACGTGGCGAGGCACGGCGACGGGGTGGCCGACATCGCGATCCGGGTGCCGGACGTGATGACCGCGCTGGGCGCGGCGCTCGCCGGGGGAGCCACGCCGCACGGCGAGCTGGTCCGGCACGAGGGGGACGGGCCGCGGGCGACCGCGGCCGTCGGCGCGTTCGGGGACGTCGTGCACAGCCTGGTGCAGCGCCGCGCGGGGGGCGGGCTCGGGCTGCCGCCGGGCATGGTGCCCGTCGACGGCGCGGGCGGCGGCGACGCGGAGGACGACATCGGCCTGATCGAGGTGGACCACATCGCGGTCTGCCTGGAGACGGGCACGCTGGACGCCACGGTGGCCTACTACGTCGAAGCCCTGTCGTTCCGGGAGATCTTCGCCGAGGACATCTTCGTGGGCACCCAGGCGATGCGCTCGAAGGTGGTGCAGAGCGCGTCCGGCACCGTGACGCTCACCCTGATCGAACCCTTCGAGGGCAAGGACCCCGGACAGATCGACGCGTTCCTGGAGCGCCACGGCGGGGCCGGGGTGCAGCACCTGGCGTTCTCCACGGACGACGCGGTCCACGCCGTCGGGGAGTTGAGCTCCCGCGGCGTCGGCTTCCTGCAGGCGCCGGCGGCCTACTACGGGCTGCTGGGGGAGCGGATGTCGCTGAAGAACCACTCCCTGGAGGAGCTGAGTTCGACGAACCTGTTGGCCGACGAGGACCACGGGGGGCAGCTCTTCCAGGTGTTCACCAGCTCCACGCACCCGCGCCGCACCCTCTTCTTCGAGATCATCGAGCGCCAGGGCGCCGAGACGTTCGGCTCTTCGAACATCAAGGCCCTGTACGAGGCGGTGGAGCTGGAACGGGCCCAGGGCGACGGCGCGACGCGGTGACGCCGCCCGGGCAGGCGCCGTGCACCGTCGAGGACTACGCGGAGCGGGCCGAGGCCCTGCTGCCGCGGCAGGTCTGGGACTTCCTGGCCGGCGGCAGCGGCGCCGAGCTGACGCTGGCCGCCAACCGCGAGGCGCTGCGCCGTACGTACCTGACGCCGCGGGTGCTCAGGGACGTGTCGGGGTGCGGCACCGCGACGACGCTGCTCGGCCGGCCGGCGGCCATGCCGGTGGCCGTGGCGCCGGTGGCCTTCCAGCGGCTGTTCCACGAGGACGGGGAGCGGGCCACGGCGCAGGCGGCCAAGGAGCACGGCGTGCCGTTCGTCGTATCGACGATGAGCAGCGTCACCGTCGAGGAGGTCGTGGCGGCCGGCGGGTCCGTGTGGTTCCAGGTGTACTGGCTGCGGGACCGGGCGCGCACGTTCGACATGGTCCGCCGGGCCGAGGACGCCGGCTGCGAGGCCGTGATGGTGACGGTGGACATGCCCTGGATGGGCCGTCGGCCGCGGGACCTGCGCAACGGGTTCTCCCTGCCGGCGGAGGTGCGGGCCGTCAACCTCGTGGCGGACGGCCAGCGGGGCCTGGCCGGCCAGCCCCCGGCCGTGGGCTCCTCGGCGCTCGCCGCCCACTCCGAACAGGCCTTCTCCCGCACGTTGGGCTGGGAGGACGTGCGGGCGCTGCGGGCCCGAACGCGTCTGCCGCTGGTGCTGAAGGGCATCCTCGCGCCCGAGGACGCGCGGCGCGCCGCCGAGTTGGGCGTCGACGCGGTCGTGGTCTCGAACCACGGTGGGCGCCAGCTCGACGGGGCGGTGCCCAGCATCGACGCGCTGGCCGGCGTCGGTCAGGCGGTCGCGGGGGCGTGTGAGGTGCTGCTGGACGGCGGGGTGCGGAGCGGAACGGACGTGCTCAAGGCCCTGGCGTGTGGCGCGACCGGCGTCCTGGTGGGCCGTCCCGCCATGTGGGGACTGGCCGTTGGCGGGGCCGGAGGCGTCCGTGAGGTGCTGGACCTGCTCGCCGTGGAGTTCCGGGACGCGCTCGGCCTGGCCGGATGCGGGACGCCGGAGGAGGCCAGGGCGCTGGAGGTGCTGCGGTCGCCCGCGGCGGGCTGCGACCGGTGTGCGGCCCGTTGAACCGGGCGCCGGTGCGGCGGGCCGCTGCGCGGGGCGGGAACGGAGTCCGTTCCCGCCCCGCGTCGTGCCCGTCCCGTCCGGTGCGTCGGGTGCGTCCTGCGCGTCCGGTGCACCCGGCGCGCGGGGCCGCCGGGGAGCCGTCAGGCCGCGCGCCCCGGCAGGCCCCTGGTGACGTCCACCAGGTTCGCCCGCAGGTCCACGAGCTGGTCGGTGCCCCGCTCCGTGAGCTCGCACAGCGCGCCCTCCGGCGTCTCGCGCACCGACACGAGCCCTTCGGCTGCTACGGCGTCGAGTTCGGCGAGCACCGCGTCGGCGCCGGGCCGCCAGCCGCTCCCGCCGCGGTTCGCCAGGTCCTCCGGGAGCCGGTCCCGGGACACCGGGTGGTCGCTCAGCAGGATCAGCAGGGCGGTGCGCAGGTCCGGCGGCTGCAGCCGCGGGTCGTAGGCGCCGGTGAAATCCCAGAACGCCGAGGGCCGTTCCGTCAGCCGCTCGGGGCTGGGCGGCGCCGGGGGTGCCGGCGGCGTCGGCGGTGCGGGGGCGGCGGGCTCGGGGACGGGGGGCGGCGCCGGGGGGTTGGGAGGTTCGAGCATGTTCACTCCTCGCGGTCGGAAGTCGGATCAGTTGGATCACGCGTCGGATCACGCGTCGGATCGGGATCGGGAGTCGGATACGCGCTCTCCACGGACACGACACTATGTCAGCGCGGGGATTTGTCGAGAGCCTTCCGAAGGATTCGGTCCGGTGGATCTCGGTCCGCCCGGGAATCCGCAGTTGGCTGATTCTGTTCGCGGGTCTTGCGCGCCGGAGAATGGCCGGTCAATTGTTGGTGGATTCGGGGAGGCATTCATCCACGATGATCCGTGGGGATGTCTGTTTCGAGGCCGCACCGCCCTTCTGGGGGCGGCGTTGCCTGAGCTGTCCCGCACTATTTGGTTTGGACGCATCTCCCCCCACGGGCGACCGGAAACGTCGCTCTCCGGTGCGTTGAACAACGGCGGACCGGGTGCGGCGGGCCCGGGGCGGGAGAGGCATCGACAACGCGATCGTGAGGAGATCCCGTGCGATACGTGCACCGTCCCGCGTCACCCCGCCTCCGCGGCACCGCCGCCCTGGCCGGAGCCGTCGCGCTGGCCTCGCTGGCCGCCCTGGTCCCGGGCCAGGGCGAGGCGAGGGCCGCCCCGGCCGTGGCCCCGGCGGCGGCCGGCGACTACGTCTCCCGGCCGGACATCACCGCCCCTGACCTGGCCACCGAGGTCCATGGCGGAGCCATGAACGGGCTGCTGCTCACCACGCCCGCGAGCCTGCTCACCGGTGCCAGCGGCGTGGCGCTGTACGACAACAGCGGCGAGCTGGTCTGGTGGCTGGAACCCGAGGACGGCCGTGGCTACTTCAACGCCGAGTTCGTCATCTATCGCGGCAGGCCCGCCATCGCGACGTTCGAGTTCCCGGGCCTCGACGAGTACGGACAACCGCTTCCCGGCGATTGCGTGCTCTTCGACATCTCGTACAACGAGATCGCCCGGTTCGGCATGCAGGGTTATCCCACCGACACGCACGAGGTGGAGTTCAGCCCCGACGGAGAGCGCGTGCTGCTGCTGAGCTACCAGCCCGTCACCCGCGATCTCAGCGATTACGGCGGTCCGGCGGACGCCGTCGTGATCGACACGATCGTGCAGGAGCAGAAAATCAGAACGGGCGAGGTCACGTTCGAGTGGAGCGCGCTGGAGTCCGTTCCGCTCGCGGAGACCGAGGAATCACTGGCCGAGCCGGGGCTCACCGGCGAGTTCGACCCGTATCACGTCAATTCCCTGCAGTACGACGTGGACGGCACCCTGCTGGTCAGCGCCCGTAACACCAGCACCGTCTACAAGCTCGACCGCGAAACCGGCGACATCGTGTGGCGCTTCGGCGGCGAGAACAGCGACTTCGCCTTCGAGGACGCCGCCGACGCGCCCAGCTACCAGCACGACGCCCGGCTGCTGCCCGACGGCACGCTGACCCTCTTCGACAACGGCAACACCCGCGCGCCGCAGCACTCCCGGGGCGCCACGTACGCCCTCGACACCGGCGACATGACCGCCGACCTGATCCGGGACCTGCAGCCGGAGGAGCCCGTCTACTCGCCGTTCGCCGGCTCCAACCGGGCCGCCCCGAACGGCAACCAGTTCGTCTCCTACGGCGCCACCGGCCAGTTGATCGAGTTCGACGGCGCCCGGCCCGTCCTCACCGGCGAGTTCGAGGGCGAATGGGTCACCTACCGCACCGAACGCGCCCAGTGGCACGCCGTCCCGGACGCAGCCCCGGACGCCGTCGTCGGCGAACGCGAGCGGGACGGGAGCCGCGAGGTCGCCATGAGCTGGAACGGCGCGACGGACGTGGGCGCCTGGCGCATCAGGGCCGGCGGGGAGTACCTGGCCACCGTCCCGGCGACCGGTTTCGAGACGATCGCCAGCGTCACCCCACCCCGGGGCGCCACCAAGCTCCAGATCACGCCGCTGCACCGCGACGGCTATCCCCTGGACACCGTGACCGTCAGGCTCTGACCCCGGTCCCGGCGGAGGACCGCCGGGCAGCCCGCTCTCCCCGCCCTCCCGCCTGCCCGCCGGCAGGTGGGAGGGCGGGGTCAGTCGGAGTGGCGGGGGGCCGGCGGGCGGGGTTGGTCGGACTCCTGCCAGTAGCGGTACACCGCGCTCAGGTGGGCGCTCATCGCGACCCGAGCCCCGGTCTCGTCGCCCTCGACGATGGCGTCCAGGATGGCCTGGTGAGAGCGCACCGCCTCCTTGTACGCGGAGGGCAGCGCGAGGTTGTGCTGGCGGACGCCGATGAGGCCGGTGTGCAGCGACGACAGGAGGAGCTCGATCACCTGGTTGTCGGTGACCCGGGTGATGGCCGTGTGGAAGGCGAGGTCGGCGTCCGCGGCCGCCGCGAGGCTGTCGGTCGAGTTCCGGAGGGCCAGCATGGCCTGCCGCAGGGCCTCGATGTCGGCCGGGGCCGCCCGGGTCGCCGCGACGCCGGCCGCGTGGACCTCGATCAGCTCGCGCACCTCGTGGATCGAGCGGTAGTCCAGCCGGTTGTCGCGCAGGTAGAGGATCAGCGCCTCCTGCGCGCGCTCCGGGGCGACGGCGGTCACCGTGGAGCCGCTGCCGCCGCGCGGCGAGACGACGCCGCGCCCGGCCAGATGGCTGATGGCCTCGCGGATCACCGGGCGGGACACGCCGAACTCGACGGCCAGGTCGCGCTCGTTGGGCAGCCGGTCACCGGCCTTGAGCGTGCCCTCCCTGATGCGCCGCAGCAGGTGCTGGACCACGTCGTCCGAACGACGGGCGTCGGGGCCGCGGTGCGGGCTGCTGGGTGGTGCGGACAGCTCTGCCTCCTCGTCGCGTCCGTGGTGTCGTCCGTTTTCCGGTCCGTTCTCCGGTCCGTTCTCCGGTCCGTCGGCCGGTCCGAGTCTAGCGCCGGGGAACGGGCCGGTTCCGCTGGTCAGGCCAGCCCCAGGGCGGTGCCCATGACCAGCACGCTGGCGGTCACGAACACGGCCGCGAGCACGTCGAAGACGATGCCGCTGCGCACCATCTTGGTGATCGGCACCGCGCCGGTGGCGTAGACGAGCGCGTTCTGGGGGGTGGAGATCGGCATCATGAAGCCGAACGACGAGCCGAAGGTCGCGGCCAGGCCCGGCAGCATCGGGTCGACGCCGGCGGCCGCCGCGATCGGGATGACGATCGGGACGACGATGCCGACCGCGGCGAGGTTGCTGCCGATCTCGGAGATCAGGATCGCCAGCAGCACCGCCAGGAAGGTCAGCAGCACCACGTTGGCGCTGCCGAACGTCGAGCCCAGGTCGCCGCCGATCCGCTCGGCGAGCCCGGTGTCGGTGAGCTGGGCGCCGAGCGCCGCGCCACAGATGATGAACAGCAGCGTGCCCCAGTCGGTCTTCACCGCGTCCTGCCACTCGATGGTGAAGGTGCGCTCGCGCCGGTCGGTGGGCAGCAGGAAGAGCAACGAGGCGCCGAGAATGGCCACGATGCCCTCGTCGAGGTTGTCGGCCAGCGTCGTGTAGATCTCCGAGTCCGAGCCGAGGACCACCCCGGCGATGCCCGGCAGCAGCCAGCCGACGACCACCAGCCCGAACACGATGAGCGTGTTCAGCTCGCCCCGCGAGAACGGCCCGCAGGCGTCCCGCTTGCTGGCCATGGTGGCGGCCAGCCCGTCGATGCTGGTCGCCTCGGGTCGGTTGAGCCGGACCAGCAGCAACAGCAGCGCGGCCAGCAGCGGGATCGCGAAGACGAACGCGATGGCCGTCCAGTCGAAGAAGCTGACCCGCTGGTCGGTCGCCGACTCCAGCAGGTCGCGCCCGATGAGCTGGTGCGGGGCGCCGACCGGGGTCAACGCGCCGCCGATGCTCGCGCTGAAGGCCAGCATCAGCAGCAGACAGGTGCCGATCCGCAGTCGGGTCGGGTCGGCCAGCCCCAGCTGGCGGCTGATGGCCACGATGACCCCGAGCGTGGTCGGCAGCAACATCGCCACGGTCACCGTGTTGCTGACGAACGCCGAGAAGAGACAGGTGACGAAGCCGACGGCGAAGATGACGCGGACGACGGAGTCGCCGACCCAGCGGGAGGCGAGCATCGTGTAGGCGGCGCGTTCGGCCAGCCCGTGCTTCAGCAGCGCCTGGGAGATGAAGAACGCGCCCAGGTACAGCAGCACGATCGTGTCACCGAACGAACCGAGCACCTCGTCCGCGGACCCGACGTTGAGCACCACCATCAGCGCGACGCTGAGCAGGGCCGTCGCCGGGATCGGTATGGCCTCGGTCAGCCAGAAGATGACGGTGAACGCGAAGACCGCGGCCAGCGCCTGCTGGTTCCACGGCAGGTCGAGCGGCAGGCAGAGCAGCAGCAGCGCCACCGCGGGGCCCGCGACGAACCCCGCGGTCTGCCGGCGTCGTTCGAACCGCGCCTCCGCCTTGCTGAGCCGCGACGCGTCGAGCCCGCGGTAGGCCTTGAACTGCTCCAGTCCGGCCTTCTCGTCGGTTCCGGTCCCGGTCGAGGCCGGTCGGTCAACGGAATCGGTCATGGTGTCCCGCGCTTCCCGTGCTTCCCGCGCCCTGCGCGCGGATGGATCGGAGCAGTATTGGTATGACCGATTTCCGTTGTCAAGGAAACTGACAAGCGATCTTGCGGGGTCTTCCATGCAGTCTTGGCAGTGTATGGATCGATTTGAGCAAGGTTGCCAGGGGTGGGTCGTGCGCGATAGGAAGGCTCCGCGAACCAAAGCGGTAATACCAAAGGGGTCCCAGTGGGCAACTACTCGATCGTGGCGCTTCCCGGTGACGGGATCGGCCCGGAGATCACCGACGTCGCGCTGCGGGTGCTGGACCGGGTCACCGCGGCCCTGCCGGACCTCACCGTCTCGGTGGCGTCGCACGACGCCGGGGCCGAGCGCTGGCGGCGCACCGGGACGGCGATGCCGGAGGAGACGTTCGAGGCCTGTCAGCGGGCCGACGCCATCCTGATGGGCGCCATCGGCCTGCCCGACGCCCGGCACCCGGACGGGCGCGAGGTCAACGGCGACGTGATCTTCCGGCTGCGCTTCGCGCTCGACCTGTTCGCCGGCATCCGCCCGGTGCGCAGCCTGCCCGGGGTCCCCGACACGCTGGCCGGCGCGCCGCGGATCGACTACGTCGTGGTCAGGGAGAACGTGGAGGGCCTCTACGCCTCCCGCACCGGCGGCACCAACGTCCGCGGCGAGGTCGCCACCGACACCATCGTGATCACCGCGAACGGCACCAGGAAGGTCTGCGAGATCGCGTTCGACCTGGCCGCCCGGCGGACCGGCCGGCCGCAGGACGGGCGCCGGGTGGTGACCTGCGTCGACAAGGCCAACGTGCTGAGCTCGTACGCCTTCTTCCGGTCCGTCTTCGACGAGGTCGCCGACGCCCACGACGACATCGGACGGGACCACGTCTACGTCGACGCGATGACGGCCTTCCAGGTCCAGCGGCCCGAGACGTTCGACGTCGTGGTCGCGGAGAACATGTTCGGCGACATCATCTCCGACCTCGCCGCCGCCACCGTCGGCGGTCTCGGCCTCGCCGCCTCGGCGGACGTCGGCTACCGGCACGGCATGTTCCAGCCGGCCCACGGGTCCGCGCCCGACATCGCCGGCCGGGACGTCGCCAACCCGACCGCGATGGTGCTCTCGACCGCGATGATGCTCGACTGGCTCGGCCGGCGCCACGACGACCAGGCGGCCCTCGACGCCGCCGCGATGATCGACGCGGCCGCGCTGCGGGTGCTGGAACGCGGCGAGACCGTGACCGCCGACCTCGGCGGTTCGGCGAGCTGCTCGGCGATGGGCGAGGCGATCCTGGCCGCGTTGGGGGACGGCACGACCGGGGCCGCCCGGTGACCGCCGACCCGGACGCGCCCGACGTGGCGGAACCGCGCGCCGGTGGCACGGTGGCCTCCCTTCTCGACCACGTGGCGGTGGCGAGCCGCGACGCCGACCGGACGGCATCCTGGTTCGAGCGGACGCTCGGGCTGCGCCGCGCCCGCGAGGAGGTCGTGGAGGACGCGGGCGTGCGCCTCGTGTGGCTGTACCCGGCCGGTCGGAACGCCGGCGGGCCGGCTGCGGCGACGCAGATCGTGCAGCCGTTGCGCGAGGGACCCGTCGCGAGACACCTCGACGAGCACGGCGAGGGCCTGCACCACGTCTGCTTCGCGGTCCCCGACCTCGCGCGGTCGCTCGACGACCTCGCCGAGTCCGCGGACCAGGTCTTCACCGGCGGCTACGGGTACCCCTGCGCGTTCCTGAGGCGACAGCCGCCCGGCTGCGCGATCGAGCTCGTGGAGCGGCCGGCATGAGCGGCGCACGGGAGAAGCCGGAGCAGCCCGGGAAACCGGAGAAGCCGGAGAAGCCGGAAAAGGTCGTCGTCCTCGACGACGACCCCACCGGCACCCAGTCCGCGCACGACGTCGACATCCTGTTCGGAGAGATCGACACCGTCGACGCCGGGCTGGCCGCCTTCGCCGCCGACGACCGCCGCGCCGTCTACGTCCTCACCAACACCCGCGCCAGCACCCCCGACGAGACCGCCCGCCTGGTCGGCGAGCTCCGCCGGTCCGTGCGGACCAGGATCGGCGACCGGGCGCTCGTCGTGCTGCGCGGCGACTCGACGCTGCGGGGCCACGTGGCGTTGGAGATGAACCTGCTCGGGCTGGCCGACGGCGTCGGCATCGTGGTGCCCGCCTTCCCGGCCGGCGGCCGCGTCACCCGGGGCGGCGTGCACCTGGTGCGGACCGCCGCCGGCGAGGTTCCCGTCGCCGAGACCGAGTACGCCCGCGATCCGGTCTTCGGCTACACGCACAGCCGGCTCGACGACTGGGCGCGCGAGGTCGGGCTCGGCGGCCGGCCGGTCACGCTGGGACTGGACGAGATCCGGGCCACCGGTGCCGGTGCCGGTGGGGGCGCGGGGGCCTCCGCCGTCGCCTCGGCGCTGCTCCACGCCCCGCCCGGGTCCGTGGTGCTGCCGGACGCCGTGTCGGACGACGACATCGCGACCATCGCCGCCGGCATCGGCGCCGCCCGCCGGGCCGGCCGCCGGGTGGTGGTCCGGGCCGCCGCGCCGCTCGCCGCCGCGCTGGCCGGGACCTCGCCGCGGATCGTCGCGCCGCCCGCCGCCCGCGCCGTCCTCGTCGCCTGCGGTTCGCACACCGAGGGCGCCAGCCGCCAACTCGCCCGGCTCCCCGTGCCGGCCCGGCTGCTCCCGGACGCCGAACGGCTGCTGGGCGCGGGGCCGGACGACGGCCACCGGACGGCCGCCGAACTCGACGCGCTCGCCGGGCGGCTGCGGGCGGACCTGGCCACCCGCGGCCTCGCCGTGGTGGCCACCCCGCGGCGCCGCAGCGCCGCCCACGGCGACCTGCACCACGGCGCGGTGGTCATGGACGCGCTGGTGCGGGTGGTGGCCGCGGCGGCGCCGGCCGCGGACTGCGTGGTCTCCAAGGGCGGCATCACCGGCGCCGACATCGCCACCCGGGCGCTGGGTTCGGCCGCGGCGCGGGTGCTGGGACAGGTGGTGACCGGCGTGCCCCTGTGGCGGCTCGACCGGCGCGGCCCGGGCGCGCACCACCAGGTGGTCGTGCCGGGGAACGTCGGCGACGACCGGGTACTGCTCGACATCGTCGAATCGCTCCGCGGACGCGGACGCGGACGCGAGAACGGGAACGGAAACGGAAACGGAGGCGGGGGATCGTGAAGGCCCTGCTGGCCCAGGCACGGACGGCCCGCGCGCCGCTCGCGGCGTTCACCTGCTACACGCTGGAGACCGCACTGGGCGTGATCGAGGCCGCCGAGTCCGCGGCGGCGCCGACGGCCCTGATGATCTCCGACGCCTCGATGCGACAGCCCACGGGGCCGCGCCTGCTCGCCGCGCTGGTGGCGGTCGCCGGCCAGGCCCGGGTGCCGGTGCGGGTGCAACTGGACCACGGCACCGATCTGGAACGCATCCGGCAGGCGCTCGACCTCGGCGCCGACGGCGTCATGGCGGACGGGTCACGGCTCGACGACGACGCCAACGCGCGGTTCGTGCGGGCCGCGGTCGCGGCCGCCGAGCGGACCGGCGCCGCCGTCGAGGCCGAACTCGGCCGCATCGAGGGCGACGAGGACCTCGACGTCGCGGCGGCGGCCGGGGCGCTCACCGATCCGACGGAGGCCGTGCGCTTCGTCGAACGCACCGGCGTCGACTGCCTGGCCGTCGCGGTCGGCAACGTGCACGGCTCCTACCGGCGGGAACCGCGGCTGGACTGGGACCGCCTGGCGGAGATCGTCGAGCGGGTGCCGGTCGCCGTCGCCCTGCACGGCACGTCGGGCCTGCCGGCCGAACAGGTGCGGCGGGCGCGGGAGCTGGGCGTCGCCAAGTTCAACGTGAACACGGAGCTGCGCCGCCGGCACATGGCCGACCTGCGCCGTTCCCTCGACCGTGGCCGGGACCAGTCGGGCGCCGACCTGCTCGGGCTCACCGCCACCCTGCGGCAGGGCGCCTTCGAGACCGCCCGGGCCATCGCCTTCCGCGGAGCCTGACCACGTGCACGCGCCACCGCCCGCCGGGACGACCGGCGGGCGGTGGCGGCACGTCAGCGCGTCAGCACGGGTTGGGGACGTTGCCGTTCTCGTTGCCGACCAGGTCATCGCCCCAGACCCACAGGTCGTTCGTCGTGCCGTTCTCCACCCTGACCCAGTGGTCGTGCGCGACGCCGCAGCCGGACACCCAGTCGCCGATGCCCCAGCAGAGGCCGTACATCTGGCTTCCCGGCGGCATGGTGCTGTTGATCGGGGCGTTCAGGTAGGGGGCGGTGCGGGCGGGGGGCCGGACTCCGGCGTCAGCGATGCCTACAGGCGCTCGGCGATGACGGGCGCCAGGTGTTCGGTGATGGTGCGGTGGCCCTGGTCGTTGGGGTGCACGGCGTCGCTGAGGTCGCCGCTGCCGAGCCAGCCCGTGGTGTCCACGAATGAGACGCGCGCGTCGCCCTCGTCGGCCACGGTCCGCACCGCCGCCTGCGTCTCGGGGACGTAGCGCTCGCGGAAGGTCTCCAGCGCGAAGATCCAGGCGTCCGGGTACATCGCGCGGACGGTGTGCAGGAGGTTGAGGTACGCCGCCCCGAACTCCTCGGCGCTGACGTCGTGTCCGATGTCGTTGGTGCCCAGGTTGATCACCACGGCGTCGGCCTGGTAGCGGGAGAAGTCCCAGTCGGGGGTCGGGGCGTTGGGGTTGAGCTTGGTGAACTGGTCCTCCAGGCCGACGCAGTCGGCCGCGACCAGGCAGGCACCGCCCTGCGCGATCGCCGTGTGGGCGGCGCCCAACCGCTCCCCGATCAGCCAGGGATAGGCGGTGAGGTGGTTCAACGAGGTCGTGGTGCCGACCGTGATCGAGTCGCCGACGAACTCGATGAGGTGCTCGGGCTCGGGCAGCGGGTACGTGCTGGCGCCGGCGTCCAGGGTCAGGCCCTGGAAGACGGCGTCGCCGGTGTAGGAGCCGGCGACGACCCGGTAGGTGACGCGCAGCGTGTGCTCGCCGGCGGCCAGCGGCTCGGGGGTGAGGTTCACCAGGCCGCTGACGTTGGTGTGGCCGACCAGCGGGCCGCCGTCGATGCTGACCCAGAGGTCGATGGTGTCCCGCTGCCGCAGCTGCACGGTGGTGCCCGTGAAGCCCACGTCGAGGTACGCGCCCGCCCAGTACGGCGTGTACGCCCCCGGGTCGGAGGTGTCCCAGCGCCCGGTGTAGTGGATGTTCGGATCGCCCGGCTCCCCGGGCGCGGCGGCCGCGACGGCGGACGGCCCGGAACCGGAGGGCGCGGCCACGGCGGCGGGGCCCGCGCCGGCGAACAGCCCGGCGACGACGGCCCCGACGGCCAGCAGAGCCCCGACGACGCGCCTGCTCAGTGCAGTTCCCTTCATGCACCTTCTCCTCTGGCTACGGCCCCTGGACTCAGGTCGGCGCAAGGCTAGTTATCGAATTTGCTTTCGACAACGGCGCCTGAAACGCGTGACTTTGGCTTCTGCCCCGGGCGGCTCCGATGCCGCTTCGGCATGGAACCGCGCGTTCGCGTCTTGGACGAGCGGCAGCCAACGGCCGGAAGCTGAGCGCGAGTTCCGAGATGTCGAGAAGGCTTGGAGGTCCGTCTCATGACGCACAGGTTCCGTACCCGCCGGGGCGCCGCCTGGGTGGCCGGCGCGCTCGTGCTGCTCTCGCTCCCGGCGTGCGGCGCGAACGATCCGTCCGCGGCCGCGGCGCCCCCCGCGTCCGGGGCGTCCGCGGCGGGGGAGTCCGTGCCCTCCGCGGCGGACACCGCCCGGGCGTTCCGGGAGCTGGAGCGGGAGTTCGACGCGCGGCTCGGCGTGTACGCCGTGGACACCGGCACGGGTCGCGAGGTTGCCCACCGCGCGGACGAACGGTTCGCGTACGCCTCCACGTTCAAGGCGCTCGTGGCGGGCGCCGTGCTCCTGGAGTACGGCCTGGACGGGATGGACGAGGTGATCACGTACTCGGCCGACGATCTGGTGGACGTCTCGCCCGTGACCGAGAACTTCGTGGAGACCGGGATGAGCCTGCGCGAGCTGTGCGCCGCCACCCTCTGGTACAGCGACAACACGGCGGCCAACCTGCTCCTCGACGCGGTGGGCGGGCCGAACGGCCTGGAGGCCGTGCTGGAGGAGGAACTCGGCGACGACGTCACCGAGATGGACCGGTACGAGACGGAGCTGAACGAGGCGACGCCGGGCGACATCCGCGACACCAGCACGCCCCGCGCCTTCGCCGGGAACCTGCGGGAGTTCCTGCTCGGCGACGTCCTGGAGCCGGACGAGCGCGAGCTGCTCCGGATGTGGATGGTGACGAACACCACCGGCGAGACGCTCGTCAACGCCGGCCTCCCGGACGACTGGACCGTCGCCGACAAGAGCGGCGCGGGCGGGTACGGCGGGCGCAACGACATCGCCGTCGTGTGGCCCGACGACGGCGGCGACCCGTTCGTCCTGGCGGTCATGTCCAGCCGCGACGAACCGGACGCCGAGCCCGACGACGCGCTGATCGCCGAGGCCGCCGCCGTGGTCGCGGACGGCCTGGGCCACTAGCCCCGCCCGTCCCCGTCCCCGTCCCCGTCCCCGTACCCGCCACCACCAGCACCGGAGAACCACCATGACGTCTTCGCCGCTCTCCCGGCGCGGCTTCGGCCGGCTCGCCGCCCTCGGGCTCGCCGCCGGCGCCGCCGGCACGCTCCCGCTCGGCTCGCCAGCCGCGGCCACCGCGGCCGATGCCCAGGACTACTACGACCGTGCCCGCCGGCTGGCCGGCACGGACCCGGTGTCGCTCGCCCTGGTGCGCGCGCTGACCCCCGGCTCCAGCGTGCCCCGCCCGCCGGCGCCCGAGCCGCTGTGGCTCTTCGACAACCTGGCCATGCTGAGCGTGGGTTGGGTCTCCGCCATGGCCGTGCGGACCGACGACGGGATCGTGCTGATCGACGCCCTCACCTCCGCCGAGGAGGCCGAGACCGTCCTCGTCCCGGGCCTGAGCGCGCTGGGCGCCGACCCCGAGACGATCAGGTACGTCGTGGTCACCCACGGCCACGACGACCACTACGGCGGCGCGCGGTACCTCGCCGAGCGCTACGGGGCGCGCGTGCTGATGACACCGGCCGACTGGGACCTCGTCGCCTCCACCGGCACGGCCGAGGCGCCCGACCGGGACCTGGACATCCACGACGGGCAACGACTCACGCTCGGCGACACGACGATCCGGCTGCACCACACCCCGGGCCACACGCCGGGCACCGTCTCCCCGATCATCCCGGTGCGGACGGGCCACGAGCGCCACACGGCGATGCTGTGGGGCGGCATGAACCCCCCGGCCACCCCCGCCGAACTGCGCACCTACCTGGCCTCCATCCGCACCTTCCGGGCCCGGGCCCGGAAGGCGAACGTGGACGTGGAGCTGTCCAACCACCCCAACGACCACGGCCTCGAACGCGCCGAGCAGCTGCGGAACGATCCCACCGGGCCGAACCCGTTCGTGCTCGGCCGGCCACGGACCGAGCGGTTCCTGCGGGTGATGGACCTGATGCTGCGCGGGCGGCTCGCCGACGCCGAGGCGGCGACCCCCGCGGCCGCCCCCGATCAGACCTGCTGCTGAGCCTCCGATGGGGTGGGTGAGAGGCTGATCGCCTGCCGCCGTGCGAGAACCGGTCAGCGCACCGGGGAAGGAGAGCCACGCCATGGCCATCATCCACCACACCACGATGACGCCCACCAAGCTGGAGTTGCTCACCACCTGGCTGCCCGGGCGTCCCTGGTACCGCGGTGCCGGATCCGCGCCCGAACTGGCCAGGACGGGCGGCTTCCGACTCGACGACCCGGCCGGCGAGGTGGGCATGGAGTTCATGGTGGTGAGCGACGGCGCGACCGCGTACCACGTGCCGCTCACCTACCGCGGTGCGCCGTTGGCGGGCGCCGAGCACACGCTCGTCGGCACGTCCGAGCACGGCGTGCTGGGCACCCGCTGGATCTACGACGGCACGCACGACCCGCTGCTGGTACGGCAGTTGGTGGCGCTGCTGGCCGGCGAGACGGAGGCCCAGGCGCAGAGCGTCAGCGACACCCCCGACCCGACCGTGACGGTCGACCGCGCCGATCCTGGCCTCTCGACCGCGGGTCTGACGGTCGGCGCGGTCACCGACGGCGCCGAGGCCACGGACATCGACCTCGGCCCCGGGCCGCTGACCCTCCGCGTGCACCGCGTCCTCACCCCCGCGACGGCCGCCACCCGCCCCCTCGCCCAGGTCACCGCCCCCTGGCAGCCCCCCACCGCCACCCAACCCCGAGCCCTCTTCGCGACCCTCCGCTAGGTAGCGAGCCGCCCCACCCAACGCAGTCCCAGGCGACGGACCGACGGTCCGTCGCCTGAAGGGCGTGCCCGCACGCGGTCGCACACCGTGACCGAGCGAACGCGCACCAGATCCGGTCGTCAGGCTGTTGACACCTGTCCGAAAACAGACCTACGGTGAGGCATCTTTCATTCACTAGTGAATATCTATTCTCCACATCGGTCTCGACTCGCCACCCGATGCGGGCCCTTGGGCGCCGCGGAGCGGGGCCGGACCCAAAAGGAATCCGAGAGGAATCCGAGATGCTCAGCACAGATCCCGACGGCGCCGAGCGCTTCCAGGCGCGGCGGCGTGCCGGCGGTGGTGACCCGGCCGGCCGCGTCGGCGAGCTCCGGCGGATGGCCGCCGAGGTGCGCCGCGACGTCGTGCACATGATCGACAGGGCCCAACTCGGCCACATCGGCGGCGACCTGTCCGTCACCGACATCCTCGCCACGCTCTTCGGCGGCGTGCTCGACATCGATCCGGCCCGCCCCGACCACCCCGACCGCGACCGGTTCATCCTCAGCAAGGGGCACTGCGCTGCGTCCCTGTACGCGACGCTCGCCCGCTGCGGCTTCTTCCCGCCCGCCGAGCTGGCCACGTTCGTCGCCCCGCTCTCGCCGCTCAACGGCCACCCCAACCGCCGCAAGGTGCCCGGCGTGGAGACGAACACCGGGCCGCTGGGCCACGGGTTCCCGGTCGCCGTCGGCTGCGCGCTGGCCGCCCGGCTGTCGGGCCGTTCCTACCGGACGTTCGTCGTCCTCGGCGACGGCGAGCTGCAGGAGGGCAGCAACTGGGAGGCCGCGATGACCGCCGCGCACTACCGCCTGGGCTCGCTCACCGCGGTCGTGGACCGGAACCGCCTGCAGCAGGGCGCCCGCACCGAGGACACCAAGCGGCTGGAGCCGCTGACCGAGAAGTGGACCAGCTTCGGCTGGGACGTGCGGAACGTGGACGGCCACGACCACGAGCAGCTGCTCCACGCGCTGCGGCCCGCCACCACGGACCGTCCGGTCGTCGTGATCGCCCGCACCGTCAAGGGCAGGGGCGTGTCGTTCATCGAGGACCGCGTGGAGTGGCATCACAAGATCCCCGACGCCGACCAGGTGCGCGCCGCGCTGGAGGAGCTGAGCCGATGACCGCCGACCTCGTCGAATCCGCGCCGGTCCACGACTGCCGGCAGGCGTTCGCGGACGAACTCATATCCCTCGCCGCCGAGGACGAACGGGTCGTCGCCGTCTGCAACGACTCGGTCGGCTCCAGCAACCTCGTGCGCTTCAAGGAGCTCTACCCCGACCGGCTGGTCAACGTCGGCATCGCAGAACAGGACCTCGTCGGCGTCGGCGCCGGACTGGCCAACGGCGGGCTGGTGCCGTTCGTGAGCGCCGCCGGTCCCTTCCTGACCGGTCGGGCCACGGAGCAGATCAAGACCGACGCCGCGTACAACGGCCTGCGGGTGGTGCTGTGCGGCCAGAGCCCCGGCATGGCCTACGGCGAGCTGGGGCCCACCCACCACTCCATCGAGGACCTGTCGTGGATGCGGGCCATCGCCGACCTGGCCGTGGTGGTGCCCGCCGATCCGGCGCAGACCCGCGCCGCGGTGCGCTGGGCCGCCGGCCACGACGGCCCCTCCTACCTGCGCATCCCCCGTTTCAAGGTCCCGGACGTCACGCCCGACGGCGCACCGTTCGAGCCGGGCCGCGCCGTCCAGCTGACCGACGGCGACGACGTGACGGTGCTGGCCGTCGGCACCCTGGTCTCCCGCGCGCTGGACGCGGCCCGCGTGCTGCGCCGCGAGGGCGTCGGCGTCCGGGTGCTGAACATGACCTTCGTCGAGCCGCTGGACACCGAGGCCGTGCTGCGGGCCGCCCGGGAGACCCGCGGCATCGTCACCGCCGAGGAGGCGACCACCACGGGCGGGCTCGGCGCGGCCGTGGCCTCGCTCACCGCGCAGCACCACCCGGTGCCGATGCGGATCCTCGGCGTGCACCGCGAGTTCGCGCCCACCGGCAGCGCCGCGTTCCTGCTGGAGCACTTCGGCCTGACCGCCGACGGCGTCGCCGCCGCCGTCCGGGAGCTGATGTCGGGCCGCCACGGCGCCGGCGTGCGAGGACAGCGATGACCACGGCCGGCAGCACGAACGGCGGCGCGGCCGGACCGCTGGTCCTGGCCGTCGACCAGGGCACCAGCGCGACCAAGGCCGTCCTGGTGGACGGAACCGGCGCCATCGTCGCCCGCGCCTCCGCCCCGGTGACGCTGGCCACCCCGCGCCCCGGATGGGCCGAGCAGTCGCCCGAGGAGATCTGGACCAGCTGCCAGCGCGCGGTCGCGGCCTGCCTGGCCGGCCGGGACGTCTCCCGGGTGGCCGCGGTCGGGCTCAGCACCCAGCGCGAGTCACTGCTGCTGTGGGACCGCGCCACCGGCCGGCCGCTGAGCCCGCTGGTCAGCTGGCTGGACCGGCGCACCGCCGGCGACCCCGCGCTGCTGCGGGCCGCCGGCCAGGCCGACCTCGTCCGGGAGATCAGCGGGCTGCCCCTGGACCCGATGTTCTCGGCGCCGAAGGCCGCCTGGCTGCTGGACCGCCACGACGCCGACCGCCGGCGGGCCCGCTCGGGCGAGCTGTGTCTGGGCACCGTGGACTCCTGGCTGCTGTTCCGGCTGGGCGGCGACCATCTCGTCGAGGTCGGCAACGCCTCGCGCACCCAGCTGCTCGACGTCCGCCGCCGGGTCTGGGACGAACGGCTGACCGCGCTCTTCGACGTGCCGCCCGAGGTGCTGCCGCGCGTCGTGTCCTCGTGCGGCCCGTTCCCCGCGGCCCGCGGCCTGGCGCCGCTGCCCGACGGCGTTCCGGTCACCGCCGTGCTGGGCGACTCGCACGCGGCGCTCTTCGCGCACGCCGGCTGGCGGCCCGGCACGGTCAAGGCGACGTACGGCACCGGCTCGTCGGTGATGGCCACCACCCGGGCCGCCGAGGGCGCCGGCATCTCGCCCGGGCTGTGCCTGACCGTCGCCTGGGAGGTGGACCGGCCCGTCTGGGGCGTGGAGGGCAACATCCGCGCCACCGGCGCCACCCTGACCTGGCTGGCCGGCGTCCTCGGCGTCTCCCCCGGAGACCTGACGGAGCTGGCCGCCGACAGCAGCGAGGGCGTCGTCATCGTCCCGGCCTTCGGCGGGCTCGGCGCGCCGTGGTGGGACGAGGACGCGGTCGGGCTGATCAGCGGGCTGTCCTTCGGCACCGGACCCGCGCAGCTGGCGCGGGCGGCGCTGGAGTCGGTCGCGTTCCAGGTCGAGGACGTGGTGGCGGCGGTCGAGCGCGACACCGGCCGCGTCGCCCGGGTGCTGGCCGACGGCGGCCCGACGGGTAACGCGCTGCTGATGCGGCTGCAGGCCGACACCAGCGGCCGGACCGTCGAACGCGCCCTGGCCCGGGACCTGTCGGCGCTGGGCGCCGCCCACCTCGCCGGCCTCGGCGCCGGCCTGTGGAGCCGGGAGGAGCTGGAGCTGCTCGACCGGCCCCGCGAGATCCACCGCCCGGCGGAGGACCGCGCCGCCGTCGCCCGGCGGGTCGCGCACTGGCGCGCCGCGCTGCGCCGCTCCCGCCTGCCGGCATCCGAACCAGCACCCGAACCGGAACCCGAACCGGCATCCGAATCCGCACCCCGACCGGCACCCGAACTCACCCCCACAGGAGACGCCTCATGAACTCCCCCGCAGGGACCGAAGGACCCGCCGGACGAGCCGGACGGTTCGCGGGAAGGTCCGTCGTGGTCACCGGCGCGGCCCGGGGCATCGGGCTGCGGATCGCCGAGCGGTTCGCGGCCGAGGGCGCCGGCGTGCTGATGGCCGACGCCGACCCGGGCGTCGTCGACGCGGCGCGGCGGCTGGGCGCCGACAGCCGGGCCGCCGTTCTCGGCGTCCGCACGGACGTCACCGCCCCCGAGGACGTGGACCGGGCGTTCGCGCTGGCCGACGAGACGTGGGGCCGGCTGGACGTCCTGGTCAACAACGCGGGCGTCATCACCATCAGCAGGCTGGAGGACCTCGCGCTCGACGACTGGCAGCGGGTCCTCGCGGTCAACACCACGGGCGCGTTCCTGTGCGCCCAGGCCGCGGCGACCCTGATGCGGCGCGAGGGCGCCGGCGGGCGGATCCTCAACGCCGCCTCCGGACAGGCCCGCCAGGGCTTCGTCTACACGCCGCACTACGCGGCCAGCAAGTTCGGCGTCGTGGGGCTCACCCAGAGCCTGGCCAAGGAGCTCGCGGCCGACCGGATCACCGTCAACGCCTACTGCCCCGGAATCGTCGGCAGCGACATGTGGGACTACAACGACCGCGAGTGGGGGCGGCTGCTGGGCGACTACGCGCCCGGCGAGCTGATGGCCGAATGGGTCGCCGGAATCCCGCTCGGGCGCGCCGGGACCGGCGACGACATCGCGAACCTGCTGCTCTTCCTGGCCTCGGACGAGGCCGAGTACATCACCGGCCAGGCGATCAACGTCGACGGCGGAATGTTCATGAACTAGCGCCTCGGCGCTGAGCCACTGGAGAAGGATCCGATGAGTACCACGGACAAGACGGCTGTACCCGACATCACGCCGGGCGCGCGCCGCTCCCGGGCACCGTCCTGGGGGATGGGCGTCCTCACGGGATCGCGCGGTCCCGCGCTCGGCCTCCTCGCGCTGTGCGTCGTCTTCTTCATCGCGACGCCGCACTTCCTGACGCAGAACAACCTGCTCAACATCCTGGACCAGGCCGTCGTGCTCGGGCTGCTCGCGCTCGGCATGACCGCCGTGATCGTCATGGGCGGCATCGACCTGTCGGTCGGCGCGGTGCTGGCGCTGGCGTCCATGACGCTCGGCTGGCTCTCCCACGAGGCGGGCTGGCCGGTGTGGGCCAGCGCCCTCGCCGCGGTGGCCGTCGGCGGCGCGTGCGGGCTGGCGAACGGCCTGGGCATCACGTTCACCAAACTGCCGCCGTTCATCGCCACCCTGGCGATGATGTCGATAGCCCGGGGCCTGGCCAACGTCATCACCGACGGACAGCAGATCGTCGGGTTCCCCGACTGGTTCGACAACCTGTCGGTCACCCGCTACCTCGGCGTCTTCACCGTCACGACGCTGGTGCTCATCGTGCTGTACCTGGCCGGCTGGGCCTACCTGCGCTACCGGGCGGGCGGGCGCGCCCTGTACGCCATCGGCGGCAGCGCCGAGGTGGCGCGGCTGGCCGGGATCAACGTCCGGCGCACCACCGTCGCGGCGTACGCCGTGACCGGCCTGCTCGCCGGCCTGGCGGGCGTCTTCCTGACGATGCGGCTCGACTCCTCGCAGCCCAGCGTCGGAACGGGCTACGAGCTCGACACCATCGCCGCCGTCGTCATCGGCGGCGCCAGCCTCAGCGGAGGCGTCGGTTCCGTCACCGGAACCGTGTTCGGCGTCCTGATCATCGGGGTGCTGCGCAACGGCCTCAACCTGCTGGGGGTTTCCCCCTTCGTCCAGCAGATCGTCATCGGTGTGGTGATCGCGCTGGCCGTGATGCTCGACGTGCTTCGCCGGCGGGAGTCCCGGTGAGCCGGCCGAGCGGCCCAGTAACCAAGCACCACACGGGAGTGGTTCACGTGAAACGCAAGCTCTTCAGTATTGGTATCGCGGCCGTGCTGGCCGCCGGCGGCCTGACCGCCTGCGGGCGCGGCGGCGGCGACGAGGTCACCATCGGCCTGGCCGTGGCCAACCTGCAGGCCGACTTCTTCAACCAGATCAAGCAGTCGGTGGAGGCCGAGGCGGAGAAGGAGGGCGTGGACGTCGTCGTCTCCGACGCCCGCGGCGACGCGGCGACCCAGGTCAACCAGATCGAGGACTTCGTCAGCCGCCAGGTCGACGCCATCGTCTATATCCCGGCGGGCGCCACGGCCGCCGGCGTGCCGGTGGAGGCGGCCGAGCGGGCCGACATCCCCGTCGTGACGGTGGACCGCAACCCGCCCGACGCGCCGGGGCAGTCGTTCATCGCCTCCGACTCCGTCGCCGCGGCGAAGGAGCTCGGCGAGTGGGTGATCGACGAGTCCGGCGGGCAGGGCAACCTCGCCATCCTGCAGGGCCAGATCGGCACCACCCCCCAGGTGGACCGGCAGACCGGCTTCGAGGAGGCGCTCGCCGGCGCCCCCGGCATCAACGTCGTGACCCAGCAGCCGGCCGACTGGGCGCAGGACAAGGCGTTCACGGTCGCCCAGGACATGCTCCAGGCCAACCCGGACATCGACATCTTCTGGGGACAGGCCGACGCGATGGCCCTCGGCGCGGCCCAGGCCGCCAGGTCGGAGGGCGGCGGGGACCGGCTGATCGTCGGGTTCGACGGCGACGTGGCGGGGATCGAGGCCGTCCGCGACGGCCGGATCGACGCCACCATGGTCCAGCAGACCCAGCGCATGGGCCGGATGGCCGTGCAGACCGCCATGGACATCATCGACGGCAAGGACGTGCCGGCCGAGCAGCTGCTGCCCGCCTTCCTGCTCACCTCGCAGGACCAGGCCAAGGCCGACGAGTACCTCGCCGAGCACCCCTGACGGCATGACCACCGCACGGAAGGCGAGCAGGGCATGACCTCCAGCAGCCAGACCCCGGCGGCGGGGCCCCACGAGGGCCTCGTCGTCCGGGGGGTGTCCAAGCGCTTCGGCGCCACCCAGGCGCTGCACCCCACGGACCTCGAGGTGCGGCCCGGGGAGGTGGTGGCGCTGCTCGGCGAGAACGGGGCCGGCAAGTCCACCGTCTCCAACATCATCGCCGGCACCTTCCCGTCCGACACCGGCCGGATGACCTGGCGCGGGCAGCCGTACGCCCCGAGGTGGTCGGGCGACGCCATCGCCCAGGGCATCGGGCTCATCCACCAGGAGACGCGGCTGCTGCCCGACCTGTCGGTGGCCGAGAACGTCTTCCTCGGCCGCCTGCCCTACCGCCGCGGCCGCATCGACCGGAGCGCGATGAACCGGCGGGCCGAGGAGCAGCTGCGGCGGCTCGGCCTGAGGATCTCGCCCACCCGTCCGGTGCGCGCGCTGAGCGTCGCGGCACAGCAACAGGTGGAGATCGCCAAGGCGCTGACGCTGGACGCCCGCCTGCTGATCCTCGACGAGCCGACGGCGGCACTCGGCGGCGACGAGACGGAGGCCCTCTTCGAGCGGATCGACGGGCTCCGCCGGGAGGGCGTGTCGTTCGTCTACGTCAGCCACCGGCTGGAGGAGATCGCCCGGATCTGCGACCGGATCGAGGTGCTGCGCGACGGCCGGTCCGTCGCCTCGCACCCCACCGCGCAGGTGCCGGTCACCCAGCTCGTCGAGGAGATGGTGGGCCGCTCCATCGAGCGGCTCTTCCCCGACACCGGCACCCCCCGACCCCGCGAGGTGCTGCGGGTGAGCGGCCTGACCAGCCCCTCGTTCACGGACGTGACGTTCGGCGTGCGCGAGGGCGAGGTGCTCGGCATCGCCGGCATCGTCGGCGCCGGCCGCACCGAACTGGTGCGGGCGGTGGCGGGCGTCGACCCGGTGACCGACGGCACGGTGTCCGTCGAGGGCCGGGTGCTGCGGCTGCGCGGGCCGCGCGACGCGATCGCGGCCGGGCTGGTGCTGGTCCCGGAGAACCGCAAGGACCAGGGCGCCGTGCTCGACCTGTCCATCGGCGACAACGTGGCGCTGGCCAACCTCGACCGCATCGCGCCGCGCGGCTGGCTCACCCCGCGCCAGGTGGCGGACGTGGCCGACGACGCCATCGCGCGGATGACGGTCCGGGGCCGGGCCGGTCAGCCGGTGCGCACGCTGTCCGGCGGCAACCAGCAGAAGGTCGTCATCGCCAAATGGCTGGAACGCCGGCCCAGGGTGGTCATCCTCGACGAGCCGACCCGCGGCATCGACGTCGGCGCGCGCGCCGCCATCTACGAGGTGATCGCGGAGATGGCGCGTTCGGGCATGGCGGTGGTCGTGGTCAGCTCCGACCTCGACGAGGTGCTGGGCCTGTCCCACCGGGTGCTGGTGCTCAGCCGGGGCCGGCAACGCGGCATCCTCACGGCGGAGGAGGCCACCGGCCCGGCGGTGATGCGGCTGGCGACGGCATGATGGGGCGCTGGCATGCTCCCGGGTCCGGTCCGGTGGACCGGACCCGGCGGCCGGCCGACGTGCCACCCGATGCCCGAACGCCCGAAGGAACCTCATGACTCCGCCCGACAGACCCCGAGAGGCGGTGGGCCGCCGGACCACCCGGATGGCGACCACCGACGAGCAGGTGCGGCTGATGACGCGGGTCGCCCGCCTCTACCACGAGCAGGGGATGCGGCAGCCCCGGATAGCCGAGGAACTGCACATCTCGCAGCCGCGCGTCTCCCGGCTGCTCAACCAGGCCGCCAAGCTGGGCATCGTGCGCACCATCGTGGTGCCCCCCGACGGGGTGTTCGCCGATCTGGAGGAGGAGATCGCGGCCCGGTTCGGGCTGCGCGACGTGGTCGTGGTGGACGTCGAGGGCGAGGCCGACGCCGTCATACCGGCGCTCGGCGCGGCGACCGCGGTCTACCTGGAGACGACGCTGATGGAGGGCGACCGGCTCGGCATCTCCTCCTGGAGCGCCACGCTGCTGGCGTCGGTGGAGGCGATGCGGTCCCGCCCCGGCGGCCGTTTCCTCCAGGAGGCGGTGCAACTGGTCGGCGGCGTCGGCGATCCGCGCGTCCAGGTGCAGGCCACCAGGCTGATGGGGCGGCTCAGCGACATCACGGGGGCCGAGCCGGTCTTCATGTCGGCGCCCGGACTGGTCGCCAGCGCCACCGCGCGGGACGCCATCGTGGCCGACCCCAAGGTGGCCAGCGTCGCCGAGGCGTGGCAGCGGCTCACCCTCGCCATCGTCGGCATCGGCAGCCTCGAACCCTCGCCGCTGCTGCGGCAGAGCGGCAACATCTTCCCCCTCGACGACCAGGCGGAGCTGCGCGCCCTCGGCGGTGTCGGCGACGTCTGCCTGCACTTCTTCGACGAGGACGGCGCCCTGCTGGACACGGCGCTCAACGACCGGGTCATCGGCATCTCCCCCGACGTGTACCGCGCCATCCCGCGCCGCATCGGAGTGGCGGGCGGCGACCGGAAGTTCGCGGCGATCCGGGCGGCGCTGCTCGGCGACTGGGTCGACGTCCTCATCACCGACCTCGGCGTCGCCGGCCGCCTCGTCGGCCGGCCCGGCCGGCACCAGGACCCGCCGGGTCCCTGAGCCCGCCACCTACCTGAGCACCGAGCACCTGAGCACCTGAGAGTCCCACAGGAGGCACCGATGTCCGCACCCTCGTTCCGACTCGACGACCGCGTCGCCCTCGTCACCGGGGCCGGCAGCGGCATCGGCCAGCGGCTGGCGATCGGGCTGGCCGAGATGGGCGCCGACGTCGGCTGCCTCGACCTGCCCGGGACCGACCTGACCGGCACCCTCGGGTCCGTCGAGAACACCGGGCGGCGCGCCGTGCCGCTGGCCGCCGACGTGACCCGGCCGGCGGAACTCGCCGACGCCGTGGCCGAGACGGAGCGGACGCTCGGCCCGCTCCGGCTCGCCGTCAACGCCGCCGGGATCGCCAACGCCGCCCCGGCCGAGGAGATGCCGCCGGAGCAGTGGAGCGCCGTCATCGACGTCAACCTCACCGGCGTCTTCCTGTCCTGCCAGGCCGAGGGCCGCGCGCTGCTGCGGAACGGCGGCGGGGCGATCGTCAACATCGCCTCGATGTCCGGCGTCATCGCCAACCGCGGCCTGACCCAGGCCCACTACAACGCCTCCAAGGCCGCGGTGACCCACCTGACCAGGAGCCTGGCCACCGAATGGTGCGACCGCGGCGTCCGGGTCAACGCCGTGAGCCCCGGCTACACCGCCACACCCATGAACCGGCGCCCCGAGGTCGCCGACCGGGTGCGGCAGTTCGAGGCGGACACGCCGCTGGGGCGGATGGCGACCGTGGACGAGATGGTGGGGCCCACGGTGTTCCTGCTCAGCGACGCCGCGAGCTTCGTCACCGGCACCGACCTGCTGGTGGACGGCGGGTTCGTCTGCTGGTAGCCGCCCGCCGGCAGCCGACGGGGCCAGACGGGGCCAGACGGGGCCAGACGGGGCCAGACGGGGCCAGAGGGGGTCAGCCGGCCGCCGTGCCCGCCGTGGTGGTGGCGCCGGTGCCGGAGGCGTGGCCGCTGCCCGGGGGAACGGCGCCGGGGCCGCCGAGGCCGAGGGCGACCTTGGTCCAGCCCGTCTCCCGCCGGTCGAACGACTGGTACGCCTCGATCGCGTCCTCGGTGGGGGACCAGCGGGTGATCAACGGGGTCGGGTCCAGGGTGCCGTTGGCGACCAGGGACACCAGCTCCGGCACGTAGCGGCGGTGGTTGCAGTTGCCCATCCGGAGCGTGAGGTTCTTCATGAACGCCGCGCCGAACGGATAGTGCTCCACCTGCGGCGGGTAGACGCCGACCGTCCCGATGGTGCCGGCCTTGGCCACCATCTCGACGGCCCAGCGGGTGGCCTGGCTGGGCGCGTCGCCCGGCACCCAGGTGCCGGCGTGCGGGTTCTGCTCCGGCGCGGCCTCGTCGAGTTCGTGCGCGAACTCGGCGCGCCCGTCCGCGTCGGTGGCCGCCGGGCCGCGGTCGGGGTGCTGGGCGTCCACGCCGACCGCGTCGATCACCCGGTCCACGCCGATGCCGCCGGTCAGCTCGCGGACGGACTGCACCGGGTCCTCGGCGTTGAAGTCGACCGGCTCGGCGTGCTGCCGGCGGGCCAGGTCCAGGCGGTCGGGGACGCCGTCCACCAGCAGGATCCGCCCGGCGCCCTGCAACCGGGCGCAGGCGACGGCGGCCTGGCCGACCGGGCCGCCGCCGAGGATCGCGACGGTGTCGCCGGCGCTGATCTCCGCGAGCCGCGCGCCGAACCAGGCGGTCGGATAGATGTCGGACAGCAGGATCGCCTGGCCGTCGTCCACGGTGTCGGGCAGCGGCACGAGCCCGACGTGCGCGAACGGGACGCGCGCGTACTCGGCCTGCAGGCCGTCGAGGCCGCCCGCCGCCTCCGGGCCGCCGAAGAACGTGGTGCCGGCCAGCCGCCCGCCCGGATTGGCGTTGTCGCACTGCGCGTAGTAGCCGGCGCGGCAGTAGCTGCAGACGCCGCAGGCCACGGTGGAGGGCACCACGACGCGGTCGCCCGGGCGCAGGTTCCGCACCCCGGTGCCGACCTCCTCGACCACGCCGACGGCCTCGTGGCCCAGCACCCGGCCGGTGCGCATGCCCGGCATGGTGCCGCGCACGAAGTGCAGGTCGGTGCCGCAGATCGCGGACGTGGTGATCCGGACCAGCGCGTCGTGGGTGTCCTGGATCTTCGGTTCGGGAACGTCGTCCAGGCGGATGTCGCCGACGGCGTGCCATACGACGGCCTTCACGGTGGGTCTCCTCTCGGACTCTCCGGCCTCGCGGGGGTCTCTGGCGAGTGGTCGGGCAGGGGCCAGGCGGGGGTCAGGCGGCGCGCAGCAGGGTGACGGCCTCGTCGGCGGACACCTCGGCCGTGTAGACGCTGCTGCCCGGCTGGTGCTTGCGGCCGCCCTGGGCGAGGGTGCCGGCGTCCACCGGGTCGAAGCCGATGTCCCGGACCAGGTTCGCGACGACGCCCTTCGCCCCGTCGTCGTCGCCCGAGATCGGGATGGCCAGGCGTTCCGGCTGGCCCGGCTGGTCGGGGGGACGGGCGCGGTCGCGCAGGTTCTCCGAGTAGATGGCGTTGAACGCCTTGACCACGTCCGCGCCCGTGAACTGCTGGAGCTTCTCGCTGGACGTGGTGGCGTCGTCGTCGAGGTCGGCGAAGTGGCCGTCCCGGCTGGGGTAGTAGTTGCAGGTGTCGACGACGACCTTGCCGCGCAGCTCGTCGACGGGCAGCTCGCGGTAGCGGCCGAAGGGGATGGACACCACGATCAGGTCGCCGAACGCCGCCGCCTCGCGAGCGGTGGCGGCGTGCACCGGACCGCCGATCTCCGCCACCAGGTCCTGGAGAGTCTCGGGTCCCCGGGAGTTCGCGATCGCCACCTCGTGCCCGATGCGGGCGAAGTGCCGGGCGAGCGTGCCGCCGATGTGGCCCGCGCCGATGATTCCGATGCGCACGATGTCCCTCCGGGCTGCCTGGGAAGCAGGTCTGGTCTGCTCGGCGGGTTACCACCCGGAGGGCGTCGAAACGGCGCGAAGTCCGACTTTTCGGTCGGTCTACCGGCCCAGACCGTTGGCCCGGCGGGTGGGGAACAGCTCGCGGATGTCCGGGGGCAGCTCGTGGGCGACCTTCGTCATCAGCTCGGGGGCGACGGCGGCGTCGAGCACCTCCAGGACGGCGGTGGAGCGCTGCACCGCCGCGTCCTCCGTGGTGCCGAGGCGCCCGGCGACCCGGCCGGCGAACGCGACGAGGTCGAAGCGCTCGGCCTGGGCGGGCGGCAGGCCGGCGCGCTCCTCGGCGGCGGTGCTCCCCCTGACGGAGGCGTCCAGGCCGGTCGGGAGCTGTGCCGCCAGATGGGCGGCCGTTCCGGGCGGGATCCGCTCGGCGAGCGTCCTGAGCACGGCCCGGGCGGCCTGTTCCGCGGAGCCGCGGTCAGGGAGCTGGGCGACCGCCTGGACCTTGCCGATCAGTTCGTCGTGCTGCACGGTTCCTCCTCTGTCTCGTCGCTGTCTCCGTCGCTTGTCCCTATCGCTGTCGTCGTTCCGCCGCGGCCCGCAGGACCGCGCGGCGGATGGGCTCGTAGCCGGTGCACCGGCAGAGGTTGGAGGTCAGCAGCTCGCGCAGCCGCTCCGGATCGTCGACCGGGGACGGGTCCTCGTCGAGCGCGGCGGCGGCGAGCATCAGGAAGCCGGGGGTGCAGAAGCCGCACTGCAGGGCGTGCTCGCCCTGGGGGTCTGGGAGGTGCCCCCATGCGTGACCTCGGGCGGGTCGACGCCCGTGCGGCGGAGCTCCTCCCGGATCGCGTCGCGGCGGTGGGCGTAGTGCGTCGCCAGGTCGCCGGTGTCGGCCGGCCGGCCGCGCAGGTGGTCGAGCGCGGTGATGGCCAGGTCGTGCCGGGAGACGCCGTTGTCGATGAGCAGGTCGTACGGCGTGGTGGTGGTGCCCTCCTCGACGTAGCCGCGCACGTGGAACCGCTCGGCGTCGGGGCGGCCGTGCAGCAGCTCGTGCACGGCGGACGGGTAGCCGTGGAAGTCCAGGACGACGGGGGTGTGGGCGCCGAAGAGGCCGAGGAAGTCCGCCTCGTGCATGCCGTGCGGATGGCGCCGCGGCGTGGCCAGCGCGCAGAGGTCGACGATGTTGACGACGCGGAGCCGCACGCCGGGCAGGTCCCGGCGCAGCAGGTCGGCGGCGGCCAGCGTCTCGACGGTGGGGATGCCGCCCGCGCAGGCCAGGACGAGGTCCGGGTCCTCGCCGTCGTACGTCGAGGCCCAGCGCCATGTCGAGGCGCCGGCCGCGCAGTGCCGGCGGGCGGCGTCCAGGTCGAGCCACTGGGGGGCCGGCTGCTTGCCGGCGACGACGACGTTGACGCGGCCGGTGTCGGCCAGCACCCGCTCCATGGTGACCAGCAGGGTGTTGGCGTCGGGGGGCAGGTAGACGCCGGTGACGGTGCTCTTCCGGTTGAGGACGTTGTTGATGAAGCCGGGGCCCTGGTGGCTGTAGCCGTTGTGCTCCTGCCGCCAGCCCTCGCTGGTCAGCAGGTAGGTGAGGCTGCTGACGGGGGCGCGCCAGGGCACCTCGTGCGACATCTTCAGCCATTTGCCGTACTGGTTGAGCATGCTGTCGACGATCGCGGCGAACGCCTCGTAGGTGGGGAAGAGCCCGTGTCGCCCGGTCTGCAGGTAGCCCTGGAGCCAGCCCTGGCAGTCGTGCTCGGAGAGCACCTCCATGACCCGGCCGTCCGGCGCCAGCGCCTCGGAGTAGCCCTCGACCGGCCAGGTGTAGGCCCGTCCGGTGGCGTCCAGCACCGCGTCCAGCCGGTTGGACGCCAGCTCGTCGGGGGAGACGATCCGGAAGGTGCGGTCCTTCTCGGTCCGGCGCATGACCTCGGTCAACCAGCCGGCCAGCGTCTCGTTGGGGCTCACCGAGACGGCGCCCGGGCCCTCGCCGATGTCGACCGCGTAGGGCTCCAGGACCGGCAGGTCCAGCGGCACCCGCAGCCGGCCGCCGTTGCCCGCCGGCTGCATGCCGAGCCGCCGCCCGCCCCGCGGGCAGCGGGCCAGCACGTCGGGGCTCGGGCGGCCGTCGTCGGCGAACAGCTCCTCGGGGCGGTAGGACCGCAGCCACGTCTCCAGGGCGGCCAGTTGCTCCGGATCGTCGCGGACGTGTGGCAGCGGGATCTGGTGGGCGTTGAAGGTGCCCTCGAGCGGCGTGCCCTCGATCTCGGCGGGGGCGCCCTGGCCCTTGAGGCTGCGCAGCACGATCACCGGCCAGGCCGGCCGGACCGGGCGGGCGCCGCCCCGGGCCGCCGCCTGGATCTCGCGGATGGCGTCGTGCGCCTCCCGCACCGCGTCGATGAGGGAGGCGTCTCCCGGGCCCTGCCGGCCCGGTCGCATGTCCACGATCCGCGGGTCCCAGCCGTGGCCGCGGAAGAACGCGGTCAGTTCGGCGTCGGACATGGTGCCGAACAGGGTGGGCGAGGCGATCTTGTAGCCGTTGAGGTGCAGCACCGGCAGGACGGCGCCGGAGGTCACCGGGTCGAGGAACTTCGGGGAGTGCCACGCCGTGGCCGTCGGCCCGGTCTCGGCCTCGCCGTCGCCGACGATGCAGGCCACCAGGCGGTCCGGCGCGTCGAAGGCCGCGCCGAAGGCGGTGGCCAGCGCGTAGCCGAGCTCGCCGCCCTCGTGGATCGTGCCGGGCAGCGCCGGGGACAGGTGACTGGGGAACCCTCTCCCGGGCCCGGAGGGCCCGGGAGGTGCCCCGGTGGGCGCGCAGTAGCGGCGGGCGAGCTGGGTGAGCCCGGCCTCGGTCCTGGCGAGCGCCGGGTCGTACTCCTCGTGGGTGCCCTCCAGCCACAGGTTGGCGTGGTTGGCCGGCGCGCCGTGTCCGGTGCCGGTCACCAGCAGCACGTCGGCGTCCCGGTCCTGGACCAGCGCGTCGAGCGCCTCGTAGACCATGGTGATGCCGGGGCACGAGCCCCAGTGGCCCAGCAGCCGCGGCTTGGTGTGCTCGGGGCGCAGCGGCTCCCGCAGCAGCACGTTGTCCTGGAGGAAGATCAGCGCGGCGGCCACGTAGTCGGCCGCCCGGCGGTACGCCGAGCTCCCGTGGTGCTGGCTCTGGCCTCCCGGGCCTGTCTCCCGGCGTTCCCGGACTTCCTGTGCCATGCGCGGTCTCCGTTTCCGTGGAGTTCCCCCGGGGTACCCCGGATGCCGCCGCGCACACGGCCGGAGGAGCCCGGATGCCAGAGGTCGAACGGGGAATCGAGCGGGGAGTCGAACGGGGTCCCGTCCTGGTCGCCGACGCGGGCTCGTCGAGCCTCCACCTGACCGTCTTCGCCGCCGACGGCTCGGTCGTGGCGGAACGGGACAGCACCTCGCCGCCCGGCGACGACGCGCCCGACCAGCTGCGCCGGCTGCTGGCGGACGTGGGCCCGCCGGTCGCGGTGGGGCACCGGGTGGTGCACGGCGGGCCAGAGCTGCGGCACCACGCGCGGGTGGACCGCCGGGTGCGGAAGCGGCTGGGTGAGGTGGGGGAACTGGCGCCGCTGCACGTGCCGCCGGCGCTGGCCGTGCTCGACGCGGCCCGCGAACTGCTGCCCGACGTGCCGCACGTGGCCTGCTTCGACACCGTGTTCCACGCCGGGCTGCCGGCGGCGGCCCGGGAGTACGCGGTGCCCGAGGAGTGGCGGCGCGACGACGGCCTGCGGCGCTACGGCTTCCACGGCCTGTCCTACGCCTGGGCGCTGGACCGGGCCGCGGCGGCGCTCGGCCGGCGGCCCGGGGAGCTCCGGGTCGTGCTCGCCCATCTGGGCGGCGGCTGCTCGGCCTGTGCGGTGCGCGAGGGGCGCAGCGTGGACACCACGATGGGCTTCACGCCCCTGGAGGGGCTGGTGATGAGCCACCGCAGCGGCAGCGTCGATCCGGGCGCGTTGCTGTGGTTGCAGACCCGGCGCGGGCGGGGCGCCGAGGAGATCGCGGAGGCGTTGAACCACCGCTCCGGGCTGCTGGCGCTGTCCGGGTCCTCCGACGACACCCGCGACCTGGTCAGGGACCGCGCGGCGGGGGACCGGCGCGCGACGCTGGCGCTCGACGTCTTCACGCACGGCGTCCGCCGGGGCGTCGCGGCGATGGCCGCGTCCCTCGACCGGTTGGACGCGGTGGTCTTCACCGGCGAGATCGGCGAGGACCAGCCGGAGGTGCGGGAGGAGGTCTGCGCCGGGCTCGGCGCCCTCGGGGTGCGGGGCGGGCTGCGGGTGATCGAGGGCGCGGTGCCGGACACCGAGGTGGTCAGCCCGCCGGACGCTGCGGTCCCGGTCGTGGTGGTGCCCACCGGCGAGACCCGGCAGGTGGCCCTGGAGACCCGGGCGGTGCTGGCCGCCGGCTGACCGGGGCGGGGGCGAACGGGCGGCCGGCCGCTCAGGGCGTCTCGGGGCGGTGCAGGGCGAGGACGACGACCGGGGAGCCGAGCAGCACGTCATCGCGGAGCCGGGTGAACCCGAGCCGTTCGGCGACGCGGAACGAGGCGGCGTTGTCCGGGTGGATCATGGCGGTGACGTAGTCCAGGTCCAGCGTGGCGAAGCCCCAGTCCAGGCAGGCCCTGGCCGCCTCGGTCGCGTAGCCGTGGCCCCAGTACGCCGCGGCGAGGGTCCAGCCGATCTCGGTCTCGTCGAAGTCCGCCCAGTAGTTCAGTCCGGTGCGTCCGACGAACGCGCCGTCGGACCGCTGGTACACGGCGCACAGGCCGTGGCCCCGCTCCTCCCACTGGCGCTCGACCCGCCGCAGCCGCTCCACCGTGTGCTCCCGGGAGTACGGGCCCACGAACCGGTTGACCCGCGGGTCGGAGTGCAGCGCGAACCAGAGGTCGGCGTCCGCGACGCCGAGCGGCCGCAGTCGCAGTCGCTCCGTCTCCAGCATCCGACGAGCCTAGCTCGACGAGCCCGGCGCGGGGCAGACCGCCGGTTGGCCGTCGTGACAATCCCCACGTCATGGCCGTGCATGAGTCGGGCAGGCGCTCCGGAGAGGTCAGACGTTCGAGGGTTCGGGCGTTCGAAGGTAGGAGGGAGCGCCCATGGAGGCGATGGAGCCGGCGTACGGCACCGCCACGTTGTTGACGATCGCGGCGGGGGCCGTCGCCCTGCTGTTGTTCCTGATCATGAAGGTGAAGCTGCACGCCTTCGTGTCGCTGGTGCTGGTGAGCGTGATGACGGCGATCGCCGTGGGGTTCCCGCTCGCCGACATCCCCGACGTGTTGATGTTCGGCTTCGCGGACACCCTCGGGTCGGTCGCGTTGCTCGTGGCCTTCGGGGTGATGCTGGGCCGCCTGCTGGAGATCACCGGGGGCGCCCAGGTGCTGGCCGACACGCTGATCGGCCGGTTCGGGGAACGCCGGGCGCCGTTCGCGCTCGGCGTGGCGGCGCTGCTGTTCGGCTTCCCGATCTTCTTCGACGCCGGGCTCGTCGTCTTCCTGCCGATCATCCTCACCGTGGCGCGCCGCTTCGGGGGCTCGCTGCTGCTCTACGCGTTGCCGGCGGCCGGGGCCTTCGCCGCCATGCACGCCATGGCCCCGCCGCACCCCGGGCCGGTCGCCGCGGCCGAGGCGCTCGGCGGCAACATCGGGATCGTCATGCTCGTCGGCGTCCCGATCGGCGTGGCCGCGTGGTACGTCGGCGTGATGCCGGTGTCCCGGGCGATGGCCGCCCGGTTCCACGTGGACGTGCCGGAGGCGTTGTTCGGCGAGGTCAGGGACGACCGGGGGCGCCCCGCGAAGGGCGAGGAGCGGGAAGCCGGCCGTGAGTCGGGCGAGGCCGGGGACGCGGGGCGCCGGCCGCCGGCGTTCGGCGTCGTGCTGTTCCTGCTGCTCGTGCCGCTGGTGCTGATCTCGTTCGACACGGTCATCGACACGCTGGTGAGCGCCGGCGTGGTCGACGAGGGGGCGGGCTGGGCCGTGTTCCTCGGCCTGCTCGGGAACACCACCGTGGCGCTGCTGATCTCGGTGATCGTCGCGGTGGTCCTCATCGGCCGCCCGCGGACGACGTCGATGTCCCAGGTCAGCGACGTCCTGGACAGCGCGCTGGGGCCGATCTGCTCGATCATCCTGATCACCGGGGCGGGCGGCATGTTCGGCGGTGTGCTGGAGCTCAGCGGCATCGGGGAGGAGCTGAGCACCTCCCTGTCGGACCTCGGGATGTCGTTGATCGTCCAGGCGTTCGTCATCTCGGCCCTGCTGCGCGTGGCCCAGGGCTCGGCGACGGTGGCCCTGACCACGGCGTCCGGGCTGCTCGCGGGTTCGGTCGCGGAGGCCGGCCTCGGCGACTTCCAGATCGCCCTGCTGGTCGTCGCCATCGCGGCCGGGGCCACGGTGCTGTCGCACGTCAACGACTCGGGGTTCTGGTTGGTCAGCCGCTTCTTCGGGATGGACGAGAAGACGACGCTGAAGACCTGGACCGTGATGGAGACGACGCTGGGTCTGGCCGCGTTTCTCATCGCCCTCGGGCTGTGGGTGGTCACCTGACGACCGGATCGTCGGACCGGGTCAGGCCGCCGGGGCCTTCGCGTGCTCCGCGTTGGCCAGCTCGCACCAGACGATCTTCCCGGTGTCGCGCGGGCTGAGATAGCTGCCCGAGTGGTCCGTCAGCGCGCGGACGATGTGCAGGCCGCGGCCGGACTCGCTCTCGTTCTCCAGCGGGCGGGCGGCCGGCAGCCGGACGTCGGTGTCGTGGACCTCCAGGCGCAGCGACGTCGGCCTGGCCGACAGGCGGATCCAGATCGGCTGGTTGATCCCGGGCCGGGTGTGGACGACGGCGTTGGTCACGAGCTCCGAGACGATCAGCTCCAGCGTGGTCGCGTGGTCGTCGAAACCCCGCGCGGTCAGCGCGATCCTGACGAACCTGCGCGCCAACGGGATGGAGGTCGCGGTGTTGTCGAGGCTCAGCCAGCCGAGGAGTTCGGCGGGGCTCGTTGACTTCTGGCGGGCCACGAAACGGCCGGTATGCATGCTCACGGCGGATACCTCGCGAACGGGGGCATCTCCCGGGCCCCCGGGGCCCGGGGGAGGGACGGTAGCCGACAGGTCGTCACGGGCAGCGGCCGGGGGCCGCCCGGCGGGTGCCGGGCGGCGATGGCCGCTGTCCGATGAACGCACCACGGTCGGGTACCGCGTCCGCGCCGTCGGACACGTCCCGTTTCCGGCCGGAGTGGTGCGGGCCGGAGTGGTGCGGGGCGTCGGGCGGGTCAGGGCGTCGCGGGCATGCGGACGGCGAGCATGGCCACATCGTCCTCGTTGTCCGTGGGGCGGACGCGGTCGAGCAGCAGGTCGCAGAAGACGTCCAACGGGCGGTGCGCCAGCGCGGCTCCGTGCCGGCGGAGCCGGGCCAGGCCCTCGTCGAGCGAGTGTCCCGGCGACTCGATCAGGCCGTCGGTGTAGAGCACCAGCGTGGCCAGCGGCGGCAGCGTTATCACGGCGTCGCTGCGGGGGGAGGTGATGCCCGTGCCGAGGAGGACGTTGTGGCCGGCGTCCAGGAACTGGGTCTGCCCGTCGTGGCCCACCAGCATCGGCGGCGGATGCCCGGCGTTGGTCCACTGCAGCCGCCACCAGCCGTCGACCCGCTCGATCCAGCCGAAGACCATGGTGGCCATCGACGCCTCGACGATCTGCACCATCGCCTGGTCCAGGCGTTCGACCGCGCGGCTCGGCGAGTCCGTCTCGTGGGACCAGGCGTAGGCGCGGAGCATGTTGCGGATCTGCGCCATGCCGGCCGCGGCGTCCAGATCGTGGCCGACCACGTCGCCGATGGCCAGGGCGGTGGGGCCGTTGGGCAGCACGAACGCGTCGTACCAGTCCCCGCCGACCTGGGAGGACTGGGGCGCCGGCAGGTAGCGGGCGGTCATCCGCACCCCGGGCACCCGGGGCAGCTGCGGCAGCAGATGGCGCTGCATGGTCTCGGCGACCCGCCGCTGCCGCTGGTACAGGCGGGCGTTGTCCAGGGCGAGCCCGGCCCGGCGGGCGATGTCGTTGAGCAGCGACAGCTCCGTGGTGCCGAACGCGCCGGCGCGCTGGGAGCGACCCAGGGTCAGGGCGCCGAGCACCTCCCGCAGGCCGTGTATGGGCGTGATGACGGCGGAGTGCATGCCGGTCGCCCGGAAGAGCTCCTGCTGGATCACCGTGATGCCGGAGTCCGGCGGGCCCTGGTACGTCTCGGGTCCGACCAGCGTCGCGGAGGCGCCGCGCAGCGCCCGGGACAGCGGCATCGGTGACTCCGGGGGGACCGGGGGCATCGGCCCCTCCATGTCCGCGTGACGCGCCAGGGCGCCCTCCTCGTGACCCACCACCGTGGTACGCCACACCTCGCCGCCCTCGTCGATGAGGTCCACCACCGCCCAGTCGCCGAGCCGGGGCACCAGCAGCTGCACGAGGCGGCGCAGCGCCTCCTCTATGACCAGGGTCGAGGTGAGCAGCGTGGTCGTCTCGGCCAGCAGCGTCAGGCGCTCGAGCTCCGTCAGCGGGGTCGACGGGTCGCGCTCCACCCACTCGGCGGGCTCGTCGTCGGGGGAGGACCGGTGGAAGACCACCAGGGCCCCGTCCTCGCCGTCGGGGAACCGGCAGGGGGCGACCAGCCAGGACATGGGCAGCGGGGTGCCGTCGCCGCGCGCGAACCAGCCCTGGTCGTTCCGCGCCGTGCGCTCCCCGAGCAGCCCGCGCATCATCAGGCACTCGGCGCGGGGGATGGTGTTGCCGTGCTGGTCCCGGTGCAGCAGGTCGTGGGCGTCCTGGCCGAGGAGATCGGCGGCGGGACGGCCCAGCAGCTCCTCGGCCTGCGGGTTCACCTCGACGATGCGGCCCTGGTGGTCGACCAGGTACACACCGAGGTCGGGCAGCTCGGGGAGTCCGTCGAGCAGCCTTCTCGGAGGCTCCGGAGGCTCCGGAGGCTCCGGCGGCGCCGGCGTCTCCTGCTCCCGCCCGGCGTCCCCGTGGGCGTGGGAGACGATCACTGAGTGGACCTCCTCGGTGTGGACCCCCGTCTTGTTATCACGTTAGTCAGCGCCCGCAGCTGCCGCGCGGTATTCCACGACCGGATCTCCACAGCGCCCCGGGGGGCGCGGCCGACGCGTCACGTCACCGTGTGCGACGACAGTTCGCGGAGCGGAGTCGGGGCAGCAGCCCGCCGCTGGTCGATCGACGCTTCGGATCCGAAGAACCGGGGCGGCGAACCAGAACCGGACCGGAGCCGAACCGGCTGCCGGAGCGGAAGCCAGGCCGGAGACCGGACCGGAGACCGGACCGGAAACCGAGACGGAAAGTGTCCGGTGTCCGCTCCGGGCACCACCCGTGCAGACGCCTCCGCGTCCACGCGTTGACGACCCGTCTGGGGTCGTTTGCCTCCCGGGCATTGACAGCGGGCAATGGTCTGGACCACATTCTTAGCTCGACGGTGGCCACCGTTTCCTCCATCCCCCACACACCTCGGAGGCGAAGTGGACAGCACCTCAACGACGCGTGCCCGACGATGGCGAGTGGCCGGGGTGGCCGCCGCGGTCGGGGCGGTGGTCGCCGCGGCGACGGTCGTCGGGACGGCCGGGACCGCGGGCGCGGACCCGGGGACGACGGCCGTGCCGCGACACGCGCTCACCGGCTACTGGCACAACTTCGACAACGGGTCCGTCGTGCAGAAGTTGGGCGACGTGGCCCCGGCGTACGACATCATCGCGGTCTCGTTCGCCGAGGCCACGGGCACGCCGGGGGAGATCGACTTCACCCTCGACCCGGCCGTCGGCTACGCCTCGGAGCAGGAGTTCAAGGACGACATCGCCGCCAAGCAGGCCGCGGGGGCGTCGGTGATCATCTCGGTCGGCGGGGCCAACGGGCATGTGGCGATCAACGACTCCGCCTCGGCGCAGGCGTTCGCCAGCAGCACGCTGGCGTTGATGGACGAGTACGGCTTCGACGGCGTCGACATCGACCTGGAGGCCGGTATCAACGCCCAGTACCTGACCCAGGCGATGGAGGCGATCCACGCCTCGGCGGGCGACGATCTCGTCTACACGATGGCGCCGCAGACGCTCGACATGCAGAGCACCAGCACCGAGTACTTCCAACTCGCTCTCAACACACGGGAGTTCCTCACCGTCGTCAACATGCAGTACTACAACAGCGGTTCCATGCTGGGCTGCGACGGACAGGTCTACTCCGCTGGCAGCGTGGACTTCCTCACCGCGCTGGCCTGCATCCAGCTGGAGAACGGCCTGGCGCCCAGCCAGGTCGGCCTAGGGGTGCCGGCCTCGCCGAGCGCGGCTGGTTCCGGCTACGTGGACCCCGGCGTGGTGACGGACGCCCTGGACTGCCTGACCCGCGGCACCGGCTGCGGTTCGTTCGTGCCCGACCAGACGTATCCCGACCTGCGCGGGGCGATGACCTGGTCGGTCAACTGGGACGCGGCCTCCGGCAACGCCTGGTCCGACGTGGTCGGGCCGCACGTGGACGCGCTGCCGTAGGCGCGGCCGTCCCACCGCCCGCCCGTCCCGGCGACCCCGGGGCGGGCGGTCAGGGGTGGGCGGTCAGGGGCCGGATCACACGGTCGCGACGAGGGCGTACCGCTCGTCGGTCACCGGGCGTCCCCAGAGGGCGGAGGCGGCGCTGAGGTGCGTCACGCGCAGGTCGCTGACCAGCGGGCGCACGGCGGCTTCGAGGCCGGCGGCGGGTATGCCGCCGGCCCAGGGCAGCGGCTCGGCGCCCGCGCCGTACAACGAGTCGGGCTGGCCGCCCCGGCACCAGCGGCCCTCCACCAGCACCAGGGTGCCGCCGGGCCTGAGCAGGCTCGTCCAGGCGCGGAGCGCCGCGTCGGGGTCCGGCAGCGTCCAGAGCAGGTGGCGGCAGAGCACGGCGTCGAACCGCAGGTCTCCGGTGGCGGGCGCGGCGGCGTCGCCGACCAGGAAACGGGCGGCCAGGCCGGCCGCCGCCAGCTTGGCCCGGGCCGCCGCCACCATCCGCGGCGCCAGGTCCACACCCGTCACCCGGTGCCCGAACTCGGCCAGCAGCAGGGCGAGCGAGCCGGTCCCGCAGCCGACGTCCAGCACGTCGGCCGGCTCGGGCGGCAACCAGGAGCGCAGCAGCCGAGCCCAGGCGGCGCGCGTCTCCGGCGCGCGCAGTCCGTGGTCCGGCTCCTCGTCGAAGACCGGGGCGACGTTGTCCCAGTACGTCGTGATGGCGGTGTGCGTGTCGGCGTCGGTGCCGGCGTCGGTGTCATGCATGCCGACGATGATGGCAGCGACCACTGACAGTGGCCGGGCCCCGGCGACGGGCCCTCGCGACGGGCCGCGGCGACCCGCCGGGGCGCCGTCAGGGCCGGTCGGGCTCGCCCTGCGGGCGGCGAGGCGGCGGCGCGTCGGGACGGAAGTAGGCGCATTCGCGGAGCGCGGCGGCGGCGCGGCCGACCGCGGCCTCGACGAGTACGCGGCCGCGTTCCGCCGTGGCGCCCGTGGGATCGCCGACCACGCCCGACCCCGGCCCGTCGCCCGCCGCGAAGTCGTCGCTGGTCCAGCCGAACGCGACCGGCCTGCCGAAGCCGATGTGCTGGTATTCGGCCAGATGTTCGGGAACGCTGCGTTCGGCCCGGGCCATGTCCACCAGGTCGGGACGCAGGTGCAGCATGGCGGCGGTCTCGTTCAGGCCGCCGTGCACGCCCATGCCCAGCTCGGGGGAGGGCGAGGCGCCGCCCTGGTCGGCGGGCAGCGAGGCGTGCAGCAGGAAGGTGCGGAGGCCGTGCCGGGTGCGCAGCTCGCGGAGGGCGACGCCGAGCAGCGCGCTGTTGCCGCCGTGCGCGTTGACGAAGGCGAGTCGCCGCACCGGTCCCGCGGCCAGCGAGCGGCCGATGTCGTCGAGCACCGCCAGCAGCGTGCTGGCGCTCAGCCACAGCGTGCCGGGCGACCAGGCGTGCTCGTCGGACTTCGTGTAGACCAGTCCGGGCAGCAGCGTCACGTCGCAGTGCTCGGCGGCGGCCCGGGCCGCGCCCTCGGCGACCGCCTCCGCGATGAGGTGGTCGGTCGCGACCGGCAGGTGCGGTCCGTGCTGTTCGACGGAGCCGACCGGCAGGACGGCGACGGTGTCGGGGGACAGCGCGGCGATGTCCGGGCCGGTCAGCTCGATGAATCGGGTGAGTGCCATGAGGGTGCGCCCGTCCTTCAGGGAACGAGCAGCTTGCCGGGGTTCAGCAGGCCCAGCGGGTCGGTGCTGCGCGCGGTCTCCCGCACCAGGTCGAGCCGCCGGTCCACGTACCAGTTGTGCACGTCGTGCACCCGGACGCCGAGCGCCTCCAGGGCCTCGATGCCCTGGTAGACGGTCTGCTCGTCCTCGTAGTGCGCCATCAGCATCCCCACGGTGCCGGTGCGCATGCCCTCCAGGTGCAGCACGGTGCCGGGGAAGACGGACCGCACCTCGGTGAGGTCGCCCAGCAGCACGTCGCCGCCCACCTCCAGGTGGAAGTAGCCCTCCCTGGCCTTCATCAGGTGGTACGTGGGGTGGTTGAACGACAGGGAGCTGACCAGCGCCGGGCCCTCGGGCGCCGGCCGGATCTCCAGCACCCGGCCGCCGTGCCGTTCGACCAGTTCCCTGGCCGCCGGCGCCGCCTCCTCCTCGATGATGGCCCGCAGGCTGGGGCCCGCCGGGTCGAGCGCCGGGTCGGGGGCGTAGGTCTGCACCAGGCCCGGCTCGTCGAGGGACACCAGCCGCGGCGCGGGGTCGAGCGCCACCAGCGCGCTGAGGGTGGTGGTCGCCGCCCCCCAGCCGTCGCCGTCGAAGGTGGCGAACAGGCCGGTCCAGGCCCGCGCCGCCTGCAGGCTCACGGTGGCCGTGGTGAGAATCCCCGTGGTGCCGTAGGCGTGGATGTACGGCAACGCGTCCGGGCCGCGCACCGTGAACGGCTCGGCCGACGCGGTGCACGGCACCACGGTCAGCTCCTGTACGAAGCCGTCCGCGTTGGAGCCGTGCACCAGCGAGCCGGTGCCGCCGCTGCCGCCGGAGAGGAAGCCGCCGAGGCTGGTGCCGAAGGTGGAGGGGAACATCCACAGCTCCTGCCCCCGCACCCTGGCGTGCGCCTCCAGCTCGGACATCTTCGCGCCCACCTCGGCCCTGATCCAGCCGTCGCCGGAGTCCAGGATCCGGGTGCACGCGGTGAGGTCGAGCACCGCGCCGCCGGCCAGCGGAATGGCCTGGCCGTAGTTGCCGGTGCCCTTGCCGCGCGGCGTCACCGGCACCCGGTGCCGGTGCGCCAACGCGAGGATGCCCGGCACCTGCTCGTGCGACGTGGGTCGCAGCACCACCTCGGCGCGCCCGGCGGGCAGCGCCGCGGCCTTGGCCGCGAGGATCGGCGACATGTGAGCCCAGTCCCGCGACGCCTTGTCCAACGCTGACTCGTCCCGCAACACCGCCTCGGCGCCGAGAAGTTCGGCGGCCTCGGCGCTGAACTCCTCGATGCCGGGAGTGCGGGGACGGGCCCCGCCGGTCCCCGACCCGGCGCCGCCTGGGGCGGCGGCCCGGGTGAAGCGCTCGTCGGCGACGAGCTCGGTGAGTCGGCGGATCTCGCTGGCGGACAGCGTCGCGGGTCTGGGCTCTTGCGTCATGTGGTGATCACTGCATTCCGATCGAGGGATCGATGAACTCGTTGGTGGCGAGGTCCTCGGCGCTCAGGTCCTCCGGCAGTTCGGCGCCGGACTCGGTGACGATCGGGGTGAACTTCTCCCGGGCGTCGTCGACCCGCTCCATGTCGAAGCTGCCGATGGTGCCGTCTTCCTCGTTGGCCAGGATGCCGAGGTCCACCATGGCCTCGGCGCCGTACGCGCCGGTCTCCTCGGTGTACACCCAACCGGTGTTGTACTCCGCGACGACCTCGGCGATCAGCTCCACCACCGGCTGCGGCTCGGCGGCGAAGTTCACGGCCGACTCCTGCAGGATCGGCACGAGCTTCTCCAGGCAGGCGGCGTTGTCCTGCAGCTCACCGGAGCGGACGGTGAGGGACTGCGGGTAGATGTTGTAGCCGACGTCGGCGAGCAGCTGGTACGCCACCGGCTTGCCCCAGGCGTCGACCTCGTTCTCGTAGATGTAGGGCTCCGCGGTGGCGTAGCCCTGCTGCGCGATGCTCGGGTCGGCGACGAACCGGGACGGCGAGCCGTCGTAGCTGGCGTCGAGCTGGTTCTCCTTGACGAGGCCCTCGGAGACCAGCATCGGGGCGTAGGAGCTGCCGGAGACGTAGACGACCTTCGCGTCGCTCTCGCCGATGTCCTCGATGCCCTCCCAGTCCGGGTTCGTCTCCGGGTCCCACATCAGCATCTGCGGGCTCTTGCGCATCAACGAGTACACCGCGGTGACCGGCCGGTCGCTGGCGGCGTTCATGGCGCCGTCGGTGGAGACCATGCCGAGCATGATGTTGTCGTCCAGGTACATCTGGGAGGGGATGTTCTGGTAGCCGATGGCCCCACCGCCGGCGCGCACCTCGATCTCCACACCGGTGTCCGCACCGTCGATCACCAGCGGGCCGCTGATGCGCTTCTGGTCGGTGTCGATCGTGTAGCCCGGACCGATGAGGTTGTACAGGGTGCCGTGTTCGATCTCCGGCTCCCAGTCGGTCTGGACCACGACGGTCTCCGGGCAGACGTCGGCGAGCTGCTGCTCCGGTGGCGCGGACTGGAGGGTCTCGGCCGACTCCGCGTCTCCCTCGTCGTCACCGCACGCCGTGGCGGCGGTGAGGACGAGGGCTGAGGTGATGAGCGTCGCGGAGATGCGTCGATAGCGCTTACTGAAGGACATGGCGGGCTTCCTGGACGGTGGTGGGGGCGTGTTGCCCCGGGGCAGGACGTGCAGAACGTGCATGGATGGTGCAGAACGTGCACACGTGCTGTACGTGCAGGAGTGCTAATCCCCAGACGTTGTTCGACACCTGAGGCGTGAGCACATTATCGGTCCGTGCCCGAACCGTGCCAGGAGCCCACCGCCAGACGATTGATGGCGGAGAAGACGAAGAACACCACGACGCCGAACAGCGAGGCCAGGATGATCGAGGCGAACACGTCCTCGGACTGGAGTCGCTGCCGGTAGACGTCCAGCAGCGTGCCGATGCCGGGCTCGCCCTGCCGGAAGAACATGTCGCCGACGACGGCGCCGATCACCGAGAGGCCCGCCGAGGTCCGCAGCCCGGTGAAGATGGAGGGCAGCGCCGCCGGCAGTTCGAGCTTGATCAGCCGGTTCCACCTGGTGGCGCGCTGCAGGGTGAACAGGTCGTGGTGCTCCCGGTTCACGGACTGGATGCCGAACAGCGTGTTGGCGATCATCGGGAAGAGCGCGATGATCACGCACACCACGGTGCGGCTCGGCAGGCTGAAGCCGAACCACATGCCGATCAGGGGCACGATCGCCAGGATCGGCACGGTCTGCAGGATCACCGCGTACGGGTACAGCGACCGCTCCAGCCACCGGGCCCGGCTCATCAGCACGGCCACGCTGACCCCGATCGCCACGGCGATCAGCAGACCGGTGAGCGCCACCCGGGCGGTCAGCATCAGCGCGTCGAGCTTCGGTTCCAGCTGCTCCCACTCCAGGAGCCCCTGGTTCAGCACGTCGTGCGGCGGCGGCACCAGCCACTGGCGGTCCGGCTCCAGGAAGACGTAGCTGATCAGGTACCAGACGCCGATGGCGACCACCGCGGAGCACAGCGGCGCGACGACCGCGGTCAGCCGCTCCCGGTTCCTGCCGCCGCCGCTCTTCGCGTGCGCCCGACCCGGCCGCAGCGGCGGCGGGTTGGTGAGGGCGAGGGTGTCGGGCCCTGAGCCGGGGTCCTTGGTCGCAGAGCCGACGGCCTGCACTGTCATTGGTTTCCTCCTCGCAACGCCGCCGAGACCTCTCCGGCGATCTTCGCGAAGTCCGGGTCGTACCGCAGCTCCGCGGGGCGCGGGTGCGGGAAGGGAACGTCGAAGGTGGCGATGATCCGTCCTGGCCGGGCGGACATCACGACCACCCGGCTGGCGAGGAAGCACGCCTCCGTGACGGAGTGGGTGATGAACAGCCCGGCGAACCGCTGCTCGGTGAGGATGCGCTGCAGTTCCTCCTGCATCCGCAGCCGGGTGATCTCGTCGAGCGCGCCGAACGGCTCGTCGAACAGGAACAGCGCCGGTCGCATCGTCAGCGCCCGGGCGAGCGAGACGCGCATCCGCATACCGCCGGACAGCTGGCGCGGCAGCTGCTTCTCCGCGCCCTCCAGGCCGACCAGGCGCAGCGCCTCCCGGGCGCGCGCCCGGCGCTCGGGCTTGGGAACGCCCGCCAGCTCCGCGGGCAGTTCGACGTTGCCCAGCACCCTGCGCCAGGGCAGCAGGGTCGGGTCCTGGAAGACGTAGCCCAACGAGTCGCCGTGCGGGGTCTGCACGGTGCCCGACGTCACGGGGTCCAGGTTGGACGCCAGCCGCAGCAGCGTGGACTTGCCGCAGCCCGAGGGGCCCACCACGGCGACGAACTCGCCCGCCGCCACGGACAGGTTCACGTCCGCGAGGGCCGTCGTGCCGTTGGGAAAGGTCTTGTGGACGCCGTCGAAGCGCAGCGCCGTCTCGACAGTGACAGACATCTTCCGGACGCCTCCTCTCACTCAGCCAAGCGCCGGCAAGGCTAGGGATGTTGATATCATGGACATTAATTGCTTCCCGTCGGTATCGGAGCGGTTTTCATTTACAGCTCCCGTGCACGCCCTCTGGCGTTCCTTCACCGGCCTCCCACTCCTCACCGCCGTCACCGCCGTCACCGCCGTCGCGGCAGGCACCGCCGCTGACCTCAGGCCCACGCGTCACCGCAACTCTCGCGCGACCCGGGTGCGGGCCACCAGCCGTCCGGCACGGAACACCACTCTTTCCGGACAGGCGGCGCCCAGCGCCTCCGAGAGCGAGTCGGCGCGCACGGCGAGCAGGTCGGCGAGCGCTCCCTCCGAGGGGCCGGCGGGTGGCAGTCCGAGCGCCTCCCTGGCCCCCGTGGTGACCGCGCGCAGCGCCTCGTCCGGGGTCAGATGCCCGGCCGTGACCAGCAACGACGCGGTCTCCAGCGGGTCGAACCGGCCCACCGGGTTGAACGGGTCGCGGACGTTGTCGCCGCCCGCGGCGACCGTCACTCCCGCGTCCAGCAGGGCGCGCAGCGCGGTGAGGCCGCGCGGCACACCCCGCTGGGCGCTCCCCGGGTCCCCACTGCCCGGGGGAGCGGGCTGCCGACCCTGCAGATAGAGGTTGGTCAGCGGCAGCGTGACGACGCAGACGCCGGCCGCCGCGACCTCCTTGGCCAGCCGTTTCGCCGCCGCCTCCGGCAGCGCGCCGAGGCTCACGCAGTGGCTGGCCACCACCGGCCCGCGGAGCCCGGGGCCGGCCGCTGCCTTCGGCTGGTTACGCGCGTCACTTCGGAGTGCGGCGCTGAGCAGCGACAGATCCCGGGAGGCCGGATCGAGGTTCTCGTCGGCGTGCAGGTCGAGCCGGACGCCGAACTCGTCGGCCAGCCGCAGCCCCTGCTCGACGGCCGCGGCCGGGTCGGTGGCCAGATGCGGGCAGCCGCCGAGCACGTCGGCGCCCATCCGCAGCGCCTCGCGCAGCAGCGGTTCGGGCGCCTCGGCGTGCAGCACCCCGATCTGCACCTCGACCCTGCGCCGCACCGCCGGCTCGTCGCGCAGCCGCAGGAGGGCCCGCAGGCCCCGCAACGGGTCGTCCCCCGGCAGCAGATCGACGTGCGTGCGCACCGCGGTGACGCCGTTCAGCACCAGTTCGTCCAGGGCCCGGCGCGCCCGTCCCGACACGTCCTCCTCGGTGACCCCCACCGCGTGGGCCCGCCAGGCGTCGATCGCCGCCGGCAGATCGCCGGGTGGGGCGCCGACCACGTCCCAGGTCAGCGACTTGTCCAGATGCGCGTGCGGCTCGGCGGGCGCCGGCAGCAGCAGGTACCCGGACAGGTCCAGCGCGTCGTCGCCGGCCGGCAGCTCGCCGGGCGGCGCCGTCCGGCGCACCCGGTCACCGTCGAGCAGCACGTCGCGCACGGTCCCGTCGGGCAGGCGGGCGTTACGCAGCAGCACGCGGGCACTCCTTCCGCCTCTGCTCGCTCTGCCCCCGCACGATAGACCCCTGTGCGACGAACGTGTGTACTCCGGGCTCCGATGGAGATCCGATGACTAAGGCCGCGGACGTCGGGGGGCGGCGTCTGGCCGCCTCCGCGCCGCTCATGCGGCCCTCAGCGCGTGGTAGCCGCGGCGCAGGTAGACCAGCGAGCCGGAGTCGGCCTCGCCGGGCAGGATGCGCTCCACCGCGCCGATGATCAGCCGGTGGTCGCCGGCCGGCACGTCCTGGGTGACGCGGCAGGTCAGCACGTACGAGCTGTGCCCGAACAGCAACGGCAGGGGCTGCCCGCCAGGGGCCCCGTCCGTCGCGTGTCCGGCCGGACGCTCGGTGCTCCAGATCACGCCCTCCAGATCGGCGAACCGGTCCGCCGACCGTTCGGCGAAGCGGCGCGAGACGCTCTCGCCGTCCGCGTGCAGCACGTTCAACGCGAAGCGGCGGTTGTCCAGCAGGACCGGCAGGGTCCGGCTGTGCTGGTCGACGCCCACGGCGATCAGTTGCGGCGAACGACTCAGACTCATCACCGCGGTGCTGGTGAACCCCGCCGGCCGCCCGCCGCGATCGGCGGTGGTCACCACGCATACCCCGCCGGCAAGTGCCGCCATAGCATTGCGATATGCCGCGTCTGACACCGTGTCGGTTACGGCGGATCGCATGCGGACTCCCTGGGCTGGGTACGATGTTGATGCTATCAACATCGCAGGAGCGGTGGGTACCCGGAGCGGGAAAATCCTCGGCGTGAAACGTGCCATGGTTCGCCACCACCCCACCCCTGACACATAGGATCCACACATGCCCGCCCCCCGCAGTGAGACGGACGGTGCCCAGCGCGCCGAACTCGGCGCCACCATCCGCAGGTTGCGCAAGGAGCACGGGCTCACGTTGGTGCAGCTCGCCAAGGCGTCGCAGCTCTCCCACCCCTTTCTCAGCCAGCTCGAACGCGGCCTGACCCACCCGAGCATGCGATCCCTCTACCGCATCGCGATCGCCTTGGGAACCACCCAGCAGAGCCTGTTGGCCACCTCGGTGCCCGAACCGGACGGCGCCGGCCCCAACGCGGCGGTGCGCGTGGTGCGGGCGAGCGAGGGCCCCTCGGTGCCCAACGGCGTCGGCACCGCCCGGGTGCTCGGCACCCCGCACCTCCGCGTCCACCCCGTCGAGTACCGGGGGTTGCGCACCGTGCACGGCGACTACTACAGCCATCCGGGAGACGAGTTCGTCTACGTTCTGGAGGGCGAGATCGAGGTCGACCTCGGCACCCAGGGCGGCCGGGACCTGCACCTGCTCGGCCCGGGCGACAGCATCAGCTACCCCGGTGGCACCCCGCACAGCTGGCGCGCCGTCGGCGAGGGCGAGAGCGTCGACGTCCACCTCCTCGCCGTCCAGCCCGCCCCCCACCCGGCCGAACCGGCGTCCTCCCACCCCTGAGCCGGGCCGTCCCGTTCAGCTGTCCGGTGCGCGCCACCACGTGAACGCCCCCGGACCTGGGTTCCTCCAGGCCGGGGGCGTGCCGGTGCGAGCGGGGCTCAGACCTTGCGGCCGACACCGCCGGCCATCAGCCGTTGGGCGACGGTCAGTTCCTCCTCGACGGGCTCGTCGGGACGCCAGAGCGGCAGGGAGACCACTCCGGGTTCGAGAAGCTCGACGCCTCCGAAGTAGGCCGTCAGTTCCTCGGTGGTCCGAAACCGACCGGTCCCGAGGAACTCCAGCATCGTCTCCTCGACCGCCCTGGCTTCCGGGCCGGTGTCGCAGAAGGCGGTGATCACGAGGTGGCTGCCGGAGGGCACCGCGTCCACGTAGGCGTCGACGATGCCCTGCGGGTCCTCGTCGTCGTGCAGGTGGTGAAGCATGCCGATGAGCAGGACGCCGACCGGTTCCGAGAGGTCGATCAGCCGTCGCACGTCGGGGTGCGCGAGGACCTTCTCCGGCTCGCGCAGGTCGGCGGTGACGACGGCGCTCTGGTCGTTCTCCTCCAGTAGCGCCCGGCCGTGGGCGAGGACGATGGGGTCGTTGTCGACGTAGACCACGCGCGCCTCGGGGTTGTGCCGCTGGGCCACCTGGTGCGTGTTCTCCAGCGTGGGGAGGCCCGCGCCGAGGTCGATGAACTGCCGGATGCCGACATCGGCCGTGAGGTACCGCACCGCCCGGCCCAACAGGGCCCGGTTGAACCAGCCGACGTCGCTGATGTGCGGCATGTTCACCCGCACCTGATCGGCGACCATGCGGTCGATCTCGTAGTTGTCCTTGCCGCCCAGCACGGCGTCGTACACCCTCGCGATGCTCGGCCTGCTCAGGTCGATCTCCGGAGTCGCCTCGCCCGTTGATCCGTCGTGCTCGCCCACCATCGCGAAGCTCCTCCATCCGCTGTGCCGCCGCCGCGCCTCCGACCAGTCCGGGTACGCGGTGTCCGTGCCGGTCAGGGTAACCCGCACGAGCAAAACTCCGACCCACTGGCACCGTCAACTTGCCTCGTCATCAAAGGACTTACGCGACACCATCACCGAGGACCCGTATCTGGTCGCCGCCGGCCGGATAACCGGGTGCGCCGGCCCGCGAAACCGGCTAGGACTGGACGCATGGTCGACCACCGCCAGGAGCACCGGCAGCGCAGCGCCGCCTGGATCGAGCACTTCGCGCGCCGGGGACACCCCGCGGCGCGGCCGCTGGCCGCCGGCGTCGAGGGCGTGGTGTACCGGCTGGACGAGGACCTGGTGGCCAAGGTGTGGAGCGGGCGACCGCCGGCCGACCTCGACCTCACCCGCCGGGTCTACGCGGACCTCGCCGCCCGTCCGCTGCCGTTCGCGACGCCGGAGATCCTCGACGTCGAGGAGCACGAGGGCGTCGTCGTCAGCTACGAGCGGGCGCTGGGCGGCTCGCCGCTCCGCCGCGACTCGGCGGTCGAGGCGCCGCCCCGCCGCCTGCCGCCGGAGGAGACGGACGCGCTGCTGACGGTGCTGCGCGGCCTGGCCACCGTCCCCGGCACCGACGCCATGCGGCGCCTCGGCGTGCAGGGCGACGACCGCCCGCTGTGGCAGGGGCACTCCCGGTTCCCCGACGCCCTCGCCGCCCTCGTCGAACGCGCCGCCGCCCGGCACGCCGACCTGCTCGCCGCCCACGTGCCGGGCCTGGCCGACACCGTGCGTCGGGTGGTCGGGGCGCTGCGCGCGCTTCCCGACACCCCGGTCACCGTCGTGCACGGCGACCTCGTGCCGCCCAACGTGCACGTCGACGCCGCCGGCCGGCCCGTCGCCGTCCTCGACTTCGGCTTCTTCACGACCGCCGGCGACCCCGCCTTCGAGGCGGCCGTCGCCGCCGCCGTCTGGGACATGTACGGGCCGCACGCCGAGGAGCACGTCGCCGCGCTCACCCGACTGTTCGCCGACCGCCTGCACCACCCGCCGGAGCGGCTGGCCCTCTACCAGGCGGCGTACGCCCTGACCACCTACGACCTGTTCGCCTCGGACGGCTCGGACGGCCACTTCCGCTGGTGCGCGGCGCTGCTCAACCGGGGAGGAACCTCGTGAACGCCACCATCCGCCACATCACCGTCGACTGCGCCGGCGAGCCGTACGAACTGGCCCGGTTCTGGAGCGCGCTGCTCGGGCGCCCGGTGTCCGACGAGGACGAGCCGGGCGACTCCGAGGTACTGGTCGAGGACCCGGCCGACGGCCCCGGGCTGCTGTTCGTGCGCGTGCCGGAGGGCAAGACGGTCAAGAACCGCCTGCACCTCGACCTGCAACCGACCGGCCGCACCCGCGCCCAGGAAGTCGAACGGGCCCTGGCGCTGGGCGCCCGGCAGCTCGCCGACCACACGCTCCCCGATGGCAGGGGCTGGATCACCATGGCCGATCCGGAGGGCAACGAGTTCTGCGTCGAGCGCGGCGAACAGGGCTGACGCGCACGCCACAGGACACGGCGGGCCACGCTAAACGTGACATCGCCGCGGCGTGACGGTCAGGCGCGTGCCCGGAACGCCCGGCGGTACGCGGACGGGCTGCTGCCGAGCCGGTCGCGGAAGTGGGCGCGCAGCGATGCCGCCGAGCCGAAGCCGGTGACGTGCGCGATGTGTTCGATCGGCAGGTCGGTGGTCTCCAGCAGCTCCCTGGTGCGTTCGGTGCGGGCCCACAGCAGCCAGCGCAGCGGCGTCGCGCCGGTCTCGGCCCGGAAGCGGCGGTGCAGCTGCCGCGTGCTCAGTCCGGCGTGCCGGGCGATGTCGGCGAGGGCCAGCGGGCGGTGCAGGTTGCGGTAGAGCCAGTCGAGCGTCGGGGTGAGGCCGCTGCCCGCGCTGACGCCGGCGTCCGGATGGCGCACCACCTGTGCCATCGCGCCGTCCCTGCGGTGCGGCACCACCAGGGCGCGCGCCGCCCGGGCGGCGACGGCGGCGCCGTGGTCGCGGGCGATCAGGTGCAGGCACAGGTCGAGCCCGGCGGCCACCCCGGCCGAGGTCAGCACCCGTCCGTGGTCCACGAACAGCACGCCGGGATCGACGGTCACCCCGGGGAAGTCGCGGGCCAGCCGGTCCGCCGCCAGCCAGTGCGTGGTCGCGGTGCGGCCGTCCAGCAGGCCGGCGCCCGCCAGCAGGAACGCGCCGGTGCAGATGGAGGCGACGCGCGCCCCGCGTTCGGCGGCGGCGCGCAGCAGCGCCAGCACCTCGGGATGCGGGGCCGGATCGTGCCCGGCGACGCCCGGGACGACGACGGTGCCGGCGTCCAGCGCGGCGCTCAACGAGTGGGACGGCGCCAGCCCGAAGCAGTCGGCACCGGCCGCGGTCACCGTGACCGGCGCGTCGCCGCACACCCACACCTCGTACGGCGCCGAGCCGTCGGCCAGCCGGACGAGGGAGAACGCCTGACAGGCCGCCGCGACGTCGAATCCGACCGCGCCGCGCGGCGCCAGAACGGCGACCCGGTGCATGGCAGGAACCTAGCGGACGACGTCGCTGCCGTCGCTGTCGCGCGAACAACCGCCTTGCCACGCTGTGCGCATGACACGCAACGGAACCATCGGACGCAGGAACTTCCTGGTCGGCACGGGCGTGGCCGGCGCCACCGCCGCGGGCTCGCTCGGCACGGCCCCGGCGGCGGCCCCGGCGGGGCGCGACCGCCCGTACCGGGTGCACGTCGTGATGTTCGACGGTGTCGAGGAGTTCGACTTCATTGCGCCGTACGAGGTGTTCGGCGCGGCCGGCATGCACAGCCCGGCCGGCGTGGACCTGCGGTACGTCGCGACCGGCGGACCCGGCACGGTCACGGCGGCGTACGGCACCGAGGTGCGCGTGGACCACGGCTGGGACGCGGAGCGGGCGGACCTCGTGGTGGTGCCGGGCGGCGGCTACACCCGCCGCGACGGACCCGGCATCTGGGCCGAGATCGACCGGGGCGAGCTGCCCGCCGCCCTGGCCGACGCGCCCCGGCGCGGCCTGACGATCGCCTCGGTCTGCACGGGCGCGATCGTGCTGGCCGCGGCCGGACTCGCGGACGGGCGGCCGTGCACCACCCACCACGGCGCCCGGGACGAACTCGCCGCCCGCGGCGGCGTGCTCACCCCGGGCCGCGTCGTGGACGACGGCGACCTGGTCACGGCCGGCGGCATCACCGCGGGGCTGGAACTCGGCCTCTGGCTGACCCGCCGCGAGTTCGGCGCCGACGCGGCCCTCGGCGTCGAGACCATGCTGGAGTACGAGGCCCGCGGCACCGTCTGGACCCCGGTGACACCGGGCGGGGCAGGGTGGGAGTAACACGGCCACCTTCCGGGGCCTCGTCGGGGGTGCTTCCCGTCTAGCCTCGAAGGCATGACCGGTGACAACCACCTCGGAGAGTTCCTGCGGGCCCGCCGCGAACGCGCGCGGCCCGAGGACCGTGGCATTCCGGCCGGCCCGCGCCGCCGGGTGCCGGGGCTGCGCCGCCCGGAAGTCGCGGCGCTGGCCGGGGTCAGCACCGACTACTACGTCCGGCTGGAGCAGGGCCGGGAACGCACCCCCTCGGCGCAGGTGGTCGAGGCCCTGGCCGGCGCGCTGGGGCTGGACGAGGACGCGACCGGCCACCTGCACCTGCTCGCCCGCCCGGCACCGGCCCGCCGCCGCGGCGAGCCGGTGCCGGGCGACCGGGAGACGGTGAGTCCGCGGCTGCTGCGGATGATGGAATCGTGGTCCCGGACGCCGGCCGTCGTGCTCGGGCGCTACCTGACCGTGCTGGCGCACAACGCCCTGGGCCGGGCCCTGTTCGACGGCCACACGCACAGCGGTGACCTGGTGCGGCTGGTGTTCCTCGACCCGGACGCCCGGACGTTCTACCCGGACTGGGAACGCGTGGCGGTCAACACCGTCGGCGGCCTGCGTTCGGCCGCCGGCGCCGACCCCGACGACCCCCGGTTGGCCCGGCTCGTGGACGAGCTGTCGCGGGGCAGCGAGCCGTTCCGCCGGCTGTGGGCCCGGCACGACATCCGGCAGAAGACCCACGACGCCAAACGCCTCCGCCACCCCCAGGTCGGGGAGCTGACGCTGCACTACGAGTCGTTCGCCGTCAACGGCGCCCCCGGCCAGCAACTCGTCCTCTACCAGGCGGATCCCGGCAGCCCTTCGGAACAGACGCTGGCGCTGCTGGGCCTCGCCGCCGAGATATCCCGCTCGCCCCAGGGCGCGGCCGGCATCGCCACCCGCTGAGGCGCCCTCCGCCGCCGGCCCTTTCCCTTTTCCCTCCCTTCCGCATCGACCTTCCGCATCGACCTTCCGTATCGACACCCCCAGCTCCGTGCTGCCCGAAAGGACACTCCCAGGTATCGCCATGCCCGAAATGTCAACAGAAAACATCCCACCGGTGTGGTTCATCACCGGCTGTTCCACGGGCTTCGGCCGGTCCCTCGCCCGCGCGGTGCTCGACCGCGGCTGGTGCGCGGTGGTCACCGCCCGCGACCCCGGCCGGGTCGCCGACATCGTCGCCGGCCACGAGGACCGCGCCCTCGCCCTCCCGCTCGACGTCACCGACGCGACCCAGATCGCCGACGCCGTCGGCTCGGCGACGAACACCTTCGGCCACATCGACGTTCTGGTCAACAACGCCGGCTACGGCTACCTGGCCGCCGTCGAGGAGGGCGAGGACCGCGAGATCCGGGCCCTGTTCGACACCAACGTCTTCGGCCTGTTCGACGTCACCCGGGCCGTACTGCCGGGCATGCGCGCCCGCCGCCGCGGCCACGTCGTGAACATCTCCTCCATCGGCGGCCTGGCCGCCTTCGGGGCCACCGGCTACTACCACGGCACCAAGTTCGCGGTGGAGGGCATCTCCGAATCGCTGGCGACGGAAGTCGCCCCGCTCGGCATCCGGGTCACCCTCGTCGAACCGGGCGGGTTCCGCACCAACTGGTCGGGCCCGTCCATGAAGCAGTCGGCCATCCACATCGACGACTACGCCGACACCGCCGGGAAGCGGCGCGAGACCACCCTCGCCAGCCACGGCAACCAACCGGGCGACCCGGACCGCGCCGCCGCCGCGATCATCGAAGCGGTCCGCGCGGAGGACCCGCCGCTGCGCCTGCTGCTCGGCCGGTCCGCCTACGACATCGCCACCTCCCGACTCGACGCCCTCGGCGCCACGTTCGACACCTGGCGCGACGTCACCCTCGGCGCCGACCACCCCCAGGAACCGCCCCAGGAACCGGAGACCCCAGCATGAGCACACCCACGTCCACGTCTGAGCCCAAGACCGTTCTGATCACCGGGGCCAGCAGCGGCATCGGCCAGGCCACCGCCCAGAGACTCGCCGCCGAGGGCCACCACGTGGTCATCGGCGCCCGCCGCGAGGAGCGCCTCGCCGAGGTCGCCGCCACGATCCGCGAGGCCGGCGGCAGCGTCGACACCCGGCGCCTCGACGTCACCGACCGCGCCGACGTCGCCGCCTTCGTCGACGCCGCGGCGCGCGACCACGGGCGTGTCGACGTGCTCGTGAACAACGCCGGCGTGATGCCGCTGTCCCCGCTGGACGCGCTGCTGGTCGAGCAGTGGGACCTGATGATCGACGTCAACGTCCGCGGCCTGCTGTACGGGATCGCCGCCGCCCTGCCGCATTTCCGGCGGCAGGGTGGCGGGCACTTCGTGACCGTCGCGTCCATCGGCGCCCACGAGGTGGTGCCCACCGGCGCGGTCTACTGCGCGACCAAGTACGCCGCCTGGGCGATCACCGAAGGGCTGCGGCAGGAGTCCGACCCGAGCATCCGGGTCACCACCGTCTCCCCGGGCGTCGTCGAGTCGGAACTCGCGGACACCATCACCGACCCCGGCACGCAGGCGTTCGTCCGCGACTACCGGGCGGCGGCCATCCCGGCCACCGCCATCGCCGACGCCGTCTCCTACGCCCTCGGACAGCCGGCGGACGTCGACGTCAACGAGATCGTCGTCCGCCCGGCCCGGCAACGCTGACGGCCGACGCGCCCGACGCGGCGGGCCGCCACCGCGAGTCGCGGTGGCGGCCCTCGTGGTCGACCGGGCCGCGCGCTGTCCGCATCCGCCAGACTGGGGTCCGGTGGAGGGGAGCGAAGAGGCCATGGATTTTCTGGTGCTGGGCCCTCTGGAGGTCCGGTGGGACGCGCGGCGTGACACGGTCCCGGGGCGGTTGCGGCGGATCCTGCTGGGTGTGTTGTTGGCGCGGGCGAACCAGTCGGTGCCGGCGGATGTGCTGGTGGATGTGTTGTGGGGGGAGCGTCCTGAGGAGCGGGCTCGGCAGCGGTTGCATCTTCATGTGCATCGGTTGCGGGCGGTGTTGGGCGATCCGGAGCGGCTTTCGCATGGTCCTGAGGGGTATCGGCTGCGGGTGGTGCCGGGGGAGTTGGACGCGGAGCGTTTCGAGTCGTTGGTGGCTGAGGGGTTGGAGGTCGCGGGTGGGGATCCGCGGCGGGCGGTCGATGTGTTGCGGGAGGCGTTGGGGCTGTGGCGGGATGTGCCGTTCGCGGATCTGGACATCCCGCTGCTGACGGACTGGGCTCACGAGTTGGCTGAGCGTCGGCTGGTCGCGTGTGAGGCGTTGTTCGGGGCGGAGGTGGCGTGTGGGCGGAGCGCCGCGGTGGCCGGGGAGTTGGCCACCTTGGTGCGGGAGCATCCGTTGCGGGAGCGGTTGCACGGGTTGTTGATGATCGCGTTGTACCGGTCGGGGCAGCCGGGTGCGGCGTTGGCGGCGTACCGGGCGGCGCGGGAGACGCTGGTGGCCGAGCTGGGGTTGGAGCCGGGTCCGGAGCTGCGGGAGCTGGAGGCCCGGATGCTGGCGGGCGAGCCGGTGGAGGTCGGCGGCGAGGGACAGGCCCGGGAGCCGGCTCCCGCGCAGTTGCCGGGAGACGTCACCGGGTTCGTGGGTCGGGACGCCGAGCTGGCCGAGCTCGACGGGCTGCTGGCGCGTGAGGACACCTCGGGTGTGGTGATCTCGGCGGTGGCGGGGACGGCGGGGGTGGGAAAGACCGCTTTGGCGTTGCGGTGGGCGCATCGGGTGCGGGAGCGGTTCCCCGACGGGCAGTTGTACGTCGACCTGCGTGGTTACGGCCCTGACCAGCCCGTCACGCCGCTGGATGCGTTGGCGGGATTCCTGCGCGCGTTGGGTCTGGAGGGCGCGGCGATCCCGCAGGACGAGGCGGAACGGGCCGCCCGGTTCCGCACCCTGCTGGACGGCCGACGGATGCTCGTCGTCCTGGACAACGCCCACAGCGTCACGCAGGTACGGCCCCTGCTGCCGGGCAGCCCGACCTGCTTCGCGCTGGTCACCAGCCGCGACGCGCTGGCCGGGCTGGTCGCCCGCGACGGCGCCCACCGACTCAACCTCGACCGCCTGCCGTTGCCCGACGCCCGTGCCCTGCTCCACGAGGCGCTCGGGGAACGCGCGGCGGTCGACCCGGCGGCGACGGACGCGCTGATCGAACGCTGCGCCCGGCTGCCGTTGGCCCTGCGGATCACCGCCGAGCTGGCCCGATCCCAGCCCGCCCGCACCCTCCCCGACCTGGTCGAGGAGCTCGCCGACCAGCAAGGCACCCTGGACCTGCTGGATGCGGACGGGGACCCCTACACGGCCGTGCGGGCGGTGTTCTCCTGGTCCTACCAACGCCTCGACCCGGCCGTGGCCCGGGCGTTTCGGCTGCTGGGCGTGCATCCGGGGCACGACGTGGACGCCCACGCCGTCGCGGCCATGGCCGGCGCCGGGCCGCGTGAGACCCGCCGCGCCCTGGACGCCCTCCTCCGCGCTCATCTCGTCGACCAGATCGGCGGCAGCCGCTACCAACCCCACGACCTGCTGCGCGCCTACGCCGCCGAACTCGCCGCCGACACCGACGGACCCGTGGAGCGGGAGGCGGCCCTGGGCCGGCTGCTGGAGTACTACCTGGCCACCGCCTCCGCCGCCATGGACGTCGTCGTGCCGCAGGAGGCCTACCGACGACCCAAGACGGCAGCCCTGGCGGAGGGCAGGGCGCCCCTGCTCACGACCCACGACCATGCCATGCGCTGGCTGGACGCCGAACGGGCCAACCTGCTGGAGGCCACCCAGCACGGCGACGAGGCGTACACCATCGCCGTGGCGCAGACCATCTGGCGCTATCTCGACATCAGCGGCCACTCCCTGGAGATGGTCGCCCTGTGCACCCAGGAGCTGCGAGCGGCCGAGACCCTCGGCGACCCGCTCGCGGAGGCCCACGCACGCCTCCACCTGGGCACGGCCATGAGCCGGGTCATGGACGACAAGGCGTCCATCGACCATCTCCGTCGCGCCCTGGACGCCTACGAGCGGGCCGGGGACCCGACGTTGCAGGTCGCCGTCCGCAACAACCTCGGGATCCTCCACGGAAGGAACGGTGAGCTGGCGGAGGCCGCACGGCAGTTCGAGTTGGCCCTGGAGCTGAACGGACCGGACGGACCGTGGCCGAGCCGCCGCGCGGGGCTTCTCAATCTCGGGAAGTGCCTCCGGGGACTGGGCCGGTACGAGGAGGCGCTGCACCATCTGGAGGGCGCCCTCCGACTCTGCGCGGACAACGGCGACAGGGTCAACGAGTCCAACACACACAACGGCATCGCCGAACTGTGCCGGCTCCTGGACAAGCACGACGAGGCACGCGACCACGCGCACCGTGCTCTGACGCTCGCCCGCGAGACGGGGTTTCGCGGTGCCGAGTCGGACGCCCTGCGCCTCCTCGGCGCCGCGTGCCTCGCCCAGGGCGATCACGAGCAGGCGGTCCGCCACCAGGACGAGGCGCTGGAGCTGGCCCGAGCCCTGGGGGAGACGGAACTGCTCGCCGAGTGCCTGAACGAACTCGCGGCCACCCACGCGGCGGCCGGAGACCCCACCCGCGCCCTGGCCCTCTACGACGAGGCCCTGACCGTGGCGACCGAGGCCGGCCACCGCAAGGCGCTGGCCGACTCGCACGCGAACGCCGCCGCCGTCCACGCCGAGCTCGGCGAGCACGAGGCGGCGCGGGACCACTGGCGCCAGGCGCTCGACGGCTACGAGGCGCTCGACCTGCCCCAGGCGGACGAGATGCGGCGGCGGCTCGCCGGCGCCTGAGCGCCGCGTCGTCCGAGTCGCACGGAGAGCCGACGAGGCTGGTCGTCGCTGGTCGTCGCTAGTCGTCGGGCAGCGTCTGGCCCAGCTTGCGCAGCAGATCGGTCAGGGCGCTCCGCTCGTCGGCGGTCAGCCCGGCGAGGAGCCGCGTCTCGTTCTCCACATGCTCCCCGACCGCCTGGTCGATGAGCTCCCGGCCCTCGTCGGTGAGCCGGACCAGCCGGCCCCGCGCGTCCGCCTCGGCCGCCCGGCGACTGACCAACCCGGCGCGTTCCATCCGGTCGGCCCGCTTGGTCACCGCCCCGGAGGTGACCATCGTGCGCGCGCTGAGCTCCCCGGCGGTCAGCTCGAAGGGCGGTCCCGAGCGGCGCAGGGTGGCGAGCATGTCGAACTCGCCCCGGCTCAGGCCGTAGCGGTCGAAGACCCGGTACAGCAGTTCGTCCAGTGTCCAGTGCAGCCGGGTGATGCGGCCGACCACGTGCATCGGGCTCGGATCGAGATCGGGCCGCTCCCGGCGCCACTGGCTGACGATCCGGTCGACCCCGTCGGCGTCCTCGGGCATGCCTTGACTATACCTTCCACGGAAACTAATCTGTCTTCCATGGAAACTATCTTGGTCGGGCGCCGGGCTGCGCGCCCGCGTTCGACCGCGAGGTCATGGCTGGGCGTTTCCGTCATCACGGCGAGTCTGTTCATCTTCGTCACCACTGAGCTGATGCCCGTCGGCCTGCTGACCCCCATAGGCGCGAGCCTGGACATATCGGTGGGCGTCGCCGGGTTGATGGTCACGCTGTACGGCGTCTCGGCCGGGCTGGGCGTGCCGTTCATCGTGGCCTGGACCAGGCGCGTCAACCGCCGCGTCCTGCTGTCCGCGCTGCTGGCGATCCTGGCCGTGGGAAACCTGGTCACCGCCGTCGCGCCGAGCTATCCGCTGGTTCTGACGGCGCGGCTGGTCATGGGATTCGCCAACGGCGTCTTCTGGGCCATCGGCGTCGGCATGGCGATGCGCCTCGTCCCGGAACGCCACGCGAGCAGGGCCGCCGCGGTCGCGCTGTCCGGCATCTCGATCGCCACGGTCGTGGGGATACCGCTGGGCACGTTCCTGGAGAGCGCCACCAGTTGGCGGACCACGTTCCTCATCTGGAGCGCCCTCAGCGCGCTGGTGTTCCTCGCGGTCGCCGCCGTCATCCCGTCGCTGCCGTCGGAGAACGCGGTTCCGGCCCGGGAGGTGTTCGGGCTCCCCTTCAGGAACGTGCCGCTGCGTCTGGTGATGTTCGCCGTCATCCTCTACGTGCTCGGCCATTTCGCGGCGTACACCTTCGTGCGGCCCTTCCTGGAGGACGGCTCGTCCGTCTCGTCCGGCTTCGTCGCCACGCTGCTGATCGTCTACGGAGTCGGCGGCGCGGCCGGGAACTTCATCGCCGGATACACCGTGACCAGGAATCCGCGGCTCAGCTTCGTCGTCGCCCGGGCGGGTCTCGTCGCGTCCCTGCTGGTGCTGCTCACGATCGGCCACTCGCAGGTCGGCGCGATCGTCGCCCTGGCCCTCTGGGGAGTCTCCTTCGGCGCGGCGAACCTGTGCCAGGTCAACATCACGCTCGCCGCGGCGCCCGACACCTTCGAGGCCGCCATGGCGATCAACACCCTGGGATACAACACGTCCATCGCGCTCGGCGCGCTCTTCGGTGGACTGTTCGCCGACCATCTGGGCGTCACCAGCGCCGTCTGGTTCGGCGTGGCGCTGGCGTCGGCCTCGCTGCTCGTCACCTTCGGCCTCCGCCGGACGGCGTCGCGCACCGGCTTGGGGGAGGCGTTGGCCACCAGCGGGTGACCGTCCGACCGCGCCGGGGGAGACTGGGGCGATGGGCGAGCGATGGCGGGGGTACACGGACGATCCGATCGCCGAGGAGGGCCACGACCTGCTCGACCGCGCCCGTTTCGCGCGGCGGGTCGCGGCCGTGCTGGACGACGTGCGGGCCGGCAGTGAGTCCGCGGTGATGTCCCTGGTCGGCCCATGGGGGAGCGGCAAGACGTCGCTGCTGAGGTTGGTGGGCCGTGCGATGCCGGAGCCGTGGCGGGTTGTCGGTTTCAACCCCTGGGCGACGGCGGACGCGGCGTCGCTGCTCGGCGAGTTCTTCGAGACCATCGGCTCCGCGCTGCCGAGCCGCCAGGGCGTCAGGGGCGCCGGCGACGCGTTACGCCGCTACGCCCAGAAGGTCTCGCCGCTGCTGGGCGCCCTCCCGGTCGCGGGCCCGGCGCTCGCCGAGACGGCGGACCGCGCGTTGGGCGACAACACCATCGAGGCGCGCGCCGGGGAGGTCGCCGACCGGCTCCGCGAGGTGGGCGCGCCGATCCTGGTGGTCATCGACGACGTGGACCGGCTGCACCCCGACGAGTTGACCGAGGTGTTCCGGGCGGTGCGGCTCCTCGGCCGGCTGCCGATGCTCTACTACCTGCTCTCCTACGACGAGCGGACCGTGCTCGATCTGCTCGGCCAGGCGGCCGTGACGGGCGGCGACGAGGCGCGGGCCCGCGCCTATCTGGAGAAGATCGTCCAGTACCCGCTCGACCTGCCGCCGATCCTGCCGGTCCACCTGGAGCGGATGTTCACCGACGGCCTCGACCGACTGCTGGGCGACCTCGGTGTTCCGCTGACCTCCGCCCAGCAGGGGCGGATCCGGGCCGCCTGGGACGCCCTCATGTCCCGCGCCCTGTCCCAGCCGAGGGCGGTGCACCGGTTCCTCGCCCGGCTGGCCACGTATCTGCCGCTCGTCGACCAGCGGGAGATCGACGTCGCGGACTTCGTGCTGCTGACGTTCCTGCAGCAGCACGTGCCCGAGACGTACGCGTTCGTGGCGACCGACCGGGAGCGGTTCACCTGCCGGCTCCGGCCGGGCACGGCGGAGGAGGGGCTGGAGCAGCTCACCCTGCCGGTCACCGATCTTGGCGCGCTGGAGGAGGAACAGGCCCCGGACGGGCGGCGGGAGGTGCTCCGGGAGATCTTCGCACTGCCCGAGCCGCGAGACGCGGCGGTCAGGCAGGCGTACCGGGAGCGCCGCGCCGTCGTCTGGGACTACTTTCCCCGCTATTTCGACCTCGGCGTCACCGAGGGCGACCTTCCCGACGAGGTGCTGCGGCAGGGTCTGCGCGCACTCTGCGCGGGCGGCGGGGCCGAGGCGGGTGCGGCGGCCGAGGCGGTCGACAGGGCCATCGGCGGACCGCTCCAGGACAGACTGCACCTGCTGGGCGAGGATCTCGCCGGCGACGACGCGTACACCCTGCTGCGCCACCTGCGGCAGCGTCCCGTTCCGGCCGCTCAGGCCGGCAGCTGGAACAGCCTCCCCGTCCGCCGCTGGCTCAGGAACCTGCTGGTCCAGTGCCGTGGCGGGCCCTCGGCGGCCACGGTGGTGGGGGAACTCCTGGGCGGCGAACCGAACGCGGCCGAGCTGCGCCGCCTCGCCTGGTTCCTCGATCAGCGGCGGGAGGGCGCCGACGCGGCGTGGCTCGACGAGTTGCGCGCCCACCTCGCGAGGACCGTTCTCGGCCCCGACGGCGCGGTCGCGCTCCGGCGGATGGTGGACACCGATCCCCGGCCGCCGGGATTCGAGAACGTGCTGATCGGGCTGAGTCGGGCGTTGGACCGGGCGCAGGCGCTCGACCTGCTCCGACGGGTGACGCGATGGCCCTCCTACCCCGGGTGGTTGGCCGCCGAGTTGCTCGGGCGGATCGACGATGCTCCGGCCGACGAGGCCGTCCGGCTCGTCATGGGCGACCGGTTCGTGCGCGGCGTGGAGCTGCTGCACGAGCTGATTCCGGAGACTCCGGGCCACCTGGGGTGGCGGGCGAGTCTCTGGGGAGCCCTGGGGAGGCGCCTGGTGGGGGAGCTCGGGCGGGTGCCCTTCGAGACGCTGAGGCGACTGCCCGTCGCCGACGTGCTGAGCCATGCGCTCTTCGATGGCGATGTGCGGGGTCTCCGCGGGGAGGAGGTCGTCCAGGCGATCGACGAGGGACGGTTCACACTGCTGGACCTCGCCGCGCATTTCGTCGACGAGCCGGACCCCGACGCGGTGGAGCTCGGCGTGGTGGTGGGCGCCGACCGGCTGGCGGCGAAGCTCTTCGGCGACCCCGGACCCGGTCGCGACCGACTCTGGCAGGTGGTCAGCAACGAGGCGGCGGCGTGCGGCTTCACCGGCCCGGTGCCGCCGGGAGACCGGGAGACGCTGGCCGGCCGGCGGGCCCTCGCGTTCCGCGCCATCATGTCCATCGACGCCCTGCGCGAACGCTGGGAGGCCGAGGGCTTCGGGCCGCCGCCGGCCGTCATCTGAACAGGAAGCCGGTCAGGGCGCGGAAGATCTCCTCGGGGTCGTGGTCGGGGCGTTCCGGAACGCGTCCGGCAAGGTGCAGGGCGGCGAAGCCGTGGGCCAGGGACCAGGCCGCCAGGGCCGCCAGCTCCGGATCGGCGTCGCCGTGCCGGACGGCGGGCAGGTCGTCGAGCCCGGCGCGCAGCCGGGCGGCGGCGCGGTCGCGGGCGGCGACCAGGTCGGGGTCGTCGCGGTGCTGTAGGTCGGTCCGGGACATCACCTCGAAATGCGCGGGGTGGTCGAGCGCGAAGCGGACGTAGCGCACGCCCATCTCCCGCAGGTCGGCGCCGGCCAGGGCGTCCGCGAGCAGCCCGTGGCCCTCGGTGGCGATCGCGGTGAGCAGACCCGTCCGGTCGCCGAAGTGGTGGGCGGGCGCGGCGTGCGAGACGCCGGCGCGGCGGGCGAGGTCGCGGAGGCTGACGGCCGCGACGCCCTGCGTCGCGATCACGTCCAGCGCGGCGTCGAGGACGGCGCGGCGCAGGTCGCCGTGGTGGTAGGAGCGTTCTTCGGGCACGGGGATCACTCTAGCCGGAATCTAGCCATTGACAAGATGTGCGATCACTGTAATCTAGGCAATGACTAGATAGGAGTCCGAGATGACCCAGCAGAACCCACCCGGGGCCCGGCAGCTGTGGCAGCTGTTGGAGCCCGTGCACGCCACGCTGTACTACGCGCCCGAGGCGTTCGCCGAGGCCCGCGCCCTGGGGTACGGGACGGACGAGCGCTGGCCGAGCTACTTCGCCTGGCGCGCCGCCCCGCTCGGCGCGGCCTCGCCGGAGCTGGTGGCGGCGACGTTCTACAGCTTCAACCCGGCGATGGTCCGCCGGTACGTGGCCGACGCCTGGGAGATCGCGTCGCCGGACGCCGTCCTGCGGGCCCGGATGACCGCCATGGACCGCGCCCTGCGCGCGCTGCTCGGCGACCGGCTGCACTCTGCGGAACAGCGCGAGGCGGCGACGCTGGCCCGCCGCGCCGCCGAGGCGGCGGACACGTCAGGCCGGCCACTCGCCGCCGCCAACGCGGCGCTGCCCTGGCCGGACGACGACCAGCCGCATCTGGTGCTCTGGCACGCCGCCACCATCCTCCGCGAACACCGGGGCGACGGCCACGTCGCGGCCCTGCTCGCCCACGGCCTCGACGGCGTGGAGGCCCTGGTCTCCCATGCCGCGATGGGCGCGGCGCCCGAGGAGGTCTTCGGCAGCCGCGACTGGTCCGACGCGGACTGGTCGGCGGCCCGCGAACGCCTCACCGCCCGCGGCTGGTTCGACCCCTCCGGCGCCCTCACCGACCAAGGCCGCGCGTCCCGCACCGCCGTCGAACTCCTCACCGACGACCTCGCCGCCGCCCCCTGGCGGGCCCTCGGCCCCGCCGACACCGCGCGCCTGGCCGAGCTGTTGATGCCCCCGGTCATCGACATCGTCGGCGCCGGCATCCTCCCCACCCAGAGCACCCTCGGCATCGGCCTCAGCTACACCTGACCGGCCAACTCGAACCACAGGCTCTTGCCGAACGCCCCCGCCTCCCAGCTCCACCGGCTCGCCAGCCGTTGCAGTATGAACAGCCCGCGTCCGTGCTCAGCCGTCAACGACGCCGCGGCGCCGACCATCCCGGCCGCCGTCCATGCGCTCCTCGCCCGTCTCAAGGCCCGCCGCTGACCGAGCCGGATTTACCTTGGAGCCATGCACGAAGAGCAACCGCCCCCCTACCGTCCGGCGCGGTGTGTTCATCGCCGACCGAGCACTGGACGTGGCATGACCGGCAGCCCGGTGCTCGGGAGAAGGGAGATCGAACGAGCGCTCCGCCGGCTGGGCGATCGCCTTGTCCGGCGTGGTGTCATCGCCGGGATCTACGTTTTCGGCGGTGTAGCGATGGCGTTGGCCTACGACGCACGCCGAGCGACGCGTGATATCGACGCGGTGTTCGTGCCACACGGTGTCGTGCTCGAAGAAGCCCGAGCCGTGGGCGAGCAACTCGGTCTGCCTCCCTGGTGGCTGGACGAGCAGGGCAGCGCCTTCGTCGCCCCCGGCGGCGATCCCGACGCGCCCCGGATCTTCGACCATCCGGGGCTCCGCCTGTCGGCTGCGTCGCCCCGTCACCTGCTGGCGATGAAAGTCCTGGCCTCCCGGCCGCCTGATGCCGAGGACATCGCGTTCCTCGTGAAGTCCCTGAACCTCGGGACCGTCGACGAGATCCTCGCCGTCTGCGCGGACGTGTTCCCGGACGAGCCGGTGCCCGGGCGGGCGCGGTTGCTGCTGGAGGACGTTCTCGGCGAGCACGGATGGTCGGCTTCGTGCTGTCGCGCAGGGGGTTGCGCCGGGGAACGACGGGTGAGGATGTCGGGTAGTCGTATCTCGTGACGGGGAGGGTCATGGCCAAGCGCTTTCTGACCGGCGACGGGCATCGGGTGGGGGTGGGGGACCGGGTCTGGGCCGCGAATCATGTGCCGTGGGTGATCACGCGGATCGGCCCGATGCCGGGTGCTCCGGGCGGCGGGCCGCTCTGGGCCTTCATGGACGCCGACCCCGGCTACCCGGCCCAGGCGGACCTGGACGGCACCAGCTTCATGGCCGAGGAGGACTTCTCGACCTACATCTACAAGGCTCATCCGGCCGACGGGCGCTGCGAGTGGGCGGGGTGCCGGCACCGGCCGTGGGGAGCCCGCTGAGGTCCGGGCGGCCCGTGTTGCTCGTGCGGTTCGACGGTGCGGAGTTGTCCCGGCTGCGGGTGGCGGAGCGGGCCGATCCGCTGTGGGAGACGGTGCTGAGCCTGCACCTGCTGCAGAACCGGCAGGCCGAGGTGGCCTTCGCGCCGTGGCGGCGCGAGGTGCGGGGCGCGCTGCGGCGGCACGGGTTGGTGGACACGGTCCGGGAGTTGGTGCGGTTGTGCCCGGCCGCGACGTACTTTCCCGACTTCCTGACCCCCGGTCGCGGCGAGTCCAGCATCGAGGAGGGCCTCGACCGGGTGCTGGCCACGCCGCGGCGGCGGCTCGCCGCGGAGCTGGGCCGGGTCTACGCCCGCGAGCCCTGGCCGTGGAGCGTGCGGTGGGTGGCCGGGGGAGAGGTGGAGGCCCTGCGGTGGCTGGGCGACGCGTTGCGCCGCTACCACGAGGTGGCCGTGGCGCCGTACCTGGCGGCGATCCGGGCCTGGTCGGCCGCGGACCGCGCCCGGCGGAGCGAGGCGGCCCTGGCCGGCGGCGCGGAGGCGCTGCTGGCGAGCTACGCCGGGCACGAGGGGTGGCGGTACCACGGGGAGGAGCTGCGGGCCCCGTATCCGCTTCGCCGTGAGCTGCCGTTGCGCGGCCGGCCGTTGACGCTGGTGCCCGGCTTCTTCTGCGTCCGCACACCGCTGACGCTGGCCGACGACCGACTCCCGCCGGTGCTGGTCTATCCCCTCACGCCGGCCGCCGGATGGCTGACCCGGCTGCGCCGCGACGAGGCCACGCCGCCGGTCGGGCAGCTCATCGGAACCACCCGCTCGCGGGTGCTGCGGGCGTTGTCCGCGCCGGTGACCACGACCGGGCTCGCGGCCCGGACGGGCCTGGCGCCCTCGACGGTGAGCCACCACGTGGCGGTGCTGCGCGAGGCCGGGCTCGTCGCCTCGGAACGCGACGGGATGCGGGTGCTGCACTCGCGCACCCGGCTGGGCACGGCGTTGTTGGACGGGTCCGCGCCGTGAGTCACGGGCACCCGGGGACGCCGGGCAGCTGGCTCTCCGGGACGTCGATGTAGATGTTGGTGATGTAGCCGCCGTAGTCGGGCAGATAGGCCCACCAGTCGTTGGTGACGCCCTCCGCCGTGACGACGTCGCCCTGCCGCTGGCAGGTGACGCGGACGGCGGCGCCGGTGGGGACGGTCGCCACCACGGGCGCGTCGAGCAGCGGGGCGGAGCGCACCCGCACACCCGAGCCCCACGTGGGGAACACGGCACCCTCCTCCGCGAGTTCGGCGCCGGGCACGTTGAGGGAGCGCACCAGGTCGGTGATCTCGCGGTACGCCGTGCCGTACGGCGTGCCGTCGGGGTGCAGCGTGAAGACGGCGACGATGGACCGGTCGCCTTCGCCGACGGTGCCCGTGGTGTGCAGCGCCTCGCTCACCAGGTCCAGGTCCGGGTCGTCGGCAGCGGTGGCGCCACGGGACGCGCCCGTGCAGCCGCCGGAGGTGAACCCGGACCAGCCCTGCTTGACGGCCCAGGGGTGCTGGAACGCCGAGGCGATGCCGAAGTACTGGTCGAAGCCGTCGGCGGCGCACCGCGTGGCCTCCCGCAGGCTGCCCAGCACGAGGTCGCGCACGGGCGCGGGGGCGACGTCCAGCAGGTGGCGGTAGACCCGCACGGTGTCCGCCGCGGTGGTGGCGGCGTAGCCCCAGAAGGTGGGGTGGGTGGCGGGGGGCGGGACGGTGCCGGTGAGGGCGAGCCGGTCGACCATCCGCTCGACGATCGCTCCGCCTCCCCGCTCCGCCCAGTAGTGGCTGGCCGCGCCGTCGTCGCTGCTGCGGAGCATGGCGGTCAGGCGCTCGCGGTCGGCGGCCGGCACGTCGTACGTCGGGCCCAGGTCCCACAGGAAGTCCAGCGCGATCAGCAGCTTGACCACCGAGGCGGCGCGGAAGGGCCGGTCCACGTCCCGCTGCTCCGTGAACTCGCCGGTCTGCCGGTCGAACACGGCGACGCTCGTGGTGGTGGCGGCGCCCGAGGCGCCCGCCGTTCCGGCGCGGTCGCCGTCGGGCGACTGCGTCGCCGCGGTCCGTTCCGGCTGGACCACGGCCGTCAGGGAGGCGAGGACGGCGCCGACGATGCCGAGCCGGACGAGGGCGACGACGATCCTGCGGTGCCGGCGGCGCGGGCCGGTCCGCGTCGCGGGGGTGGCGGTGCGGGGACGGTCATCCATGCTGTGCTGGCTCCTCAGCGCGACGCCTGGGCGAGGCCATGCTCTGCCCGTACCCCGGGACGGTGGCAAGGCATTCCGGCTGGGTCGAAAGGGTCCGCGCCGTTCTTGTCGTGATCACGCCCATGCGGCTACGGTCGCCACGCCCCGACAGCCGCGGCGCGATCCGGCTGCCGCCGGGCTTCCCCCACTTCTCGCACGCCCGAGGAGCCACACGCCATGCCATCGCGACTGTTCGCACGCCCAGCCCACCGAAGAGCGCACCGGAGCCGACCTGTGCGACGGCTCCTCGCCGCCGCCACCGCGCTGGCCGCCTTGCTCGCCGGCCTCGTCGCCGCCACCAGCCAGGCGTCCCAGACGGAATCCTCGTCCGCCCTGGCCGCCCCCACCTTCAAGGCGCCCTTCCCCTGCGGACAGCAGTGGACCTACAGCCACCACTCCGCCGAGGTGCGCCGCGCGCTGGACTTCATCCGCTCGGACGGCGGCACCACCGCCGGGTCACCGGTCCTGGCCTCCGCCGCCGGTACGGCCACCCGCCACAGCCAGCCCAGCGGCGCGGGCAACTACATCGTCATCGACCACGGCGGCGGCTGGCAGACGTACTACTTCCACCTCGACGCGTACTCCGTGGCCAACGGCGCGCAGGTCGCCCAGGGACAGCAGATCGGCACCACGGGCAGCACGGGCAACTCCACCGGCGCCCACATCCACTACGAGCAACTCCTCAACGGCGTGGGCCAGAACATCGTCATCAACGGAGGCGCCCTGTCGTACCCGAGCAGCTACGGCTCCGCCCACCTGACGAGCGACAACGGCTGCGGCGAGGGCAACTTCATGACCTGGGGCTCGGGCGTCCGCGTCCGGGCCGACGCCCGGCTGGACGCCCCGGTCGTCACCACCCTGACCGGCCCCACGCTGGTCCACGTCGACTGCCAGAAGCAGGGCGACCCCGTCACGGCGGAGGGCTACACCAACGACTGGTGGGCCCATCTGGCCGACTACGGCGGCTACATCACCAACATCTACATCGACCATCCCGACGCCAAACTCCCCGGCGTCCCCGAATGCTGATCCGCACCCTTCGCACCTTCCGCCCCGCGGGGCCCGGCCGCATCCGGCCGGGCCCCGCGGCCGGTCAGGCCCCGCTGGCCCCGCTGGCCGCGCCGGCCAGCAGGTCGCCGCAGAACGAGGTGATCGCGCGGTGGACGACGGTGGGCTTCTCCCAGGGCATGAAATGGCCGCAGTCGGGGACCCAGAACGGGCCGACGGCCTCGGGGAAGGCGATCGCGCAGCGCTCGGGGATGTGGTCGCCGAGGGTGACCTGGTCGGCGCCGATCAGCACCAGCGTGCGCTGCCGGACCGGGCGGTCGATGAGCTCGGGCGCGGACATGGGGCGGGTGCCCATCACCACCTCGTAGTCGGCGAACGAGGCGCGCAGCCGGTCGGCGTCGGCGTAGGGCTCGGTCAGCAGCGCGAGGTCGGCGTCGTCGAACGCGTCCGGCGGGCACCACATCCGGTGCCCGTAGAACTCGGCGACGTACCGCCGGCGGCGCTCCGGGGTGTCCAGCTCGGCGAGCAGCTCGTCGGCGTGCCGCCCCTGCCGGCGCTGGTAGTCGTAGACGGCGGGCTTGGGCCGTCCCGGCGGGATGCCGGCCGCCGCGAACGCGTCCGGGAGGTCCGGCATGGAGTCGTCGAGCACCACGAGCCGGTCCACCCGCTCCGGATGGCGGTTGGCCAGGTCGATGGCGACCATCGCGCCGAGGTCGTGGCCCGCGACCACGGCGCGCTCCCAGCCGAGGGCGTCCAGCAGGCCGACCAGGTCCGCGTTGAACGCCGCGAAGTCGTAGAAGCCGTCGGGGGCGAAGTCCGAGCCGCCGTACCCCCGCAGGTCGGGGGCGGCGACGTCGAAGCCCGCCTCGGCGAGCGGCCCCAGCGCGTGGGACCAGATCAGGCTCGTGCAGGGGAAGCCGTGCAGCAGGAGCAGCGGCACGCCGGTGGCGGGACCGCCGCGGCGGACGGCCAGCCGGTGGCCCTCGCGGACCGCGACGGATGTGGGAGGGATGATCGTGGGTGGTGCGTTGGTCACGGTTCATCCTCACACGCCCCACTGACAACGGGTTGGGAGCCCGCTCAGCCCGCCGCCGCGCGTTCGTAGCGGGTCGCGAGGGCGCGGAGTTGGGCGGCGAGTTCGGGGGCCGCGGCGGGGTCGATGGTGAAGTCGGCGCCGAGCATGCCGAGCCAGACGGCGAGCATCTCGACGTTGTCGGAGCCGGAGGAGACGACGCAGCTGCGCTCGTCCACCGCCTCGACCGGGCCCACCCACGGCGGGAGGCGTTCGGCGACGGTCTCGGCCGGGGCGTGCACGGTGACCCGGGCGGTGTAGCGCCACGCGGCGGCGGCCACGCTGCGCGACACGTACCCCGCCAGGTCCTCCTCGGGCAGCGGGCGGGGCGCGAAGCGCGGGCCGGTGGGCGTGCGCGGTTCGCTCATCCGGTCCACCCGGAAGATGCGCCAGTCGGAGCGCAGGGTGTCCCAGGCCACCAGGTACCAGCGGCGGCCCCAGTTGACCAGCGAGTACGGCTCCACGTCGCGCAGCGCGCTGGCCGCGGCGCGGGTCACGTAGTCGAAGCGCAGCCGTTCGTGGTCCCGGGCGGCGGCCGTGATGGTGGTGAGCAGGTCCGGCGCCACCTGTTCCGCGGCGCGCCGCGCGGGCACGGTCACCGTGTAGGTCTGCAGGGCGTTCATTCGGCGGCGCAGGCGGGGCGGCAGCACCTGCTCCAGTTTGGCCAGCACGCGCAGCGCCGACTCCTCGATGCCGGCGACCGAGCCGCCGGTCGCGGTGCGCATGCCGACGGCGACGGCGACCGCCTCCTCGTCGTCCAGCAGCAGCGGGGGCAACGTGCTGCCCGCGCCGAGCCGGTAGCCGCCGACCGCGCCGCGGGTGGCGTGTACCGGGTAGCCGAGCCGGCGCAGCCGCTCGACGTCGTTGCGTACGGTCCGGGTGGTGACGTCCAGGCGTGCCGCCAGGTCCGTGCCGCTCCACTCGCGCGGCATCTGCAGCAGCGAGAGCAGGCGGAGGAGGCGGGCCGATGTTTCCAACATGAGACCAAGTCTGCCGGACGATTAGGAACGTAGTGTTCCTATAGCGCTGGGAGGCTCCTGGGCATGGAGAACACGACTGGTACAGACGTAACGCGCGACCGGCGCTGGCTCGGGCTCTTCGCCGTCCTCGCCGCGATGATCATGAACCTGCTGGACGCGACGGTGGTCAACGTGGCCGCGCCGTCGATCCAGGCGGACCTCGGCGGTTCGGAGGCCAGCCTCCAGTGGATCGCCGCCTCGTACACCCTCGCGCTGGCGGTCGGGCTGCTGACCGGCGGCCGGCTGGGCGACATGTACGGGCGCCGGCGACTGATGCTGCTCGGCGTGGCCGGCTTCCTCGTGGCCTCCGTCGCGTGCGCGCTGGCCTGGTCGCCCGGGGTGCTGGTGAGCGCCCGGGTGGCGCAGGGGCTGTTCGGCGCGGTCATGATCCCGCAGGCGTTCGGGCTGATCCGGGACCTGTTCCCGCCGGCCGAGATCGGCAAGGCGTTCGGCGCGCTGGGCCCGGTCATCGGCCTGTCCACGATCGCCGGCCCGGTCGTCGCCGGGGTGCTGACGGACGCGGACATCTTCGGCACCGGCTGGCGGATGGTGTTCTTCATCAACCTGCCGCTGGCAGTGTTCGCCCTGCTCGCGGGCCGCGCGGCGCTGCCGAGGTCCACCCGGTCGCGCGGCATGCGGCTGGACGGAACGGGCGCGCTGCTGGGCGGCGTGGGCATGTTCCTGCTGGTCTTCCCGCTGGTGCAGGGCCGTGAGCTGGGCTGGCCGGCCTGGCTGCTGGCGGTGGCCGCGGGCTCGGTGGCCGCGCTGGTCGCCTTCGGGGTCAGGCAGGCGCGGCGTTCCCGCGCCGGGGACACCCCGCTGGTGGAGCTGAGCGTGCTGCGCAAGCGGTCCTACACCTCGGGCATCGCCTTCACCGTCGTCTTCTTCGGCTCCATCGTCGGCTTCTCGCTGACCACCGGGCTGCTGCTGCAGCTGGGGCTGGGCGACACGCCCGTCGAGGCCAGCCTGACCATGGCGCCGTGGGCGGTCGGCGCGTTCTTCGGCTCCGGGTTCGGCGCCACGATGATGGGGCGGATGGGACGGCACATCCTGCACCTGGGCCTGGGCCTGATGACCGCGGGTCTGGTCTGGGTGTACGTGGTGCTCGACGGGGCGGACGCCGGCCTCGGCGGCTGGGACCTGGCGCTGCCGCTGCTGGTCTACGGGTTCGGCATGGGCATGATCTTCGTGCCGCTCTTCGACATCATCATGGGCGAGATCCGCGACCACGAGGTCGGTTCGGCCGCCGGGCTGCTGGAGTCGTTCCAGCAGCTGGGCGCGAGCCTGGGCGTGGCGGCGTTGGGCACGGTCTTCTTCTCGGCGGTCGGCGACCGGCCGGTGGTGGGCGACTTCCTGGACGCGTCGCGGCACGTCACGCTGATCGCCCTGGCGCTGACCGTGGGCGCCTTCGCCCTCGGGTTCCTGCTGCCGCGCCGGGCCCGCGAGGCGGCGCACGGGGCGCCGGAGCCGGGCCCGGAGTCCGGTGCCGAGTCCGGTGCCGGCTCCGGCGCCGAGGCCGGGTCCGAGGCCGACCGGGGCCGGGAGCGCGCCGACGCGGAGCCGCCCGTGGCGGCCGGCGTCTGAGCACCCGCACGCCCTTCGGCACGCCATGTCCGTCCCCCGCGCCATCCGGCCGGGGGCGGACTCATGCCGTGCCTGAGGGCGTGCGCGGGCGCATGATCAGCGCCGCGACATGGTAGGTGCAGGGCGTGCGGCCGGGGTTGGCGTAGCCGTGCCCGACGTCGGCGGCGAAGTAGGCCGAGTCGCCGGCGTGCAGCGTCGTGGCTCCCGCGCCGCCGTCCCCGCTGGCGTCGCCCTCGCCCGCGCCCTCGCCGAGGGTAAGCCGGAGCGTGCCGGAGTCCACCGCGACGAACTCGTGCGACCCCGGCGCGTAGGCCGGGAAACGCCCCGCGTCGCAGCCCGGGGGGAGCGTCGAGCGGATCCACTCGAAGTTCACGCCCGGGATCACGGGGGAGAGGATCACCCGGCGCCAGCCGCCCGGCTCGTGCACGCTGATGTCCTGCTCGGCGGCGCGGCGCACCACCAGGCGCGGTTCTCCCGGTTCCTCGATCAGCCGGGTCAGCGGCAGCCGCAGCCCGTCGGCGATGCGGGCCAGCACCACGACCGTGGGCGCCTTCTGGCCGCGTTCCACCGCCGAGAGCATGCTCACGCTGACCGTGGCGGCGGCGGCCAACTCCTGGAGGGTCTGGCCGCGTTCATGCCGGGCGGCCTGAACGCGCCGGCCCAGTGCGGGGAGGTCGATCATTCCTCTATAATATGTTCTGTTTTCTCTATAGTGAAAAACAGGTGCCTCCCGATGTCCCACGCGATCTCCGTTCGCCCGGCGACGGCCGACGACCTGCCGGCGGTGGCCGACATCTTCCTCGGCTACGTCGTCGGCTCCGTGTCCACCTTCGAGGAGTCGCCGCCCGGCGTCGCCACCTGGCGGCAGAAGCTCGACGACCTCACCGAACGCGGCCTGCCCTTCCTGGTCGCCGAGGCGACCGTCGCCGAACCGGGCGGCGGGTCGGACGCCGGCGGGGTGGTCGGCTTCGCGTACGCCGGGCCCTGGCGACCCAAGCCCGCGTACCGGCACACCGCCGAGGACTCCATCTATCTCGCGCCCGGCTGGACCGGGAGGGGCATCGGCCGGACCCTGCTGTCCGCCCTGGTCGACTCCTGCGCGCGGGCCGGGGTCCGGCAGCTGATCGCGGTCATCGCGGAGCCCGGTGACGGCGCCTCGTCCGCGCTGCACCGCGCCTTCGGGTTCGCCGAGGCGGGCCGCCTCACCGGCGTCGGGCACAAGCACGGCCGCTGGCTGGACACCGTGCTGCTGCAGCGCGACCTGACCGGGCCCTTGGCCGGCTGACCGGATTATTGTCAGTGGTGCCTGCGAGGATGCGAGGCATGGAACCTTCCGCGGTGGTACGAGAGCTCTGGGACCGGATGGCGGCCCGCGACTGGGACGCCCTCGGCGCGCTGCTGGCCGACGACGTCGTGGTGGAGTGGCCCGTCAGCGCCGAGCGCATCGTCGGCCGGGAGCACTACGTCCGGGTCAACGCGGAGTATCCCGAGGGGTGGGAGATCCGGGTCCTGCGGATCGTGGCGGACGGCGACGAGGTGGTCTCGGAGGTGGAGGTCCCGCACGAGACGGCGGGGCTCCACCGGGTCGCGTCGTTCTGGACGGTCCGGGACGGGCGAATAGCCCGCGCCCGGGAGTACTGGACGCAGCCGGGCACCGACCCCTCCCCGGACTGGCGCGCCGCGTACGTGCAGCGGCTCTGATCCCGTTCCGCCCGGAGCCTCAGGGGAGGTCGCTGTCGCCGCCGAGGTTGTCGATCATCCGGCGCAGCACGTTGAGTGCGGCCACGTACTCGCCGGTCCCGATGCCCTCGTGGGTCTGCCGGTGCACCTTGGCGTTGCGCTCCCGTGCCCGGAGCCGCCCGGCCTCCCCGGCGTCGGTCAGCGTCAGCGTGCCGCCGTCCTGCGTCATCCAGCCGCGGGCGACCAGATCGTCGTAGACGCCGTCGAAGTCGATGTCCTGGTCGTCGAACGGCGCCAGCCGTTCGGTCAGCCCGGCCCGGCTCCAGGTCGCGGGCGCGCCCGCGACGTGGTTGAGCGTCCACCAGTGCGGCTGCGTCAGCTCCTCCACGGCCAGCGCGGCCCGGATGCGCCCGACGACCGCGCGGTAGGCGGCGCCGCTCCAGTAACCGACGGGCTGGGCGGCGAGTTGTTCCTCCGAGTACTCCTTCATGCCGGTCACGCTAGGAGTTCAAGTCCTCTTGAGGTCAAGTCGCGCCGGCGCGCGCGAGGCGTCCCGGCGCGGGTGCGGCGGGCCGGCGGTCGGGCAGCGCGCGGGCGAGTACGGCCGCCGCGACCAGCCCGAGCGGGAGGTTGATCCAGAACGCCCAGCGCCAGCCGGCGTGGTCGGCCAGCAGGCCGCCGAGGATCGGCCCACCGACCAGGCCGAGGACCATCATCGTGGCCAGCGCCGTCTGCATGCGGATCAGGCCGTCGGTCCGGGAGGAGGGATGGAGGTCGCGGATCAGCGCCATGCCGAGGGTGAGCAGGGCGCCGGCGCCGAGGCCCTGCACAGCGCGGGCGGCGATCAGCGCCGGCATGGAGCCGGCCAGAGCGCAGGCGAGCGAGCCGAGCAGGAAGAGGGCGAGCCCGGACAGCAGCAGCCCACGGCGGCGGTACAGGTCGGAGGACCGGCCGTAGACCGGCACGCTGACCGAGGAGGTGAGCAGGTAGGCGGTGACGAGCCAGAGGTACCAGGAGTCGGCGCCGCCCAGCTGCTCGGCGATCCGGGGCAGCGCGGTGGCGACGACGGTGCCGTCCAGCATGGCCAGGAAGGCGCAGCCCAGGAGAGCGAGGGTGACGAGCCGCAGGCGGCGCGGCGACAGCGTCTCGTACGCGTCGGGTGCGGTCACCGCGGCTCCCCAGGGCCCTCGCCGGAGGGCTCTTCCGGCGCCTCGCCGTGGGCCCTCCCCGGATCGGTGACCGCGCCGTGCAGGAAGAGGTCGAGCAGTTCCTCGGTGCTCAGCGGCTCGGGGGCGTGGAGGCGGCCGGCCGACATCAGCATCAGCTGGAAGGCGTCCGCGCTGCGCTCCGGGCTCAGGCGCAGGATGTCCCGGTCGGGCTCGAACAGCGCGGCCAGGGCGGCGCGTGGCGCGGCCAGGCCGGCCTCGCGGTCCGGGAGCCGGCCCTCCCTGCCGGGCCGGGGCGGCGCGGGTCGCTCCAGTTTGCCGGCGGCGGCGAGGGCCCCGGCGACGGCGCCCATCCGCTCCATGAAACCGCGCATCACCTCGGCCGCCTCGGTGAGCCGGGCCGCGAGCGGCTGGTCGAGGGCGACGGACGCGAGGTGGGCGACGGTGGTGTCGGGTCGCACGGCCTCCGCCATGCAGGCCCTGAGCAGGGCGTCCTTGTCCTCGAACACACGGAAGATCGTGCCCTCGCCGATGCCGGCGGCGCGGGCGATCTTCGCGGTGGTCACGGCGGCGCCGTACTCGACGACGAGGGGCAGGGCCGCGGCGACGATCATGGCGCGGCGCTGTTCGGGTTCCATGGCCGGCGCCCGGCGCCGGGAGGGGGTCTCCACCATGCCGTCCACAGTACGGAGTGAGTACTCACTCCGTCAATCACATCGGGCGCTCCGACTGTTCAACTACTCGCAACGTCCGCTGCCGTAGCGGGACATGGCGCACCACACCGGCGCGGGCTACGGTGTGCGCGACGACCGGGTCAGCGGGGCGAGGACGAACGGGGTGGGGCGAGGATGAGACGGCTGTGGCGGCTCGGCGCGGTACTGACGGCCGGGGCCGCGGCCCTGCTGCTCGCGGGCTGCAGCACCACCCCGACGGACTACAGCGAGATCGTCACGTTCACCGACGAGCACGGCCGCGCCTGCACGGCCGCGGTGGTCGTCGACCAGGAGCAGAACGAGGGCGACGACTACGAGATCACCAGCCTCGACTGCGACTACCCACCGGAGGGCGAGACGCCGGGCCCCAGCCGCTACCAGCCCCTGCCGGGGCGCGAGTCGGACTGACGAGCCGCGGCCGGGACCCGCCGCTCAACACGGCTGATGCGCTGACTTAATGCGTCGACGCGCGCGGTGCTCGTTGGCCAGAGTGGGGGCGTGAGGACGAGACCGACGGGACTGGACGACGCGGCGCTGGCCCGGGCGCTCCGCGAGGGCTGGGGGATCGACATCGCGCCGGGAGGAGAACCGCGGTACCTGCCGGTGGGGTTCGGCGACCACCACTGGGCCGCCGAGGACGCCGCCGGGACCCGGTGGTTCGTCACCGTGACGGAGCTGGCGGGGGAGGGCGCGTTCGACGAGCTGCGCCGGGCGATGGAGGGCGCGGCCTGGCTCGCCGGCGCGGGCGGCCTGGACTTCGTGGTCGGCCCGGTGCCGAGCCGGCGCGGGGAGAGCGTCCGGGCTCTGGGGCGCGAGTTCGCCGTCGCGGTGTTCCCGTGGGTGGACGGCGGCGCGGGTGCGTTCGGACCCTGGCGGACGGCGGCGGAACGCGACGCGGTGGGGCGGATGATGGGGACGCTGCACGCGGCGACGGCCGGGGCGCTCGGCGCGGGCCTGCGGCTGCCCGTGCGGGACCCCGGCGACCTGCCGGGGCGCGCCGCGCTGGAGGTCGCGCTGGCGGAGCTGGACCGGCCGTGGACGGGCGGGCCTTTCGCGGAGCCCACCCGACGCCTGCTCGCCCGGCACGGGGCGGACGCGCTGCGCGCGGTGCTGGGACGGTTCGACGCGCTGACCGCCCGGGTGGCCGCCGCCGGCCGCCCGTACGTGATCACCCACGGCGAACCGCATCCGGGGAACGTCGTCCGCGCCGGGGACCGACTCCGGCTGGTGGACTGGGACACGGTGGGGCTCGCGCCGCCGGAGCGGGACCTGTGGTGGCTGGCCGCCGATGCCGATGCCGATGCCGATGCCGACGCCGACGACCTGCGGCGCGGCGCCGACGGGGAGACGCTGCTGCTGTACCGGATCCGCTGGGATCTCGACGATCTCACCGGCTACCTCGACGAGTTCCGGCGCCCGCACCGGCGGACCGCGGACACCGAGACCGCCTGGGAGGGCGTGGTCGGGTCCGTGCGGCGCCTGGTCGCGGCGGCCTCGACCGGGTCGTAAGTCACTGGTTGTGGGCGCACCCGCGTGACAGGATCGGGCGGCCGGTGCCACACAGACGTTCTGAGCAGGGAGAACCGTGACCTACCTCGCCGCGTCCACCCGTTACGACACCACGATGAGCTACCGTCGCTCGGGCCGTTCCGGCCTGAAGCTGCCCGCCGTCTCGCTCGGCCTCTGGCACAACTTCGGCGACGCCAACCCCCTCGGCGGCCAACGAGCCATCCTGCGGCGCGCGTTCGACCTCGGCGTCACGCACTTCGACCTGGCCAACAACTACGGGCCCAGGCCCGGCGCCGCCGAGGAGAACTTCGGCCGGATCATGGCCAGCGACTTCCGCCCCTACCGCGACCAGATGATCATCTCCACCAAGGCGGGCTACGACATGTGGCCCGGGCCGTACGGCGAGTGGGGTTCGCGGAAGTACCTGCTCGCCAGCCTGGACCAGAGCCTGGGCCGGATGGGCCTGGACTACGTGGACATCTTCTACTCGCACCGCCCCGACCCCGACACTCCGCTCGAGGAGACGATGGGCGCGCTGGACTCCGCGGTCCGGCAGGGCAAGGCGCTCTACGTCGGCATCTCCAACTACTCGCCCGAGCAGACCCGGGAGGCCGCCCGCATCCTGGGCGAGCTGGGCACGCCGCTGCTGATCCACCAGCCCTCCTACTCGATGGTCAACCGCTGGGTGGAGGACGGGCTGCTGGACGCGCTGGACGAGATCGGGGCCGGCTCCATCGCGTTCTCCCCGCTCGCCCAGGGCCTGCTCACCGACCGCTACCTCGGCGGCATCCCCGAGGACTCGCGGGCCGGCGGCGCGAGCCCGTTCCTCAACGAGACGAGGGTCAACGAGACGGTGGCCACCGCGCGGGCGCTCAACGAGATAGCGAAGCGCCGCGGCCAGACCCTCGCCCAGACGGCCATCGCCTGGGTGCTCCGCGGCGGCCGCGTCACCTCGGCGCTGATCGGCGCCAGCAGCGTCCGGCAGCTGGAGGACAGCGTGGGCGCGGCGGCCAATCTCGACTTCACCGACGAGGAACTGGCCGAGATCGAGTCCGTGCTGACCGGCGCGGCGGCCTAGACAGCTAGGTCCTGTCCGGAGGGCCGACCCGGGCCAGCGCGCCCGTCTCCAGCGCCACCCACAGCGCGCCTCCCCCAGCCTTCGGCCGGGGGGACCCCCATGGGCCCACGGCGATCCCGTGCGGTTCGGACGACGGCTCGGGCAGCTCGTACCCGTGGAACGCGCCGTCCGGGGTGCGGTGGACCACGCGGTTGCCGCCCCATTCGGTGAACCAGCAGTCGCCCGGCGCCGTGGCCACCACGGCGTGCGGCCTGGCGGCGCGGTCGGGAAGCGGGAACTCCTCGACCGCGCCAGTCACCGAGATCCGGCCGAGCTGGCCGGCGAGCAGTTCCACGAACCACAGCGCCTCGCCGTCGCTCGCGATGCCGACGGGTCCGGCGCCCGCGGTCGGCAGCGGGTACACGTCGGCCTCGCCGTCGACGCCGACCCGGGCGATGGCGTTGCCCTGGTTGAGCGTGCACCACAGAGCGCCGTCGGGGCCGGCGCAGATCGCCGAGGGGAACGCCCCCGACACGGGCAGCGGAAAGTCCGTCACCTCCCCGTCGGTGGTGATCCGGCCGACGCGGTCGGCGTTCATCTCCGTGAACCACAGGGCGCCGTCCGGCCCGGCCGCGATGCCGAAGGGACCGCCGTCCGCCGTCGGCACCGGGAAGGCGGTGATCTCGCCGTCCGTCGTGATCCGGCCGATGCGGTGATCCCGGGTCCGGGTGAACCACAGCGCGCCGTCGGGCCCGGCGGTGATGATCGTGGGCTGACAGTCCGCCGAGTCCAGCGCGTACGTGGCCACCGTCTCGCCGTCCGCGGTGACCCGCGCGATCCGCCCGGCGTGCGCGAGCGTCACCCACAGCGCACCGTCGGGCCCGGCCGCCAGCGCGTAGGGCCCGGATCCCTCCTCCGCCACGGGAAACACCCGGACCTCCGGGTTGCCGGCACCGGACATGGCGGCTCCTTCTGTCGCGTCCATCCGCCGCACGGTGCCCGCCGGCGATGGCGAACGCAACCGTTTTTCCGCGCGTGTCGGGCCGGATCCGGTGCCGGCGGCGGGGGTTAACCCCACCACGGTCGGGGTGCCCGCCCGATCGTGCACAGGTGGTTGTGCACAGAAGACTGTGTACATGCCCTACACCCCCTCACTCGACGGCCTGAAGGCGCTGGCGCACCCGCGGCGACTGCAGATCATGGAGCGGCTGGCCATGTACGGGCCCGCGACGTCCGCGACCCTCGCCCGCGCGCTCGACCTCAACACCGGGGCGACCAGCTACCACCTCCGCGCCCTGGCCCGTTTCGGTTTCGTCGAGGAGACCGGGGGAGGCGAGGGCGCCCACGGCCGCGAACGCTGGTGGCGCGCGGTGTCCCAGGACCTGCGGCTGCCGCCGCGCAGCCAGCAGGATCCGGAGACCCGGCGGGTCGTGGACGAGATGAACCGCCTGGCCTACGCCTCCGACCTGCGGCTCTTCGCGTGGCTCCAGGGCGCGCAGGGCGAGGAGGCGGGCGCCTGGCTGGACGCGTTCCCGTACTCGCGCGGCACCATCCGGCTGACCCTCGACGAGCTCCGCGACCTCTTCGAGGACTACATCGCGCTCCTCAACCGCTACAAGCGCCCCCCGGAGCAGACCCCGGCGGACGCCCGCACCGTCCTCACCCGCTTCCTGGCGTTCCCCGCGCCGGACCCGGACACCGACCTGGGCGCCGACCCGGACACCCGGCCCGACGCGAACCCCGACTCCGACTCCGATCCGAGCGCCGGCCCCGACCGGCGGAGCAAGAAGGAAGACTGACATGACCAGCGTCTCCACCAGACCCGACTCCGGGGCCACCCCCGGGGGTGGCCCCGGGAGCGCGGCCGGCACCGCCGCGCTCCGCCTCGACGCGGTGACCAAGACCTACGACGGCACCCGGGGCCGGGCCGCGGTCCGCGCGCTCGACGGCGTCTCCGTCGCCATCCCGCCCGGCACGTTCACCGCCGTGATGGGCCCCTCGGGCTCCGGCAAGAGCACGTTCCTGCACTGCGCCGCCGGACTCGACCGGGTCACCTCGGGCGCCGCCTGGATCGGCGACACCGAGCTCGGCTCCCTCAACGAGACCCGACTCACCCACCTGCGCCGCCGCCGCGTCGGCTTCGTCTTCCAGGCGTTCAACCTGGTCCCCGCCCTGACCGTCCGGCACAACATCGCCCTGCCGCTGCGCCTGAACCACGAACGCGTCAACCGGCGTTGGCTGGCCGAGATCCTCGACCGCGTCGGCCTGGCCGGCAAGGCGCACGCCCGCCCCGCCGAACTCTCCGGCGGCCAGCAACAGCGGGTGGCCATCGCCCGCGCGCTGATCACCCGCCCCGACGTCATCTTCGGCGACGAGCCCACCGGCGCCCTGGACACCGTCACCGCCCGGGAGATACTCACCCTGCTCCGCTCCTGCGTGGACGAGACGGGCCAGACCGTCGTCATGGTCACCCACGACCCGGTCGCCGCCGGGCACGCCGACACCGTCCTCTTCCTCGCCGACGGCCGGATCGTCGACGAGATGACCGCGCCCACCGCCGAACGCGTGGCGGAGCGCATGACGCACCTGGGGGCGTGGGCCTGATGCTGCGCTACGCACTGCACACCATCGCCGCCCGGAAGGCCGGCTTCGTCGGCGCGTTCCTCGCCCTGTGCTGCGCCGCCGCCCTGGTCACGGCCTGCGGCACGCTGCTCGAGACCGGCCTGCGCGGCGAGATCGCCACCGAGCGCTACGCCGGCACGCCCATCGTCGTCACCGCCGACCAGGACGTGCACCACGAGCAGCGGAAGGGCGACAAGACCAAGCACAAGGCCAAGCCGGTGTACGAGCGGGCCTGGCTCCCCGCCGAGACGGTCCAACGGATCGAGGACGTCCCCGGGGTCCGCGTCGCCGTCCCCGAACTGACCTTCCCCGCCACGCTGCTGGCCGGCGACGGCGGCGCCGTCCCCGGTGCGGCGGGCGAGTCCCTCGGCCACGCCTGGACCTCCGCCGTCCTCACCCCGTTCCACGTGGAACGGGGCCACCCGCCGCGCGCCGACGACGAGATCGTCCTCGACCGCGACCTGGCCGCCCGTGCCGGTCTGGCGCCCGGCGACCCCGTCACCGTCCAGGCCACCGGCGCCCCGGCCACGTACACCGTCGCCGGCGTCACCGCCGAGGCGGCCGGCCAGCAGTCCGCGGTCTTCTTCACTGACGCCGAGGCCCGCCGCCTCGCCGGCCACGAGGGGCAGGTCTCCGCCGTCGGCGTCTTCCCCGACCCGGGCTCGGGCGCCGACTCGGGCGCCGACTCCGGCGCCGCATCCGGTACCGACGTGGCCGCGCTGGCCGACGCGGTCGAGGCCGCGCTGGCCGGCACCAGCGCCCCGGCCGCCGAGGTGCACACCGGCGGCGGGCGCGGCCCGGCCGAGTTCCTCGACGCCAGCAAGGCCCGCGTCGAGCTGATCAGCATGGGCGGCGCGATCGGCGGCACCAGCCTGCTCGTCGCCGTCCTCGTCGTCGTCGGCACCTTCGCCCTCACCCTCCAGCAGCGCCAGCGCGAACTCGCCCTGCTCCGCGCCATCGCCGCCACCCCCCGGCAGATCCGCGGCCTGATCGGCCGCGAGGCGCTGGCCGTCGCGTTCGTCGCCGGCCTGCTCGGCGTCGCCGCCGGACAGCCGCTGGCCCGCCTGCTGTACGACCAGTTCGTCGACCTGGGCGTGATCCCGGAGACGCTGTCCATGGTGCGGAGCGCGTTCCCCGCGCTGATCGCCCTGTTCGCCACGCTCCTCGTCGCCTGGTTCGCCGCGCGGGTCTCCGCCCGCCGGGTGGCCCGGATCCGCCCGGCCGAGGCGCTCACCGAGGCGGCCGTGGAACGCCGCACCGGCCTCGGCCGGCTGCTCGCCGGGCTGCTCGTCCTGGCCGGCGGCGTGGTGCTGCTGTTCGTGCTGTCCGTGCTGCGCACCGAACCGGCCGCCATGCCCGTCACCTACCTGACGGTGCTGCTGCTCTCCGTCGCCGTCGCGCTCCTCGGCCCGTTCGTCGCCCGCGCCGCCTTCGCGCTGCTGCCGCGCGGCCTGACCACCCCCGCCGGCCACCTCGCCGCCCACCAGACCCGCGCCAACGCCCGGCGCTTGGCCTCCGTCATCACCCCGCTCACCCTGCTGGTGGCCATGGCCGGGACCGTCCTCTTCACCCAGACGACCCTGGCCGGCGCGGCCGACCGGCAGGTGCGCGACGGCGTGGTGGCCGACGCGGTGCTCGCCGCCGCCCCCGGCGCGCCCGGGGTGCCGGGCCCGGCCGCCGACCGGCTGCGCGCCCTGGACGGCGTCACCGCCGTCACCGAGGTGGTGCACACCACGGTCCGCTCGCCGGGGCTGGACCAGTACACCGTGCAGGGCGTCACCCCCGAAGGACTGGACGCGACGCTGCGCCTCGGCGTCACCGAGGGTTCGCCGGCCGATCTCGCCGCGCTCGACGAGGACGGCGTCGCGATCAGCGAACTGGTCGCCGACAGCAAGGGACTGCACCCCGGCGACACCATGCCCCTGGTGCTGGGCGACGGCACGCCCGTCACGCTCACCGTCGCGGCCGTCTACGAACGCGGCCTCGGCTTCGGCGACCTGACCCTGGCCCACTTGCTCGTCGCGGCGCACATCGACAACCCGCTCGCGGACTCCGTGCTGGTCGCCGGCGACGGCGACCCGGCCGAGCTCGCCGCCCGGCTCGGCGAAGCCCTCGCCGCCGACTACCCGGCCGTCGCCGTCGCCCCCGCGAGTCACCTCGCCGACGCGCTGGCGGAGCAGCGGGAGGCCAGCGCCGAGGTGGCGTTCGTCGCCATGGGCCTGGTGCTGGCCTTCACCACCATCGCCGCCGTGAACACCCTGGCGATGTCGACGGCGGACCGGGCGGGGGAGTTCGGGCTGCTGCGCCTCGTCGGCGCCACCCGCCGGCAGGTCCTGGCCATGCTGCGGCTGGAGGCGCTCGCGGTGGCGGCGACCGCCCTGGCCCTCGGCACGGCGATCTGCCTCGCGACGCTCACCGCGTTCAGCGCCGGCATGGCGGGCGGCGCGGGCGTCTCGGTCGACGCGGTGGCCTGCGCCGGCATCGCGGGCGTCGCCGTCACCCTGGCGCTGGCCGCCACGGCGATCCCCGGCCGACTCGCCCTCCGCGCCCACCGCCGCCACGGCCTGGGGTGAGGACCCGACGGTAGGGTCCCCGGATGCGCGGGCCGGGGACCGCCTCGGGTTAGGCTCACCCACATGGAGCAGCAGGTCACGGTCGTCACGGGCGGGAGCCGGGGCATCGGCGCGGCGGTCGCGCAGCGGTTGGCCCGGGCCGGGCATCGCGTCGCCATCGGGTACGTACGGGACGATGACGCCGCCGAGTCCGTGGCCGCGTCGGTGCGGGAGGCCGGCGCCGAGGCCGTGGCCGTGCGGGTGGACGTGAGCGTCGAGGCCGACGTGGACCGGCTGTTCGACGCGGCCGGGCAGCGTCTCGGCCGGATCACCGGACTGGTGAACAACGCCGCGATCACCGGCCCGTTGGGCCGCTTCGACGACACGCCGCCGGACGTGATGCGGCGGGTGGTGGACGTGAACGTGATGGGCGCCCTGCTCTGCGCCCGGCGCGCGGTGCGGGAGATGTCGCCCCGGCACGGCGGGAGCGGCGGCGCCATCGTCAACGTCTCCTCCGGCGCGGCGACCATCGGCAGCCCGAACGAGTTCGTGCACTACGCGGCGAGCAAGGCGGCGGTCGACGCCCTGACGCTGGGCCTCGCCAAGGAGCTGGGCCCTGACGGGATCCGCGTCAACTCCGTCCAGCCCGGCGCCATCACCACCGACATGCACGCCACCATGGGCGATCCGGAACGCGCCTGGCGGATGAGCGAGGCCGTCCCGATGCGCCGACCGGGCACGCCCGACGAGGTCGCCAACGCCGTCGCCTGGCTCCTCTCCGCCGAGTCGTCCTACACCACCGGCGCCATCCTCCGCGTCGCCGGCGGTCGCTGACGTCCCGTCACGTGTCGCTCCGGCCACGCCCCGTTCGTACGCGTCAGACCAGGCGGTGGAGGAAGTCGGCGACGGCGGCGGCGAGTCCGGCCGGGGCGTCGTCGTGGATCCAGTGGCCGGCCTTGGGGAAGGTGACGAAGCTGGTGCCCGGCCGGCGGGCGACCATCGTGCGTGCCAGATCGGACGGCAGCAGCGGGCTCTGCCCGCCGTGCAGGACGACGGCCGGACACGTGGAGCCCAGCCAGTCGGCCCACCAGTCGCCGACGCCGCCCTTCTGGACCGCCATCATCTCGTCCCAGTCGAAGAGCAGTCCCCAGTGGTCCCCGCGGTCCACGGCGCTCTGCATGAAGTAGGCCGCGTCGGGGACGCCCGCCGCCTCGATGCGGCGGGCCAGCTCGTGCCGGGTCGGCGCCGTGGCCGGCCAGCCGCGCACGTCGAGCACCGGGTGGGCGATCTCGGGCTGCCGCATCACCGGCCCGGCGTCCTCGATGATCAGCGCGGAGACCAGCTCCGGGTGCCGGGCCGCCAGCTGGTAGGCGGTGATGCCGCCCAACGAGTGCCCGAGCACGACGGCCGGCGCCATCCCCAACTCCCGTAGCAGGAAGGCCGCGTCGTCCACGAAACCGGCGCGCCCGTAGTCGTCCGCGCGGTCGCTCAGCCCGTGACCGCGCTGGTCGGGCGCGACGACGCGGGCCTGGTCCGCGAGGTCGGCGGCCAGCCGGGCGAAGATCGTTCCGCGGCCGAAGGACCCGTGCAGCGCGAGCAGCGGCAGGCCGTCGCCGCCGGAGTCGACGTAGGAGAGGGTGCGGTCGCCGATGCGGAGGGAGAGCTGGTCGGACATGCGAACACCCTAGTTCGCCACGTCAGTTCGGGTATCGAGTTCCGGCGAGCCGCGATGGCAGGTGGCGCGGGGCGCGGCGGTGGGTCTGTTCGGCGCCAGCCAGCCCGGTCTCGTACGCGAGGACGATCGCCTGGGCCCGGTCGCGCAGGTCGCGGCCTGTCGAGGATCGCGTGCACGTGGGTCTTCACCGTGGACCGTCCGATGCCCAGGACGCGGGCGATCTCGGAGTCGCTCAGCCCTCGGGCCAGCGCCCGCAACACCTCGGTCCCGCGGGCGGTCAGCGCGTCGAGGCGGCCGTCGGCCGGGCCCGAGGGGCCACGGTGCCGGCCGCGAAGGCGTCGGCGAGTTGACGGGTCACGGCGACACACCGAGGAGACCGGCTCGGGCGACCCGTCCCCGAGGGGATCGCGGCCTGCGTTCAGTCGGCGAGGTGGGCGATGATCGCCCGGGTGAGGGTGGCGGTGTCGGCGGTGCCGCCGACGTCGCGGGTGCGGACTCCCCGAGCGGTGGCGGCCTCGATGGCGGTCTGGACCCGCTTGGCCTCGTCGTGCAGGCCGAGGTGGTCCAGCATCATGGCGGCGCTGCCGATGGCGCCCACGGGGTTGCACACCCCCTGGCCCGCGATGTCGGGCGCGGAACCGTGGACGGGTTCGAACATGCTGGGGAAGCGCCGCTCGGGGTTGAGGTTCGCGCTGGACGCGAGGCCGAGGCTGCCGGCCAGGGCGCTGCCGAGGTCGGACAGGATGTCGGCGTTGAGGTTCGAGGCGACGACGACGGAGAGATCCTGGGGCTGGAGTACGAACTTCGCGGACATCGCGTCGACCAGGACGCTCTCGGTCTCCACGTCGGGGTAGTCCGCCGCGACACGACGGAAGACGTCGTCCCACAGGACCATGCCGTACTGCTGGGCGTTGCTCTTGGTGACGCTGGAGACCTTCCTGCGCGTTGAGACGGGAGCATGAAGCCGAAGGACGCGCCGAACGTGGCGGCCAGAGCCGGCACGAACGGGTCGACCCCGGACGCCACCGCGAGGGGGATGATGATCGGCACCACCACCGCGGCGGACGCGGTGTTGCTGGTGGTCTCGGAGATGAGGATCGCCAACACGACCGCGAACGCGGTGATGGTGAAGGAACTGTCGATGCCCAGCGTGTCCGACGCGTTGTCGCCGATGGTCTCCGCCAGGCCCGTGGCGGACAGCATGGCGCCGAAGATGATCCCGGTGCCGAACAGCAGGATGGTGCCCCAGTCGATCCGGCTCGCGTCGCGCCAGGTCATCGTGGTCTCCTGACGCGACCAGTTGACCGGCAGGATGAACAGCAGGGCGGCGCCGATGACGGCCACGACGCCCTGCGACCCAGCACCGCCCTGGACGATGCCGGCCACGTCCTCGGCGGAGCCGAGGGTGTACTCGGGACAGCGACACGGAGTGAAGACTCAGGCGCCCTGGCGAACGGCCAGGCCGCCGGGGGCGTGGGACCTCCGGTAGGCGGTGGGGGTCACGCCGAGTTCTCTGCGGAAGAGCGTCCGGAAGTTCGCGGCCGTGCCGAAGCCCGTCGTCCCGGCGATGCGCTCGACCGTCCAGTCGGAGGTCTCGAGCAGTCGGCGTGCGCTGATGATGCGTTGCAGGGTGACCCACTGCATGGGAGGCATACCGGTCTCACGCACGAAGCGCCGGATGAAGGTCCTCCGTGACAGCAGGCTGTGGTCCGCCATCCGCTGCACGGTGAGGGCGGAGCCGAGGTTCTCGATCGCCCATTCCCGCGTCGCGTGCAGGCTGTCGCGGGTCGGGGCGAGCGCGTCCCGGTACTGCGGCTCGTTCGCGTCGCGGGCGGTGGCGAAGACGACGTCCTTCGCCACGCCGTCCGCCACGGCCGTCCCGAAGTCGGCCCCGACCACGTAGAGACACGCGTCGATGCCGGCGCCCGCACCCGCCGACGTGAGGATCGCCCCGTCCTCGACGAACAGCCGGTTCTCCACGACGTCGACCGTCGGATACCTCAGCCGAAGTCGCTCGGTATGGCGCCAGTGCGTCGTCGCGGTCCTCCCGTTCAGCACGCCGCTGGCCGCGAGCGCGAAGACACCCGTGCAGACGGCGACGACCCGGGCGCCTCGTTCGACGGCGGTTCGGAGTGCCCTCAGGTAGTCCTCGGGCACCGGGAGATTCGGATCCTCGTAACCCGGCACCACGACGATATCGGCGCCCGCCACGTCGGAGAGCGAATGCGTCGGCCGGATCTCCGATGCGCGGTCATGATCTCCACACACGAGGACTCGGTAACCCGGATGCTGGCCGAACACATGCGCCGGAATGCTGACGTCCAATGGATAAACCCGCGGCACCGCGAGGATCGCGACGACTATCCCGCCCGCTGTGGATCGCAATTCCGCTCCTCCGCTCCGCGTCTGGCGTCCAGTTTACGCGCCCTGACCTGGCACAATCCTTGCCGTGGCTGGCACAACCCGGTCTGGCCCGCCCCGACCTGCGTGATTAGCGTCGTGGTGCAGTCCCGAAGGAACTCACGTCCGATGATCGGAGCGTTGCTTTATGGAAACCATGGACCGGGCGGAAAGCTTCGGCGTTCCCTGGGAAGAGGCCTACGGATACGTGCAGGCGGTCAGGCGCGGCGACACCATCCACCTCTCCGGCCAGGTCGCCCACGACGGACCGGAGCTCGTCGCGCCCGCTCCGATCAACGACGCCGGACAGGTCACCGACTTCTCCCGGATGGCCGACCAGATGCGTCAGTGCTATGCCAACGCGGCCGAACTGCTGCGGCGTTTCGGGGCGTCCCTGGACGACGTCGTGGAGGAGGTCATCTACACGCTCGACCCCGACGCGGTGTACGCCGCCTCGGGGACGGTGCGGAAGGAGGCCTACGGGCGGCCGGACCCGCAGGTGACCAGCACGCTGATCGGCATCCGTCGGCTGGCCTTCCCCGAACTGCTGGTCGAGATCAAGTTCACCGCCCGGGTCTGACGGGGGCGAGGGCGGAGCGGAGCCGGTCGTGGGTGACCGCCATCCGCCGCAGCGTTGCCGCCGCCGCGCCGGTGTCACCCGCGACCAGGTCGTACTGCACGCTGCCGAGCAGCCGCGCCTGCTCGTCGGCCGCCGCGGCGGCCCGGGCCTCGCCGATCGTGTCCAGCCAGACCGACGCGTCGGCGAGGCGCCGGACGCCCACCCGGACGGCGAAGTTCACCAGATGGGCGCGCGTCCGGTCGTCCAGTCCAGCCCGCACGCGGTCGGCGAGCCGCTCCAGGGCGGCCGCCCCGCCCCGCGCGCCGTCGGCCTTCCGACCGGTGAGCCATTCCCGCGCCAGGGGCAGTGCGGCCCGCAGCGCCGTCTCCACCTCGACCGGCCGCACCCGGCGGAATTCGCTGCGCATGGTGAACGGGGCGGCGCATTCGACCTGTTCCGCACGCCACGCCGCGAGAAAATCGGCAACGGGGAGCGTGGCGAAGGGAAAACCGTCGGGGTCGTGGAAAAGCACCCGCTGGTCGTCGACGTTCAGCACCACGACCCAGTGGTCCATGCCGGTGGCCGCCCCGGCCGACCACGGCTGATGCGTGAGCAGACCCGTATCGACGGGCCCCACCAGCACCGGATCCCGTGCGCTGGCCCGCCGCAACCGGCGCAGCGCCTCGCCGTCCTCGCCGTCCTCGCCTCCGCCGGTGCGCCGACACGTCAGGCCGAGCAGTTCGATGGCCTGGTCGAGTCCGAGGTCGGGGTCCCAGCCGAGCGGGTCGAAACAGGGCAGGCCACTCTCGACGAACTGAACACCGAAAGGCGATCCGGTCAGCACCTCGATCGCCGACGGCGGGGGCGAATCCGCGCCCAGAATCATCGCGAGCGAATTCGCGTAGCAGTAGGGAGTCGCACCCCTGAAAGGCGTTGGCATGCGCCGACTCTGACATTTTCAATTTTTTCGGGCAAGGCGAGCTGCCCGCGCCCCGCCTCGTCGGTTCCTCGCCGACTCCCCCGCGTCGGCGGGCGACCGCGTCACGACGCGGTCAGGATCAGGGCCGCGTTGTGGCCGCCGAAGCCGAGGGAGGTCTTGGCGGCGGCGTGGAGGGTGGTGGAGTGGGGGCGTTCGGACTGGATGGGGATCTCGATGGTCGGGTCCGGGATGTCGAGGTTGGTGGTCGGGGGGACCGTCTGGTCGCGGAGCGAGAGGACGGTGAGGGCCGTCTCGATGGCGCCGGAGGCGCCGAGGGTGTGGCCGGTGGCCGCCTTGGTCGAGGTCACCAGGGGGCGGTCGCCGAGGACGCGGTGCAGGGTGGCGCCCTCGATCGCGTCGTTGGCGATGGTGGCGGTGCCGTGCGCGTTGACGTGGTCGATGTCGGCCGGCACGAGTCCCGCGTCGTCCAGCGCGGCGCGCAGGGCCTGTTCGAGCCCGGTGCCGTCGGGGTGCGGGACGGCGGGACTGTGCGCGTCGTTGGACGCGCCGTAGCCGCTGACGTGGGCGAGCACGCGGGCCCCTCGCGCGCGGGCGTGCTCCGGATGTTCGAGCACGAGCACGCCGGCGCCCTCGCCGGTGACCATGCCGTCCCGGTCGGCGCCGAACGGGCGGCACGCGGTGGCCGGGTCGTGGCGCCGGGTGGAGAGCACGCCGGCCCGGCAGGCCGAGCCGATGACGGTGCGCGAATGCATGGACTCGGCGCCGCCGGCGAGTGCGATGTCGCACAGCCCGGCCCGCAGCAGCAGGCGGGCGGTGCCGATGGCGGAGGTGCCGGACGCGCACGCGGCCGCCATGCCCATGCTCGGCCCGCGGGCGCCGGTGTCCAGGCAGACGCTGGCGGCGGCGTGGTTGAGCAGGCTCAGTGGGGTGACCATCGGGGAGATGCGGCGGTCGCCCTTGGCCGCCATCATCCGGGTGCCCTCGTCGTAGACGTCGAGGCCGCCGTGCGAGCTGCCGATGACGACGGCGACGCGGGTGGCGTCCCAGTCGGCGGAGTCCAGACCGGCGTCGTTGAGAGCCTCCCGGGTGGCAATCACGGCAAGTTGGGCAAAACGTTCCATCGTGCGCGCGAGCGAACGACCGAGCAGCGCGTCCACGTCAAGACGGTCCTCGCCGTCGTCGATGGTGTAAGCGAAGTCACATGGAAGACCAGCCAGTTGGGGGATCTGACCGACCGTTCCGGGGGTCCCGTCGAGGACTCGGCGCCAGGTCGTCGGCACGTCCTTGCCCGCCGCGGTGACCATGCCGAGGCCGGTCACGGCGGCGTCGAAGGGATCAGGGCCGCGCCCGCTCACGCCGCGCTCACCTGCCTCTCGATGAGGCTGACCAGCTCACTGACGGTGCTGCGCGGGGTCATCGCCGCGTCGGCCAGGTCGATGTCGAAACGTTCCTCCGCCAGGAAGCGCAGCTCCTCCAGGGCCAGCGAGTCCAACCTGAGGGTCTCCAGCGATACGTCGGGGGCGAGCGCGCCGCGTGGCACGCCGAGTTCCTCGGTGAGCAGCAGGTCAACTCGCTCGTGGGTCGAACTCATCGCACTCCTTGTGTCCAACGTGGCGAGCGCGGTCCCGGTCGGCCGCTCTCGCCTCTGGCGAACGGCGGACAGGCGCAGGACCCATGCATCACCACAAGGTGATCACCACGATACTTCGAGTCACACACTCTCGCGGGAGCCGACCGGACCGTGACCCCGAGCGGCGGCCCCGTGCGCCCGCCAAGCGAATTTGCGAACTTTGCGCGCGTTGATTCCGTTAAGCTCATCAGACAGCCGGATCTTCCGCTGAGGCGCCGCCCGCGCCCTCCGCCGGGGCCCGCCCCGGGGCGTCCGCGCCCCGCGCGGGGCGCGGACGCCGGCCGCGCGCGGGGTCCGGGATCGGGGGCGGTCAAGGACGCGCCCCGGGGCTGGGGGCCGAGGTGACGGCGAGTCGGGTCAGGGCGTGGGAGCGGAACGAGGTCGACCAGCGCGGCTCCTCCGCGGCGAGGGCGAGGGAGGGGAGCCCGTCCAGCAGGGCGGTCAGGGCGAGGCGCAGCTGCAGGCGGGCGAGCGGGGCGCCCAGGCAGTAGTGCATGCCGTGCCCCAGCGCGAGATGGTGGCCGTGGTCGGTGCGGCGGATGTCGAAACGGTCGGGCTCGGCATAGCGCTCGGGGTCCCGGTTGGCCGAGGCGAGGCACAGCAGCACGGTCTCGCCGCGCGGCACGTGGCTGCCGGCGATCTCGACGGCCTCCGTGGTGAAGCGGCGTATCGCCATCAGGTTGGGGTGGGCGTGGCGCAGCAGCTCCTCGACGGCGCCGGGCAGCAGGGCGTCCCGCTCGGCGCGCAGCGCGGCGAGCTGGTCCGGCTCGCGCAGCAGGGCCAACATTCCTGCGGAGAGCGTGTGTTGGACGTTCTCGATGCCGGCGCCGAGGATCAGGAAGGCGAGCGAGACGAGCTCGTCCTCGCTGAGCTGGTCGCTGCCGTCGCGGGCGGCGACGAGGGAGCTGAGCAGGTCGTCGGCGGGGCCCGGGGTGGCGCGGCGGGCGGCGACCAGATCGGTGAGGTACTGGTGGATGGCGGCCACCGACTCCGAGACGTCCTCGGGGCGTTGCGGCGAGATCATGGTGGAGACCCAGCCGGCGAACGGCCGTCGGTCCGGCTCCGGCAGGGCGAAGAGGTCGCCGATCACGGCCAGCGGGAGCGGCGCCGCGAAGCCGGTGACCAGATCGGCCGTTTCGGGCTCGGTGGCGGGTTCGGCGGCGGCCTCGATCTCGTGCCGGAGCGCGTCGGCGCAACGGCGGGCGGTGGCCTCGACGGTGGGCGCCAACGCGGCGACGTGCCGCGGGGTGAAGCCCTTGCCGACCAGGCGGCGCAGCCGGATATGGTCCTCGGGATCGCTGTTGAGCAGGTTGGCGTCCAGCGCGGGCGGCAGCGAGAAGCCGCGGTAACCGGCGCGTGAGTGCCGCTTGTTGTGCGACAGTCTCGGGTCCGAGAGCCAGCGGCGGACGTCGGCGTCCCGGGTGACCAGCCAGGCGGCGGAGCCGTCCGGCAGGACGATGTGGTGCACGGGCGCCGCGCCGCGCAGCCGGGCCAACGCGGCATGGGGGGCGGCGGCGAAGGCGGTGTCGCCCCGGCCGAAGGCCGGACGGGGCGCGCCGGGCCGGCGGGGGAGCCGGGCGTGCGGCGGGCCCGACGGGGAATCCGGCGGCGGGCCTGGGGGACGGTGGTGGGGCGGAGGCTCTTCGGGCACGGCGGTCGCTTCCTCGGTCGGTGCGGAGTGGTGCGTGGCGCGTGGTGCCGCCGTTCCGCGCGGCGAGCCGGTGACCGACGTCGGCCGAGCGAGGCGGCTTGGCCCAGTCGATCATGCGCAGGTCTATGCCCACGGAGACAGGGCGCAGCGCTGCGTGGGGGAGGGCGTCCAGATGCGCGCCGAGGCGTTCGCCGACCCGGGTCGCCCCGTCTGCGGCGCCCGCCGGCGCGCGCACGCGGTACCGGATCCGCCGCGGCGGCCGCAACCGGCCGGTGGCCGGGGGCGGCTCACCCGTTTGGCGGTGCGATGCGGCGGTGGGCGGTGTGCGCGCCCGCAGCGTCGGGCGGGTGCGATGCGTGCCGCGTTTGTGGGGGGCGCGCGACGGCGGACGTGCGACCGAGGGGCGAATAATTGACCAGGTGTTCGATTTTTAGCGCTGCGCCGGGGCCGGATCGCCACTAGCGTGATTTTCAAGCGCACAGATGTGCGAAATCAGTCGGGCGAAAGACGTGAAGCGGACACGTCCCAGCCCGCACCGGACCCGCACCCGGACACCACACCTGGAGGCCAGAGCCATGCCTGAACTTCCCGAGGGCGCGCCCTGTTGGGCCGACGTCACGCTGCCCGACCTGGAGGCCGGGATGCAGTTCTACGGTGAGCTGTTCGGCTGGACCTTCGAGGGAGGCTCCGCCGAGTACGGCCACTACACGCAGGCGCGCTCCGACGGCAAGGCGGTCGCCGCGCTCGCGCCCGTCGCGCCCGGGCAGGAGGGCGCGCCGGCCGCCTGGACGCTGTACTTCGCGTCGTCCGACATCGGGGCGACGGCGCGGCGGATCCGCGAGCATGGAGGCGAGGTGCTGATGGACCCCATGCAGGTGGGCCCGTTCGGCACGATGCTGATGGCCAGGGACCCGAGCGGGGCGGCGTTCGCGGTCTGGCAGCCCGGCGAGCACCAGGGCTTCGCCAAGCAGGGCGAGCCGGGGTCGTTCTGCTGGGCGGAGATCGCCACCCGTGACGTGGACGCCGTGGACGCCTTCTATCCCGCGGTGTTCCCGATCACCGCCAAGCGGATGGGCGAGGCCTCCGAGATGGACTACAAGGTCTTCGAGGTGGGCGGCACCATGATGCTGGGCCGCTTCCCGATGGGCGCGGACATACCGGCGGACGTGCCCGCGCACGTCGAGGTGATCTTCGCCGTCGAGGACTGCGACGACGCGGCGGCCCGGGCCACCAAGATGGGCGGCCAGGTGACCGCCGGGCCGGAGGACAGCCCGTACGGCAGGTACGCGGTGGTCAAGGACCCGCAGGGGGCGACGTTCTCGATCCTCGACCCGTCTCGGACGGTGGGCGAGATGCCGAAGGTCGAGGGCTGAGGGCACCCCGCGGGGGGCGGTCGGGGGCGCGGGAAAATGCCGCGCCCCCGACCCGGCGGGCGCGTAGCCTGCGCGCGTGGGGCGGCTGACGGGACGACGCGGGCGGCGGGACCGGAAGCGCGGTCTCGGCCGGGACTTCAACCGGCTGTGGGGCGCCGCCGCGGTCTCCAACATCGGCGACGGCATAGCCGCCGCCGCGGCACCGCTGCTGGTCGCCTCCGTCACCGACGACCCGGTGCTCGTCTCCCTCGCGATGTTCGCGCAGCAGCTGCCCTGGCTGCTGTTCTCGCTCGTCAGCGGCGTGTTCGTGGACCGGCTCGACCGGCGGCGGCTGATCGTGGTCGTCAACGCCGTACGCGCCGCGGTGGTCGGCGGACTGGCGCTCGCCGTGGCCCTGCGCCCCGAGGATCCGGCCACGGTGCTGCCGGCGGTCTACGCCGCCGGGTTCCTGCTCGGCGTGTGCGAGACCCTCGCCGACACGGCCGCGGCCTCGCTGATCCCGGCCGTCGTCGCCTCCGAGGACCTGCCGCGCGCCAACTCCCGGATGCAGGCCGTCTTCTTCGTGCTCAACCGCTTCGCCGCGCCCCCGCTGGGCGCGACGCTCTTCGTGACGGCCGTGGCGCTGCCGTTCGGCATCAACGCGATGACGTTCGTGCTCGCCGCCGTGCTGATCTCCACGCTCCGCGGAGTCGGCCGGGACGCCGCCGTCCCGGCGCCCCGACCCGAGGCGCCGCCAACGCTGGGCGCGTCACCGCCCGAGGTCGAGGACGCCACCCCGCCGCGGCGGTCGGTGCGCACGGACATCGCCGAGGGTGTGCGGTGGCTGTGGCGGCACCCCGGCATCCGCATGGTCACCGTCGCGCTCTGCCTGATGAACATCACGCTGATGTCCGGCATGTCGGTTCTCGTGCTCTACGCGGGCGAGCGGCTCGGGCTCGGCGAGGTCGGCTACGGCGTCTTCCTCACCGCGGTGGCCGTCGGCGGCCTGGTCGGCTCCCTGATCGCGCCGCGCCTCCAGGCGTGGTTCAGCCCGTCGGTGCTGCTGCGCGCCGGTCTGGTGATCGAGACCCTCACCCACGTCGGGTTCGCCCTCGCCGGTAGCGCGTGGGTGGCCGGGGCCGTCTACATCGTCTTCGGCGTGCACGGTTCGGTGTGGTGGTCGGTGGAGCGGACGCTGCGCCAGCGTGCCGTCCCCGACCGGCTGCGCGGGCGGGTGGAGAGCGTCTTCATGACGTTCGGGATGGGCGGCGCGGCGCTGGGCGCGTTGATCGGCGGCCCGATCGCCCGCTGGCTTGGGATCACCGGCCCGTTCTGGGCGTCGGCGGTGGTGATGGCGGCGCTGACGGTGGTGGCGTGGCGGCCGTTCGGGCGCGGTGTGACGGAGGAGCGGGCGCCGGCGCGCGACGCCCGTGGCGCGGAACCGACGCCGGCCGACCCCGAGGTCAGGGCGGCCCCCTGAGCCCTGGGGCGGGGAGCCCTGGGCCGGGGGCGGGAACCCCCCGACCTGGGGGCGCTCCCGGCGGGTGAGGGACACTGGTTCCCCGCCCACCCGTCTTCCGTCCCCCAGCACCCGAACGAGGAGTCACTCCACCATGCGTCTGATGCGGATCGGCCAGCCCGGCCAGGAACGTCCCGTGCTCGCCGCGGCCGACGGCAAGCACCGCGACCTGCGCCCGGTCACCGGCGACATCGACGGACCCTTCCTCGCCGCGCTCGCCGAGGACCCGGGCCTCGTCCCCGACCCGGCGAGCCTGCCCGAGACCAGCATCGAGGGGGAACGCGTCGGCGCGCCCGTCGCCCGCCCCTCGGCCGTGCTCTGCATCGGCCAGAACTACGCCGCGCACGCCGCCGAGTCCGGCGCCGAGCCGCCCGAGCGCCCCATCCTCTTCTACAAGTCGCCCAACACGGTCGTCGGCCCGAACGACGACGTGCTGATCCCGCGCGGCTCGAAGAAGACCGACTGGGAGGTCGAGCTCGCCGTGGTCATCGGCCGCCGGGCGCGGTACGTGGCCTCGCCCGAGGAGGCGCTGGCACACGTCGCCGGGTACGCGGTCAGCGACGACGTCTCGGAACGCGCGTACCAGCTGGAGGAGTCGGGCGGGCAGTGGTCCAAGGGCAAGAGCTGCGAGACGTTCAACCCGCTCGGCCCGGTGCTGGTCACCGCCGACGAGGTGCCGGACCCGCAGGCGTTGCGGCTGCGCTCCTGGGTCAACGGCGAGGCGCGGCAGGACTCCACGACGGCCGACATGATCTTCGGCGTCGCCGAGTTGGTGCACCACCTCTCGCAGTTCCTGGTGCTGGAGCCGGGCGACATCGTCAACACGGGCACCCCGCAGGGCGTCGCCCTCTCCGGTCGTTTCCCCTATCTGGCGCCGGACGACGTGGTGGAGCTGGAGATCAGCGGGCTCGGCCGGCAGCGTTCGGTGCTGCGACCGGCACCCTGAGCGCTGGGTCCGCACCGCTGGCCAGGGCCCTCACTCATTCGGGTGGCGGTGTTGAGAGCGCTGTCCGAAATGGCGGTGATTGGGGGTATGCCGGGCTCCGGTTGATGTCAGAGTGCCCCGATAGTCTGAATGCGTGACTGAGTCCAGCGCGTCTCCCGCTTCGCCTCACGTGATCCGCGTCCGCTACGACGGCGGTCCGCGCCACGGCCGGACGGTCGATCTCATCATCACCGGCCAGGCGGTCCTGCCCCTGATGCTCGCCGCCCGCGAGGCCGACCGGGACATCGGCCTCTACGAGCTCCGCTCCACGGAGGGCGGCGGCACGCGCTACACCTGGATCGACGACGTCCCCGCCCCCACCTGACGCCCCGTCCCCGGCCGGTGGCCGGGGAGGGACGGCGTCATTCGAGGCCGGGTTCGGCCGGGAGGTCCAGGCCTCGCTTGTAGTAGGCCCAGGGCGAGTCGAAGTCCGTCGGCACGATCAGCTCCCAGCCCTGCTCGTCCATCCGGCGCCGCCGGCGTCCCGTCGGCCACCACAGCCGCTGGTGCTCCCACTGCCGGGGTGACGACTCCACGAGGTGGTGCAGGTAGCCGTAGTCGACGACGTGCCAGCCGCGGCGGCCGGCCCGCGCCAGAGCCTCCATCTCGTTGAAGGCGTTGAGCGGGGAGAGGACGCGGCGGTGCGGGGCGGCGGCCTCCGGGCCGGCGGCCGCCTCGGGCCCGGCGGTCGCGCCGTCCGAGGGCTGGGGGTGAGCCGCCGCCCCGAAGCGCTGCTGCGCGGCCTGCCGGCTGATGCCCAGCAGCCGCCCGACCGTCTCCCAGCTGTGTCCGGCGGCGCGGGCCCCGTTGATGGACTGGCGCAGCAGCCGGCTGGTCTCCTCGGCGGCGACCCGGGACGCGGCGACCATGACCAGATGGGCGGCGGGATCGCTGTCGAGGTCCTCGCGGCCCTGCGGGCGAACGGCCAGCACCGCCTCGGCGACGGCCTCGCGCAGGGCGCCCGCCTCGCCCTCGGTCAGCGGGTCGGCACCGCTCACGGCCGGTCCTCGGGATGCGCGGCCGGAGGTTCGGGCGCGTCGGGCGGGAGGGGCTCCAACTCGTCCAATCGCGCCGCGTCGGCCTCCGTCTGTCCCTGCGTCTGTCCCTGGGCTCGCCCCTGCGCCTGCGTCCAGCGGGCCGCCAGCACCACGCCCGCGACGAACGTCGTCAGCGCGACGAGGGCGAAGAGGATCAGCAGCAGGGTGCTCTCCGTCGCGGCGTGGAGCGCGAGCAGCGCGCCGGTCAGCCCCAGCAGCGTAGAGAGCCAGGCGAGGCCGGCGGCCGGACGAACGGCGGGGCGGGTCGGCGGGCTCGATTCGGCATCCATCTGTCAAGAATTCCTTGACAGGGCTCTGCGTGTCAATGATTCCTTGACAAAAGGCCGGCGCGGGGTGGCCCTCGCCGCTGAGGGGAGGGGCCGCCACGGCGAGGGCCGTTGTGGGGGGTGAGCCGACAGTACGCCTGAATCACGCCTCCGGGGCCGAAATCGCGCGAGCGGTCTGTATTGCCACCACCCAGCGTCCGCAACCCGCCAGAAGGGGACCGCGGGGTGGCTGATTCCATGGGGGGCATGGACGTTCTGGGGCTGGCGGGGGTGGTGCACGGCTACGGAGAGCGGGACGTCCTCGTCGGGGTGACGCTGGGGGTCGCCGCCGGGGAGTGCGTCGTGGTGGTGGGGGGCAACGGGGCGGGGAAGTCGACCTTGTTGCGGATCGCGGCGGGGCGCGAGCGGCCGGCGGAGGGGACGGCGGCGTTCCGCGGCGAGGCGGCGGACGAGAACGCGGCCGGGTTCCGGGCCGGGGTGGCGGCCGTGCTGGAGGTCGGGGCCTGCTATCCGGACCTGACCGTGCGGGAACACCTGATGTTCGTGGCGTTGGCCCACGGGGCGGGGGCCGAGGCCGGCGCGGTCGTGGCCCGGGCGTTGGCGGAGCACCGGTTGGCGGGCCACGGGGACGCGCTGCCGTCCGGACTGTCCTCGGGCCAGGCGCAGTTGCTGGCGCTCGCGGCGGCGTGGGTGCGGCCGTACGCGCTGCTGGTGCTCGACGAGCCGGAACAGCATCTGGACACCCGGGCCCGGGAGGAGTTGGCGCGGCGGGTGAACGACGCCAAGCGCGGCGGGGCGGCGGTGCTGGTCGCCACACACGACGAGCGGCTGGCCGAGGCGGTCGGGGACCGGGCGTTCACGCTGGACGACGGGCGGCTGCGTGCCCACGTCGACCGCTGAGCCCGACGAGGCCGCCGAGCCAGGCGAGCCCGACGAGGCTGGCGAGCCCAACGGGTCGCGCGCGGCGGCGGGGTCCGTCGACGCCCTGGGGTACCTGTGGCAGTTGCGCCGCGGCCAGCGCCGGGCGGAGCGGCGGCGCCGCGCGTACGCCCTCTACTGCGTCGCGTTGTTGAGCGCGGTGTGGGGCGTCCCGTACCTGGTGTCGGTCGTCGACGCCGCCGGGGACGGCGACTGGCACGGCGCGACGGCCGGCCGGATGCTCGACGCGCTGCCGCTGGTCGCGCCCGCCGTGCTGGCCCTGGTGCCGCTGTCGGCGGCGCTGCGGGCCCGTTGGCGCGGTCCGGTGCTGCTGGACGCCCCGACCGTGGCGTGGGTGCTGCCCCATCCGGTGGACCGGACGCCCCTGTTGCTGCCGCGGTACCACGGTGCGCTGGTTCGGGCGGCGGTCCTCGGCGTGGTCGGCGGCGGCATGGCCGGGCTCCTGGTGCACGCGCTCGGGGGCGGCGGCTGGTGGCAGGCGGTGCTCGCCGGGGCGGGCGCCGGCGGCGCCGCGGCCTGTCTCGGGGTGACGGCCGGGGTGGCGGTGCAACGAGCCGGGGCGGTGTGGCCGGCGCTGGCCGGTCCGGTGCCGTTGGCCGTCCTGGCGGCGGTGCCGTTGCTGGCCGCCGTCGGGCGGGTGCCCCGCCTCGTGGGCGCCGGCGCCGCCCTGCTGGTGGCCGCCGGGACCGGGGCCGCCGTCGTCGCCGCGCGCCGGGCGGTGCCCCGGCTGCCCGCGCGGATGCTGCGGGAGCAGGCGACGGTGGCGGTGCGGCTGACCGCCGCGCTGTACGCGTTCGACCTGCGGCAGGGCCGCGCCACCGTGCGCCGGGCCAGTGGCCGGCGGCCCCGGCCGGGCCGCCGGCCGCCGCTGCCGCGCCGCCGGGCCCTGCTGGTCCCGTGGCGGGACGCGACCGGACTGCTGCGCGAGCCGGGCCGCCTGGTGTGGGCCGCGGTGTGGTGGGCCGTCGCGCTGGTCTGCGCCCCGCTGGCGGACCGGCACGGCGCCCCCGTCACGCTGGCGGCGCTGCTGGCCGGCTACCTCGCCGCCGGGCAACTCGCCGAACCGGCCCGGGTGGAGGCGGACGACGGGCGGCGCGCCGGTCCGTTGCCCTGGCCGGCGGAACGGCTCGCGCTGCGGCACGGCCTGCTGCCGGCGGCCCTGCTGCTGGTGACCGGCGCGCCGCCGGTCGCCCTGGCGGGCGGCGGCGCGCCGGTGTTGCTGCTCGCCGGCGTTCCCGCGCTGGTGGGCGCGGCGCTGGTCAGCGCCTACCGCGGAATCATGCCGGCGGCGCTGCTGCTGGGCCACGAGACGCCGATGGGCAACACCGGACCGATCCAGGCGGTGCTGTGGCAGGTGCGGGGCCCGCTGGTGATCCTCGCCTCGCTGGCCGTGGCGCACCTTCGCGCGCCGGACGCCCCGTGGCCGGGGCTCGGCGTCCTCTGGGTGCTGGGCACCGGGGCGAGCGCCCTGGCCTGGGCCCGTCGCAGGGCCCGGCCGAGGCGCGATCCCGGCTGGTGACGGGTCAGTCGCGGCCGGGCTGGGCGCGCAGGAACGCCTCGAGTCCGGCGAGGTCGTCGGTGTTGAGGTGGTCGACGCCGGCGGCGAGGAGTTCGCGCCAGACGGCCTCGCGGGCCGGGCCCGGGGTGTCGGGGGTGGCCCAGAAGCGGAGGCGCTGGTCGCGGGAGTGGGCGGTGGTCGCGATGGAGTGCAGGAGTTCGCGTTCGGCGTCCGGGAAGGGGCCCTCGCCGAGCCAGCTGAAGCTCTGGGTCCAGTTGGTGCTGATCAGCGGGATGAACGCGGAGGGGTTCGGGCCGTCGGTGGCGAGGTCGTCGAGCCGGCCGTCGTAGAAGGCACGGCGGATGTACTCCTGCTCCATCGGGATGCGGGCGTCGCGCTCGCCGGATATGACGGCGGTGACCGCGCCCTCGCGCACCGCCCCGTACACGCCGCCGACGGCGACGCTCAGCATGGGCGCGTAGCGGCGCAGCTGGCGGGAGAGTTCGCGGTAGGTGGCCTCGCCGGTGTTCTTGATGTCGATGAGGAGCTGCAGCGGGAGGTCGGAACCGCGGTAAACGGAGCCGCCGTTGGCGCGGACGAGCGCGGCGAGCGGGTCCAGGTAGAGGGAGCGGAGGGTGCGCGCCGGGTCCAGGTCCACCGCGTCGTGGGCGACGAGGAGTTCGCCGTCCACCAGCCAGATGTCCGCCTCGACGCTGGTGAAGCCGTGGGCGAGGGCGTCGAACAGCGGGCGGTCGTGCTCGTAGTCGTTGTGCGCGTGGGCCTGGGGCAGCGGGGCCGGGCCGTGCGGGCGGGGGCGGGCGGCGGCCACGGTGGACGAGGCGAACGCGGCGGCGGTGGCGGCGGTGGTGAGGCCGGCCAGGGTGGCGAGGGCGTGCCGGCGGGTGGGAGTTGCCACGAGTCCTCCTGGGGATGCTGCGAGGTGGGTGGAAGTACGGGTCGTGGACCGCAGTGAGTATCCCGGGAGGAAGGCTCAAGTGGTGGATGCGGGGCGAGAGTTTTCTGAGCGGCCATCCGTGGTTCGTCGGCCGGTGCGCGTCTGGTACGCGGCCTACGGGTCCAACATGCACCCCGACCGGCTGGCCTGTTATCTGCGCGGGGGCACGCCCGTCGGCGGGCGGCGGTCGCATCCGGGGTGCCGGGACCCGCGGCCGCCGGGGCGGACGCTGTCGCTGCTGCTGCCGGGGGTGCTGTACTTCGCGACCGAGTCGCTGGTGTGGGGCGGCGGGCGGGCGTTCTACGATCCGGGCGCGGCGGGCGAGGAGACGGCGGCGCGGGCGTACCTGCTGACCGTCGGGCAGTTCTCCGACATCGCGGCGCAGGAGATGGGGCGTCCGCCGGGGGTGGACCTGGACCTGTCGGGGGCGCTGCGGACCGGGCGTGCGCGGTTCGGACCCGGGCGGTACGAGACGCTGGTGCGGGTGGGCGAGCAGGCCGGGTTCCCGGTGCTGACGTTCACCGCGCCGCGCGGCTGGGACTCCGGGCATCTCCCGCTGAACGCGCCGTCCGCCGCGTATCTCCGGCAGTTGGGGGCGGGGCTGGTGGCCGGGCACGGCTGGGACACGGCCCGGGCGGCGGAGTACCTGGCGACCCGGCCCGGCGCCCGCGAGATGTGGACGCCGCAGGCGGTGCGCGAGGTGCTCCGCGGGCTGAGCGAGGGCCCGGCGGGCACGGAGGACACGTCGGGGAGGGACGGCACGGAGACGGCCGGGTCCGGGACGCCGAGGCGTCAGAGGGCGGCGCGTATCTGGTCGGCGGTCAGGACGTAGCCGGTCTCGTCGTCGGTGACGGAGCGGGCGAAGACCATGCCGGCGACCTGGCCGTCCGTGGTGAGCAGGGGACCGCCGGAGTTCCCCGGGCGGACGGTGGAGCGGACGGTGTAGATGTCGCGGGTGACGACGTTCTCGCCGTGGATGTCCTGGCCCTGGGCGGCGGAACGGCCCGCGACGGTCGCGGCCTGGAGGTCGAGGCCGCCGTCCTCCGGATACCCGGCGACCACGGCGGGGTCGCCGCGCTCGGCGTCCGCGTCGTCGGCGGTGAGCGGCAGCGGGGGCGCGTCGAGGCCCGGCACCTCCAGGAGCGCGACGTCGGCGTTCGCGTTGAACTCCACGATCTCCGCCGCGTATCGCTCGCCGACGCCGCCGACCTGCACGGAGACGGATCCGGCGTCGTCCACCACGTGGGCGTTGGTCAGCACCAGGTCGTCGGCGTAGACGAAGCCGCTGCCGGCCTGTCCGGAGAAGCCGGAGCTGGCGTGCACCTTGACCGTGCTCTCCCGCGCCGCGTTCACCGCGGCCGCGGTGACGTTGTCCCCTGAGGGGGCGGGCACCTCGGCGGTCGGCATGTTCTCGAACGGGTTGTAGACGTGGGGGAAGCCGGCGTCGTTCAACGCGTCGGAGGCGCGGCTGAACCAGGTCGGCGCCTGCTCCGGCATCCGGTCCTGCACCCCGCCCAGCACGCTGGACTCCTGGATCGCCCGGTTCAGCCCGGGGGAGGGGGTGGGGGAGAGGCTGCTGGCCGCGATCCAGGCGACGATCAGCACGGCCACGCCGTTGAGCAACGAGCCGCCGACGCCGTCGACCCAGCGCACGGGCGCCCAGGTGAGGGAGGAGCGCAGCCGCTCGGCCAGCGGCCAGGCCAGCGCCTGCCCGGCCGCGGCGGGCAGCAGCACGACGACCAGGGCGGCGAGGGTCGAGCCCATGGTCTCCGGCTGCATGGGGTCGATGAGGTACGGGAGCAGCCAGACGCCGAGCGCGGCGCCGCCGACGAAGCCGGCCAGCGAGACGAGGCCGGCGACCAGCCCGCGGTGGTACCCGGAGAAGCCGAAGCCGACCACCGCGAGGAGCAGCACCACGTCGAGCAGGTTCACCCGCGTCTCACCCTTCCCGCCCCAGCGCTTCGTCCCGTTCGTCGTAAATCGAACGGTCCGGCCCCGACGGCGGTTCCCGGTCGCGCGGGTGACGTCGCGGGTGGGGTCCGGGCCGTCCTGAGGGAAGCTATCAGGTGCCGGCGGGTCGTCAGTCGATGTTGAAGAGCGGGCCGGTGAAGGTGAGTCCGAGGTCGTCTCCGGCGAAGGCGAAGAAGGCGAGCAGCATCAGCGACGCGCCCGCGAGCGCCATGTCCTTGAGGAACTGGATCATGTCCGCCTGCCGGGCCTCGGGGTCGGACACCGTCCAGAAGTTGTGCATGAACAGGGCGGTCGGCACCAGGAACGCGAGCAGCAGCAGCGCGCCGAGGTCCGCCCAGAGGCCGAACAGCACGCTCACGCTGCCCAGCAGGAGCAGCACGCCGGAGGCGAGGACCGTGGCCTGTGCGGCGGGGATCTTCTTGGAGGCCGCGTAACCCGCCATGGCCTTGCTCTGCGTCAGGTGGCCGATGGCCGAGTTGAGGAAGAGCGCGCCGAAGAGGATCCGGCCGATGAGTACGAGGATGTCCATGGGGGCCTCCAGCGAGAGAGCGGGGCGACGCCGGGATAGTTGAACATCGGACCTCTTCGTCACGGTACTCCCGTCCGGGGCGTCCCGCACCCTCGACGGCGCCACGAACGGTGACGAACGCCTGTCCGAGCGTGGCGGGGCTCGGGCGGCGTTGTTTGCTGTCGCGTCATCTCCCAACGCACCTGATACTGCTTGGGAGACCGATGCCGAAGACGTCGTTCCTGCCCAGCGCGGTCGGGCGTGGAGTCTTCGAGCTTCCGAGCGATTCGGGCGAGAGGCGCGTTGCGGCGGGCTGGAGAGCCTGCCGGCGCGAGCGCCGAGAGTGACCAGGGCGCCGGCCTCCTCGCCGTGGGAGAGCTGCCATGACCACAACGTCTGTGCGCACCGGAGACCGGCAGAGGCCCACCCGGCAGGGCCGGCATCCACACGATGACGCCCCGGACACCTCGGGGCAGTTCCAGCGCATCGCGTCGCTTCCCGAAGGGCCGGAGCGCGAGGAGCTGTGCCAGGAGGTGATACGGGCGTGGATGCCGATGGCCGGGCGCCTCGCCCGCACCTTCCGCGACCGCGGCGAGTCGCTGGAGGACCTGGAGCAGGTGGCGGCGCTCGGCCTGGTCAAGGCCGTGAACCGGTACGACCCGCGGCGCGGCTGCGCCTTCGAGAGCTACGCCGTGCCGACGATCGTCGGCGAGGTCAAGCGGCACTTCCGCGACCATCTGTGGGGCGTGCACGTGCCACGCCGCACCCAGGAACTGCGCAACCGGGTGCGGGCCGCCAGCCGCGAGCTGGACTGCCGGCTCGACGACCGCCGGCCGAGCGTGGCGGAGATCGCCGAGTGCACCGGGCTGTCGCCCGAGGAGGTCGGCATCGGCCTGGAAGCCCTCGACAGTTACAGTCCGTTGTCGCTGGACGCCGAGGTGCCGGGCACCGGTGAGGGCTACACGCTCAACGACACGCTGGGCCTGCCCGACCCGGGGTTCGACCAGGTCGTCTACCGCGAGGCGATCAAGCCCAAGTTGCGCGATCTTCCCGAACGCGAACAGACGATTCTCTATCTGCGCTTCTTTGAGGAGATGACGCAGAGCAAGATCGCCGAGCAGCTCGGCATCTCCCAGATGCACGTGTCCCGGCTGCTGGCGCGGATCTGCGCCCGGCTGCACGACGAGATCGAGGGCGATATCGGCGCGTCCAGCGGCGGCGCGTCCAGCGGCGGCGCGGCCGGCGACGGCGACGGCGGCGGCGGTTGACTTCAAGGTTGATTGAGGTTTCAGACTGCTCTCGTGCCGCCGATCGCGGCGGCGCCCGACTCCGAGGAGAGCAGCGCTGATGCGAGAGATCCAGGCCGTGCGGTTCGGCGGTCCCGAGGTGCTGGAGGCCAGGGAGGCGCCGGAACCGGTGCCCGGCGCCGGCCAGGCGGTGATCGAGGTGGCCGCGGTGGACACCCTCCACATCGAGACCATGATCCGGCGGGGCCCGGCCACCGAGTGGTTCCCGACCCGGCCGCCGTACGTGCCGGGCGGCGGGGCCGCCGGACGCGTGGCGGCCGTGGGCGACGGCGTGGATCCCGGATGGGTCGGCCGGGACGTCGTCACCATCGGCGTGGCCAACGGCTCCTACGCCGAACGGGTGACCGCGGACGCCGAGGCGCTGATCCCGGTGCCCGACGGCCTCGGCGTGCGCGAGGCGGCGGCGCTGGTGCACGACGGCCTCACGGCCCTCGGCGTGGCCGAACCGTCCGCGCCCCGCGCCGGCGAGTTCGTGCTGATCACCGCCGCGGCCGGCGGCATGGGCGTGCTGCTGGTGCAGCTCGCGCGGGCCGCCGGAGCCCGGGTCATCGGCGCCGCCAGGGGCGAGCGCAAGCTACGGCTGCTCCGGGACCTGGGCGCCGAACTCGCCGTCGACTACACCGAGCCCGGCTGGGACGACGCGGTGCGGTCCGCGACCGACGGCCGGGGCGTCGACGTGCTGTGGGACGGCGCGGGCGGCGAGATCGGCCGCGCCGCGTTCGGACTCGCCGCCGACGGGGCCCGGGTGTCCGCGCACGGCGCACCCGGCGGCGGCTTCACCGCCACAGACCCGGCGGAGGCGGAGCGCCGCGGGATCACGCTGCGCGGGATCGCGGATCTCCAGGTGACGCCCCGGGCGGCGGTCCCGCGGGCCGGCCGGGCCCTGGCCCTGGCCGCCGCGGGCGAGATCCGGCCGGTCATCGGCCGGACCTTCCCGCTGGACCAGGCCGCGGCGGCGCACGCCGCGATCGAGTCGCGGGAGGTGCTCGGCAAGACCCTGCTCCTGGTCCGGCCCTGACCCCGCCCGACCAGGGCTACCCCAGCAGGGCACCCAGCAGCAGCGGCATTGACAGGCGCAGCTCCCGCCATCCGTACGTTCCGGTGTGCGTGCCGGGATAGAAGTGCGCGGTGACCGGCGTGCCGGCGGCGATCAGCCGCTCGGCCGTGGCCCGCGACTCCCGGCCGATCACCCCCTCGGTCAGCGAGACCACGTTGTCGGGGAACGACTCCGCCACCTCCTCCGTGCCCGGGATGACGGGGTCGTCCTCCCGGTCGGGGTCGTCGAGCATCCCCATGGTGCCGTCGCCCGCCGAGATGTACACCGGAGTCCCGCCGAGCCGGTCCGCCAGGAAGTACGGGTCGTGCGCCCGCCAGTTGGCGCGCTGGGCCACCGGATCACCCCAGATCGCGGTCCCGTCGATGCCGAAGAGCCGCGCGCCGCCGAGCCACACCTCCGGATGCGCGAGCGGATGCAGCGGGCCGCTGTACGAGGCGACCGCGCGGAACAGCCCGGGGTGACGGGCGGCATAGCCCAGCGCGCCGTACCCGCCCTGCGAATCACCGCCAACCGCCCGCCGCCGGCCCGCGCCGTACGCCCGCTCCAGCAGCGGGATCAACTCGTGGACGTGGAAGGTCTCCACGGCGGGGGGCCCGCCCGCGCCGCCGTTCCACCAGTCGGTGTGGAAGCCGAACAGGGGCATGGCCGTCATCACCACCAGCACCTGACGGAACTCGTCGAGGTCCTGGACCCGATGCTGCTCGGTCCAGATGGTGGGCTCGCCGTCCCCGCCGGGCAGCAGGTAGAGCGTCGGCCAGCCGGCGTCGGGCCCGCGCCGGTCCCAGTCGGTCGGCACGAGCAACTCCACCGCCTCGGTGCCGCCCAGGGCGGGCGAGTCGACGGTCAGCCGCAGCAGCCGCTCGTCCACCCGCTCCTCCGCCACCACCCGGATCCGGCGTCCCTCGGCCGGTACCCCGACGGCCGGAGCCGCGCCGGCCCCGGCCAGCAGCGCGCCGGTCGCCACCGCCCCGGCCGCCCCCCGCACGAAACCGCGTCGGCCCAACTCGTCGCGGCGCGCCCCGGGACGCTCCTCCTGGCGTCCCGTGTGACCTCCGATGCGAGTCATGACGTCCTCCCCTTCCCCCATTCCCGGACCCCGGGAACCGGCGTGTTCCTCAAACCATTTCGATTACTGAGAGTGACATTACCTGTGCTGTCAGACATCGCGCCGGCGCAGGACGATCACCGCGCCGAGCAGCGCCGCCGCCGTGTAGCCGGTGACCAGCAGCAACGACGGCCACGCCGTGAGGCTGCCGACCGCCTCGGCCGAGGCGTCCGAGGTCTGCGTGAGCTTCTCCAGCGCCGCGGTCGGGGAGACGCCCGCCACCCACCGCTCGGCGTCGCCGAACAGCGGCCCCAGCATCGACGGCAAGAGCAACACCCCGACCACCGCCGTGATCGCGCCCGCCGCGTGCCGCACCAACGTGCCCACGGCCAGTCCGAGCAGTCCCGCGACGGCGAACGCCGCAGCGACCCCGAGCAGCGCGGGCATCGGCTCCCCCTGGGCGTACTCCTCGCCCAGCAGCGCGTCGCCCACCAGGTACGCGCCGGCGCACGAGGGCAGCGCGAGGGCGAACAGCAGCCCGCCCACCAGCACCGCCTTCGCGGACAGCACCACGCCCCGGCGCGGCACCGCCGCGAACGTCGTGCGGATCGTGCCGCTGCCGTACTCGCCGCAGACCACCAGCGCGCCCACCACCGCGGCCAGCGCCAGCGCCGGCACCGCGATCGTCAGGCTGCCGCCGAGCACCGTGTCGTCGGGCTGGAGGCTCTCGGTGGCCGCCACGAACACCGCGCCCGGCACCGGCAGCAGCGCCATCGTCCACGCGGTCCACACGGTGGACCGCACGCTGCGGAACTTGATCCACTCGTACGCCAACGCCCGACCGAACGCACCCGGCCCCGACCCCGCGGTCGCCCCGTCGCGTTCGTCCCGCCCGGTCCGCTCCGCCGTCATCGGACGCTCTCCCGTCATCGGACGACTCCCTCTCCCCGCCGCGCCCCCGGCGCGGCCCGGTACTCGGCGGCGTCCGCGGCCATCGCCGTGTAGACCTCCTCCAGCGAGGACCGACGCGGGGTCAGCTCGTGCAGCGCCAGCCCGTTCGCCCGCGCCAACTCGCCCACGGCCGCCGCGTCCCGCCCCTCCACCAGCCAGCCGCCCCGGGCGTCGGGCCCGGGCCGCACCACGGCGCCCGCGCCCTCCAGAAGCTCACGCAGCCGCTCCGCCTCCGGGGCGCGCACCAGCGTGCGCGCCCCGGCGTGCGACTCCAGGAACTCCCGCATCGGCGCGTCCGCCAGCAGTCGGCCGCGACCGATCACCACCAGATGGTCCGCGGTCAGCTCCATCTCGCTCATCAGGTGACTGGAGAGGAAGACGGTCCGCCCCTCCGCGGCCAGCGAGCGCATCAGGTCCCTGATCCACCGGATGCCCTCCGTGTCCAGGCCGTTGACCGGCTCGTCCAGGATCAGCACCTCCGGATCGCCGAGCAGCGCGCCCGCGATGCCGAGCCGCTGGCCCATGCCCAGCGAGAAGCCGCGCACCCGGCGGCGCGCCGTGCCCGGGTCGAGGCCGACCAGGTCGAGCACCGCGTCGACCCGGCGGCGCGGGATGCCGTTGCTGGCGGCCAGCCCGGCCAGGTGCTGGTAGGCGGAACGCCCGCCGTGCACGCCGCCGGCGTCCAGCAGCGAGCCGACCACCCGCAGCGGGGTGGCCAGCTCCCGATACGGCCGGCCGGCCACGGTGACCCGTCCCGACGTCGGCGCGTCGAGCCCCAGGACCAGCCGCATGGTGGTGGACTTGCCGGCGCCGTTCGGGCCCAGGAAGCCCGTCACCCGGCCCGGCCTGACGCTGAAGGACAACCGGTCGACGGCCGTGCCGTCCCCGTATCTCTTGGTGAGTTCGCGTGCCTCGATCACCCCTCCGACGCTAGGCACCGGCGCCGCGCCCGCCATCCGCCACCGGGAGTCGGCGGCTACTCCCACCGGCGTACCCGCCGGCCTCCCCCGGTCACCGGCGCGGCGCGAACGCGGGAAACGCCGCCGGATCGGCGAGGTCGAGGTCCGCGTCCGGCCAGCGTCGCCGCAGCAGCGCCGCCACCCGCCGCGCCCAGCCCGCCAGCCGCGGCAGCGCCCGGAACGCCTCCGCGGTGTGCGCCGCGGCCTCCAGGGTCGCGACGAGCTGCGGCCGGCTCGGGTGGCCGGCCGGCCTGTCGTCCAGCGTCGCGAGGCGCTGCAGCCGGATGATCGCCCAGTCCAGGCATGCCGCCGCGAGGCCCGGGCCGTACCGCAGGTCGTCCGCCGCCTCCGGCACGCCCTCGGCCAACGCGCGGCGGTAGTCGTCGGCGAGGCCGGTGCCCTGGGGATCGCCCACCGACATCCACGCCGGTCCCGGCACGTGCAGCCACACCGCGTCCCGGAGGGCGTGGGTGAAGCCGGCGAACTCGAAGTCGATGAGCCGGGCCTCGGGCGGGCCCGCCGCGTGCAGCAGGACGTTGTTGGGCTGCGCGTCGTTGTTGCTCAGCGCCAGGAACGGGCCGGGCTCCGCGAGTTCGGCGTGCGCGGCGGCCAGTTCCGCCGCGGCCCGGTCGGCGAGCGGGGCGCCGAGCGCCGCGGCCCGCCGTCGCGCCTCCTCCCGCAGCCGGGCGAACGGTCCCATCCGGTCGGCCGCCGGATCCACCGGGCCGAGCGCGGCTCGGCGGGCGTAGTAGGCGCCGGCCTGGCCGGCGGTCGCGGCGCCCAACTCGCCGCAGGCGCGGGCGAACGCGGCCAGCCGGTCGGCGTGCGCGGCGGCCCCGTCGCGGCGCAGCAGCAGATCGAGCGCGGTGCGCGGCGCGAGGTCCTCCAGGATCAGCAGGCCGGCGTCGAGGTCGGCGGCGAGCACCCGCGGCGCGAGCGCGACGCCGCGGTCCTCGGCGAGGAAGCCCAGCGCGGCCAGTTCGCTGCGCAGCCGCCACTCGTCGGGCGCCGTCTGGCTGTGGAACCGGCGCACCCACTTCACCACGACGGTCTCCGGACCGCCCGGGCCGTCGAGCCGCGCCCGGGCGACGGCCCAGGGCTCCAGCCGCCGCCACTCCTCGACGGCAACGGGCGTGCCCCGACGCCCGGTCAGCAGGGCCGCCACCGCGGCGGAACGGTCGGTCGCGGCACCGGCGTCAGGCATCCGCGCAGCCTAACCTCCCGGCCGCCGCGGTCGTCAGGCCGAGCCGGGGGCCAGCGCGGTCAGGGTGCGGCGCCCGTCCGGATCGCCCTTGGTGGCCGGGGCGATCGCGACCTCGTCGAGGCCCGCCGCGGCGTACTCGGCCAGCCGGGCCCGCACGGTCGGGAGGTCCCCGACCAGCCCCAGCAGGCTCGCCGCGGCCCGCGGCAGCGCGGCCAGCCGTTCCTCGAACGGCGCCCCGGCGCGGGCCAGTTCGACGGCCTCCTGGTAGCCCGCGGCGACGAACATCTCGGCGTAGCCGCGCACCGTGAGATAGCCGGCGATGCCGCCGAGGATGTGCGAGTACGACTCGGGCACCGGATCGACGGCCGCCGGCAGCCACGCCGCGAGCCGGGGCGGCGCCGGCCGTCCCGCCTGTTCCGCCGCCGCGTCCAGCTTGGCCCGCAGCTCGCGCACCTGCTCGGGCGAGACCAGGTCGAGCACCATCCGGTCCGCGTGCCGCGCCGCCGTGGCGATGGCCCGGGGGCCGAAGGCCGCGACGGTCAACGCCCCGCCGGGCGGGGCCAGCCGGCGCCGGAAACCGGCGCCCCACTCCGCGACCTGGCCGCCCAGCAGGGTGCGCACCGCCGCCGCGCTCTCCTCCAGCACGCCGGCGACGCCGGCCCGCGAACGGCCGTGCACCTCCTCGACCACGCGGACGCTGGAGGCGCCGAGCGCCACCCCGACCGGCAGGCCGGTGAGCGCGGCGGCGCCCGCCGCGCCCCGGGCGATGGTCGCCGGGTCGCGCACCGAGACGGGCACCGGGCCCGCGGTCAGCGCGATCCGCTCCGCGCGCACCCCGATGGCGGTGGCGAGGGCGAACGCGTCCCAGGTGGGGCCCTCGCCCAGCCAGACCTCCGGATAGCCGAGCCGGTCCGCGAGCAGCCCGACCCGCACCGCCTCCAACGGCGGCCGGTCGTCCTCCCGTGACGCTGCTACCACACTGATGTCCATGCGTCGCACCCTACGGCGACGAGGCCGCGCCGGCGCCGACCCGGCGCTGGCCGGGCGCTGACCGGGAGGTGAGGCCGAGAGCGCCCCGGCGCCCAGCCGGCGCCGACACGGGCGCCGACACGGGCACCGACCAGGCACTAATCCGGTTGAACCCGGCGCCCGCCGCGGCGATGATGCCGCGGTGATCGATACGGGACTCGCCGGCCGGGTGGTGCTGGTCACCGGCGGCAACGGCGGCATCGGGGCGGCCATCGTGCGGGCGTTCGCGGCCCAGGGCGCGCGGGTCGCGGCGCACTACCTCGACGCGCCGGGCCCGGACGGCGCCGAGCCGCCGGCCGGCGTGCGGTGGGAGCACGTCACGCCGGGGGCGCGCGCCGCCGAGGACCTGGTTGCCGGGCTGGGCGGGGCCGAGGCGGGCGTCGTCGCCGTGGGCGCGGACCTGGCCGTGCCGGACGCCGCGCCCGCGCTCTTCGACGCCGTCGAGGCGCGCCTGGGCCGGGTCGCCGTGCTGGTGAACAACGCGGCGCACTGCGAGGCCCCGGACACCATCGACGAGTTGACCGCCGACAGCCTCGGCCGCCACTACCGGGTCAACGCCATCGCCCCGGCGCTGCTCACCGCCGAGTTGGCCCGGCGTGTCCCCGACCGCCGGGGCGCCGCCGAGCCCGGCTGCGTGGTCAACGTCTCCACCGACGCCGCCCGCGCCTTCCCGCGTCAGATCGGCTACGGCACGTCCAAGGCGGCGCTGGAGGCGTTCACCCGGGGCGCCGCGCTCGACCTGGCCGCCGCCGGCATCCGGGTCAACGCCGTCGCCCCGGGGCCGGTGCAGACCGGGTGGATGACCGAGGAGGTCCTCGACCACGCTCGGACCCTCGTCCCGATGGGTCGCGTCGGCGAACCAGCGGACATCGCCGACGCCGTCGTCTTCCTGGCCTCCCACCAGGCGAGGTGGATCACCGGGCAGGTGCTCCAGGTCGCCGGCGGACACGCGTTGTGACCGGATGAACGCGTTCCGGCCGGCGTTGCGAGCGAACTGTCGGTCCTCCGTCCGGATTTCGTAACGCCTGTTCCACGGCTCCTGCCGGGCGGTCGTACCCTTTGCTAGCGTCAACGCCGCATAGACGGGGACGAATTACGAGGTGTGTGCGGCATGGATGACTTGACGCCGGAGCAACTCGGTGACCGGGCCGAGAAGCTGCGGGAGGCCGCCACCCGGGCGCGGGAGTTGGCCGGTTCGCTGGGGGAGTATCTGGACTCCGCGGTGACGAAGGCGACCGGGGACGACCCGTCGATCTGGACCGGGCCGTACGCGGAGGAGGCGTCCGGGCATCTGCGGGGGCAGCAGACGACGTTGCGCGCCATGGCGAGCAGTCTGCTCGCGGACGCCACGCGGTGGGAGAACGAGGCCGGTCAGATGGACGACGAGGCGGGCAGCCGCGAGGACGACGAGGGGGGTAACTGATGAGCTACCGAGGCTTCGACGTCGGGGAGATCAGATCGCTCGCGGGTGATCTGTCCACGTTGGGGGACGAGGCGCCGACGTTGCACCTGGACATCGCCACCGTGCTGAACAAGGCGCACACGGCGATGGCGACAGGCCCGGCGACGTACGACGGCGACCTGGAGAAGGTGCGCACCTCCGGTGTCACGGACGTGGTCCTCGACGGCCTGCCGTTCGGCGGATCCGGCACGCTCCCGCTGGCGCTCAACGACGACCTCAACGGCATGTCCGCGGAGATGGGGCGGCGCTGCGACCAGCTGGACGCCGTCATGGAGCTGGACGGCACCGACTACCCGGTCACCGACGACGACATCTTCCTCGACGAGGAGCCGCCCAGCAAGGAGGACATCGACGAGGCGGTGCGGTTCTTCGACAACCTCAACGACGACGACGGCCTCAGCGCACCCACCAACACCGAGGACATGCAGGCGGCGATGGCGGAGCTGGAGGGTCTCAGCGCCGCCGAGCTGAACATCGTCCTGTCCAAGGTGCCCGAGGGACAGCTGGAGGAGTGGAACGAGCTGCTCAACCAGACGCGTCTCGGCAACTTCATGGGGGTGTCGCGCGAGGAGCGCAACGCCCACCTCAGCGACCTTTTCGCGAACGTCAACAGCGGCAACCTCGACGCGTTCATGGCCGCCTTCGACGTCGAGCCCAACATGATGAACGGCAAGTACCTCGACGGCTCCGAGGACTACGGCATGCCGCCGAGCGACCAGCCGATGTTCAACAACGACGAGGTCGACGTCCACGACATCGACCAGGGCAGTTTCGGTGACTGCTGGTTCCTGGCCTCGCTGGCCGCGCTGACCGAGGCCAATCCGGAGTTTGTCCGGGAGGGCATACGCGAGAACGACAACGGCACGGTCAGCGTCCGGCTGTGGGACGCCGAGGGCAACATGCAGTGGGTCACCGTCAGCGCCGAGCTGCCGCTCAACGACAACGGCGACCCGGTCTCCGCCAGCGACGGCGGCGGCCCGCTGTGGCCGGCCTACTACGAGAAGGCGTTCGCGCAGGTCTACGACGAGGACCCGCCGGGATCGTACGGCGCCATCGAGGGTGACTGGGCGGAGAACGCGGTGCCGTACCTCACTGGTGGCGAGGCGGAGGACATCTCCTCCGGGTTCTGGGACTGGGGCGGCAGCAACTTCGACAACGTCAAGCAGGCGTTCGAGGGCGGCAAGTCCGTGATGGTCTCCTCCACCGGGGACGCCCCCGACAGCTGGGAGGACCAGGGGTACACGGACAGCCACGCCTACTACGTGGTCGGCTTCACCGACGACGGGAACATCCTCATCGGCAACCCGTGGGGACGCGACGACTTCCCGCCGATCGAGGCCACGCCCGAGGAGTTCGAAGAGGCCTTCGACGACCCGACGGCTATGAATGTCCCGTGACGATCCGGAATGGCGGCGACCCGAGCGGGAACAGGAGAACGGTGATGGCTGAGGAGATCAACGAGGACGCCGGCAGGGGCGCCCTGCCGGACTGGCCGGTGACCCGGGACGGGTACTGGACGCTGCACTGGCACATTCCACGCGACCGCAAGGGCGCCCGGTACAGCGTCGTGGTGCTGAAGATCAGGAACGATCCGCCGCGCACCACCATCCTGGTCAGGTCCGAGGGTCAGGTGGCGGCCAAGTACCAGGACGCGCGGGTCGGCGACGTCGTGGAGATCGCGGACAAGCGCTGGGAGATCGCGGAGATCGACACCGGGCGGATGGACGTGAGCTGGAAGGACCGGGGGTTCGAGGCGGGCTCGGTGCGGCTGAAGCTGCTCGGCCCGGCCGCGAGCGACGCGACGGGCGGGAAGGAGGTCGCGTGATGACCCGCACCAGGACCGCGACCGCCACCGCCACCGCCACCGTCGCCGCGGCTCTGCTGCTGCTTCTCGCCGGCTGCGGCGACTCCGAGTCCGAGGACCCGGGCGGCTCCGGCGGCTCGGGTGGCGAGCAGGGCGGCGAGGACGGGGAGAACACCGGCCAGGCCGACCCGGGCCCGGAATGCGTCGGCGAGGCCGACCCCACCGGCACCCGCGCCCTCTTCGGCGGCGAAACGGAACTGCCCGGCGGCGGCACCCTCAGCTACGCCGCGGCCAGCAGCGACGGCACCGACCGACAGGCCGACCTCACCCAGGGCGGCGACACCACGACGCTGTCGCTGGACGACCAGCTCACCGTCCAGGGCAACGACTGGACCGTCAGCCAGATCTGCACCTACCGCGTCATCCTCACCCCCGCCGACCAGGCCCTCGCCCAGGACCCCGACGCCGTCGAGACCGACCCCGAGTGGCCGATCACCCAGGGCGGATTCTGGGAACTCCACACCGGCATCACCGACGACCGCCCAGACCCGCCACTCAGCGTCGCGGTGACCAGCATCGACGAGGACCCGGCCACCGCCAGCATCCAGCTCAACGCCGAGGGCGCGAACCTCGCCAGCTACGACGACACCCCGATCGGCGCCACCGTCGAGATCGCCGACCAGCTCTGGGAGATCGCCGACATCACCGCCGAGACCGACGCCGACCCCGCCACCGTCCGCCTCCAACCACTCGGCCCCGCCGTCCCCTAGACCCTCGGGTCAGGGGAGCGGTCCGGTCCCACCGGCGCGCACCAGACCCGTCTCGTAGGCCAGCACCACGAGCTGGGCGCGGTCGCGCGCGCCCAGTTTGGTCATCGCCCGGCTGACGTGCGTCTTTGCGGTCAGCGGCGACATCAGCAGTCGGCCGCCGATCTCCTCGTTCGACAGGCCGGCGGCCACCAGCGCCATCACCTCCCGCTCCCGGCCGGTCAACGGCGCCAGCCGGCGCGCGCCCTCGGCGAGCGGCGCGCGCAGCCGGGCGAACTCCTCGACGACGCGCCGGGTGACCGCGGGGTCCAGCAGGCTCTGCCCGGCGGCCACGGTGCGGATCGCCGCGCGCAACCCGTCCGGTTCCACGTCCTTCAGCAGGAAGCCCGCGGCACCCGCCCGTAGCGACTCGAAGACGTACTCGTCGGCCTCGAAGGTGGTCAGCACCAGCACCCGCACCGCGTCCAGCGCCGGGTCCGCGGCGATCCGGCGGGTGGCCTCCAGCCCGTCCACGCGCGGCATCCGGATGTCCATCAGCACCACGTCGGGCCGGGTCAGGCGCACCGCCTCGACCGCCCGCCCGCCATCCTCGGCCTCGGCGACCACGACCAGATCGTCGCTGAGCTCCAGCAGCGCGCGGAAGCCGGCGCGGACGACCGTCTGGTCGTCGGCGAGCACCACCCGGACCGTCACGCGCCCTCCCCGACCGGAAGCACCGGAAGCTCCGCCCTGACCCGGAAGCCGCCGCCCGGCGCCGGACCGCATTCCAGCGTGCCGCCCACCGCCGCGGCCCGCTCCCGCATCCCCACCAGCCCGAAGCCGCCGCCCGCACCATCGCGGGCGCCGGTGCCGCGTCCGTCGTCCACCACCTCGACGAGCAGGGACCCGCGCCCGGGTCCTGGTCCTGGCTGGCGCACCGCCACCGTCGCCTGCCGGGCGTTCGCGTGCCGCAGCACGTTGGTGAGCGCCTCCTGCACGATCCGGTACGCCGCGAGCTCCACCACCGGGGGCAGCGCCCGGTCGCCGGTCTCCGCGTCCAGCGTCACCCGAAGCCGCCCGGCCGCCATCCGGTCGACCAACTCCTCCAGCTGGTCAAGGCCGGGCGCCGGCTCCGCGGCACTCGCCTCCGCGCCTTCCCGGGAATCGTCGTCCCGCAGCACCGTCACCGTCGCCCGCAGCTCCCGCACCGCCTCCCGGCCCGACGCCCGCACCTGGCGCAGCGCCGACCTGGCCAGCTCGGGCCGCCGGTCCAACGCGTCCAGCGCGACCCCCGCCTGCACGGTCATCGCCGAGACGGTGTGCGCCACGATGTCGTGCACCTCGCGGGCGATCCGCACCCGCTCCGCGCGCACCCGGCGCGCCGCCTCCAGCTCGCGCTCCCGCTCCGCACGCCGCGCGCGCTCCGCGTAGTACGCGGTGAGCTCGCGCCGGCCACGCACCACCTCGCCGAGCAGCAGCGGCACCAGCGGCCAGATCATCTCCATCACCGGCGACGGAAACGGCCGCCCCTCCTCCTGGCCCGACACCACCGCCACGATGCCCGAGGCCACCGAGGCCACCACGGCGGTGCGCACGGTGCGCCGCCGGCCGCCCCGCTCCGCCACCGAGTACAGGGCGATCATCACCGGCAGGTTCAGCAGTTCGCCGATGTGCCCGTACAGCGTCCAGACCGCCACGCCGGCCCCGGTCACCACCGCCGCGAGGACGGGACGGAGCCGGTACACCAACAGCCCGGCCAGCGAGCCGCCGAGAACCAGCCAGCTGAACCAGTCGTCCTCCCGGGTCCCCCGCACGTTCGCCACCAGATCGGCGGCCGTCAGACAACCGACCCCCACCACCAGCAACGCCGTCCTGATCACACCCTCACCGTACGGCGCCCCCGGCGGGCCCGGGTACTCCGCCGGGAGTAGGCGCCCGGGCGTCGCGACCGATCGCACCTGTGACCGTTTCGGCCACAGTGGCTTTACACCGGCCGCTCCGCACGGTTCCCTCAAGCGTTACCGGCACGGGACATCGTGCGTTTCACACGACGCATGAAGGGGAGGCTCGGGCCGCGGGGAGGGAGATTTTGTCATGGGGGAAACGAACAGCGCGAACCCGGAGCACTTAGATCAACTGGCCGACAAGCTGTGCCCGGCCGGAGACGGTGCGACGTACGGTGCGCTCGCGAACGCCTTCGACCGCGCCAGGAACCTGGACGCCTCGGCGCAGATGTCCTCGCTCGCCCCGTTACTGAGCTGGCTGATGGACACGGCGGGCCAGTTACGCGACAAGGCGGACCTGCTCCGTGGGGACATGCCGGCGGTGGACTACACCGACATCATGTACGGCGACGGCACGGCGGACGTCGAGACGGACCCGTACGCCGCGTTCGAGGTGCTCGGCCAGGACAACATCGACGCGTTCCTGGAACTGGCCCGGGACGGCGAGCTCACGGACGCGGACATCGCGCAGATGGCATCGCTGCTGGGCGCCTACGCCGACAACCCGGACTTCGCCGCCGCGCTCGTCGACCAGATGGGCATGGACAACTTCCTGGAGCTGTCCCAACAGATTCAGGACCGCGCCGGCGAGATGGAGGACCCGCACGACGCCAACCGCCTGCGTGCGGACATGGCCACCATTCTGACCGGCGCGTTCTGGTTGCCAGGCAACATCAAGGAGGGCGACGAGGGATGGGAGGAGTGGTCCACCAGCCCTCAGTACACGGCGCACCAGGAGAGGCTCGCCGCCTTCCAGTCTCTGAGTGGCGAGAACGCGGCGGAGGCCGGTGATCTGGTCAACGACGTCATCGACGACGTCGTCAACGACGAAGACATCGCCCTGTTGGAGCTCGATGCGCTCAACGAGTTTCTCACGCACGTGAACAATGTCCCGCTGAGCGGCGATTTCAACCGCGCCCTGATGTCCGAGATCAGCCCGGAGGGCTTGGTCCAGTTGGCTGAGAGGCTGCCCGAGCTGGCTGGCACCGCCGACGAGGCACTCCGCAGCGGCTTCACGGACCTTCAGACGAACGTCGCCAACTCCCTCGCCTCCGCCACCGACGTCGGTAAGCCGCCCTCGGGCGACCCGACGTACGTGCACTGGGAGAACACCTCGCAGGCCCAGTGGTACAACGACTTCATGGCCGACTTCTACGAGGTCGGTCGGGGCACGTACGAGGTGACGTTCACCGAGGACCGTGCGCACGGCATGGTCAACACGCGCGGCTACCAGATGCTGTTGAACATGATGGAGGAGGGCAACGGCTACTCCACCGGCTTCCTCGTCGACGTCGCCGAGGACGTCCAGGCCGCCGAGACCGAGGACGAGTACTTCTGGGACCACTACGGCCCGATGGACCGCACCTTCTTCGACGTCGGCACGCCGGAATCGCGCATCGCCATGGACCCCATGGAGGGCGTGCTCGGCATCATGGGCCAACACCCGGACGCGGCCACCGAGTACCTCAGCAACGAGGAGAACCTCGACTGGCTGATCGCCCGCGACTGGTCGCACCCCCTCGTCCCCGAGGGCGAGCACGGCCTCCCCGGCTTCGATTACAGCGGCTTCGGCGACGCCATGGAGGCCGCCACCACGGGCCGCCCAGCCGGCAGCGACGCCCCGTTCGCCCGCACGGCGGAGGGCGACCAGATCATGCGCGAGGTAATGGAGCGCTTCTCCGACGACGAGGGCGCCCTCATCACCGACGACGGCCCGTACGTTGACCTCCGGTCGCAACTGGGCACGATGAGCGCGGCGTTCATGCCGGACATCCAGCACAGCCTCACGGGCATCGACCTTCATTACGACGGAAATCCACCCACGCTCCTGAACGACGTGGACGTCGACTACTTCCTGTTCCAGGTGGGTCGGGACCCGGATGCCTACGCCGCTATCACCGGAGCACAGCAGGCTTACACCACCATCGCCGTCGACGTGGCGATGAACCACATAGACATCGAGGACCCGTCCACGGCGGACCGAATCAACCTCGCAGTCACACCCGGCGCCACGGTCGCGGGCATCATGAGCAGCGCGCGGGCCGATTCTATTCGTGACGGAATCGTCGAGTCAGACGAGGCGTTCAACAGCAGGCTCGGACTCGCCGAGGAAGTCGCCGGCCTGGTGATCGAGGAGACGACGGGCCGAATTCCCGTCCTCGGAGGAGCCGTGGGGTGGGGGGCCAACAAGCTCACGGGCAGTATCACGGATCAGTTCGAGCGCGATAGTTCCCAGCAAGCGTACGAAGAGGGGGACGAACAGTGGCAGAGCGGCCGCAACGCCACGATCGCATCGGCTGAGCATTCCATCGAGGTCGCGGCGGGGGAGGGGCGGTGGTCGGATGAGTCGATCATCGGCTTCCAGAACGGCGTGGACAGCACAATCTTCACCAAATACAACGAAGGAGCCAATTTGCACTGGGACGCCGAGGAGTGAGAGAGGTAAGGCGATGGGACACAATGACGGCCGCCTGATCAAAGCCGGAGCCGTGGCCTTGCTCATCGGCCTGTCCACCGTCGGATGCGGCGACGATGGCCCTACCGAGGCCGAGTACCCGATCCCAGAGACCTTCTGTGGTCTGGACGTGTCCAGGAATCTCTATGCGCCGATCTTCCCGCCTGGAACGGGGGATCTGAGTGTCGAGGAGGACTTCACGGCGGCTATGCCCAATCTGGCCTCTGTCGATCGTTGCAGGATCAGCTTGGACGACGAGCAGGCCATCCTGGCCGAGACCTTCGCGGCTGGTAGCTTTGAGGATTTCCTCAGGAGTCCCGGCCACGACGACCTTGAGGAGGAGTACGACGTCGCGGACGGCGAACCGGTGGAGGGCGAGTTCGACGCCATGGTGTGGCCGGGGTTCGTACTCGCCGGGGCGGCATGCGAGCCGGGGGAGGGAGTACCCATCAATTCCTTCACGGTCGGGATCACGGCCGAGTACCCCGAGGATGACGAGGAGTCGGTGCGGGCCCTGTCGGAGTTGATCCAGCCGTTCATGCGGGCGGCCCTCGAGCAGTCCTTGTGTACACCAGGAGACAACCCGGCGTCCGAGTACTCGACGGGCGATTAGCCCGCATGCGAGGGCGGAGTCACGTCGTGGCAGTGGTACTCACGCTTGCCACGTCATCTGTGGCGTGCGGCGCAGACGACGGGGCGATGGAGGGTACGCGCTGAGGTTTCTGTCGGCTTCCGCGCGCGGGATGACCGCGAGGTCCGGGCAGAGCTCGGTGTCGTCGGCGAAGCCGAAGGCGACATCGACGACCGAGTGCCACTCCGCTGGAAGCTGAGCTTCCAGCGCGTTCCCCAGCCGGCGGATGGTCTCACCGTGGTGCGGCCGGACCGGGGCCATCGTCATGGCGCCCTCGATGATCTCGATCTTGTAGCCCTCGAACTGGTCCGCGCAACGGCTGAGCGCACGATGCAGCCGCTCCACCTCCGTGACGGTCACCGCTGCCTCCCTTCGCCTGCTGCAAGCCGCGTCGGAACGTCGGCGATCGTGCGCGAGGAGTCCCGGAGAACGGGACGCGACGCGCACGAAGTCACTGGTGCCCCAGCGCCTGGAACCGCCCGCCCCTGAGGCAGGCGAACAACGCCCGGGCGGCGGCGGGGCTGACGGTCAGCACGGTGGCGGGGTCGTCGCTCTCGCGCACGTACACGCGACCGTCGGGCGCGGTCGCGAGTTCGAGGCAGTTCTGGTGGGGCTCACCGCTGAAGCTGGATTTCTGCCACTCAAGGCCGGACATGTTTGTCCTCCTTCAAGGCATACAACAGGTACTGCACGAGGCCGAACGTATCTTCACCATAAGGGCTGGTTGGGTCGAGCGGTGCCAAGGCGACGCGACTCAGACGGTCGAAGTGCGCGGTGAACTGCTCGATCTCGGACGGCTCGGCCAGGAAGAGAGAACTGGTCGGCTGCTCCACGTTGACCGTCCGCAACTCGGGAACCACCGCGTCGAGGATGGTGAAGGCACCGAGCGCGGCAGGGTTCGAAGGTGTGCTGAACGGCAACAGTTGAATCGTCACGTTTGGTGCGAGCGAGGCCTCGATCAGGTGCTCAAGCTGAGCAGCCCTGATCTCACTACTGACGAAACCCATGTGGAACGCGGCCTCGTGGATCACCACGTGCACCGTCGGATTCGGTTCGCGCGTCAGGATCTGCTGGCGTCGCGACCGGAACTCCGCGTAGCGCTCCAGGAGATCGGCGGACGCCCCGGTGTTGCTGCTCCGGAAGAGAGCCCGCATGTAGTCGGCTGTCTGGAGAAGCCCGGGCACGTAGAGCCACTCGAAGGAACGGTGTCCCGTCGCCGCCTGCTCGACCTCGGCGAGGTCGAGGAGTTGCGGACTCAGCGTCTGCTTGTACTCCGTCCACCAGCCGCGCCCAGTGGCTCCGGCCATGGCGGCGAGCTCTTCAATCAGTGGCCCACGTGTGCAACCGTATGCCTGCGTCGGCACCGCCCTGCTGTCCGGGGTGGTGGACTGGGCCGCGGCGCGCGGGTTCCGCGCCTGGGGGGCCGAGTGGACGTCGGCGAACCTGGTCAGCGACGCGTTCTGGCGCGGCCACGGCCTGGTCCCCGCCCGCTACACGCTCACCCGGCGCGTCGACCCCGATGTCGCCTGGGCCGACTCCCACCTGAGCTACCGCCACTTCCTCCCGCGGTAGCCCTCGGGGTTCATACGCGTTCACGCAAATGTCATGGGTCGGCTTCGTGGCCCGTTTCTCACCGCGGATTCCGCGGATTCCGCGGAATCCCGCAGGCCTTCCGCCGATGGGTGCGACCACGTGGACAGGCTCGTCCGGAGTGAGCTGCGGAACGGAGTTCGCCGTGGACTTCGACGATTCGTGTGATGTGACGGGGAACTGCTCGCCCGGTGGTGTCGGCGGGGCGGAAACCGGTCAGTCCGGCCGTCGCGCGAGAAGCGATATGCCATGGACACGCCATTTCTGAGCTTCCTACGATGCCCTGCCATACGAAGGGAGTTCTCATGCATCGCAGGCTTCTCGCCGCCGGTGCCATGCTCGCCGCGATCGCGATCGCGGTCACGATCGGCGGCACCGCGCCGGCCGCCGGCTCTGAGGACGATCCGCGGCCGCTGGCCGGCTTCGACTTCACCACGCCGGAGCAGATCGCCCAGGTCGACCAGCCCTGGGGCGTGGCCTTCCTGCCCGACGGCAGCGCCCTCGTCACGGAGCGGAACACCGGCCGCCTGCTCCGGATCGACCCCGGCTCGCCCCCGGTCGAGATCATGACGCTGCCCTCCTACGCGGAGGGCGAGTCCGGCGCGCTGGGCCTGGTCACCTCGCCCACCTACGACCAGGACGGCTACATCTACGCCTACTTCACCACCGAGGAGGACAACCGCATCGTCCGGTTCACTCTGGACGATCTCACCCTGGAGCCCATCCTCACCGGGATCCCCTCCAACTGGACCCACAACGGAGGTCAGTTGGCCTTCGGACCCGACGGCATGCTCTACGCCTCGACCGGCGAGACCGGCCAACCCGCACTGGCCCAGGACCTGGACACCCTCGCGGGCAAGATCCTCCGCCTCACCCCGGACGGCGAGGTGCCCGCGGACAACCCGTTCCCCGGCTCGTACGTCTACACGTACGGCAACCGCCACGTCCAGGGACTCGCCTGGGACTCGACGGGCACCCTGTACTTCAGCGAGATCGGCCAGAACACCTGGGACGAGCTGAACGTCGCGGTGCCCGGCCGCAACTACGGCTGGCCACTGGTCGAGGGCCCCGGCGGCGAGCCGGAGTACATCGACCCGATCGTCTACTGGCCGCCGGCCGACGGCGTGGTCAGCGGGATCACCATCGTCGACGACGTGCTCTACGGAGCCGCGCTGCGCAGCCAGCAACTCTGGGTCATCCCGGTGTACGACGGCGAGGCCGGCGAGCCGGTGTCGGAGCTCAAGGGCGTGCACGGCCGGCTGCGGTTCGCCCGGCTCGCCCCGGACGGCTCGCTGTGGATCGGCACCTCCCGCGGCATCAACCAGGTCCCCAGCGAGGACGAGATCATCCGCTACCAGCCACTCGCCGCGCACTGACCGCCACACGGAGACGACGCCTCCGGAGCCACGGAGCCGGAGGCGTCCGACCCCGGCCGGGCTCAGACTCATCGGCGTCGTCCCAGCGTTCCGAGAACGATCGATGAGGTCCGTGGGCGCGCAGGTGCCGCTGCCTTCGAAGATCGCCGACGTGTACTTCCGCGTCTGGAGAAGCCCGGGGACGAGGACGTCTACTGGACGTAGTAGCCGTCCGCGTTGAGAAGCAGCGCGCCGTTCATCGGGTAGCGGGGGCCGTTGTCCCACCAATGCCAGACCACCCGAAGGGAGCCGTCGGGGACGGCGAAGACGTCCATGCCGCCCGGCCCCTGGTGGTTGCCCGGCAGTCCCCGGTACGGGCCGAGGCCGCCGGAGCCGGTGTAGCCGAAGTACGGGCGGTCGCTGCCGCGGAGGGGCCGGCAGCGGGACGAGGGGAGCGGCGAGCTGCCGCATTCCGCGATGCCCGTGGCGTACCTGGCGCTGTCCCAGTTGTTGCCGGAGAACATCAGGTACCAGGTGCCGTTGGCGCGCCGCCACATCGACGGGTTCTCGACGACGTGGGTGCCGCCGCTGGTCCCCCGGGTGTCCCAGGTGATGTCGGTGCTCAGCAGGACGTCCCGGCGGGTGTCCCAGATGGCCCGGCCGTCGCCGTCGGTGCGAACGGTCGAGATGCCGGTCTCGGCGCCGCTCGCGATGGCGTCGTCCCGGTAGGTGACGTACAGGTTCCCGCCGCTGATGAAGGGGTTGGCGTCGAGGGCCCACCGGCCGCCGGGCGGGCAGGCCCACTCGCCGGCGTCACGGAACGGGCCGTCGGCGGACGACGAGATCGCCCGGCCGATGCACTTCTGCCCGGAGCCAGCGCGGGACGCGGTGTAGAACATGAAGTAGCGGTCGCCGAGGCGGGTGACGCCCGGTGCCCAGATGGCGCCGCCCGGCTCCGCCCAACTGCCGGGACCGCCGGGAAACGCGTCGCCGGAGGCGCAGTTGGTGAAGCCGACGGTGTTGCCCGAGCCGTGCTTCAGCATCGGGACGTAGAGCCGTCCGGTCGGCGCGCCGGCGCACCGCGCCCCGCGGCCGGCGGGAACGGTGGTGCCGTAGGTGACGAAGCTGCCGGTCCCCGTGTGGACGGTGTCGGGGTCGGCCAGTTGGAACGTCGAGGCGTGCTTCGGGGTGCTGACGCCGTCATCGGCCGCCGGCGTCGGCGCGGTCTCGGCCGCCGGCGCGGCGCCACCGGTCACCAGCGAGCCGATCACCGCGACGGCGACGGCGAAGGCGAGCCCGGCGCGTCGCCGCAGGGCGGCTCGGTGGCTGTTTCGACCTGATCGTGTCCCCACCCGATCCTCCTCGGCACGCCCGCGGCATCAAGAGCCACGGCCCTTCCTGACAATCCCTCGGCCCGCGTAACTCTACGCGTGTTGTCAGGATCATGGCAATGACTCGGCCGCCGGGAGCGGAACGCGCGCTCGGCCCGGCCATCACGTTCGTGATCGCCAAGCCGAGTGCCCTGTCTGTGCCCCTGGCCAGGTCAGAGGGGGTGACCTCCTCACATGTTGATCATGTGCCCCGCCAGGCCGTGGATGGCCTCCTTGACGGCCTCGCCGAGGGTGGGGTGGGCGTGCACGTTGCGGGCCATCTCGTGGACCGTGAGGTCCCACTGCTGGGCCAGCGTCAGCTCCGGCAGCAGCTCCGTCACCTCGGGCCCGATCAGGTGGCCGCCGAGCAGTTCGCCGTAGCGCTCGTCGCTGATCAGCTTCACGAAGCCGGTGGGCTGGCCCAGGCCGTGCGCCTTGCCGTTCGCGGTGAAGGGGAACTTCACCGTCTTGACCTGGAACCCCTCCTCCTTCGCCTGCGCCTCGGTCAGCCCGAAGCTGGCGATCTGCGGCTGGCAGTAGGTGGCGCGCGGGATCATCCGGAAGTCCAGCTCCATGGTCTCCACGCCGCCGATCGTCTCGGCCGCGATCACGCCCATGGCCTCCGCCGCGTGCGCCAGCATCAGCTTCGCGGTCACGTCGCCGATGGCGTAGATGTGCGGGACGTTCGTGCGGCCCCGGCCGTCCACCGCGATCGCCTTCCGCTCGGTGAGCGCGACGCCGGTGGCGTCCAGGCCGTAGCCCTCGACGCGCGGCGCGAAGCCGATGGCCTGGAGGACCTTGTCCGCCTCCAGCACCTCCTGCTCGCCCTTGCCGTTCGTCACCGTGACGCGGACCGGGGACGAGGCGTCCGAGTCGTCGATGGCGTCCACGCGGGTGGAGGTCAACACCTGGATGCCGAGCTTCTTGTACTGCCGGGCCAGTTCCTTGGAGACCTCGGCGTCCTCCAGCGGGACCATCCGGTCGAGGAACTCGACGATCGTCACCTTGACGCCGTAGTTGTGCAGCACGTACGCGAACTCGACGCCGATCGCGCCCGCGCCCGCGATGACGATGGACTCCGGCAGCGCCTCGGAGAGGATCTGCTCCTCGTACGTCACGACCCGCTCGCTGAGCGAGGTGCCGGGCAGCAGCCGGGTGGTGGCGCCGGTGGCGATGACGCAGTGGTCGAAGGTGACGGTCTCGCTGCCGCCGGCGGACAGCGCCACGCTGAGCGTGTGCGGGTCGGTGAAGGTGCCCCGGCCGTCGTACTCCGTGATGGAGTTCTTCTTCATCAGGTAGTGGATGCCGGCCACCCGGCCCTCGGCCACCTTGCGGCTGCGCCGGTACGCCTCCCCGTAGTCGAAGCTGACCCGGCCCTCGCCCTCGACGCGGATGCCGAACGTCTTCGCCTCGTGGGTGAACAGGTGCGCCAGTTCGGCGTTGCGCAGCAGCGCCTTGGATGGAATGCACCCGACGTTCAGGCACACACCGCCCCAGTACTTCTCCTCGACGACCGCGGTCCGCAGCCCCAGCTGGGTGGCGCGGACCGCCGCGGTGTACCCCCCGGGCCCGGCACCCAGGACGACGACGTCGTAGTGCGTGGTCATGAACCTCACGCCTCATCTCTCGCGGTGGACTGGCAGTGGTCCCTGTCCCCTGCCTCCTCCATGACACCACGCCCCGATCCGGGGCCTGCGGCCAGATCCGGGAGAGCACGCCCGACGTGCGTTCGGCCCGGATTCACCCAGATGTCCCACATCTGGGCCAAACGTGTGCTCGTTGGTTCAGGCATGACCCCGGACAACCCCGCCGCGGCGGCGTTCGACGCGACGATGCTGCTCACCCTCCAGGGCACCCCGCAGGTCCCTCCGCAGGTCCCCACGGATCCCCTGGGGCACGTGGACCCCATGTCCCCGATGACCCCGATGTCGTCGGTGGGCTCCGCGGCATCGATGCCTCCCGTGACGCCGATGCCGCCGATGGCGGGAATGGCGGGGATGCCTCCGATGACGGAGGTGTCCCAGGAGATGCACGGACTCGAGGGCGAGCTGGCCCGGCTGCTGCAGAGCGCCGCCGCCTCGGACGCCGCGGCCGCCGCGGCGGCGTCCGAAGCCGCGGCGGCCACGGCCGCGACGGGAGCCGCCGCCACCGGCGCCATGGGCGGCCACGGGGGAGCGGCGGCGCCGTACGTCGAGCCCGAGGTCGCGACCGCCGCGCGCCGGCACCGCAAGGGGCGCCACGAGCTCCGCTGGCGCCGGCGCACCAAGGACAAGAAGGCCCCCCGCTCGGGCCCGCCGTGGTGGCTGCGGCTGGCCAACCTGCTGCTCGCCGCCGCGGCCGTCAGCATCGTCTCGATGCTCAGCGTCCTCGGCGGCGTCATCTCCTACGAGCCGCTGCGCGGCGCCGCCGCGACGGGCGTCTCGGGGGCGCTGGCGGCCTGGTGGCCGCTGCTGATCTACGGGCCCTGGCTGGTCGCCTCGCTGTCGATCCTGCGGGCCGCGCTGCACCAGCGGCGGGTGGTGCACTCGTGGGTGGTGATGATCCTCTTCTCCGGCCTCGCGGTCGGCCTGTGCGTGATCGGCGCCCCCCGCGAGGTCACCGACATGGCGGTCGCCGGCCTTCCGCCGGTCTCCGCCCTCATCGCCTTCCACCAACTGGTCCGCCAGATCTCCCTGGCGCACTGCCCCCGGCACGCACTGCCCCGCCCGCGCCGGCGGATCTAGGGCGCGCGCCGGCGCTGCCGTCCGGCGGGGCGACGCCCTTGGCGACGCGGGTGAGCGGTGCGGTCTCCATGTGCCGCACGGCGGGCAGCGCGGCGATCCGCGTGGTCAGGTACGTGTACAGCGCCCGGATGTCCGCGCAGACGGCCACGGCGAAGAGGTTGCTCGTCCCGGTGGTGGCCGCGCAGAACGCGACCTCCGGGTGCCCGGCCAGCGCCTCGCCGGTCTCCGCCAGCCGGGCCGGCGCCACCGAGAGCCACAGCGCGGCGCGCGCCGCGAGGCCGAAGACCCGCCAGTCGTACTCGATGTCGAAGAAGAGCGCGTCGCCGGCCCGTAGTTCCGCGAGGCGCCGCCGGACGCTGGTCTGCGACCAGCCGGTGGCCGCCGCCAGTTCGGTGACCGACGCCCGCCCGTCGCGGGTCAGCGGCGCGACCAGCCGGCGGTCCTCCTCGGTGAGCGTGGACGCCGGGACCGGATCGGACTCCGGCCCGTCGGGCACCGGCCAGCGCAGCTCCGCGACCTCCGCCTCGGTGAGCGCGCCCAGCTTGTTGACGAGACTCAGCGGCCCCCCGAAGAACGTGTGCAGGTGGCAGTGCGCGGTCATCCGCACCACCTGGCGGGTCCGCGGCAGCCGGTCGAGCAGCGGCGTTCCGCCCTCGCCGCCGCGCACCGCGAAGGCGATCTCGGTGCCGGCGGACACCAGGCTGACCCACAGGGTGTCCGCGCGGTGCGCCAGCGCCCTGGCCAGGTCCTCGGCCGCGCCCGGCACGCATTCCAGGCGTACGGTCCACCAGGACTCGCCCAGCGCCCGCACGCTGGGCAACGCGACCACCCGCAGCCGGCCGGCGGACCGCAGCCGGGTGTAGCGGCGGGCCACGGTCTGGTCGGAGACGCCGAGCACCCCGGCGATCCGGGTGAACGACGCGCGGGCGTCGAGTTGCAGCGCGTGGACGACGCGCCGGTCGAGTTCGTCGAATTCCGGCGCGGTGCCGCGCTCGGGGTCGGAGTTCACCCCAGGGAGGGTAGGGGATGTCGGATTTCGCCGGGAACGGCCGGATGGCTGGGTTCGCCCCCGTCGGCCGGTAAGCCTTGTGGCATGCACAGAAACGGGAAGTGGTGGCCGCTGGCGGCGGTCTGCCTCGGAAACCTCATGCTGCTCATCGACGTGACGATCGTGGTCACGGCGCTGCCGGACATCGCCCGCGAACTGGACGCGGGGCTGACCGCCCAGCAGTGGGTGCTCGACGCGTACGCGCTGGCCCTGGCCGCGCTGCTGCTGGCGCTGGGCGCGGCCGGCGACCGGTACGGCCGGCGCCGCGTGTACCTGGTCGGGCTCACCGGCTTCGCGATCTCCTCGCTGGTCTGCGGCCTGGCGCCGGGACCCGAACTGCTGGTCGCGGCGCGCGCGGTGCAGGGCGTCGCGGGCGCGGCGATGTTCGCGAGCAACGCCCCGCTGCTGGCCGCCACCTACGGGGGGCGCGACCGCGGGGTGGCGTTCGGGGTGTGGGGCGCGGTGAACGGCGCGGCGAGCGCGCTGGGCGTGTTGCTCGGCGGGGTGCTCACCCAGTACCTGGACTGGCGGTACATCTTCCTGGTCAACCTGCCGATCTCGGCGTTCGCGATCTGGCTGACCTGGCGCACCGTCGGCGAGTCGCGGAACCCGGCGGGCGGCCGGATCGACTGGTGGGGCACGGCCGCGTTCACCGGCTCGGCGGCCGCGCTGGTCTACGGGCTGATCCGGGGCGGCGAGTACGGCTGGTCGGACGCCCTGTCGGTGGCGTCGCTGGTGTCCGCGGGGCTCGCCCTGGCGGCCTTCGTGGCGATCGAACGAGCGGTGGTGCGGCGCGGGCGCGGCCTTCCGGTGCTGGACCTGGGGCTGCTGCGGCGGCCGTCGTTCGCCGCGCTGATGACGGCGGCGGCGCTGCTCACCGGGGCCGCGTTCGCGCACTACACGTACACGATGCTGTGGCTCCAGTACGCGCTGGGCCTGAGCCCGGTCCGGGCGGGGTTGGCGGTGCTGCCGATGGCGGCGACGGTCTTCGTGGTCGCGGCCGCCGGCGGGCGGCTGCTGGACCGGCTGCCGCCGCGCCTCCCGATCTCGGTCGGGGTGCTGCTGATCGGGGTGGGGCTGCTGCTCCAGACGGCGGTGTCACCCGACTCGGCCTGGACCGTGCTGCTGCCCGGGCTGACGGTGACCGGCGTCGGCGTCGGCGTCGCGGTCCCGGTGCTGGTCTCCGCGGCCCTGGCGGCGGCCCCGCAGGAGCGCTCCGGTATGGCCAGCGGTGCGCTCAACACCTTCCGCCAGCTCGGCTTCGCGCTCGGCGTCGCGGTGCTCGGCACGCTCTTCACGGCGGGCGGCCCGCCGCGCACCCTGGCCGACTTCGCGGACGCGCTGGACCGCATCTACCTGACGGCCGGGCTGGCCGCGGTGTTCGCGGCGGCGCTGGTGGCGTTGCTGGTCCGCGAGCCGGCCACCCGCCGGGCCGCCGGACCGCCGACCCCGACGGAACGCCAACGGGTACCCACCGGCGGCGGCCGCTGACCCCTCGGCAGCCCGACGGGCCGCTCCGCTCAGACCCGCAGGAACTCGGAGGAGTCCAGCACCAGTGTCCGCTCCGCGACCGGGATCTCGATCTTCTCCCCGAACGCGCCGATCACCGTGTGCTGGTACTCCCCGTCGGCCGGACGGGTGAAAAGCGTCCACCGACCGGTGAGGAGGTTGACCACGAGGTAGGCGGGGATGCCGCGTAGTGCGTAGTGAGCCGCCTTGGTGTGGTAGTCGCGGTTCGCGCTCTCCGGGGAGACGACCTCCACGACGAACGGGAGCAGGCTCTCGTCGTACTCAACATCACCTGGTTCTGACTGGTCGCTGGGCACCGCCCCGGCATCCGGCTCGGGCCGGTAGCCATCCCGTGCCGGCACGATCCGGAACTCGCCGACCGCGGTCCAGCCCGGAAGCCCGGCCTCGATCTGGTTCTCGATGCGCCGCTGCGTGGTTCGGTGCGCACGGGTGATCGGTACCAACGTCAGTCCGTTCGTGGTGAGCCGGAGCCGAAGACCCTTGGGCAGCTGGACCTCGTCCTGGGCGTATGACATCCAGTCCTGGGTGACTGCCACTGCTACCTCCTGGCCAGGCTCGTTCCAGCATAGCGACGGCCGGCCTACCCCCACACGGCCTCGGCGAGGGTCAGGCCCGTGACGGTGGCGCCGAGGCCGGCGAGGACGCTGAGGGCGACGTTGGCGGCGGCCAGCCAGCCGGCGCCGCGTTCGGCGAGGCGGACGGTCTCGTAGGAGAACGTGGAGTACGTGGTCAACGCGCCGCACAGGCCGGTGCCGAGCAGCAGCCGCCACTCTGTGGAGGCCGCACCGGCGGCGACCGCCCCGGTCAGCACGCCGAGGATCAGGCAGCCCGCCACGTTGACGCAGAGGATGCCCCACGGGAAGTCGGAGGCGGTGCGCAGCCGCAGCCGCAGCGTGCGGTCGGTCAGGTAGCGGAGCGGGGCGCCGACCATGCCGCCGACGACGACCAGCAGCCAGCTCATCGTTCGCGCCGTCCCCGGCGCCGGGCCGTCCGGGCGACGGCCCGGGTCGCCGCCATCGTCAGCCAGGTGGCGGCCAGCGCCGCGACCACGGTCAGCGCCAGGTACCCGAGCGCGGCCCGCGCCCGTTCGGCGTCCAACAGGTCCGCCGCGCCCTGGCTGTAGGTGGAGAAGGTGGTGTAGCCGCCCAGCACGCCCGTGCCCAGGAACGGCCGCAGCAACCGGTAGGGCCCTGGCCACACCTCGAAGGTGAGCACCATCAGCACGCCGATCAGGGCGCAGCCCGTGACGTTGACCCACAGCACCGTCCAGGGCAGGCCGCCCTCGGGGGTCGGCCACAGCCGGCCGGCGCCGTACCGGGCCGCCGAGCCCAGGCCGCCGCCGCAGGCGATTGCGGCCACCACGGGTCCCTGACCGCGCCAGGCGGCCGGCGTATGGCGGCGCGACGCGGGCTCGTCCATGGCCCGCGATGCTACGTCAGGCCGCGGACGGCTCGGCCTCGGCCTCGGGTTCGGTCGTCGGCTCGGTGCCGTCCGTGCTGCCGGCACGCCCGGTGCGGCGGGAGCCGCTCGGCGGCGCGGCGGACGCCTCCCCCGGGGCGGCCTCCGCCTCGGCCCGCGGCTCCGCCTCGCCGTCGGATCCGGCCGTGGGCTGGGCCGCCGACCGGGTCCCGGGCTCCGCGGTGGCTTTCGGTGCGGCAGGCGCCCCGGTCCCCGTACGCACCGCCTCCGCCGGGGAGTCGGCCCGTGTCGAGGGCTTCGCCTCGGACGAGGCTTCGGACGGGATCACCGACCGCTTCGCGGCCGGTGCCTCCGGTCCGGCTCCGGACGCGGCCGCGGGCCGGTCCTCCGTGCGTGGCTCGGCGCGTGCCGCGGCTCGCCGCGCGGGCGCGGGCTCCGCCTTGGCCCGCTTCCGGTTCCGCCGCCGTCCGCGCGCCTCGGCGGGTTCGGCGGTCTTCCCTCCGGGATCCGACATGGCGCCCGCGACGGCGGCCGGCACGCCGTCGTCGGAGCGTCCCTTCCCACCGTCCTTCGCCCACTCCTTCGCGCCGCCGTTCACCGGGACCTTCGACCCGGACCCGGACCCGGACCCGGCACCGGTGGCTTCCCGCTCGGCGGCCGTCTCGGCCGCCCCGGCGCGGGCGCGTCGGGCCGACCTGTCCGCGCGCCGCGCGGACTTCGCGGACCTACCGGCCTTCGCCGGCTCGTCCGGCGCGGTCGCCGGCCGCAGGCCCATCTCCACCAGCGCGCCGAGGCCGCGCACCGCGCACAGGCTCGGATCGGAGGCCACGCTCACCGGCATCCCCGTGCTCTCCCGGATCGTGCTGTCCAATCCGGGCAGCACCGCGGCGCCGCCGGTCAGCACCACTCCCCGGTCCACCAGGTCGGCCACCAGATCGGGCGGGCAACGGTGCAGCACCGCCCGGATCGCGTCCAGCAGCGCGACCAGCGGCGGCATCACCGCGTTCCGCAGGCACTCCGGATCCACCCGGACCATCCGGGCCAGTCCGGTGACCACGTCGCGCCCGTGCACCTCGGCGACCTGGTCGGCCGAGGAGTTCAGCGCCGTGTGCAGCGGGCGCACCGCCTGGTTGGGCAGCAGCAGCTCGTGCTGGTTGCGCAGGTGCGCGATCAGCGCGCGGTCGATCGTCTCGCCGCCCATCTGCACCTTCTCGGCCGCCACGATCGACCCCAACGACAGCACCGCCACCTGCGTGGTCGCCGCACCACACTGGATGATCATCGTGGCCTCCGGATGCTGCACCGGCAGCCCGCAGCCGATGGCCGCCGTGATCAGGCTGTCCACCAGCTCCACGCGGCGGGCGCCGAGCCCGATCAGCGTCTCCAGCGCGGCGCGCCTGGCCAGCGGATCGGCGTCGTGCGGGATGCACGCCGCGGCGCGCAGCAGCGGTCTGCGCCGCCAGGCGCGCCGCAGCTTGCTGCCGACCATGGCGCGGACCATGCGCTGGGCCATCTCGATGTCCACGACGGTCCCGCCGTTGATCGGCCGGACCACCCGGATGTTCGCGGGCGTGCGCCCGGCCATCCGCTCGGCGGGCGCGCCGACCGCGATCAGCGCCCCGTTGCGGGTGTTCACGGCGACGACGGACGGCTCGTCGACGATCAGCCCCGTGTTCTTGAGGTACACGCGGGTGCGGGCCGCGCCGAGATCGGCGGCGATCGTGCAACGGCGGAGATGATCAAGTCTGAGGGTCGTCATACTGGCCATGCTCGGCGCCCGCTCCCGTCGCCGCCCGTCCTGGTGCGCCGACCGGGGGAGCGGAGAGCGAGCGCCGAACCACGGTCCGTCAGGCGTTGACCTCGGCCCGTGGCGGAGCGTCCGGTTCCGCGGCGGGACCCTGGTCGAACTGGGTCCGGTACAGCTCCGTGTACCTGCCGCCGGCCGCGAGCAGCTCCTCGTGCGTGCCCCGTTCCACGATCCGGCCCCGCTCCACCACCAGGATCTGGTCGGCCGCCCGCACCGTGGACAGCCGGTGCGCGATCACCACGGAGGTGCGCCCGGCGAGCGCCTCGGCCAGCGCCTCCTGCACCGCCGCCTCCGAACTGGCGTCCAGATGCGCGGTGGCCTCGTCCAGGATCACCACCCGGGGCTGGGCCAGCAGCAGCCGGGCGATGGTCAGCCGCTGCCGTTCGCCGCCGGAGAGCCGGTAGCCGCGTTCGCCCACCACCGTGTCCAGGCCGTCGGGCAGCGCCGCGATCAGCTCCGCCAGCCGGGCCCGCCGCAGCGCGTCCCACAGCGCGTCGTCGTCCGCGTCGATGGGGGCACCTCCCGGGCCCCCATGGGCCCGGGGGAGCGCCAGCCGCAGGTTGGCGCCGATGGTGTCGTGAAAGAGATGGCCGTCCTGGGTGACCATGCCGACCGTCTCGCGCAGCGAGGCCGTGGTCAGCTCCCTGACGTCCACGCCGCCCACCCGCACGGTCCCCGCGTCCACGTCGTAGAGCCGCGGCGTGAGCTGCGCGATGGTGGACTTGCCGGCGCCCGAGGAGCCGACGAGCGCCACCATCCGGCCGGGCTCGGCGCGGAACGACACCCCGTGCAGCACCTGCTCGCCGCCCCGGGTGTCGAGCGTGGCGACCTCCTCCAGGGAGGCCAACGAGACCCGGTCGGCGGACGGGTAGGCGAAGTCGACCGACGCGAACTCCACGGACACCGGCCCTTCGGGAACGGGTCGGGCGTCGGGGCGCTCCTCGATCAGCGGCCGGAGGTCCAGCACCTCGAACACCCGCTGGAAGCTGACGAGCGCGGTCATCACCTCCACCCGGGCGTTGGCCAGCGCGGTGAGCGGGGCGTAGAGCCGGGTCAGCAGCATGGCCAGGGAGACCACGGCGCCCGAGTCGAGGCCGCCGCGCAGCGCGTGGAAGCCGCCGACGCCGTAGACCAGGGCCAGTGCGAGCGCGGACACCAGCGTGAGCGCGGTGACGAAGACCATCTGCAGCATGGCGGTGCGGATCCCGATGTCGCGGACCCGGCGGGCGCGCACCAGGAACTCGGCGGACTCCTCCTCGGGACGCCCGTAGAGCTTCACCAGGGTGGCGCCGGGCGCGGAGAAGCGCTCGGTCATCTGGCTGCTCATCACCGCGTTGTGGTTGCTCGCCTCCCGGGACAGCTGGGCCAGCCGGGTGCCCACGCGCCGGGCCGGCAGCACGAAGCCGGGGAGCAGCAGCAGCGCGAGGACGGTGATCTGCCAGGAGATCGAGAGCATCACGCCGACGGCGAGCAGCAGCATCACGAGGTTGCTCAGCACGCCGGAGAGCGTGTCGCTGAACGCGCGCTGCGCGCCGATCACGTCGGAGTTGAGGCGGCTGACCAGGGCGCCGGTGCGGGTCCTGGTGAAGAACGCGATCGGCATCCGCTGCACGTGGTCGAAGACGGCGGTGCGCAGGTCGAGGATCAGCCCCTCGCCGATCCGCGCCGACAGCCACCTGGCCAGCAGCCCGATCCCGGCCTCGGCGACGGCGATCGCCGCGATCAGCAGCGCCAGCCGGACCACGGTGCCCTCGGCCCCGCCGTCGCTGATCACGTTCACCACCCTGCCGGCGAGCACCGGCGTCGCGACGGCGAGCAGCGCCGTGCCGACGCTGAGCACCAGGAACAGCGCCAGCTCCCTGCGGTGCGGGCGGGCGAAGCGGGCGATCCGCCGGAGCGTCTCCTTCGAGAACGGCCGCTGGTCGTCCTTGGCGTGCCGCGCGTTGTACATCGCGTTCCAGGCCGCGATCTCCATACTCATGGAGGCAGAGCCTAGAACCTCAACATAACTTGAAGTCAAGGACGACGAGCGGCGCGCCGGTTCCGGAGGTCACTTCTGCTGGTAGACCACCCACACCGGGCCCGTCGCGAAGCGCATCGGGTCGCCGTCCGGAGTGGTGAACTCGGTGCCGTCCTCGGCCGACGGGCGGGACCACTCCGCATCGTAGGCGCGGCCGTCGCGGAGCACGGTCGCGGTGCCGGACCCGGTGGTCTCGGTGTACGGCGTGTACGCCCCCGTGACGTCGTGGTACTCGGACTCGCGGATGCTCACGTCCTGCACGACGACCGTCGCCGGGGCGGCGTCGGTGGCCTGGCCGTCCAGCGCCACCTGCCACCGTTCGTCGTCCGCCGACCAGGTGAAGGTGAAGCCCGCCGCTGGCAGCGACACGTCGTACTTCCGGGTGGCCTCGCCGCCGCGCGCCGGGGGCTCCCCGAAGCGGAAGCCGATGTCCGACGCCTCGCTGGCGTCGAGCGCCGCGTCGAGCAGGGCGGCCGGATCGCCGTAGAGGTTGTACGGGGCGGGGCGGTCGCTGCCGCGTGAGTACCCCTCGGGCGCGACGTCGGGCGGCACCGGGAACAGCGAGGCGTCCTCGAAGAGCGGCTCCAGGGCACCCTGGATCCCGGAGTAGGCGAAGGCCGGTTCGCCGAACTGCTCCAGCAGCTCCAGATCGGACTCCCGGCCGCTGCGGACCGGGCCCACCCGGTCCGGCAGGTCCTCGGAGTACACCGCGAGGAAGCGGCTGAGCCCGCCCTCGACCTGCTCCACGTAGACGATCTCGGCGTCCCCGAGGCCGGTCTGCGGCCGGGCGGCCTCGACGTTGTCGATCTTCACGGCGAGCACGGGCGAGGGGCCGTCGTCGAGCTCCTCGCCGGTGAACGGCGAGGTACTGCTGGCCTCCTCGGTCGGGTCGCCGCCGTCCTGGCCGCCGCCCCCGTCGCCGTTCTGCTGGGAGTCACAGCCGGCCAACAGGCCGAGCACCGCCACCAGCGCCGTCGCCACCGCGAACCGTGCGCGTGCTGTCCCGCTCATCGCCATCACCCCTCCCGACCAGTGCACCACGGGGCGGGCGGCCGCGCTACGCGGCGATGCCACCGTGCTGGGCGAGTACCACCCGCAACGCGTGGACGGCGGCCTGCACGTCCTTCGTCTGCCCCGGCATGACGACGTCGCCGACGTGGTTGCCCCAGCCCGGGGAGACGAAGTACTTGGTGCCGTTGATCACCAGTGACAGGTTCTTGCCGCGGGTGAGGGCGGTCCGCTTCCAGGTGATCTCCGGGATCGGCGCGCTGGCGATCAGCCGTTGATCGCTTCCGAGCAGGGACAGCACGCCCCGATCGACGGTGATGAACCCGTGCTGGGCCAGGGGACGCATCCCCCGCCCTATCTGCACCTGATCGAAGACGTACTCGGGCTGGTGTCCCGGGGTGGTCATGCGCCCCTCCTAGATCGAACGCGCGGGCTCCGAGCCCGCGAAGAGCACGCGCCATGCTACGTGGACATGCCACGTATGGACCCAGCCGGCCACGCGAAGGGCCGGGGCCGCACGCGGCGACCCCGGCCCTTCGTCGGTCAGGCAGCTCACCGCACGACGTTCGCCTGCACCTCGGTCACCGGGACGGTGGTCTCGTACCAGGGACTCTCGAAGGTCGCGGGGAGTCCCTCGGGCTCGATGACGTTGCCATCCTGTTCGAAGTGGACGTTGTAGACGAGTCGGGCGCGGGCCGGGTAACCGTCGGAGGCCCGGTCGTAGACGTGGGTGCACTCGTCACTCTCGGAGACGACGAAGTCGCATGTGATGGTGCCGCTGCCGTCGCCCGGGTCGACCTCCATGTGGTCGGGCTCGGCGACCGCCCGCACGCCGAGGGCCGCGGTACCGATGACTTCCCCGGCCGGAGCGCCGTCCGCCCACCACCAGGTGTCCACGAAGACGACCGACTCAGTGGGCGGGCTGAAGGCCAGGGTGAACTCCGGTGCGACGAGCGCTCCGTAGGCGTCCCAGGAGAGTTCCTCGATGGACGGCTCCTGAGGGGTGTACCAGCCCCAGTCGTCGTAGGTGGCGCTGCCGTCCGGCCCGTAGCACTTCTTGTAGATGTAGACCGAGTCGGGGGTGGGGGGCTCGGAGGGCCAGGTGTCGGGGGTGGGGTACACGGCCGAGGGAACATTGGCCCAGCAGGCGTTCTCGCCCTCGCACCAGGCGGGGCTGTAGCCAGCCACCGTGCTCATGTCGCACGCGGGCTCGCCACCGGAGCCGTCACCGTCTCCGTCGCCGCCGTTGGTTCCGTCGGATCCGTCCTGGCAGTGGTAGACCCACTTGCCGGTCTCGGTCTTGACCAGGGGACAGGGCTCCGCTGACGCGGTCTCCACGCCGCCAACGGTGACCAGGGCGGTCGCCAGGACGGCCATGGCCACCAGTCTGGCGAATAAGCTGGTTCTGTTTCGGATCGCGGTCAGCATGAGATGGTCGCCTCTTCCATCGCGAGGGTGTCGCCGATCAACCAACCGTCGGAGGAGCGCTCGGCAGCGACGACGTTCGGCTCACGAACGGTCAGGTCGCCTTCCACCTCGACCTCCTCGCCGTTCTCGTCCACGAACTGCCAGTCCGATTCGGACTTGCACGCCTCGATGATCGCCGTGTCCCCGTCAACGGTCACGGTGATGTCCCCGAAGGTCGGCTCCCCCTGACGGCGAATGCCCTGGGCGTGGTAGGCCTGCATGCGGCTGATCTCGGTCTCGGTCGCCGACTGGGTCGCGAGGCCCTCCAGGAGGGCGGGGTCGGGGTCGGTGCTGTTGTCCAGCTGGACCAGGGCATCCCAGTACGTCTCGTAGAGGTCCGTCAGCGCGGCGACGTCCGCCTCCTGACCCTCGTCGGCCCCGTTCTGTTCCTCGTCCGAACCGGAGGACTCGGTCTCGGCGCCCTCGATCGGCTCCTCACCGCCGTCGTCCGACGAGCAGCCGGTGATCATCCCCGTCATCGCCAACAGGATCGCGCCAGCCGCTAAGCCGCCCCGGATGCGTCCTGCGTCACTCAGCCTGGTAGTCACGGGCGTCACCTTAACGCGTGCGACCGACACGGAGGGAAGGCATCGTGGCCGGGTCGTGACGGGTTTCGTACGGAACGGGAACGGCCCTGCCGGGCGTGGCAGGGCCGTTCCTCGTGGTGCGATGCCGTTGCGTCAGCGCACGACGTTCGCCTGCACCTCGGTCACCGGGACGGTGGCCTCGTACCAGTTGCTCTCGAAGGTCTCCGGCATGCCCGCCACCTCGAGCGGGTTGCCGTTCTGCTCGAAGCGCACGTCGTAGACGAGCCGGGCCCGGGCCGGATAGCCGTCGGAGGCTCGTTCGTAGACGTAGCTGCACTCGTCGCTCTCGGAGACGGAGAAGTCGCACGTGATGGTGCCGCTGCCGTCGCCCGGGTCGACCTCCATGTGGTCGGGTTCGGCGACCGCCCGCACGCCCAGTGCGGCCGTGCCGATGATCTCCTCGTTCGTCGCGCCCTCGGCCCACCACCACGTGTCGATGTAGATGACCGACTCGGTCGGCGGGCTGAAGGCCAGGGTGAACTCGGGCGCCTGGAGGTTGCCGTACGCCTGCTGGACCAGCTCCTCGATGGAGGGCTCGTCGGGGTTGTACCACTCCCAACCCTCCTCGACGACGTTGCCGCTGGCGTCCACGCAGGACTTGTAGATGTACTCGTGGTCCTCGCTCGGCGGGTTGTCGGGCCACTCCTCCTCGGGCAGCACCGCGGGGATGTTCGCCCAGCAGGCGATCGAGCCCTGGCACCAGCGGGAGGCGTCGGGCTTGCCGATGCCCTCGACCAGGCTCAGGTCGCAGGTCGGCTCCCCGCTGCCGCTGCCGTTGTCCCCGTTGTCGCCGTCCTCCCCGGGGGTGGTGTCCTCGCAGACGTACACCAGCTGGCCCTGGGCGTTCTCCTGGTAGCTGCAGTTCGGGTCGGCCGTGGCGGTGGTGCGCAGCCCGAGCAGGACGACCACGGAGGCGGCGAGCGCGGTCACGGTGAGCAGTCGTATGGCGAGCGTGCCTCTGCCGGAGATCGTCAGCATGTGATGGTCGCTCCCTCGGTCGGAAGGGTTGCGGTGATCAGCCACTCGCCATCGGTGCGCTCGGCGGTGACCACGTTGGGGTGCGGCCGCTGAAGATTCTCGGGAACGGCGTCGGGGACCTCCCCGTTCCCGTCGACGACCCTCCAGTCGGCCTCGTTCTTGCACGCCTCGATGCGGGCGGTGTCGCCATCGATGGTGACCGTGACGTTCTCGATGGTCGGCTCGCCCTCGCGATGCACGCCGTTGTCCTTGAAGGCGCTCACCCGGCCGACCTCGGACTCCACCACGCCGGTGGTGGCGAGGCCGTCGAACAGTGACCGGTCGAGCTCATCCCCGTTCTCGAGTTCGATGACCGCGTCCCAGTAGGCCAGGTACAGATCGGCGACCTCGGCCTCCGCCGCGCTCTCGTCGTCGTTCTCGCTCTCCTCGGACGAGCCCGGCCCCGTCTCGGCGCCCTCGATTGGCTCGTCCCCGTCGTCGGAGGAGCAGCCGGAGACCGTCCCCGTCAACGCCAACAGGGCCAGGCCGGCGACAAGTCCGGTCTGAATCCGTCGCATTCCAGTCAAGGTGCTCTTCACGTCGGTCACCCTAGCGCGTGGTGATGTATAGGCGGGAGGACGCGGGTGACGACCGTGCCAGGGTCGTGACAATGCCGGGAACCGGCCATGAAGAAGGCGGAAGCGAGGCGGGGTTGACCGGGCGGAGGGGCGGCTTCTAGCTTCAGCGTGTCCGTAATTCCGAAATGCGTTCGAGATATCGGGCACATGAGGAGCCGCTATGACCCCCACATCCCCCACACCCCCCACGCCCCTCGGGCAACGCCGCCGGCGCCGCCGGCTCGCCGCGCTGCTGGCCGCCGTCGTCGGCTGCGCGGTCGCGCTGCTCGGGCCGGGCGGACCGGTCGCCACCGCCGACCCCACCGGCGCGGCGACCAGCGCGGCGGGTTCGGACCCCACGCCGACCGCCGCGTTCACCAACCCGATCGTCCCGGGACCCAACGGCGCCGACCCGTCGGTCGTCTACCACGACGGCCGGTACTACCACGTCGCCACCACCTGGGGCTCGCACTGGGAGATCCGCAGCGCCGAGACCCTCGGCGGCCTGACCAGCGCCACCCCGCAGACCGTCTACACGGAGTCCGAGCCCAGTCGGTGCTGCAACTTCTGGGCGCCGGAGCTCCACCTGCTCGACGGCCCGAACGGGCAGCGCTGGTACCTCACCTACAGCGCGGGGGTGGCCGAGAACATCGACCACCAGAACGTGCACGTGCTGGAGAGCGCGGGCACCGACCCCATGGGCCCGTACACCTACAAGGGGCAGGTCGACCCGTACGGTGACGACCGCTGGATGATCGACAGCACGTACCTCACCCAGGACGGCGAGCTGTATCTGCTGCACTCCTTCTGGGAGGGCGGCTCGCAGAACATCTACATCGCGCCGATGGAGAACCCCTGGACCCCGTCGGGGACGGGCGTGCGCATCGCCACGCCGACCGCCTCCTGGGAGCAGTCGGGCTCGCCGGTCAACGAGGGCCCGGCCATCCTGCAGCACGACGGCCGCACCTTCATGACGTTCTCCGCCTCGCACTGCGACACCCCCGACTACAAGCTGGGGCTGATGGAGCTGACCGGGGACCCGATGGATCCGGGCGCGTGGACGAAGTTCCCCGACCCGGTCTTCGAGCGCGACGACGCCGCCGGCGTCTACGGCCCCGGGCACAACCAGTTCTTCACCTCGCCGGACGGCAGCGAGACCTGGATGGTCTACCACGCCAACCCCTCGGCGTCGGACGGCTGCGGCAGCAACCGCACCACCCGCGCCCAGCCGGTGGAGTGGAACGCGGACGGGACGCCGGAGTTCGGCACCCCCGTCGCGCCGGGCGAGGAACTGGAGGGTCCCTCCGGAGAGTGACCGCCACCCGCGATCAACAGATCCGGGAGGCCCGGGAGGCCCCGGCGCGCGTGCCGCGTGCCGCGCCGGGGCCTCCCCGTGCGGCGAACTTGCTGTGCCCGGGGCTTAGTTGCCCCGGTTCGGGGAACCCGGTAGCTGCGGCATCCGTCTTCATCGTTGACACCCCGCGGCGCCCGCCGCGATCAGCGGTCCGGGACCGGCCGTGACGAGGCGACGACGAGGTGTTGTGCACGTGCATTATCCCGTGCATATGCACAGGAGCCGCGGTTATGATCGGCGGTGCTGGGATCCCATGACTCTGCGTGGAATCCGTGGGGCACCGACCGCCGAGCACCACCGCACGACCCGGGAGACACAGTGCCCGACACTTACAACGGCATGGCCGCCCATGAGATCCGGGGCGTGACCTGGCTGAAGAGCAGCCACAGCAACTCGCAGGGCACCTGCGCGGAGTTCGCCAGGCTGCCCAGTGGCGAGGTGGCGATGCGCAACTCCCGCTTCCCCGAAGGCCCGGCGCTCGTCTACACCCAGGCCGAGGTCAGGGCGCTGCTGCGCGCCATCAAGGACGGGGAGCTCGACCACCTGATCGTCTGACGAGGATCCGGCGCGGCGACTCCGTTGACGGGGGTCCTCGCGCCGGTGCCGCCGCCGGGTGACCGCGCGGCGTGCGGGACACGACGTGACGACGTGACGGGTCGCTTGCTCACATGACGTGACGGGGTGTCACAGCTTGAAGACGGCCCAGACCACCTTGCCGCGGCGGTCGCCGGTCAGCGGGCGCCAACCCCAGCCGTCGCTGAAACAGTCGACCAGGTGCAGACCGCGGCCGGACTCCGCCGCCAGGTCGGCGACGCCGTCCGCGCTCATCCGCGGCACGGCCTCACTGCCGTCCCGGACCGCGCATATCAGCCGCCGTGCGTACCGCATCAGTTCGAGCTCCACGGCCGAACCGCCCGTGGGCTGCCCGGCCCGGCCGCGCTGCGTGGCCTGGAGCGCGACGCCCACACCGTGCCGGAGCGCGTTGGTGACGAGCTCGGAGACCACGAGGGCCACGGCGTCGAACTGCTCGGACAGGCGCCAGCCCTGGAGCGTGGAGCGCGTGAAGTCGCGGGCCCGACAGACCGAATCGGCCTGCGCCGGTAGGCCGAGCGTTGCTGTCGAGGACGGTGTCCGCGTTTCGACGGAGGGGGACGGTTGCCCTAAATGGTCGAGCATGGGCGGTCCTTTGGTCCCCATGGCACGGCACTCCTGGCGATCGCGGCGGCACTGATGCAACGTGAGGGCCGGATCCACGGGGTAGCCCTCCCGTACCCCGCCTGGCCGGTGACGCGGCAGGGATGTGGTCGACGCCCTGGTTGCCCAACGCGCGGGACTCATGCTTCCCAACGCTCACGGCAAATGCAAGAGCAGCTGCACGTGCACGAAAAAATTTGATTGACCGTAATCGAACGGGCACCGTTCGGAGCGTCGCCATGGCAGACTTCGCACCGGCAGACCTGGAGGGCTGTGAGCCATGAGTACGCACAGGACAGCGGAGCACGCGGCCGGAGCCGCGAACATCACCAGCCTGGACAGTGCGCCGGACACGAAGAGCGGGTCCATGGTGCGGCGCATCCTCCTGGGCTCCCAGCTACGCCGGCTGCGCGAGGCGCGCGGCGTGACGCGCGAGGACGCCGGGTACGCCATCCGCGCCTCCGAGTCGAAGATCAGCCGCATGGAGCTCGGCCGGGTCAGCTTCAAGCAGCGCGACGTGGCCGACCTGCTCACCCTCTACGGCGTCATCGACGACGCCGAGCGCGCGCCGCTGATCGACCTCGCCAAGTCCTCGGGGCAGGCCGGCTGGTGGCACAGCTACAACGACGTGCTGCCCGGCTGGTTCCAGACCTACGTCGGTCTCGAGGCTGCGGCGGAACGTATCTGCACCTACGAGGTCCAGTTCGTGCACGGCCTGCTGCAGACCGAGGCGTACGCGCACGCCGTCGTCGTCAGCGGGCACCGCGGCCGGCTGGCGCGCCCCGAGGTGGACCGGCGCATCGCGTTGCGCCTGGAGCGCCAGAAGTTGCTCTTCTCGGAGCGCGCGCCGCACCTGCACTGCGTGCTCGACGAGGCCGCGCTGCGCCGCCCCTACGGCGGCCGGCAGGTGATGGACGAACAGCTGCGGGCGCTGCTGGAGTTCTCCGAGTTCCCGCGGGTCACGCTCCAGGTCGCGCCGTTCTCGCACGGCGGCCACGTGGCCGAGTCCGGCGCGTTCACGCTGCTGCGCTTCGCCGAGGACGAGCTGTCCGATCTGGTCTACCTGGAGCAGCTCACCGGCGCCCTCTACCTGGACAAGCTCGACGAGGTGGCCTCCTACCAGCGGGTGCTCGACGGCCTGGCCGGGGCCGCGCTCGACCCGGCCGAGACCCGGCAGCTGCTCAACGGCCTCCGCCAGGCGCTCTGAGGAAGCCGCGCACCGGCGCGCCTGGGCCGGACAGGACCTAGCCGAAGGGGTTGTCCATCCCCTCGGGCAGCACCTCCACGCTGCGCCGCCCCTCGCCGGCCATCACGTACGCCCCGCCCTCGAGCCGCTCGATGAGCCCGCGCGTCCACTCCGCGCTGCTCACCGCCGAGTGCACCCACAGCCGCATCACCTCGCCGATGTGACCCCACTCCGCCGGCGTCGCCTGCGGCGTCCAGTGCCTGTCCACCTCCTCGCGCCACTCCTCCAGCGTGGCGACCCGCTCGCGGAGCAGCGCGATGGCCTCCTCCCGCGGCAGGTCGACGATGAACCCGACGGCGCTGGTCAGCACGTCGACGCGCTGGTCGTGGGCGCGCAGCGACTCGCGCAGCAGCTCCAGGTACGTCTCCTCGCCCGCCGCGGTCAGCTCGTACTCGGTGCGCGGCGGGCCGCCGGCCGTGCTCGGCGCCGTCTCGTGCGCCAGCAGCAGTCCCTGCTTGGCCATCTGCTTCAGTGCGTGGTAGATCGACCCGGGCTTGGCCGTCGACCATTCGTGCGCGCCCCAGAACTCCAGGTCATTGCGCACCTGGTAGCCGTGCGCCCGGCCGTGCTGGCGCACCGCGCCCAGCACCAGCAGCCGCATCACCGACATCCGTCGCCCTTCCTCCTGGTTCGCGGGACTCCGTTGCCCCGGGCAGTCTCTCACCGCACCGCGCGGCGCCTCACGGACCAGAGTAATCAAGTTTGACTACTATCGCCGCCGAGGTTACCCTCCGGACTAATCAAATTTGAATAATCTCTCCGGCGATCAAGGGTGCCACCCACGGTCGCCGGTCGAAGGGAGTGGGGCCGATGCCGGACGCCATCGTCACCGCGTCGCTGACCAGGAGCTACGGGACGAAGCAGGCGCTCGCGGGCCTGGACCTGACCGTGCCGCGCGGCAGCGTGCACGGCCTGCTCGGTCCGAACGGCGCGGGCAAGACCACCGCCGTCCGCATCCTCACCACCCTGCTGCGGCCCACCTCCGGCCGCGCCGAGGTGGCCGGTCTCGACGTGACCCGCGACGCCGACCGGGTGCGGTACCGGATCGGGCTGCTCGGCCAGCACGCCGCCCTGGACGAGGAGCTCAGCGGGCGACAGAACCTCGACCTGTTCGGCCGGCTCTACCATCTCGGCGGCGCCGGGGCCGCCCGGCGGGCCACCGAACTGCTGGAGCGCTTCGACCTGGCCGACACCGGCGACCTGCCGGTCAAGCGGTACAGCGGCGGCATGCGGCGCCGGCTCGACCTCGCGGCCAGCCTCATCACCCTGCCCGAGGTGCTGTTCCTGGACGAGCCCACCACCGGGCTCGACCCGCGCGGCCGCGTCGAGGTGTGGCAGGCGATCCGCTCGCTGGCCGGCGGCGGCACCACCGTGCTGCTGACCACCCAGTACCTGGAGGAGGCCGACCAACTCGCCGACCGGATCTCGGTGGTCGACGCCGGCCGGGGGATCGCCGAGGGCACCCCCGACGAGCTGAAGGCCAGGCTCGGCGCCGACCGCATCGACGTGGTGGTGCGCGACGCCGCGGCGCTCGCCCGCGCCGCGGACCTGGTCGGCCGGGCCGCCGGCGGCCCCGACGGTCCGCGCGAGACCACGACCGACCCGGACCAGCGGCTGGTCAGCGCCACGGTCAACGACCGGATGGCCGCGCTCACCGGCACGGTGCGGGCGCTGTCCGAGGCGGGGATCGACGCGGAGGACATCGCCCTGCGCCGCCCCACCCTCGACGAGGTCTTCCTGCACCTCACCGGCTCCGGCGCGGGCCGGGAGGGCGTGGCCCGCGAGACGGCCGACCGGACCGCCGCGGGCGCGGCCACCGGTGACGCCCCCTGATCGTGGCCGGCCGAACGCCGCCGGCCCTGACCCGGAATCGATGGCTCCGCCAACGATCGCCGCCCGGCTCCGTCCGCCCGCGCGCCCCGACCCCGGACAGCTCCGGCGTTCCCGTTCCGCCCGCCCTCGCGGGCCCGCCGAACCCGTGGCCTGGCCAACGACCACCGACCGTCCGTTTTCCACCGTGAAAGGCGACTCGCGCATGACGAGCACCACAGCGGGACCCGGCGTCCCCGCCCCCGCATCCGCCCCCGCACCCGTTCCGCCGTCCCGGGCCCGTCGGGTCCTGGTCGACTCGCTCACCATGACCCGCCGCGGCCTGGCCCACTGGCGGCGCCAGCGCGTCGGGCTCGCCGTCGGGCTGGCGTTCCCCGTGATGATGCTGGTGATGTTCGCCTACTTCCTCGGCGGCGGCATGGCCGTCGAGGGCGGCGGCGACTACAAGGAGTACCTGGTCCCCGGCATACTCGCGCTCACCGTGGCGTTCGGCCTGGAGGGCACGATGGTGGCGCTGGCCCAGGACGTGAACCGGGGCGTGCTCGACCGCTTCCGCTCCATGCCCATCGCGCCCTCCTCCGTCCTCGTCGGGCGCAGTCTGCTCGACATGCTGGAGTCGACGGCCAGCATGGTGGTGCTGCTCTTCGCGGGCTGGGCCATCGGCTGGCGCTGGCACGACGGCCCCGTCGAGGCGCTGGCCGCCGTCGGACTGCTGCTGTGGCTGCGGTTCGCCCTGCTCTGGGCCGGCATCTACCTGGGCCTGCTGGCCGGCCGCCCGGAGCTGGTGCAGAGCGTCCAGATCCTGGTGTGGCCGGTCGCGTTCCTCTCCAACGCCTTCACCTCGCCGGACACGATGCCGGGGTGGATGGGCGCGATCGCCGAGTGGAACCCGATGTCCGCCACCGCCGCCGCGGCCCGCGACCTGTTCGGCAACCCCGGCTGGGGCGAGGGCTCCTGGCCCACCGAGAACGCCGTCGCGCTCGCCCTGGCCTGGCCGGCGCTGCTGCTCGCCGTCTTCGTGCCGCTGGCCGTCGGCCGCTTCTCGGCCCTCAACCGGTGACCGCCCTGGGCGCTCGTCTAGTCTCGGGACATGGCCGACGCACCGTACAAGCTGATCCTGCTCCGCCACGGCGAGAGCGAATGGAACGCGAAGAACCTGTTCACCGGCTGGGTGGACGTGAACCTCACGGAGAAGGGCGAGAAGGAGGCGGTCCGCGGCGGCGAGCTGCTCAAGGACGCCGGCCTGCTCCCCGACGTGCTGCACACCTCCGTGCTCAAGCGCGCCATCCGCACCGCGAACCTCGCGCTCGACGCCGCGGACCGCGGGTGGATCCCGGTGCACCGCCACTGGCGGCTGAACGAGCGGCACTACGGCGCGCTCCAGGGCAAGGACAAGGCCGCCACGCTGGCCGAGTTCGGCGAGGAGCAGTTCATGAAGTGGCGCCGCTCCTACGACACCCCGCCGCCCGAACTCGCGGACGGCGCCGAGTGGTCGCAGAGCGACGACCCGCGCTACGGCCTCATCCCGAGCGAGCTCCGTCCCCGCACCGAATGCCTGAAGGACGTGCTGGAACGCGCCCTGCCGTACTGGTACGACGCGGTCGTGCCGGACCTGACGGCCGGCCGCACCGTGCTGGTCGCCGCCCACGGCAACAGCCTGCGCGCCGTGGTCAAGCACCTGGACGGCGTCTCGGACGCGGACATCGTGGGCCTGAACATCCCCACCGGCATCCCGCTGCTCTACGAGCTGGACGCCGACTACCACCCGCTCACGCCCGGCGGCCGCTACCTGGACCCGGACGCCGCGAAGGCCGCGATCGAGGCCGTCAAGAACCAGGGCAAGAAGTAGTCGCCCACGTCCACAAAATAACCGTATGTGACGCCGCCCGGGTGCCCGTACGCTCGGACGCATGAGCGAGACGGTGGCCCCGGGCGGCCAGCCCGACGGCCGGGCGGGGTGGGAGCACCGCTGGCTGCTGCCCGGGGAACTGCTCGCCGGCCGCCGCCATCCGATCGACCGCAGCGGACGCGACTGGGTCGTCGACGTTCTGCTCTTCCTCTTCGCCGCGGGCCTGTGGGCGGTGATGACCGCCACCGCCGACCAACGCGACTACATCCCCGAGTGGATCCGGGCCGTCGACTGGCCGCTGGGCGCCCTCAGCTGCCTCGCGCTGTGGTGGCGCCGCCGCTTCCCGATGCTGCTGGCGCTCGCCATGGCGCCGATCGGGGCGCTCAGCGCCACCTTCATGGGTGCGCTCACCGTGGCCATCCTCAACCTCGGCATCCGCGTCCCCTGGCGCCCGGCCCTGCTGGCGCTCGGCCTGAACATCGCGGCGACCCTGCCGTACGTGGTGATCTTCAGCGTGCCGAACGAGGGCGGCTGGCTCGCCTGCGCCTTCGTGCTGGCCTACTACCTGTTCTTCTTCGCCTGGGGCGCCGGCATGCGGGCCAGGCGGCAGCTGGTGGCGCGGCTGCACGAGGACGCCGAACGGCAGCGCGTGGAGCACGCCAGGCGGCTGACCGACGCCCGCCGCACCGAGCGCGAGGCCATCGCCCGGGAGATGCACGACGTGCTCGCCCACCGGATCTCGCTGCTGTCGGTGCACGCCGGCGCACTGGCGTACCGGACCGGGCCGGCCGGCGTCGCCGCCCCGCTGTCGAGCCCCGAGATCAGCGACAGCGCGCAGCTCATCAGGGACACCGCCCACCAGGCCCTGGAGGAGCTGCGCGCGGTGCTGACCGTGCTGCGCGGCGGGACGCCGGCGACCACCGCGGGGGAGGCCGGCCGCCATCCGACCGAGGCCGGCCTGCCGCGGATCGCGGACATCACCGGGCTGGTGGCCGAGGCCGAGGAGGCCGGCCAGCGGGTCACCCTGGTGCGGCGGTACGACGCCGCCCTGGCCGACGCCCTGCGCGGCCAGGTGCAGCGCACCGTGTACCGGGTGGTCCAGGAGGGCCTGACCAACGCGCGCAAGCACGCGCCGGGCGAGGCGGTGGCCGTCACCCTGGAGGGACGGCCCGGGGACGGGCTCACCGTGCTGGTCCGCAACGCCCTGCCGGACGGCACCACGCCGGCCGAGATCCCCGGCGCCGGCGCGGGGCTGGCCGGCCTGGAGGAGCGCGCCGTGCTGGACGGCGGCACGCTGCGCCACGGAGCCGACGGCGGCGCCTTCGAGCTCCACGCACGCCTGCCGTGGTGACCAGGCCCCGTCCTGGGCGCCGCCGCCCGTTCGACGTCAGCCGCAGTTGCCGCCGCACTGGCAGGCGCCGCCGGACTGGCAGCCGCAGCCGCAGCCCTGTCCGCAGCCACAGCTGCCGAGCAGCGGAAGGGAGAGCGGACGGCGCTCGGCCGGAGCCTGCGGGGCGGGGGCGGATATCGGGGTGCGGGATTCGGGTGCGGCAGCCACGGGACCTCCTGGGCGACGGGTGTCGATGCGTCCACCCCCATCGATGCCCGGGGCTCGCGACACTGTCAACGGCGTGCGGCGGGGCGCGCGGGAGCACGACGGCCGCGGCGGGCCCCGACCGCCCGCCGCCGCTGTCGCCGGCGTGCGCCGTCTACGAGGTGGCCTCCGGCTCCGGCTCGGGCTCGAACTCGTCCGCGTGCTCGCCGGTCACCAGGAACACCACGCGACGGGCGATCGACACCGCGTGGTCGGCGAAGCGCTCGTAGTAGCGGCCCAGCAGCGTCACGTCCACCGCGGTCTCGACGCCGTGGTTCCACCGGTCGTCCATCAGGTGCCGGAACAGGGTCCGGTGCAGCGAGTCCATCTCGTCGTCGTCGTGCTCCAGCTGCATCGCCAGCTCGATGTCCTTGGTGATCAGCACCTCGGTGGCCTTGGCCATCAGCCGCTGCGCGAGCTGCCCCATCTCCAGGATCGTCGCCTGCAGGTCCCGCGGCACCGCCGAGTCCGGGAACCGCAGCCTGGCCACCTTGCCCACGTGCTGCGCCAGGTCGCCGCAGCGCTCCAGGTCGGCGCTCATCCGCAGGCTGGTGACCACGATCCGCAGGTCGGTGGCCACCGGCTGCTGGCGGGCGAGCAGCGCGATCGCGCTGTTCTCCAGGTCCCGCTGCATGTCGTCGACCCGCGCGTCCCCCTCGATCACGCTCTCCGCCAGCTTCAGGTCCGCGTCCAGCATGGCCGTCGTGGCCCGGCCTATCGCGGATCCGACGAACCGCGCCATCTCGACCAGGCTGTCGCTGATCGCGTCAAGCTCCTCGTGATACACGTCGCGCATGACTTTCCCTTCTCGCGCCTCGCCCAGATAGCCCACTCGGCCGTTTCGGCGGCCGTATCTATCAAGGTCTATCAAGCTTCGCGCAGAAAGCAGCCGCATCCGCCCGGTCAAGTGAATGGTCGTAGTCGCCAAGGTGAACTCTCGCGGGCGGCCGGACGAGCATCTCCAGTCACCTCTGTGGCCCACGGGCGAGCCCCGCCTAACCTGAGGATATGGACGTGAACGCGGCGGTCGCCGCGGTGGCCGCGATCGCCGGGGTGTGTACCGGTGTCATCGCCATGCTGGCCTTCCGGGTCAGCGAGCGCGAACGCACGCGTCCCCTGCGCACCCCCCTCACCATGGACGTCGCCCTGCCGCCCGGCGTCGACACCGTGCTGTCCGTGCTGCGCTCCTCCGCCGTGGTGCTCGACGAGAGCGACGGCGTGGTGAAGGCCAGCTCGGCCGCGTACGCGCTGGGCCTGGTGCGCGGCGGCCGGCTGGCGGTCGAGCCCATGCTGACCATGGCCCGCGACACCCGCAGGGACGGCGAGATACGGCAGATCGAGCTGGACCTGCCCCGACGCGGCAAGCGCCCGCAGGGCCGGGGCGACGTGCTCGCCGTCTCCGCCCGCTCCGCGCCGCTGGGCTCCCGGCTGGTGCTGCTGCTGGTCGAGGACCTCACCGAGGCCCGCCGCATCGAGGCGATCCGGCGCGACTTCGTGGCCAACGTCAGCCACGAGCTGAAGACCCCGGCGGGCGCCCTGTCGCTGCTCTCCGAGGCGGTGCTGGACGCCGCCGACGACCCCGAGGCGGTCACCCGCTTCGCCGGCCGGATGCAGAACGAGGCCACCCGCCTGACCAATCTCGTGCAGGAGCTGATCGACCTCTCCCGGGTCCAGGACAACGACGACATGCTCAACCACGCCGAGCTGGTCACCGTGGACGAGCTGGTCACCGAGGCCATGGACCGCTGCCGGCAGCAGGCGAGCAGCAAGCAGATCACCATGGCCTCCGGCGGCACCAGCGGCGTCGAGGTCTGGGGGAACCGCGGCCAGCTCGCCGCCGCCCTCGGCAACCTGGTCGAGAACGCCGTGAACTACAGCCCCTCGCACACCCGGGTGGCCATCGCCGCGGCCCGGGTCTCGGCCCCGAGCGGCGAGATGGTGGAGATATCCGTGACCGACCAGGGCGTCGGGATCCCGGAGAACGACCGGGAGCGCATCTTCGAGCGCTTCTACCGGGTCGATCCGGCGCGGTCCCGCGCCACCGGCGGCACCGGCCTCGGCCTCGCCATCGTCAAGCACGTGGCCGCGTCACACGGCGGCGAGGTGCAGGTCTGGAGCGCCGAGGGCCAGGGGTCTACCTTTACGCTGCGGCTGCCGGAGCCCGGCAGCGCGCTGGAGCGTCAGCAGGCGGCCCGCCGCAAGCGCGACGGGCTCGGCGGCACGCTCCACGAACCGGCGGAGTTCCCCGAGCTTCCCGACCCCGGCGAGGAGGACGCCGATCCTGACCCCGGCACCTCCCGCCGGGTGCCCCGGTCGATCCGGCGCCCCGAGGCGGCGCACGCCCGTGCCGCCGGCCGCATCCCCGACGTCCCCCGTCCCACCGACGTCCCCGAAGCCGCGGACATCGCCGACACCCCTGCCCCCAACACCACCCGCACCAACGATCCTGCCCGGGAGGTCCTCCCGTGACCCGAGTGCTCGTCGTCGAGGACGAGGAGTCGTTCAGCGACGCTCTGTCGTACATGCTCCGCAAGGAGGGCTTCGAGGTCGCCATAGCGGCCACCGGCCCCGAGGGGCTGGACGAGTTCGAGCGCAACGGCGCCGACCTGGTGTTGCTCGACCTGATGCTGCCCGGCCTGCCGGGCACCGAGGTGTGCCGCCAGCTGCGGGGCCGCTCGAATGTGCCGGTCATCATGGTGACCGCCAAGGACAGTGAGATCGACAAGGTGGTCGGCCTCGAGATAGGAGCCGACGACTACGTGACCAAGCCGTTCTCCTCGCGGGAGCTGGTGGCGCGCATCCGCGCGGTGCTGCGCCGACGCGGGGAGTCGGAGGAGGAGAGCCCGGCCGCCCTGGAGGCGGGTCCGGTCCGGATGGACGTGGACCGGCACGTGGTCACCGTCTCCGGCCGCAAGGTGGACCTGCCGTTGAAGGAGTTCGACCTGCTGGCGATGCTGCTGCGCAACGCCGGACGGGTGCTGACCCGGATGCAGCTGATCGACCGGGTCTGGGGCGCGGACTACGTCGGCGACACCAAGACGCTCGACGTGCACGTCAAACGGCTGCGCGCCAAGATCGAGCCGGATCCGGGTGCCCCGCGGTACCTGGTCACCGTGCGCGGTCTCGGCTACAAGTTCGAGCCGTAACCCGCGACCCGCGGGCGGCGGAGCGTGCGTGGGGCATCCCCTCGGGGGTGCCCCACCGCCATGCCCGGGCCGGCGCGGAACGCCTGCTCGTCAGACGCCTACTCGGTGGCCTCGTCCGTGGCCTCGCCGGTCGCGCCGTCGGTGGTCCCGTCCGTGCTGCCGTCGGTCGCCTCGTCGGTCGCGCCGTCCGTGGCCTCCTCGTCGGTGGCCCCGTCCGTCGCCTCACCCGTCGCCTCGTCCGTCGACCCGTCCGTGGCGTCGGCGTCCGAGGTGTCCGTCGGCGTCGGCTCGGCCGTCGGGGTCGGACCCCATTCGGCGTAGTGGTCGAAGCCGTCCGAGTCGCCCACCACCCGGGCGTAGAGGGTGATGCCGCCGGTCTCGCTCAGGTCGAAGACCAGGTGCTGCGCGTTGCCGAGCGCGACGCCACCGGCGGCCGCGTCCTGGATCAACGCGGAGGCGTTGCCCTCGCCGCCGAGCGCGAGCTCACCGCCCGCCGGGATCACGACCCCGGTCTCGCCCTCGGCCGGCGCCAGCTCCACCGTCTCGCCGGTGCCCGGCAGCCGGATGGCCTCCAGGGTCTGGTCGTCGGCGCCGTTGTTGAACAGCCGGGCGGTGATCCCGGCAATGCCGTCGCCGTCCTCGGGCATGATCACGATGACGTTCTGGACCTTGATGTCCTCGACCTCGGCCCAGGCGTTGTCGGGTCGGACCTCGTCGGTCGCGGCGTTGTGGCCGGCGCCGCAGGCCGCCAGCGCGGTGATGGGGAAGGCGATCACGGCCGCGGCGAGGACACCGCGTCGAAGGCTGCTGCTCACGGCGGCGGCATCTCCTCAGACAGCAGGGCGGGCCGACTGGTACCCGTCGGCCCGGCGGGAAGATCTCAGCGGGCACAGCGTACCCAGCGCCCCCCGAACGCCCTCACCCACCCCACCGGGGGACGCTCGCCGCGCGGGCCATTCCGACAAACATGACAAAACGGACGGATGCTCTCGTCGTGTCGAACTTCTCGGCGTTCGCCTTCGTGTTGATCAATGGAGTTCCGGGTTCCGCAATCCCCGCTCCCACCTGCGGATACCCACCCCTCGAGCGTTCGCGAAGCACGGGAAGGGCGCCCTTGTCAACCCCCAAGAGGCGGTCTGACCTGCGAAAACGCCATTCAAAGGGCCGTGCCTCCGTGTTACCCTGGAAAGCCACGGAAGGGGTACCTGTCACATGACGTTCAAGGTTGGCGACACCGTGGTCTATCCCCATCATGGGGCCGCGCTGATCGAGGCCATCGAAACTCGACAGATTAAAGGCGTGGACAAGACCTACTTGGTACTGAAGGTCGCGCAAGGCGACTTGGAAGTGCGCGTGCCGGCAGAAAACGCCGAACTCGTTGGCGTGCGCGATGTAGTCGGGCAGGACGGTCTTGACCGCGTCTTCGAGGTGCTGCGCGCACCCTACGCGGAGGAGCCGACCAACTGGTCCCGCAGGTACAAGGCGAACCTCGAGAAGCTGGCCTCCGGCGATGTCATCAAGGTCGCCGAGGTGGTCCGCGATCTGTGGCGCCGGGAGCGCGAGCGTGGCCTGTCGGCAGGCGAGAAGCGCATGCTGGCCAAGGCTCGGCAGATTCTGGTGAGCGAGCTGGCCCTCGCGGAGAGCACGAACGAGGACAAGGCCGAGTCGCTGCTCGACGAGGTTCTCGCATCCTGACCGGCCGCACTCCGATCATTCTCTCGGCGATCATGCGGTCGGTGATCACACAAGTGGCGCGGAGCCGTCACCTCCCGGATGGTCACCCGTCGAGCAACCGTGCCATGGCGACCCGTCCACACTCACCGTTATCCGTCTCGCCGTTATCCGTCTCGGCCGTGGTGTGGCAGAAGCGCCAACGCGGCGGTCACACTGCGAACGTGTGCCTCCGGCGCTATCCGATGACGAGCATCACCACCATGTGACCTCGTGCACAACCTGCCGCAGCGCCCGAGGGCGTTCACCTGTCTGTCCTTGGTGTGCTGCTGCCAGTTGGCGCTGCGAATGGTACCTATCGTTCTCTGAAGCGTGCCGGGCCCGTGTACGCCCGCAATGAGGCCGCGACCGGCTTGTCACGGAAGGGACCGATCGGTGTCGTACCCGGCACGCTGAGGCCATACCCAATACCGCCCTGGAAACAAACCTGTACTCCTCACAGATGTCAGACACCACACACCCCCGTGGCCGGCCGCGCACCGCGGCGGTCATTCCGGCGGCCGGCCGCGGGGTGCGGCTCGGCCCCGGAGCGCCGAAGGCGCTCCGCCAGCTGAACGGCACCCCGATCCTGGTGCACGCGGTGCGTGCCATGGCGCAGGCCCGGGAGGTGTCCCTGGTCGTCGTCGTGGCGCCGCCCGCCGAGGTGGCGAGCGTCCGGCTGCTGCTCGACGAGTACCCGCCGCTCTCCGCCGCCGTCACCATCGACCTGCTCGTGGTGCCCGGCGGCCGGAGCCGCCAGGAGTCCGTGCGCGCCGGCCTGGAGGCGCTTCCCGAGGACGTGGCCGTGGTGCTGGTGCACGACGCGGCCCGCCCGCTGGTCCCGGTGGAGACCGTCGACGCGGTGGCCGCGGCCGTGCTGGCCGGGGCGCCCGCCGTGGTCCCCGCGCTGCCGCTGGCCGACACGGTCAAGCAGATCGCCGCGCCGAGCCGGGAGGGCGAGCCCGAGGCGGTGCTCGCCACCCCCGACCGGTCCCTGCTGCGCGCGGTGCAGACCCCGCAGGGCTTCGACCGCGCGACGCTGCTGGCCGCGCACCGCAGGCTGGCCGCCGACCAGGCCGCGGCGGAGGCCGGCAGCGGGAAGCCGGTCCCGGCCGAGAACGCGGGCGACGAGGGCGCCACCGACGACGCCGGCATGGTGGAGCGGCTCGGCGTCCAGGTGCTTCTGGTGCCCGGGCACGAGGAGGCGTTCAAGGTGACCCGCCCGCTCGACCTGGTGCTCGCCGAGGCGGTGCTCGCCCGCCGGCGGAAGACCGATGGCTTCTAGCCCGCCGCCCGCGGGTCCGCCCGAGCCCGCCGAACCGGCCGAGCCCGGCGGATCCCGTGTCGCGGCACCCCGGATCGGCGTCGGCACCGACGTGCACGCCTTCGCCCCCGGCCGGCCGCTGTGGTGCGCGGGCCTGCACTGGCCCGCGGCCGAGCAGGGCCTGGCCGGCCACTCCGACGGCGACGTCGCCGCGCACGCCGCCTGCGACGCGCTGTTCTCCGCCGCCGCCGTCGGCGATCTCGGCGCGCACTTCGGCACCGACCGTCCCGAATGGTCCGGCGCGTCCGGCGTCGCGCTGCTCACCGAGGCGGCCCGGATCGTCCGCGAGGCGGGCTTCGAGATCGGCAACGTGGCCATCCAGGTGATCGGCGTTCGTCCGAAGATCGGCACCCGGCGCGTCGAAGCGCAGCGGGTGTTGTCCGAGGCGGTGCGCGCCCCCGTGTCGGTTTCCGGCACCACCACCGACGGCCTCGGCCTCACCGGCAGGGGAGAGGGACTCGCGGCGATCGCCACGGCGCTCGTGCTGCCGCGCTGACCGGCGGCCCACGGTGCGAGCGGCCCCCGAAACCCAACTGAGCGGCCCCGCGCCCAGGGGAGGGCGCGGGGCCGCTCACGCCCACTACTCTTGACGCGTGACCCTACGCCTGTACGACACCAGCGCCCGGCAGATCCGTGACTTCCACCCGCTCCAGCCGGGTCGCGTCTCGATCTACCTGTGTGGCGCGACCGTCCAGGCGCCGCCGCACATCGGCCACATCCGCTCGGGCCTCAACTTCGACATCCTCCGCCGCTGGTTGAGCTATCGCGGCTTCGACGTGACGTTCATCAGGAACGTCACGGACATCGAGGACAAGATCATCGCCAAGAGCGGCGAACAACAGCGCCCCTGGTGGGCCATCGGCTACGAGAACGAGCGGGCGTTCGGCGAGGCGTACGCCACCCTCGGCTGCCTGCCGCCGAGCTACGAGCCGCGCGCCACCGGTCACGTGCCGGAGATGGTCGAGATGATGCGCACCCTGATCGCCCGCGGCCACGCGTACCCGGCCGACGGCAACGTCTACTTCGACGTGCGCAGTTACGCGGACTACCTGTCCCTGTCCAACCAGGACCTGGACCATCTCCTGCAGCCCGCGGGCGAGGGCGAGACCGGAAAACGCGACCCGCGCGACTTCGCCCTCTGGAAGGCGGCCAGGCGCGGCGAGCCCGACTGGGAGTCGCCGTGGGGCCGCGGCCGCCCCGGCTGGCACCTGGAGTGCTCGGCCATGGCCCACAAGTACCTCGGCAGGGCGTTCGACATCCACGGCGGCGGTATCGACCTCGTCTTCCCGCACCACGAGAACGAGATCGCCCAGTCACGCGCGTTCGGCGACGACTTCGCGGCCTACTGGATGCACAACGCCTGGGTCACCATGTCCGGCGAGAAGATGAGCAAGTCCCTGGGCAACTCCGTGCTGGTCTCGGAGATGGTGAAGCGCTGGCGTCCGCTGGTGCTGCGGTACTACCTCGGCACCCCGCACTACCGCTCCACCATCGAGTACAGCGAGGAGGCGGTGCTGGAGGCGGAGGCCGGGTTCAACCGGATCGAGGGCTTCCTGCACCGCGCCGTCGAGCAGGCGGGGGCCGTCGAGCCCGCCGCCGCGGTGCCGGAGGAGTTCGCCGCCGCGCTGGACGAGGACCTCGGCGTGCCGCACGCCCTGGCCACCGTGCACACCACCGTGCGCCAGGGCAACGCCGCGCTGGCCGAGGGCGACAAGGAGTCCGCCGCCGCGCTGGCCGCCCAGGTCCGGGGCATGCTCCAGGTGCTCGGCATGGACCCGCTGGACCCGCACTGGTCCGGCGCGACGGCCAGCGGCGCCCGGGGCCGCCGCGACCTGACCGACGTGGTCGACGCCCTGGTCGGCCTCGTCCTCGACCAGCGCCAGGCGGCCAGGCAGCGCAAGGACTACGGCACGGCGGACGCCATCCGCGACGAGCTGCAGGCGGCCGGCCTGGTCATCGAGGACACCCCCAACGGCCCCCGCTGGGAGCTCGGTTAGCCGCCGACCGTCCGCGGTCCGACCGACCGGCCCACCGAGCACCGGCACACGAGCACCGGCCCGGCTTCCCCGCCCGGCCGACACCGAGACCTAAGGATTCACCACCCCATGCCAGGCAACAGCCCGCGCCCGAACCGGCGCAAATCGCAGAAGAAGGGCGCCCTCAAGGGCAGCGGCGGACAGCGCCGCAAGGGGCTCGAGGGCAAGGGCCCCACGCCCGCCGCCGAGCAGCGCACGGGCCACGCCAAGCAGCGGGCCGCCCAGGTCAGGGCCCGCCGGCAGAGCGGTCGCCCGGGGGGCGCCACCGGGGCCCGTCGCACGGCCTCCGAACTCGTCGTCGGCCGCAATCCGGTCGTCGAGGCGCTGCGCGGCGACGTCCCCGCCACCACGCTGTACGTGCAGCAGTTCCTGGAGAGCGACGACCGGGTCACCGAGGCGGTGCGGCTCGCCATGGAACGCGGCGGGGTGCATCTCCTGGAGGCGCCCCGGATGGAGCTCGACCGGATCACCGGCGGCCTCAACCACCAGGGCCTGGCGCTGCAGATCCCGCCCTACGAGTACGCCCACCCGGACGACCTGACGGCGGCCGCGTACGACGCCGGCCAGCAGCCGTTGATCGTGGCGCTCGACGGGGTCACCGACCCGCGCAACCTGGGTGCCGTGGTGCGCTCGACCGCGGCGTTCGGCGGACACGGCGTGGTGGTGCCGGAGCGGCGGGCCGCCGGGATGACCGCGGGGGCGTGGAAGGCGTCGGCAGGCACGGCGGCGCGCACGCCGGTGGCGCGCGCCACCAATCTCACGCGCGCGCTCCAGGCGTACCAGAAGGCCGGCCTGATGGTCGTCGGCCTGGCCGCGGACGGCGACGCCGAGCTGACCGAGCTCGACGTGCTCGCCGACCCCGTCGTGATCGTCGTCGGCAGCGAGGGCAAGGGGCTGTCCCGGCTGGTCGGAGAGGTCTGCGACATCCGGGCCAGGATCCGGATGCCGGGCGCCGCGGAGTCGCTCAACGCGGGTGTGGCCGCCGGCATCGTGCTGCACGAGGCGGCGTCCCGCCGGCGCGGCTGAGCCGGGCCCGGGCCGACCCCGGCCCGCCCGCGCCGGCTTGACGGACCGCGGACAGACTTTGCCGGGGTCAAGGCAGTGTCTTAAACCACTGTCACTCGGTTAGATGAGTGTGGACACCAGAACACCCCATGGCCCCTCGTTGAACGAGCCGGTGCTGAACATGGTCAAGGTGCCGTGCGACCCCGCCCAGGTGGTCGTGAACCACGCGAGCTTCCGGGTAGTGCTGCCCCCCAGTTCGCCCCATGCCTGGGGGCACCGGCCGGGCCCGCAGGTCCTGGGGGACACCGGGCGCGGCGCCGACGCGCTGGCGTCGCTGCTGCCCCGGATCCCGGCGGCGGCGCGCCGCCGCCGGCCGCTGGTGTGGTCCGGGCGCAGCACGCCGGGCGATCCGGGGGCCAGCACCCTGCTGCAGGCGGTGCGCACCGCGGGGGTGGCCGACCGGCTGGCCGACTCCGGCATCACCGCCACGCAGGTGCTGCCTCGGGTCCGCCCGGCGGAGCCCGACCCGCACGGCGGGTACCACGACCTCGGGGCGGCCGTCATCGGCCCCCGCTCCCCGGCCCCCGAGGAGAGCACCGAGCCCCCGGTCATGGTCGGGGAGCCGACGGATTCCGACCGCCCGGGAGGGGCGCGGTCGGGGCGTCGGGGCCACGCCCGGGGGCGTGGTCAGGGGGGCCGGCAGGCGTTCTATCCGGGCCGCCGGATGAGCCTCGGCGTGGTGCTGTTGCCGCTGCGCGTCCTGCTCGGCTTCATCTCGCTCTACGCCGGCATGGGCAAGCTCACCGACCCGGTGTACTTCGACGGCGGCGAACGCGGCTCGCTCTCCTCCTGGTTGCACGGCCTGGAGCCGTGGTCGGCCGCCGCCCCGCTGCACGACTGGGCGCTGGCCCACCCGGTGGGCGCCGGCCTGTCCGTCGCGTTCACCCAGCTCGTCGTCGGCGTGCTGACCGTCTTCGGCCTGTGGCAGCGGCTGGCCGCCGCGCTCGGCGCCGCGCTCTCCCTGGCGCTGCTGGTCACCGTCAGCTGGCAGCACGGTCCGGCGTACGACACGCCGGACGTCATCCTGCTCGCCGCGTGGAGCCCGCTGCTCATCGCCGGCGCCCCGGTCTACTCGCTGGACGCCCGGCTCGCCGGCGAGGCCTGGCGCACCCTCGGGCCGCGCGCCCCGCTGTCCGAGCTGCGCCGCCGGGTGCTGCGCCGCGGCTCCGCGCTGTCCGCGCTGCTGCTGGGCTCGGCGCTGCTCATCGGCTCGATGCTGGGCAGCGCCGTGCGCTCCTCGCAGCTGCCGCAGCTGCCCGAGCCGGGCGAGCCGCCGGTCAACCACCTGCCGGGCGAGCAACTGCCCGAGGACGAGGCGCGCGACGAGTCCACCGGATCGCCCAGCGCCGACCCCGCCCAGGACGCCGAGCAACGGGCGAAGGAGGGCGGGGCGACCGCCGGCGAGGAGACCTCGCGGCCGGAGTCGGACACGGCCGTGACCGACGAGGGCGTGCCCGTCGTCGGCGGGACCGGCGGTTCGGGCGACGAGTCCTACCAGCAGACGCCCACCACCGAGCAGACCGTGCCGGCGCCGCGGCAGTCCGCGCCCGAGGCCGAGGAGTACACCCCGCAGGAGGAGACGGCACCGCCCGCCGACCTGGGCACCGGCGAGTCCGCACCCGAGGAGAGCGCCCCGACGGACGAGGGCGACGACGGCGGCAGCCTCGGCACCATCGGAGGCCTGCTCGACTGACCGCCCGCGGCGGGCTGGCACGGCTGACACGATGTGACCGGCGTCATGGGAACCTCTCCCCGGCGCCGGACAAGGCTCACCGTGGAATCACCATCGACGCACGCCCGCCTCCGGGCCGGTGACCCGGAGGCGTTCCGGGAGCTGTTCGCCGCCCACGCGCAGCTGGTCTACGGATACGCGGCCCGCGCCACCGGCGATCTCGCGCTGGCCGAGGACGTCGTCTCGCTGACCTTCCTGGAGGCCTGGCGGCTGCGCGAGCGGCTCAACGACGCCTGGGACAGCCCGCGCCCCTGGCTGATGGGCATCGCGGTCAACGTGCTGCGCAACACCAGCCGCGCCAGGCGCCGGTACGCGCGGGCGATGGCCCGGCTGCCTCCTCGGCCGCCGGTGCCCGACCTCGCCGACGAGGTGGTCGACCGGGCGGCCGACGCGGAGCGCCTCGCGGCGGCGCGGCGGGCGCTGGGCAGGCTCAGGCCGGCGCACCGCGAGGTGTTCATGCTCTGCGTCTGGTCCGGCCTCGGCTACGCGGAGGCCGCCGCGGTGCTGGGCGTCCGGGTGGGCACGGTGCGCTCCCGGCTGTCCCGCACGCGGGACCGGCTCCGCACGCTCACGGAGGAGGAGCTCGCCCGGCCGGAACCGCCCGGCGGGCGCGGACAAGTGGGGGGTGGTCGCCGGCTCTCGGCGATCCGGTCGAACCAGGAGGGACTCCGATGATCCGCAACCTCTGGCAGGTACGGCGCTCGCCGGCCGGCCGCGAGGAACTCGCGGCCCTGCTGCCCGCCCCGGACGAACCGGTGCTCCCTCCCGACCGTCGCCTGCACATCGAGGAGCACCTCATGCGCGAACTGACGCTGGAACAGGACACCCGGCAGGAGTCCGCACTCCCCGCTGCCGCCCCGCCCCGGCGCCGCAACCGCCGCCTGGCCCTCGTCGCGGCGCCGCTGGCGGTCGCAGTGGCCGCCGGTGTGGGCGTGGTCGTCCAGTCCTCGGAGGGCGACGGCGGGACCGCGACCGCGCCGGCCGCCGGGCCACTGACCCTGGCCCAGGCCATCGACCGCATCGCCCTGACGGCCCTCGAGCAGCAGCTGCCGGTCCCGGGGCCCGACGAGTTCGTGTATCTCGAGAGCCGGATCGGCCGCCAGTCCGAAGGCGGCCCGGACGGTGGGCTGGCCCCGGCGGACGAACTGCACCGCCTGGAGACGTGGCTGTCGCCGGACGGGCAGGAGGGTTGGCTCATCGAGCAGTACCCCGAGCCGGCGAACGACCAGGAGGCCGAGATCGGCGGCGGGACACCCGGCCTGATCAACCCCTCGTACGACTTCCTCGCCTCCCTGCCCACCGACCCCGACGCGCTGCTCGACCTGATCTACGAGGACGGCTGGGGGGAGGGCATCGGCCCGGACCAGCGGGCGTTCGACACGATCGGCCGCCTGCTGCGCGAGCACCTGGTGCCGCCCGAACTGGCAGCCGCGCTGTTCCGGGCGGCGGAGCGGATCCCGGGTGTGTTCCTCGACGAGGACGTGACCGACGCCGCCGGGGAGCCGGCCTTCGCGGTGGCCCGAGCCGAGGACAACCTGCGCATCGAGTTGATCTTCGACGAGGAGAGCTTCGCGTATCTCGCCGAACGGGTCGTGATGGTGGAGGACGGTTCGCCGCGCACCAGCCCTGGCACGACCATCCGCTACTTCGGCTTCGTCCGGGTCGCGATCGTCGACGAGCTGCGGGAGCGGCCCTAGGACGGGGGTTCGGAGCCCACCGAGGCGGCGAGCTCCCTGGCCGCCTCGGTGAGGTCCTTGGCCGTGTCGATGGCCCGCCAGTACGCGCCCTGCGGGATGGGGAAGCCGGCCAGCCGGCGCTCCCTGGCCAGCCGGGGGAAGGTGGCCCGCTCGTGGTCGCCCTGGTCCGGCAGCAGCCCGGCGAACCCGGCGGCGAAGACGTAGACGCCGGCGTTGATGAGGTACGGCGACGGCGGCGCCTCGATGAAGTCGAGGACGTGCCCGAAGCGGTCGGTCTCGACCGCGCCCCAGGGGATGCTCGGGCGGGCCAGGGCGAGCGTGGCGGCGGCGTCCCGTTCGGCGTGGAAAGCGGCCATCTCGCGCAGCGAGAACCGGGTCCAGATGTCCCCGTTCGTGGCGTACCACGGCTCGTCGGGACGCGGCAGCGCGGCGGCGGCGTACTTCAGGCCGCCGCCGCGGCCCAGCGGCTGGCTCTCCACCACGGTGCTGACCCGCAACGGCAGGTCGGCGCCGGCCAGCCACTTCTGCAGCACCTCGGCGAGGTGTCCGCAGGAGATCACCACGTCGGTGACGCCCTCGGCGGCCAACCAGTTCAGCTGGTGGCCGACGATGGGCGTCCCGGTGCCGGGGATCTCCACCATCGGCTTGGGCCGGTCGTCGGTGTACGGCCGCAGCCGGGAGCCCTGGCCCCCGGCCAGAATCACGGCCTGCGAGGGCTGCGCGGGCTGCGGCGCGTATCGCGGAACGTCACTCATGCCCGCAGCCTAGAGCCTTCCGAGGCCGCGTTCGGCCAGACGTCCGAACCCGTCGCCCGGGCCGCGGCCCGAGGCGCCCGCGACCGGCGCCCGTCAGTGCGCCGCGGCGACGCCCGCGGCGAACGACGTGTCGCACACGGGGCGGGCGTGCTGCTGGGCGCGCACGGCGCTGCCGTACTTCTCCACGGCGGCCTCGCCCAGAGTTCGCGCGATCTCGTCGCAGTGTGGCGCCATCGAGGGCTCGTCCCGCATGGCCTCCTGGAGCTGGGTCAGGGCGGCGGTCGGGTCCTGCTGCCGCAGGGTGGTGAGGAGCCGCTCGGTGAGCGCCTCCTGCGGCGTCTGCGGCTTCTGCTGCGCGGCGGAGGCCAGCACCGGATCCTCAGCCGGGAGGCCGGCCCATGGCACCCGGGCGACGGCCAGCGTCCCCGACAGCACCACGAGAACCGGGAGGACGATGGCGAGCGTTCTGCCGATGCGGCGGATGGTCTGAATCACTGGAAATCTTCCTCGCGTGACGGTTGAGAACTGGCGGTTGGCTCAGTTCACTCAGCCTGGGGGCACGTTGATCGTAGCGAGGAGTAGCGACGTGGTGACATCAAGCCACTCGTGCGGGTGAGAATAGGTCGTGATTTTCGAATTCGGTGTTGACGCGCAGAGGGCCGGTCCTCCGCCACATGTGCGGAGGACCGGCCCTCACGATCGCTGAGCGACGTGTCGTGGACCGCCCGGGTCAGTCGCTGAGGCGCTCGCCCGTGCTGGTGGAGAACACGTGGGTCTCGCCCGGGTGCGGGATCACGTTGAGCGTGGCGCCCTTCTCCGGGATGTCCCGGCCGCCGACGCGGATGACCAGGTCCTTGACCTCGCCGCCGACCTCGGCGGTGCCGTAGACGTACGCGTCCGCGCCGAGCTCCTCGACCACGTTGACCGTGACCGCGAGGCCGGCCGACTGGCCCGCGTCCGCCTTGGCCAGCGAGTCGGCCTCGCCGCCGTTGCCGTTGACCACGTTGAAGTGCTCGGGCCGGCAGCCCACCACCACGGCGGTGTCGCCCTTGCTCTGGGCCTCGGTGAGCGCGGTGCGCTCCACCGGGACCACGCTGTTGCCGAACTTCACGCCGCCGTCGGTGATCGGCACCTCGATCAGGTTCATCGCCGGGGAGCCGATGAAGCCCGCGACGAAGAGGTTGTTCGGGCGGTCGTACATGGCGCGCGGGGTGTCCACCTGCTGGAGCAGGCCGTCCTTGAGCACCGCCACCCGGTCGCCCATGGTCATGGCCTCGACCTGGTCGTGCGTGACGTAGACGGTGGTGACGCCCAGCCGGCGCTGCAGGCCGGCGATCTGGGTACGGGTCTGGACGCGGAGCTTGGCGTCCAGGTTGGACAGCGGCTCGTCCATGAGGAACACCTGGGGCTCACGGACGATCGCGCGGCCCATCGCGACACGCTGCCGCTGACCACCGGAGAGCGCCTTCGGCTTGCGGTCCAGGTACTCGGTGAGGTCGAGGATCTTGGCGGCCTCCTCGACCTTGGCCCGGATGTCCGCCTTGTTCACGCCGGCGATCTTGAGCGCGAAGCCCATGTTCTGCGCGACGGTCATGTGCGGGTACAGCGCGTAGTTCTGGAACACCATCGCGATGTCCCGGTCCTTCGGCGGCAGGTGGGTGACGTCACGGTCACCGATGTGGATCGAGCCTCCGTTGACGTCCTCCAGGCCCGCGAGCATCCGCAGGGAGGTGGACTTGCCACAGCCGGAGGGGCCGACCAGTACGAGGAACTCGCCGTCCTCGATCGCGATGTCGAGCTGGTCGACGGCGGGGACCTCGGAACCCGGGTAGATCCGGGTCGCCTTGTCATAGGTGACCGTTGCCATGTCCTCTTGTCTCCTTCTACCGGCAGGAACGTGCCGGACGATCCGAGTAGGAAGGTTGCAGTGCCCACACAGGTGAGCTGGGTGGAACCTAACTCGTGGAGATAACGTTTGTCACGAGCCTGAGCCAACGAACACGCACGGTGGGTACTCGAATGCACCCACGATCGACCACGCTGCGTGTTTATCCGGTCGAGGCGAACCGCGCCAGGCGTTCCAGCCGCTCCAGCCGCTCCGCGTCGGGAGTGCCCGGCTCGGCCGTGTAGACCATGAGGCGCAGGTCGCCGCCCGCCACGCTGAGCACGTCGCAGTCCAGCGTCACCGGACCCACCGCCGGGTGGTCGACGGTCTTGCGCGCGGCCTCGTGCCGGCCGACCGCGCCCGCGTCCCACAGCTCCGCGAACCGGTCGCTGCCCGCCCGCAGCTCCGCGACCAGGTCCCGCAGCCGCGGATCGGCCGGGTACCGGCCCACGGTGGCGCGCAGGTCGGCGACCTGCGCCGCCTCCAGCGCCCGCCTGGACTCGGGGGTGTGCCGGACCCGGGTGCCCGGGCCGAGGAACGTGCGCCACACGCCGTTGCGCTCGTGGCCGCGCCAGCCGGACGGGTCGCCCATCAGCGCCGCGTACATCGGGTTGGCGAGCAGCAGCGTCCAGGCCGCGTCGTACACCCCCACCGGGGTGCCGGCCAGCCGGTCCAGCATCCGCCGCACGCCCGGCGTGACGCGGTCGGGCACCGTGCCCGGACCCGGCGGGTCGAGCCCGGCCAGCCGGAACAGGTACCCGCGCTCGTCCGTGGACAGCCGCAGCGCGCCGGCCAGCGCCTCGACGACCTGGGCCGACGGGTTGGTCGCCCGGCCCTGTTCGAGGCGGGTGACGTAGTCGACGGAGATGCCCGCCAGCAGCGCCAGCTCCTCGCGCCGCAGCCCGGCCGCGCGGCGGTGATCGCCGACCCGCAGCCCCGCGCTCCCGGGCGCGACCCGGTCACGCCAGCGCCGTACCGCCCTGCCGAACTCCGTGCCGAACCCCGCCGTGGTCATCCCGCCCAGTGTGCACCCGCCGGCCTCACTCCTTCCTGGTACCGGCGGTACCAGGAAGGAGGGACGGCTGGCAGGCCGCGCCGCCCGGCCGCACGGTGGAGACATGACAGCGACACTGATCACCGGGGCGAACAAGGGCCTCGGCTTCGAGACCGCCCGCCGCCTCGTCGCCGCCGGCCACACCGTGTACGTCGGCAGCCGGGACGCGGAGCGCGGGCGCCAGGCGGCCGAACGGTTGGGCGCCAGGACGGTCCAGCTCGACGTCACCTCCGACGCCTCCGTGGCGGCCGCCGCGGCGACCATCGAGGCCGACGGCGGCCTGGACGTCCTCATCAACAACGCCGGCATCGAGGGCCGCCGCCCCGACAACAGCATCATCGGCGCCGCGGACGAAACCGCCGACCAGATGCGTCACCTCTTCGAGACCAACGTCTTCGGCACGGTGCGCGTCACCCACGCCTTCCTGCCGCTGCTCCGCCGCTCCGCCGCCCCGGTCGTGGTCAACCTCAGCAGCGGCCTCGCCTCCCTCACCCGGATCACGGACCCGACCGACCCGACGCACGGCTACCCGGGCATCGCCTACCCGGCGTCGAAGACCGCGGTCAACATGATCACCGTGCAGTACGCGAAGGCGTTCCCGACCATGCGCATCAACGCGGTGGAGCCCGGCTTCACCCGGACCGACCTGAACGGCAACACCGGCGTCCAGACCGTCGAACAGGGCGCGGAGATCATCGTCCGCATGGCCCAACTCCCCCCCGACGGCCCCACCGGCGGCTACTTCGCCACGGACGGCCCCCTCCCCTGGTAAGCCCCCGTGTACGCTGGACCCGCCTCAGCAGCCCTTCGGCTGCCAGTGCTGCCGCCTTAGCTCAGTTGGCCAGAGCAACGCACTTGTAATGCGTAGGTCGTCGGTTCGAATCCGACAGGCGGCTCCGCCAGGCCCAGGCCAACATCCCGCTGACCTGGGCTTTTCTCAAGACACCGGCGGTTCGCCGGCTATTCGGGCTCCGCCCTGAGCCGCTCCTGAAGGCCGCCGGTGGACAACCGGTGGACAAACGTGCATCGGGCGTGCACGGGGGTGGCCAGCGGCGCGATGTGCGGCAAGCTGCTGCATTGTGGAAACCGGACAAAGCGTCGTCGTGGGGCAGCGGCAACTGATGACTGGTGGAGGCCGGCATCAGACGACTCGGGCCCGGGGCCACGGGACCCTGTACACCCCGTGCCGGATACCGATACGGGGGGACGTCGTCGTGTCTCAGACGTGGTCGTTTTCCTTGACCGAGGTGACGAATGCCTGCCAGCCGTCGGCTGGGAAGACGAGCTTGTTCTGTCTTCTCCGAGCCGCGCCGAACTGAAGACGGCGCCTGCGTAGCGCTGGGTGGCGTCACGCGTGATGTAACCCGCGCGGCCACTATCCCGGGCCACGGCCACGGCTACAACGGAGCTGAGCCACGTCTGCGCAGTGCGGCGGTGGTGGGCGGCCTACGTGATCGCCCGTCACCCGACTCTCCCGCCATGCGAATGACCGTGAGTGCTGGCTACGGCGGACAGGCAGGCGGGTGGGGGAGAGGCGGCCACCGGCCGGCCGCCGGGTGGGTGGCGTCCTGCCAGCCGGGCGCAGGGACTGCGCCGCGGTAGGGGCCGACCGGCGGTGCCGGGTACAGGTGGCGCGCACCCCGCTTCGCGGGGCCTGCGGGCGGCGCCCGCGCCGTGACCATCCGCGCCACCGCCGGACGACTCCCAGCCCTTCAGGCCGAGCGCTCCGCGTCTGTTTCAGGGCCCTGGCGGGGTGAAGACAGGCGGCTCGGCTGGCGGGGGAGGGTGGGTGTTGCGGAGTCGTTGGCTCGTGTGGGGTGCCTGCGGGCTCGGGGGACGAGTTGGACGACCTTTTCGGCGGCGTCGCGGGCGAGGTCGTCTAGGACGGCTTGGTAGATGTCGCGGGTGATGCGGGTGTCGGAGTGGCCGAGGGTTTCGGAGACGACCTTGATGTCGATGTCGGCGGAGAGCATGAGGGTGGCGGCGACGTGGCGTAGGTCGTGGAGGCGGATCGGTGGTAGGCCGGCGGCTGCCACCCGGCGTTCGAAGAGGTCGGAGACCTTGCCTGGGTGGAGCAGGGAGCCGTCTTCCTGGGTGAAGATGCGGCCGGTGTGCTGCCAGCCGTCGCCCCAGATGAGTCGCTCGCGTGCGTGCCGTGCCTTGAGGCCGAGGAGGAGCTGGGCCGTTTCGTCGTCGAGGGCGACGATGCGCACGCCGTGGTCGGTCTTGGGGGCGCCCTCGTAGATCTCCCAGCCGTCCTGCACGAGCTGGGTGGCGATGGTCAGGGACTGCGCGGCGACGGAGTGATCGACCCAGCGCAGGCCGCAGGCTTCACCGCGACGCAGCCCGCGGAACGCGATCAGCCGCCAAAGGAGGTGAAGGCGATCCTCGGCGACGAAGTCGAGGAAGTGGCCGGTCTGCTGGGGAGTCCAGACCATGACCGGCGAGGGCCGCTGGCCGGTCTGCTGCCAGTGTTCGATCCGCTCGTCGGTCCAGACGAGGGCCTTGGGCTTGGTGCCCGGCAGCAGTTCCGCATGTGCCGCTGGGTTGAAGTTCGGCATCACCTGCTGGGCGATGGCGACGTTAAGTGCGGCGCGCAGGGTGTCGCGGATGTGCTTCTGCGTGTTCGGGCCGGTGATGCGCCGGAACGGTGGCATGGCGTCGAGCTGGGCGGTGAGCCACTTCCGTCGTGCGCGGTTCTCGGCTCCCTTGAACGGAGTGGCGGCCAGCTCGTCGCGCACCGCGCGCCGTTGGGCGTTCTGCTCCTGGATCTCGATGTTGTGCTCGTTGATGGCGTCGAACATCGCGTCGAGGTGGTGGACGCGCAACTTGTCCAGCCGTAGGTGGCCCAGGTGGGGCTTGAGGTGGATGCGGATGTCGCATTCGTAGCGTGCGGCTCCGCTACGGCGGAGACGCTTGCGTCCGGCCAGCCAGGTGTCGAGCCATTCGGCGAGGGTCGTCTTGGAGCCGAGCGGTTGCCCGGCCTGGAAGCGGCGGCGAGTCTCGTCGTAGCCCGGCAACCGGGCCTTGGTGTTGAGACAGTTCTCGATGAGGTCACTGATCTGGGTCCTGCCCCAGGCGTCGTCCTCCTCGGGCAGCGCTAGGAGCGCGCGGACCTTGTCCAGCTCCTCCTGAGCCCTGGCGGCAGTGTCGAAGCCACCGCGACGGAAGCGACGACGGCGACCGTCCTGTCCCGGCTCCAGTTCCTGGAAAACGGTCCAGGTGCCATGTCGGCGGGAACTCTTCAACTTCGGACAGGCAGCCCCGTAGTCCTTCCCCGTGGCGGGATCCGTGCACCGGCAGCGTCGGGAGATCGATCCGTTCTTCACTCGTAGACCTCCTGGACTTCCTGGGGCTCGACCTCATCGACGAGGGTCAGCTCCTCGGGCAGGGCCGGCGGCACGAGGGCGCGCTCGCGCATTCGGTCGCGGTAGGCGCGAAGTTCCCGCCGGTCCTCGGCGGCGTGCTGCTCGTAGGCGGCGGCGCGTTCCAGCAGGGCGGTTCGGCGGAGGGGGGCCGACGTGGTGGTCGCCGCTCGTCGCCGTTCCCTGGCGAGGGCGCTGGATGACAGCGCGGCGGCCACGAGGTCGCCGTGGGTGCGGAAGGCGTCGAGCACCTCGCGCGGGCTTCCTTCCGGGGGTGGTTGGGCGATGGGTGTCTCGCCCGTGAACCAGGCGAGGGCGTCCCAGGTGGAGACCGTCTTCCCCGGAAGGAGTTCCGTCGTGGCGGCTGTGCCGAGGGGGAACAGAAGGGAGACCGCGGGGGTCTGCAGCACGTCGGCGAGGACGAGGAAGTCCGTGATGGCCATGCTCGCCCTGCGGCCGGACTCCAGGTTCTTGATGGTCTGCTCGGTGATCTCTGCCATGCCGCGCTCCATCGCGCCTTGGGCAACATCGGCCATGGTCAGACCGGCACTCCGGCGGGCCTCCCGCATCCGACGGGCTACGCCTGCGGTGAAGGCTGCTGGCCACTGATCGGGGTTCATGGCGGCACGTTATGCGGCCAAAAGGTGCGGCCGTGATGTTGTGGTACCTCTTTGGGGCGTAAGCCGCCCCGGAAACCACCCCGGAGGGTGTCGTCATGTCCTCTGCTTCTTCTCGTGCGGCGCGAGCACTGACGAGGGACGAGCTGCTGGCGCTGCCGGCGGTCGTCGATCTCGACACCGCCAATCGCGCCCTCATGATCGGCCGCTCCACCGGCTACGACCTCGCCAAGCGCGGCGCCTACCCGGTCAGGCTCCTCCGGCTCGGCAACGCCTACCGCGTGGTCACGGCGGAGCTACTCAGGCTTCTGGCACTCGAACGACAGGAGCCCGAGGAGGGCACCGGCGAGAAGTGCCCATGGGCTGTCGAATCTGGAGGTGGAGACCGATGACGACGATAGAGGGTCTCGCGGCGGCGTTGGCCGGCGAGCGGGTGGAGGCGGTGCTCGCGGCGTCCTGGGACGTGCTGGACCTGGCCCAGCGGGTGGCGGACGCGGTCACGTGGGCGGAGGGCTTCGACGAGGTGCACGCGATGGCGGCGGCCGAGGCCTGTGCCACCGGGATGGCCGGTTTGCTTCCGCCGGGTGATGGTCAGCCCGTGGAGGTGCCCAGCGATCCCGTTGCCGCTGTGGCGCCGTGCGTGGAACTGCTGGAGCTGACGGCGCGCCGGCTGATCGCCGTGGCCCAGCGGGAGCCGGCGGCCGCGCCACTGCTGCGGGAGGTGGCGGGCCACGCGGCGGGCGCGGGTCGGGCGCTGAGCGCCGTCCGGAGCTAGGCATGGCGGCGCCCTGGGGTGAGTACATGGACGTGGCGGTCGGCCACGTGCGGGCGGCAGCTGCCGAGCTGCCGGCGGCGGCCACGGTGCGACCGCTGGAGCAGCTGCGGGTCCTGGTGGAACGGATCGGGTCCTACCCCGCCGTGCTGTCCCGCCCCGATGCGCGTGGCGTGCCGTCCGCGCGCGGCACGGAGTTCGGCCGGGCGGTAGAAGGAGCGCTGGAAGGAGTGCGCGAGGCGGCGGCAAGGGCGACACGGCCCGGCGCCTCAGCCGATGGCACCGTAGGCCCGTTGAGGACGGCTGGCGAACAGGTGGCCGCGAGTCGGGACCTGCTGGGCAGTCACCGTCTCCCCAACGGGCGTCCGGCAACGCCGTACCTGCGACTGTTCGCCCAGGCGGCGGTGCAGCGGCACGTCACTGCCCGGCTGGCCGGGCTGATGTGGGAGACCAGCCGGGTGCTGGCCGGCCTGGCGGATCGGCACGACGAGCCTGCTGTGCGGGCGGCGCTGCTGATGGCCCGGGAGGAGGCGGTGCGCGCCTCGGTGTTGGGGCGGGTGGCCGCAGCAGAGGGGACGGCCGCGGAGATCGAGGCCCTGCCGGTCGCGCCCGTGTTCCTGCCGGATCGGCTTGAGGCTCCTGATCTGCGGGGGACTGTGCGGCGGGTGGAGGACGCCTGCGACGGGATTGGCCGGGCGGTGCACGAAGCCTCCCTCGGCGGCGGCGAGCGGCCGTTGAGCGGCTCGGACCTGCGGCAGATGGCGCGCTCTCTGGCGCTGGGGCACCTGCTCGCCGGGCGGGTGCTGCTGCACCTGGCCGACGAGCAGCACTCCGAGCTCGCTGGTGGACTGAGGCAGACCGCGGGCCAGTTGCGAGGGGCGGCCATGGCCTGGCAGGAGACCGCCGCGGCGTGGGAGCACATCGTGGATCTACGCGACCCACGCGAGCATCCCCGCCTGCCGCGGTTCTCCTACGACATCGTCAGGAACGGTGGAGCGGTCCCACTACCGCGTACCACCCCGCACCCGGCGACCCTGGACGCGCACGCCCTCGCGGTTCGCTGGGGTCAGCTGCTGTACGGCCCCGGGTGGTCGCCGACCGCCGGAGCCCGGGCCGAGCCGCGACCGGCCAAGCAGGTGCTGAGGGACGCTGGCGGACTCGGACCGCTGCTCGCCGGGGTCTACCGGCTGCCCGCGACCGGCGAGCAACTCGCCCAGGCCGGACCGCACATCCTCCACGCCGCCCGCCCCGCTTTGGTGACCGTCCGGATCGAGGGCCGCCCCCTGGGCCTGCCCCGTCAGCTGCGGTGGTACCCCGTTCCCGCCCGCCACCTCGACGCCCTGGCGAATGCCTACCCGCCGGCAGCCGACGCCGAGCACCAGGCCGTCGCCGCCACGCTGGCCACCGCCGAGATCGCAGGCACAACGCTTCCCCGCGCCCGCCTCGACGCCGCCCTCCACCGCATCTCCATCCCGCCCGGCAGCCCACCCCTCGACGCGCCCTACGCCTCAGCCGCACAGGAGCGCAAAGCCGCCCGGGAGGTGGCTCGCGCATACACAGCCTGGACACGAACCGACATGGGGGCGCGGACCAGGGAATCACCGACCACGGCGACCCGCGCCCTCCGCGAAGCCTGGCGGGCCCTGATGCCCGACGAGCCCTCCGCCGAGCGGCAAACGGCCGCCATCTATCACGAGGTCGCCCGCACAGCCGGCGACGCCGCGGGCGCGGCCGCCGGGGCGGGCCGGTTCCCCGCCCAGAACATCTCCGCCCTGCGAACGGTCGCGGAACACGCCCAACGCCACTCGATCCGCCTCGCGGCCACCCTCCGTTCCACACTGCCCGCATCAACGACGCCACCAGCACCGCAGCCGCAGACCGACACTGTCCCACCGACGGGCCTCCGTCGCATTGACAGGGGACCGGCGTGTCCTCCAGACACCACACGTCGGCAGCATCGCTGAGCCGCCCCACCCGGAATCACTCTCAACAGTGGCTCCGGCCGCAGCCACGGCGAGACGTTCACGGCCAGCACGAGCCGGCCGCCTACCGCCCCTCGGAAGACCGGCAGCGCGGCGCGGCCGATCCACTTCGAAGCGGCTACGGTGAAGTCCCCGTACAGGCAGGGGGCCCGGCGGTGTTCCGGCACCGGTCTGGTCATCCCGCACCGCCGGAAGCGCAAGGACGAGGAACTGCCCGCGTGGAAGGAGGAACACAACCGCTCGCACAAGAGCGTCCGCGCCCGAGTCGAGCACGTCTTCGCCCGTATAAAGGGCTGGAAGATCCTGCGCGACTGCCGTCTCAAAGGTGACGGCGTGCACCACGCCATGCTCGGCATCGCCCGCCTGCACAACCTCGTCCTCACCGGGTGACGGAAACAAGAGCAGGTCAGTCACCAAGCCGCAGATCATTTACGGGACAATCCTTAGCCGGACTTGAGCCGGTGAAGGACTACGACACGATCAAGCTCGCGGTCGCCGTCCTAACCTCCATCGCCACGGGTGTGATCACCTACCTCGGCGGTCTGGAGGACATCGCGCTGCACTTCGCGACCGCTTGCGGCGCACTTGCGGTACTGCTGCTGTTTGGTGAGCGCTCCCAGCAGCTGATGGATCGCTTCATGAACATGATCATCCCCGGCCTTTAGCGGTGCATCAGGCTACGTATAGCTTGATGGGAGTGCCTATCAACGGCGGATCTGATGATCAAGGAGACGCCAGATGACCGAGTCCCTGCTAAGCACGAGCCGGCTGAGCTGCCGGTGGAGACGCCGTCGAGTGCGGCGCCGGATGAGCAGTTGATCGCGATGCTCGTGGACCGGGCCCGGGGTGGGGGCCTGCAGCTCACGGGCGAGGGCGGGTTGCTGCAGCAGCTGACCAAGCGCGTGCTGGACGACATGCCCTGCGGCTGACCGGCCCCCTCGCCTTTGAAGAGTCCGATCCTGCTGCCCCGAGGTGACGACGCATTCCGGTCACGCTTCCGCTCGCGCCGGCTCCCAAGGTGAGCCTCTGGTTACGGACAGCTCGTCTAGTCGAACAGAGTGTACCTCAACGCGCCTAGTGCCGTGAGGGGCACCAGGAGCCCGCCCGTGCGGTCCGTGCGAGTCTTAGCTACTAAGCCAACGATGCGATGGCTCGCGATGTCCATGGCGGGCGCACCACCCACTCCTTGCTCAAGGCTTCCCTCTACTCGGATCCATTCTCCGTACCTGCCAGCGACCGTCAGCATGCAGGAGGATGGCCCCACTCTGCCGGTCCCCTCGATGTCGGTATATGCCATGAGTAATAACCGACTGCCCAAATCTGGCCTTCGATCCAGTTCCAATCCTCCCCTCGTGTCAGTCATAGGCACTCCGACTTTTAGCAACGACACACTGGGGTACGGGCTCTCATCGCCGATCGTCGGAGTAGCCGACGGGAATGTCTCGATCAACTCCGCGTTCACCTTATGAGGGCCGCGGCGGACCCACACATCCGCGTCGCTCTTCTGGACCACGTAGCTCATCGTCACCGCGAGTTTCGGCGTTAGCAGGAGGCCATTGCCGCGAGGACGGGGATTATCACCGCCACCAACCATCACCGTGAGCCGTTCGAGCATCAGTTCTTGACTCTGCAGGTCATTGGACTCCGAGACCGCATCCTGCGCCTTCCAGAATTCAGCCTGATTGAGTTGCCGTTCCAACAACGCGCACCGCTCCTCGGCTGAACGATGACGTTCACGAACCTGCAGCAACTCCTGCCGCAGGTCGTGGATCTCTTGCTCCAAGCGTGCTCGATCACCCGTGCTCAGACGCTCCGGCATCACGGAGATCACCGCAGAATCCGCTCGCGCCTCGCCCAAATCCAGTTGTAGCTGACGAATCTGCTGCTCCCGGTCCATGAGGGTCTCTTCCAACCACCTCTCACGGGCCGCGGCCTGGCGGGCTGACCGGTCAGCGTCAGCCAGTTGTTCCTCAAGCAGTTGCACTCGACTGCTCGGACTTTTGCTCGCAGCCACGGCTGCACGATGTATGCGTCGCAATACCTCCACGGCTTCCGCTGTCGGCAGCGTGCCCCGAAGCTCGCCTACATCGTTCAGCAGGTTGAGTACGAAGTCCCACCGAGGGACCCGTCTGCCAGTCAGGTAACGAGAGACCGTTGATGGATCATAGCTGCGTCGGGCAGCGTACCGGCGGATAGAGACGTCCAAGCCCGCCGCGAGGTCTCGCAGAGCGCGAGCGAGTTCAGTGACTTCTGCAGGCTTGTCAGGCGCGGTCGGCTGCAGCTCTCCCATGTGTCTCCGTTCCGAGTGAGGTGTTGCCAAGTCCGTGGCAACGTGGTGTTGCCCCTCCCGCAGCACCATGGCGTCTCGTGAGTCTGGACAGCATGGATACTGACAAGCGCGGTCTGGACTTGATCGCATTCCTATCTGTCTTGCTGTCTGGAACCATACTCATCTGGGCCGGAGCGAGACCAGAGGAACTGGCGGTCATGGCGGCCGGCCTGTCCGGGTTGTATGGGTGTTGGCACTCGAGTGGCCGCTCATACCGGAGTCGCCACCAAGATCACCACTCGTCTTCTCGGTCACGACAGGCACCGAGGCAAAGAGATCACCTCGACCGATGATCACCACGCTGACGGGCTCAGGGTGACTACGCTGCCTAAGGATTGTCCCGTAAATGATCTGCGGCTTGGTGACTGACCTGCTCTTGTTTCCGTCACCCGGTGAGGACGAGGTTGTGCAGGCGGGCGATGCCGAGCATGGCGTGGTGCACGCCGTCACCTTTGAGACGGCAGTCGCGCGGGATCTTCCAGCCCTTCATACGGGCGAAGATGTGGCTCCGCCGAGCCTCATCTTGACAAATCGGCAGCGGCGCGTAGCCGTCGGAAGAGGGCCACTTGCTGCAAGATGCATCAGGAAGTCTGGTCGTCCCCCGAGGCTGCCAAGCGTCGCAAGCGGCGAGCTCAAGCGCCGTCGCTGACATCCCCGGTCGACATCGACGACGGTGGACATCGGGTGTCAGGTTGTGCTCCGTGGGGTGGCTTTACCAGGTCAGCCGGACACAGCCAGTGCGGCTTTGGTATGCGGGGCCGTGCGATGGAGGTGGTTGGCGAGGGTGGCGATGCGGTGGAGGGGGGTCAGGTCGGGGGGAGCCGCGGGGCTGGTGGCGGTGAGGTGGGTGATGGCGTGGTGGAGGGAGGTTTCCAGGGGGGAGTCGTGGAGGATCTCGTCGTGGAGGGGTTGGCCGTTGTGGGTGGCGGTGAGGCGGTGGTGGTTGCGGTCGAGTTGCCAGCCGTTGGGGGTGGTTACGGGTTCGAGGTGGAGGGCGAAGTGGGTGGTGCCGGCGTGGAGGGTGACGTGGCGGTGACGGTCGTCGGTGGGGCGGATGTTCTGGCGCCAGGGTGAGCCCGGGGTGGGGGAGGGGCCGAGGAGGATGCGGGGGCCGAGGATGGAGGAGGCCAGTTCGAGGTGGAGTGGGCCGCCGTCGTCGCGGGTGAGGGTGGTGCGTTCGGTCAGGGCGGAGACGAAGAGGGCGGGGTCGTAGGTCGCCCAGAGCTGGCTGGTGGTGGGGTCGGCGGTGAGGTGGGCGTCGAGGAGCGGGGCGGGGAGGATGCGGGCGAGGACGGCGAGCATGTGGAGCCACTCGTAGCCCAGGACTCCGTAGTCGCGGTCGATGAAGCGGCCGGCGGCGATGTCGCCGGTGCGGTCCTTGGTGAAGGTGATGCTGATCTGGTGCGGCGGGGCGTCGGGCTCCAGGCGCTGAACGAGGTCGGTCAGGGCGGTGAGGGCTCGGGAGTGGCGGTACTGGTCGTTGACGAGGACGCGGGCGTTCGGGTGCCGGGCCAGCAGGGTGGTGAACGCGTCGATCTCGGTGGGGCGGCAGGCGGGCTTCTCCAGCAGGACGCGGGCGGCCGGGTCGTGGGCCAGGACGGCGCGGAGAACGGGGAGGTGGTCGGTGGTGGGGCAGCAGATCGACCACAGGTCGATGCCGGCCGCGACGCTCGCGGGTAGCTCGCTGACCTGGTGGGTGAAGGCGCGGTGCGTGGTGGGCAGGTCCTGGTGCTTGGGGTCGATGATGGTCAGGTCGGCGCCGAGGCGTTCGAGGATCTGGGTGTGGAGGCGGCCGGCGACGCCGTAGCCGACGACGCAGGCGTGCTTCAGGGGCGGCTGCTCGCGGACCGTCGTTGGAGTGGGCGGGTTGAGGTAGAGGTCGTAGTAGGACTCGAAGAGGCCGGCCTGGGCGATGGCGGTGTCGGCCGGCTCGGTGTGGAGGCCGGGCGGTAGCCGGTTGGGGTCGGCGCACAGGCGGGCGGCGGCGATGAGGGTGGCGGCGCGGTAGGCGTCGTAGCCCTGGTTGGGGATGGAGTCGGCCTCGAAGAGGTTGAGGCTGCGTCCGTCGCCCAGGATGGTCAGGGCGCGGCCGTCGCCGAGCTGGTAGTGGAGGCCGATGCCGGGGATCTCGTCGGCCTCCCGCTGGGCGAGCAGTGAGAAGTCGCGGGTGGCGAACGGCGCGAGGAACACGCCGTCGGGCAGGAGCGGCAGGTCGTTTTCGGTCAGGGCGGTCTCGCCGGTGGTGCCGATGACGCAGAACGGCTTGGTGGCGCGCAGGGCTTGGGCCGCGGTGCGGAAGGTGGTGTAGCCGGCCTCGGCTGCGGTGATGAGGGTGGGCAGGTTGGTGTCGACGACGGCGAGTCGGCAGCCCAGGGCGCGCAGCGCCGGGGCGAGGCGGGAGCCGAGGGTGCCGTAGCCGATGAGCAGCACGGTGCGGCCGATGAACTTGCGGTCGGGGAGGATCGTGCGCAGCCGGCGAAGGCAGGAGTCGGCGATCTCGGGGTAGCCCAGTTGGGTCTTGATCTGGGAGCGGGCCATGTTCAGCACGGGGATACCGAGCGGTCCGGCGGCGGCGATGCGTTTGATGCCGCAGACGGTCAGTTCCAGCGCGGCGTCGACGCGGCGTGGGGCGTCGGCGGCGCCGTAGCCGCGGGCGAGGATGCCGCCGTCGTCGACCACGAGGACCCTGCGGCCGGCGGCGTGGGCGGCGTCGATGAACGCGTCGATGTCGGCGCTCGCGCGTGCCAGTTCGGTGGCGTGGTCGGCGGGCTGGTTGATGACGGTGTTGTCGAGCACGCCAGTGCGGTAGCCGCGGGCGCGGAACGTGGCGCGGACCCGGTCGCGGCCGGCGGTCTGGTCGCCCTTGTCCAGGGCGTAGATCCACTCCGGCGGGATACCGGCATGCTCCATGGCCAGGACGAAGCCGACGCTGTGTTCGAGGAAGTGGTCGCGGAAGATCAGGGCCCAGCCGTCGAAGGCCGGGTCGGGGGCGGCGTGGCGGCGTAGGAGGGGCATTGAGCCGCGAATGCCGTCGAGTTCGTGCGGCGTGTAGGCAGCGGTCACTGCGGTCAGCCGCTCGTGCAGTTCCTGGACGATGTCGGCTTCGACGTCGGGACCGGGGTCGATGAGGATCTCGACGCTGGCCGGTGGCGGTAACTGGTGGCCGAGCGTCCGGGGCGGCTGCGGGGCCAAGGACTTCCAGCGCAGCGTCACCTCCCGGCCTGGGCGGGACGCGTCGGTCAGCTCCACGACGCCGTCACGGGCGGGTGCGGTGGTCAGGCCGTGGGTGGCGGCGATGTCCTGGGTGATGGTTCGGATCTGTTCCTCGTCGATGGGTCCGCGCAGGATGGTCCAGGTGGGACGGCTCGGCTTGGAGAGTGCAGTGGTCATCGTCGCCCTTTCTGTTGTTACGGGAGCGGTCGGCTGCTGCGGGCCGCCGTGGCGAGTGTGGTCTCGACCTCGTCGAGGTGGTCCAGGAGCCGGGTGGTGGCCTGGTGGCGTAGGACCCAGAACCGGTCGAGGTCGTCCTGGTGGAGTCCTGGTTTGAGGTAGTGCTCCTTGACGCCGTACAGGCTGGTGGCGAGTTGGAGCAGCGCCACGCGGGCGCAGGAGCGGACGTCCGCGGCGGGGAGATGAGGGTTGGCGTCGAGGTAGGCGGTCACCAGGGTGATGCCGGCGGTGATCCAGTCGGGGTTGTGGACCACCGAGCGGGGGTCGAACGCGATCCGCCCCAGTTCATAGGCGGCCAGGAACGGCTCCGGCGGTCCGAAGTCGACCACCGCGGTGAGGGTGTCCCCGTCGAAGTGCAGGTTCTTGGGGCTGTAGTCGCCGTGCAGGACCTGGGTGTGCAGGGGCGGCAGATCGGCGAGCAGCGCGGGGAGGCGGCGAAGCTGGGCCCGGCGCTCCTCCAGAGTGGCGGCGGCCTGCTGGTCGAAGGCGTCGGGGTCGGTGCGCTCGTTGACCAGAGTGAGGAGTTGGTCGATGGTGGCGTGCCGCTTGGTCAGGTCGGGGTGCAGCCACCGTTCGGCCTTCGGGGACGGGCCGGGGCTGGCCGGGTGGTCGGCGAAGGCGGCGTGGATGCGGCCGAGCGTGCGGCCGGCCGCGGCCTGCTGGGTCGGGTTGAGCCCGTCCTCGACTGTGTGTCCGGGCATCCACTCCCACACCGACACCGCGGTGTCGCCCTGTCGAGTGATCGGCTCCCCGCCGGAGGAGGGCATTACGGCGGCGACCGGCACGCCGTGCTGGCCAACCAACCGCGTCTGGGCGATCGCCCCGGGCGCGGCGGCCAGGTCGGCGTCGTCGACGTAGTGCTTGACGAACACCACCCGGCCGTCGGACGTCTGGGCCCGGTAGTTGACGCTGACCTGCCCGTCCAGCCGGCGCAGCCAGGCGCCGGTCAGCCCGTAGGACTCGGCGAGGATCTCGGAGATCCGGGTGGTGGAGGGTGAGGTGGCCGTGGAGTGTGGCATGGTCCGTTGCTCCGTCTCTGGCGGCTTCTCGCTCGACGTCACTTTTGGTGAGCGATCAACTACCCTAAGGGGCGCCGAGGGCTGGGGCCGCGCACCGATTACGGCCCGCTCGACCATGCCGTGCCACCACGCGGACGCGGCCCGGTAGCGGGCCAGGCACTCGGTCGCCGTGCGCGGTGTGCCGGTCCACTCGACGGCGACCTCGACAGGTACTCCCGCGACGACCCGCTGGGCCACGAACTGGGTCACCCGGTCATGACCGCCCGCGTGCAGGCCGGTGCCGTCGTCCGACAGGTGCAGCACCTCCGCGCGGGCGAGAACGGCCCCGAGCACCGCGCCCGCTGCCTTGCCGGCTTCGGGGAGTGCGGCGGTGAGCTGGGCGATGTCGGCCAGCAGCCGTAGGCGAGGCGTGCGGTCCAGCAGTAACTCCAACGCGACGTGAGCGGCCGGGGCCAGCCACCGCGGGTGGTGCAACTCCACCAGCAACGGCAGCGCCGCGTCCGGGACCTCGCCAGTGCGTAACGCCGCGAGGTAGCGGCCGCGCGGCTCGGTACGCGCCAGCAGCCGCACCCAACCCGCCCCAACCATGGCCGCGGCGTCGGCGAGGCGAAGCAGTTCCTCGCGCGCCGCGGCCCGCAGGGTGGCGGAGCCGGCGAGCACCTCGGCCAGGTCCACGTCGGCGGTGACGCCGGTGATCGGCACCCCGGCCTGCGCGGCGCAGCACCGCCATCGCCGGAGGGTGGCCTTGTCGCGTCGGGCGAGATCGAACCCGCGTGGGCCGCCGCGCAGATGCAGGAACGGGATCCCGTGCCCGCCCGCCCAGGCAAGGAGGTCGGGGACGTCGAGACCGCGCACCGAGATGCTGTACAGGCCGACCGGCCCGGAGGCGTTCATCGGGCCTCCCAGTCGAAGAGGATGACCGGTTCGGCCGGTCGCCCGGGAGAGCCCAGCAGCCGGTAGATCTCGGGCGCCTCGGCGCCGGGGACGATCCGGCACCAGGCGGAGAGCTGTCCGGGGGTGAAGCGTTCGGCGAGCCAGGTGGCGGCCGTGGTGTAGGCGTCCTGGTAGTACCCGGGCGGGGCGGGCGCGAGTTCGTGCATCCCGATGACGGTCCATCCGCCCCGGTGCGCGCCCAACGCCGTCACGGCAGCGGTCCGCGGGGGAGTGCCGAGCAGGCCGAGCGTTCCGCCGGGCCCGAGCAGCGCGGCGGCACGCTCGGGCGTCCCGGCGGCGTCGATGACCAGGCCCGAGTCCCCAGGGTGCGTGCCGTGGAGCCAGGGCGCGCACCGCACGCCTGGCACCGAGGCGATCGCTGGGTGCCGGCGGGTGGTGATCACGCGCATGCCGATCGCCCCGCGGCGGAGCAGTTCCAGCGCGCAGCCCAGCGCGACAGGGCCGGAGCCTACGATGACGGTGCCGTGCAGCGTCGTGTACGGCGGCACGCGTGCGAGTCCGATGACGGCGAGCTGTTGGAAGCGGGCCACCGCCGCCACCGTCGCGGGCACCCCGGGCGGGGCGGTGACCGCGCCCGGGAGGGTCGGGTCGAACGCGGCGCCGTGCGGCACCGGTGCAAGCGTCCAGCCCTCGGCGTCGCTGCCTCGGCCGAGGGTCATGTAGCCGGCGTCGCGGGAGGCGCCACCGGCGAGGTGGCGGCGTTCGGTGCCGGGGCTGAGCACGCTGAAACGACCCGCCACCATGCTCGCCGGCGTCGGGACGGGTGGTTGTAGCCGGGCCCGGCCGGCCACCAGCCGCACCCGGGCGCCGACGTAACGGTGGTGGCCGGTGCCGGTACCGGTGTTAGCGGAGGGCGTCATGGCTCTCCTCGGCGTGATCGACGGCGAGGCGCGCCGCCCGTGCGGCGATGGCGTGCGGCGAGCCCCACAACGCGTGCACCGGTAGCGCCTTCGTCAGGGCCCGGATCAGGCCGAGCCGATGGCGCGCGGCCGGCGCGTCCTCCAGCGAGCGCAGCGGCATCGTGTCCCGCTCGTGTGCGAGGAGCCGGTCCAGCAGGTGCCCGCTGGCTCGCAGCCACACCGTGGCCACGACGTGCTCGTCGAGCAGCTCGACGGCACCGTCGCTGGCGGCTGGGTCGCCATCAACGTCCGCCACCACCACGGCCGACACCGGCACCGGCCGCCCCGGGGCGGCGACGGCCAGCTCGGCGCGCCCGCCCAGGTCCACGATCGGCGGACCGACCGAATCCAGGTCGAGGTCGGGGAACCACCGGCGGGTCGGCGCGCGTCGGGCGAGCATCGCCGTGGTGCCGCCGAGCACCGCCGGAACCGGGCCCGTGCAGTCCAGCAGGGTGACGTCGCCGGCCAGCACCCGCCACCCCGAACCCGCCAGGGCGAGCGCGACCAGGGTCTTACCCGCTCCGTGGCCGCCCAGCAACAACACCGCCCCGCCGCCGTCGGGCGAGCACAGGCTGACGGCGTGGACGCACAACGTTCCGTACTCCAGGTGCATCCGATGCAGATGTGCGCCCAACCACCGCCGCACATCCTGCGGACCGAGCCCGCCCGGCACCCGGACCACGCCGGTCAGTGCGGCCGGGAGCCGGGAGGGTACGACGTCGGCGGCGGTGCCGGGCAGATGCGGCGCGATCTGCGGCCACCACGTCGGCAGCGTCAGCGGTGCCTCGACCACCAGCAGCCGGCCCGCGCTGAGCACGGCGACCGGCCGGCTGCCCGTGGCGCTCACCGGACGGCCCTCGTGGCCGCGGCGGCGGGCTTGGCCAGCAGCGAGGTCAGGAACGCGGCGTTCCCGCCCGACTCATGACCGAGCACAACGGCGTGCGTGGGCAGGCGTCCCAGCGCGGCGGCCACGGCCGCCCGGGCGTGCGCGGTCCCGCCGACCTGGCCGTCCATCAGCCCGAAGATGTCGGGGTAGGAGTCCTCCTGGTCGCCCATCATGAAGTCCGACTCCGACACCGCGACCCGGCGTCCAACATCGATCCCGGGCACAGCGCCCTCGCGGACGGCCGGGAAGAACACCGCCGCCACCCGGCCCGAGGACGCGCAGGCGACGTCGAACCACTCGGCGAACTCGTGCGGCCGCAGGTGCGCCTTCAACTCCCGCCCGTCGGCGCCGAGCCGCCCGGTGCACCCGGCGCCGATCGCCGCCGTCACCTTCGCGTCCTGCGACGGATGCGGCTCGGCTCCGCCGAGGAGACGTGTGCGCACGACCCGCGTCCACCCCAACGCACCCAACAACCCCAGGCCCACAGCCGCGCCGGACGGCCACGGCGCCAGCTCCACGGCACCGTCGTCGCGGGCACGGGCGAACACCCGGTCGTTGCCGAGCAGGCGCGCGCCTCGCGAGGCCAGAGTGAGCGCGGCCGTGGACTTCCCCGCACCTCGCCCGCCCAGAACGAGCACGGCCCGACCGTCCGCAGCCACCACGGCGGAGGCGTGCAGAACGACCCATCCGGCTCTGATCAGTTGCGCACGCGCCAACTCGCGCGCCGCCCGGACGCCAGCCCGGACCAACGCCTCCGGCTCGTGGCCGTGCACCTCCATCCGCCCGGTGGACGGGGTGTAGCGGAAGGCGACGCGCTCGGTCGGAGTCACGGCCACCACGCTGGTGCCGGAGCGGAGGCGGGCGTAACGGGTCGCCGCCCGCGGGTAGGGCACCTCGCGCCAGGCACCGCCGGCCAGCTCCCGCTCCAGGTCCTCGATCCCACCGAGCCGGGCGGTGACCACAGGCCCCGTCGTTCCCTGACCAGGCGCGCCGTCCCACCACGGGGCGACGTAGCGGGCAACCTTCTCGACCACCGCCGGGAGCGGGGACCTGACCGTCACCGTCGTCCCGGCCACCGACAACCGAACCGCGCGGCCACCCACGCGGGGCGGGAACCACTCAGCCATGTGCCACCACCCCGTCCGGCAGCAGCGCCGCCTCTCGTCGGGGCCACCCCATGACCACCACCGCGCCGCCCGCAGCCGCGATCTCCGCGGACACCCAGGCGCGTTCCTCGGCCAGGACGGAGATCATGCTCTGGCTCATCACCAGCAGGACCTGCGCCCCACCGGCTCGGACGAGGTCCAGCGCCTTGCCCAGCTCCGGCTTCTCGCTGGGGTCGACGCAGCCCATGCGGTCCTGGAACCGGGCCACGACCTCCATGCCGTGCGCGGCCGCGTAGCAGTCCAGCAGTATCTGCACCGCCTCAGCCCGACCGTCGCGGACGACATCGAAGTAGGTCACACACGGCCGGGTCGAGGACGCGGAGCTTCCGGCAGACGTGTCAGGCGTAGTGGCGGTATGCCGCATGGGAGGTACCTCCGTGATGCGGGCCCGAGGAGCGCTCGATTCGGTTTGATCAGAACGCTCGACTCTTGAGGACGGGCCCCGAGACGTTGATGACGCCTCATCACCGTGACGCCTCCGAGGTCAGCGGACCAGGGTTACAGGGGGTTGCGGAGGGGTTGCGCATCGGTGATGCTGCGGGAATGGCGCGCACGCCGAACGACCGCCTGGCCCAGACCCTGCGCCTGGCAGGACTCTCCAACCGACAGACCGCTCGCCGCATCAACGCCCTGGCCCAGGCAACCGGACTGAACGTGGCGGTGGACACCGCCCGGGTCGGGCGCTGGCTCGGAGGCGAACGCCCTCGCGAACCCGTCCCCGACCTCCTCCTCGCCGTCCTGCGTGAACACCTCGGCGAACGGCTTACGCTGGCTGACATCGGACTGGCTCGTCCGAGCGCCGACCCCCTGGACCCCGCCTGGGGCCCAGACACCATGCGGGAGACGCTGGAGTCCCTGCACCGCTTCGCCGGGGGTGACCTGATGACGCTGACCCGCCGGGACCTGACCCAACTCGCGCTCGGAGCCCCGCTGCTGGCCGCCGCCGACCGCCTGTGGCGTGCTGTCCCTCACGGACCGGCTCAGCCCGCCGTGGGCAAGATCGGAACGAACGAAGTCGAAGGCGTCGAGGCGCTCGTTCGTCACCTACGGGCCCTGGACGCCTCCCACGGTGGGGAGCTGTGGCGCCAGACCATCGTCGCCCAACTCAACACCGTCATCGGTCTGCTGCGTGACCAGCAGTCCCCGGCCGTCGCCCGCCGCCTCTACCAGGCGGCGACGGACCTGGCACAGCTCGCGGGCTGGACCTCCCATGACGCCGGGCTGTACGGCATCGCCCAGCGTTACTGGGCCTACGCGGTGGCCCTGGCCCGCGAGGCCGACGACCCCGGGCGGGGCGCCGAGGTCGTCTCACGCATGGCACACCAGATGGTCTACATCGGCCACCCCGACCACGCCCTCGCCCTGCTCGACCGGGCGCTGACCATCGCCGGCCCGGCCCACAACCAGCGCCTGCTCGGCATGCTGACCGCACAACGCGGCCGGATGCTCGCCGCCCTCGGCGACCACCAGGAGTCCCGCACGATGCTCGGCCGCGCCGCCGACCACCTCCACGAGGCCGAGACGACCGGCGAACCCGTGGCGGAGTGGATCGCGTACTTCACCCCAGCCGAACTCGCCGGCGCCACCGCCGTCGCGCACCGCGACCTGCTCCTCCTGCACGGCCGGTCGATCGGCCCGGCCAGCACCCACTTCGCGCGGGCCATCGAGCTGCGCGACGAAGGGTACGACCGGGTGCGAGCGATGGACATGATCGGCATGGCCGCCGCGTACCTGGACGAGGACGAACCCGAACGCGCGGGTGCGGTCGCCAGCGACGCCCTGGACCTCGCCGAACGCCTCGACAGCACCCTCATCCGCTCCCGCGTGCTAACCCTGACGGCCGCCACCAACCACTACGCCACCCACCCCGCCATCCGCACCCTCCACGACCGCACCGCCGCCCTGGCCACAGATCCCAGCCTTCAGGCTGCGTGAGAGCGCGCTCGAAGATCAGATTGTGCCTGCTGGTGGCAGGCCGAGCATCTGGGTGAGCTGCTGGACGTAGGTGGTGTCAGGGCTGGCCTGCACGGTGGTGATGCCCAGCGCGGCCGCGGGCGGGAGGTTGATCGCCTGGTCGTCGACGAACAAGCACTCCGCGCCCGGCAAGGCCATCCGGTCCAGAACGAGCTGGTAGATCGCGGGGTCCGGCTTGGCGATCCCCTCACGTTCGGAGATAACCGCCACGTCGAACAGGTTCCACACTCCGATGTGTGCGTACGGGTCGTAGGGGTCCAGGCCGAAACTGTTGGACAGCATGGCCACCGTCATTCCGGCCTCTCGGGCAGCCTGTGCCAGGGCGATGATCTCCCCGGCCCGTCGCACGCCGGCCCAGGCTCGCCCCATGAGGTTGTCCGCTTCGGTCAGGCCGAGGAGCGTCGCGGTTCGTCGGTTCCACTCGGCCTGCGAGATCCGCCCGGCCTCCAATGCCCGGTACAGCTCACGGCCCGCTGGGTCCACATCCAAGGCGTGACGCCACGCTCCCGCCGACAACCCCTGCGCGGTGCACCACTCCCTGGTCGCCTCCCTGATGCCGGTCGCCAGCACCCCGGCGAAATCCAGGACCAACCCGCGATAAGCCACGCCCCACCACCTCCTGGACCAGGACTTCCCGGAAAGCCCGCTGCTCCAACGCCGCCTGCAGACATACCCCCGGACCAAACAGGTGCCAGCCAGGTCCACCGCCGCCGAGTGGCCAGGGCGGGCTTCGGTGGGAGGCCGACCTCAGTAGCCGGCTCGACCCTCCGCGGGCGGGCGGGACTCGGTGCCGGCGACTTCTCCTGGTTCGGTCCCGTCCTTGACGAAGCACTCCAACTCGCCGTCGTGGACGTCGCAGACGGCCGTGTCGCCCGGGGTGACGGTGCCCTCCAGCAGCATGGTGGACAGTCGGTTGTCCAGCTCGGACTGGATCGTGCGGCGCAGCGGCCGTGCGCCGAACTCGGGCTCGTAGCCGTGGTTGGCCAGCCACTCCCTGGCCTGGGGCGTGACCTCCAGGTCGACCTGCTGGGCGCGTAGCCTGCGGCGGCTGCGTTCCAGCGGCAGGTCGACGATGCGCCTCATGTCGTCCCTGGCCAGCGCGTGGAAGACGACGATCTCGTCAATCCTGTTGAGGAACTCCGGGCGGAAGTGCGACCGCAGCTCCGCCATCAGCTCGTCCCTGATCTCGTCCACCGCCCCGTGATGCTCCAGGATGCGGTGCGAGGCGAGGTTGCTGGTCATGATGACGACGGTGTTGCGGAAGTCGACTGTGCGGCCCTGGGCGTCCGTCAGCCGCCCGTCGTCCAAAACCTGGAGCAGCAGGTTGAAGACGTCCGGGTGGGCCTTCTCCACCTCGTCGAAGAGTAGGACGCTGTACGGCGTGCGGCGCACCGCCTCGGTGAGCTGCCCGGCCTCCTCGTAGCCGACGTATCCGGGCGGCGAGCCGACGAGTCGGGAGACGGTGTGGCGCTCCTGGAACTCGCTCATGTCGAGGCGCACCATCCGGTCCTCGTCGCCGAAGAGGAGCTCAGCGAGCGCCTTGGCGAGCTCGGTCTTGCCGACGCCGGTGGGGCCGAGGAAGAGGAAGCTGCCGGTGGGGCGGTCGGGATCGCCCATGCCGGCCCGGCCCCGGCGCACCGCCTGGGAGACGGCGGTGACCGCCTCGTCCTGCCCGATGACACGTTTGTGGAGGGCCTCCTCCAGCTGCAGCAGCCGTTCGCGCTCGGTCCGGGTGAGCTGGGAGACGGGGATGCCGGTGCGGCGCGAGAGCACCTCCGCGATGTCCTCGGCCGTCACGTCGGCGACCCCCGCGGGCCTCTCGCCGAGGTCGGCGAGCTGGCGCTCGGTCTCGTCGATGCGCCGCTTATACTCCGCCGCGCGCTCGAAGTCCTCGCTGCTGACCGCCTCGTCCTTCTCCCGGTTGAGCCGGGTGAGCCGCTCCTGCAGGTCGGTGTTCTCGGTGTCGCCCTCTCCACCGCGCAACGCCACCCTGGCGCTGGTCTGGTCGATCAGATCGATCGCCTTGTCGGGCAGGAAGCGGTCGGTGATGAAGCGGTCGGACAGGGTGGCCGCCGTGTCGATGGCCTCGTCGGTGATCCGCACCTGGTGGTGCGCCTCATAGGAGTCGCGCAGCCCTCGCAGGATCTCGACGGTCTCCTCCACGGTGGGCTCGGGCACCATTACGGGCTGGAAGCGGCGTTCGAGCGCGGCGTCCTTCTCGATGTTCCTGCGGTACTCGTCGATGGTCGTCGCGCCGACCAGGCTGAGGTCGCCGCGGGCCAGGGCGGGCTTGATGATGTTCCCGGCGTCCATGGCGCCCTCGCCCGCGGACCCGGCGCCCACCACCGTGTGCACCTCGTCCACGAAGAGGATGATGCCCTTCTCGGCCGCGGTGACCTCGTCGATAACCTTCTTCAGCCGCTCCTCGAAGTCGCCGCGGTAGCGGGAGCCGGCGACCAGCCCGGCCATGTCCAGTTCGACGACCCGCCGGTCGCGCAGCGCCTTCGGCACGTCGTCGGCGACGATCCGCTGCGCCAGGCCCTCGACGATGGCGGTCTTCCCCACCCCGGGATCGCCGATGAGCACCGGGTTGTTCTTCGACCTGCGGGAGAGCACCTCCACGGTCTGCTCGATCTCCTCGGCGCGGCCCACCACCGGATCGAGCCGCCCGTTCCTGGCCTCGTCGGTCAGGTCGCGGCCGAACTCGTTGAGGGTGGAGGTGTCGGCGCGCCCGCCCGCGCCCCCGCCCCGGCCCCTGGCGCCGTCGGGGAACGCGGCGGACGAGGCGCCCTCCGAGCGCAGCGCCTGGCCGACGCCCGACCGGGGGTCCTCCAGCAGCGCGGCGAGGATGTGCTCGGGGCCGATGTAGGAGGCCCCGGCCCGGCGGGAGAGGGTGTGGGCGTTGAGCAGCGACCGTTTGGCGGCGGGGGTGAGCGCCGGCTCCCCGTCCCCGGTGCCGGTGGGCAGCGCCGACTCCACGTCCTCGGCCAGCGCGTCGGGGTCGGCCCCGGCCTGCTCCAGTACGTGCCGCGCCGCGGGCACCTGCGTCGCGGCCCAGAGCAGGTGCGGGCTGTCGAGATCGGCTCCGTCGTGTGCCGCCCGGCGGCCCGCCTCGGCCAGCACCTCGTTCGAGGAGTCACTGAGCAGCCGGCCGATGGGCACGCGCTGCACGGCGGGCGGAGAGGCCGACGGACTCGTGCCGAAGAAGCGATTGAACAGATCGGAGAACGGGTCACCTGACCCGAAGGGCGAGGTCGCCATGGTCATCACCCGTCCCGGGCGCATGCCACGCGGAGCGCGACGCGCCCGCATCAGTGGCTGTCTCGGTCCAAACCAGTCTTCGGCCGCCCCGACAGCCGAGCCACCAGAAGCGGGCAGCCGGGTGAACCGTCAGCCGGGCACCAGCCGGAGCGTGGTCGGCCCCGCGACCTCGGGCGCCACCATCGGATCCACAGCGCCGCCGTAACGGCGACACCGTTCCAGAGCGGGATGACGGAGACGGCATACCGGAGCACGCTGTCCGCGGCCCGGGGACGCACGCGATACTGGGAACCCAGGGATCGGTGCCCTCCCTCCCGCAATGGTTGCCCGCGGCACAGAGCGAGACCTCCGACACCTGAGGCCGCCGGCTCCAAACGACCTGCCGATCACCCTGATCGGATACTGGCTCGTCGGCACGCCCATCGTCTTCCTCGCCCACGCCACCGGACTGGAGCTGCCGGGATATGGCTCGGGGGCTGCTCATCCGCCTCGCCGTCGGCTCGTCGACGCCCGCCTCCTCCAGGCCGGCCTACCCTGGACAACCCGCCTCGATCACTCCCGACATCACCCAATCAAGTTCAGTAGCCATGCTGGACCAGACTCTTGCCCAGGGCCGGTAGCACCCGATCGCTGGACCGCCGGTCAGGTCAGTACTGGCAGGGCGACCAGCCCTCGCATGAGCCGAGTATGGCGCCAACGAAGGTCGTCGAATGGAACGGCGAGGCGGAGGTCGGGGAAGCGGGTCACGAGCGCTCGGAGGGCGATCTCGGTCTCGGCTTTGGCGAGGGGGGCGCCGAGGCAGCGGTGGATGCCGTGGCCGAAGGCCAGGTGGCCGGTGGCGTCTCGGGCGAGGTCGAGTTGGTCGGGTGAGGGGAAGCGTTGGGGATCGCGGTTGGCGGCGCCGGGGGAGACCAGGACGGGGACGCCCGCCGGAATCTGGGCGCCGCCGAGCGTGAGCGCTTCGGTGGAGTGGCGGAAGGTGGCCATGCTCAGCGGTGAGTCGTAGCGGAGCAGTTCGTCGAGGCAGCCCGCGATCTTGCCGGGGTTGTCACGCAGCTGGGCGAGCGCGGAGGGGTGTTGGAGGAGGGCCAGGACGGCGTTGCCGATGAAGTTGGTGGTTGTCTCGTGGCCTGCGACGACTAGGAGGACGGCGAGCGAGACGAGTTCCTCCTCGCTGAGGCGGTCGTCGCCGTCCCGGGCCGCGATGAGCGCGTCCAGGAGCGCGTTGCCTGGCTGACGTCGCTTGGCGGCGATGAGGTCGGTCATGTAGCCGGCGATGGCGTGGGACGCAGTGTCGATGCGTTCGGGCTGCCCGGCCGCGAACAGGTCGGTGGACCAGCGTCGGATGTCTGGCCGGTCCTCTTCGGGTACGCCGAGCAGCTCGCTGATGACGGTCACCGGCAGGGGGACGGCGAGGCTGGCCACCAGGTCGGCCTTGGCGCCGACGGGCAACCGGTCGAGAAGGCTGTGGGTCACCTGGTCGATGTACGGGCGCAGCCGGTCAACAGCCCCGGTGGTGAACGCCTTGGTGACCAGCGCGCGCAGTCGCGTGTGGTCGGGCGGGTCGGTTGCCAGCATGTTCTCGGCCACCGCGGGATGGAGGTTGCGTCGCGAAGGCCGGCTGGCGAAGAACGCGGCGGTGTCCTTGGACAGCCGGGGGTCGCCGAGGGCTTCGCGGGCCTCGGTGTGCCCGGTGATGACGTAGCTGACGCGCCCGCCGTTGCCGCTGGGCATCGGCTGCACGGGGTGTGTGGAGCGCAGCCGGGAGTAGACGGTGTAGGGGTCCTGGAAGAACCCGGGGTCCAGGGTCGGGTCAGTCACGATGTTGAGACTCCTGCTGTCAGGGACGATTCGGTCGAGGCGAGGCGGATGACCTCCTCGCTTGAGTAGGCGCCGGCGAGTGCCAACAGCCACTGGGTCTCGGCGCGTAGGTCGCCGTCCCCTGAGGGCATGCCGAGAGCTGGGGGAGCGACTTCGGGGTGGGGATCGCAACCGGATCGCTTGGCCCGGACGGCGGCTCTCAGGACGCTTGCCTCCACCTTGGCCTGGCCGTGAGCGGTTGCCGCCGCACCACTCGTGGCGAGGGCGTGGTGCGCGATGTCGTACACGGCCTTCGAGCGGTACGGGCGAAGAGTGAGTACGGCGTCGTAGATCTCGATGACGCGTCGATGCAGGAGGAGACCGACGTCCTTCCGGGAGGTGTTCCCAACCGGGTCTTCGGGCCAGAGGATGATCTCCGGTACCGCGGAGGAGAGGTCTTCCCACAACGGTCCGAGCTTCGCGTAGGAACGAGCCTCCCATCGTCGGTGCAGTGCCTGGCTGATGGGCGAGGTGATCCTCGGCAGGGTGAGACCCACGGTGATCAGGAGCACGGCGAGCGCCGGAGTGGCGACGCTGAACCCGCACGGCCAGACCAGCACCGACGAGCACGGTTCGCGATGCTGATCCGAAGTGATCGGCACGCCGAGGCCGATGGAGACGGGAACAGCCACCTTGTACGCCACGTAGATCAGGGCGAGGAGGCATCCGACGGACGCCACGCGCAGTCCAATGCGCAGGCTTTGGCGTTGCGCGGATCTCGATTGGCTCCACGTCTGTCCAAGGAAGTCCACCAAGCTGAGGAGGAGGGAGGAGATGTAGACAAGGACGTACAGAGCGTAGACGTATGCGGAGTCGCCCGTCAGTCGTTCCACACCGAACAGAAGAGTCATCGTGAGGACCACGCCGGCTAGGAGCATCAGTCGCACACGAATTCGGGGGCGCGCCTCCTCGGCTTCCACGTTCAGCTGGAAGGTGAAGATCAGAATCGCCGTCGCGCCGGCCATGGTGAAGGAGTTGCTGAGCAGACGCGCGGCGTGCGGCACGACCGATTCGATGGCATCCGACACCAGCGGCGCGTACGAGGCGAAGGAGCCGGCGAATGCGGCGAACATGGCGACCATGGCCCACGTGCCCGTAGGGCGTTGGACTCCACCTCCACGAGCCCAGTAGCCCGCGGCGAGGGCCATGACAGCGGCGACTCCCAGAAACAGCGTATTCATCGAGGGCGGTTCAACCCTTCTTGCCAGGACCGGAGAACACTGCCTCCCAGCTCTGGGCGCCCGTTGCAGGTCGCCTGGCAGGGAGTTCGCGTTCACGATAGATGCGCTGCTGAATCAGGGTGGCCATCATCTCGGCTTCGCGTTCATCCTCGGTGGCGTAGCTCGTTCGTCCGGACATGCGTAGGACGAGGGTCGGATTGAAGTTGAGTGGGTGTGTCGCCTCGGCGTCCAGTTGCAGGCTTCCTGGATGATCGCACAGAACGTGGCACAGCTCATGCGTGAGAATATGCCGTTGGTGAAGCAACGATGTGCTCTCTTCGTAGAAGAGAAGGTCGACCTCGGGCATCTCAAGACGGATGCCGCATGGAGCATCCGTGGCACCGAGCGTGCTGAGTGGCTTCAGGATGATCGGCTTACCCCTGAGGAGCGCAACGGCATCCCGCAATTGCTCGGTGCTGAAGCGATGCGGAAGGCTTAGGCGGTCAATCTGATCTTCGCAGCGGTTGCGAAGCTGATCGTCCTGGGGAGCGAGCCGAGGCACTGAATCCTCCTCTGCGAGATCGCGCATCTGCGGCTGTTGGCTATTCGACGCCGACAGGATGCCAAGCATGAGGAGAAACTTGATGCTTCCGCGCAGCAGTGTTTCATCTTTCCACCGTTGAGTCCTTCAGCTTCCGGCTGGATTGTTCGATCTCCTGACGTCCTGGCCTCATCCGGAGCCTGGTCGGGAGTCCTCGTGACGGCGTCACCTCCGCGACTTGATGCTGCGGTGTTGAAGCTTGGCGTCGACTTGAGGGCCAAGCCGCGGTAGTCCTCGACGCACTGTTCCGTCGGCGCTTAGGGTGCCGCGGTGTCCTCGTTGAAGCTTCGCCATGCGGTTCGCGCGATCGCGCTCGATGAGGAGGACCGCATTCTGCTCTGCCGGTTCGTCCTCCCGCAGCGTGTCGTGTGGGCGACTCCAGGCGGCGGCATCGAGGAGGGTGAGACTCCGCTTGCCGCATTGCACCGCGAGTTGCTTGAGGAGGTCGGGTTGGCTGTCGATGTGGAACCGCCGCATGTGTGGCACCAGGAGATCGTCGCCGCCGGGCATGCTCGTGGCTATGACGGAGTGATCAACGACTACTTCCTCGTCCGCGCGCGTGCGTTCCATCCCAGGGGTGCGTTGACGGACGGCGAGCTCGCCGCCGAGCACATCGCCGGGTTTCGGTGGTGGCGACTGCGCGAGATCGCGGAGTACCGCGGTCCGGACTTGTTCGGCCCGCGTGATCTGGCTACTCCGTTGACCGAGCTGATCACCGGTGGGATTCCGGAGCGGCCGGTGTTGCTTGGGCTATGAGATGTCTGGCTGCCGGACAACGGCGATCGCCCGCCTGTCGACGTACTCGCGGGTCAGGCTGGGAGTGCTGCCATCACGCACGAGGCGCTACTGAACTTGGCCCCGACGACGGTCGAAGGCGAGGGAGCCAAGGAAGACGCCCACGAACACCCCCGCGACGACGCCCGCGATGGCCCAGACGGAGGGCATGGCGCCGAGCCAGCCGTTCACCGCCGCGATCGCGAGGACCAGCATCAGTACGCCGAACGCCCCCCGCATCGCATACCAGCCACGCCCCACCGCCGTCACGACCGAGGTCTCGACGGTCCTCCCCTCCCGTGCGTCCGCCTTCGCGCCCTCGACGGCTTCCGGCAGTGGCGTCCACTCCTTGCCGCGCCGGCTCTCCCACGTCTCCCGAATGGGGCGCAGCTTCTCCTCCAGTGACGCCACCGGGCTGGACTCGAAACCGGGAGGTAGGAACCGGCGGCCGGCGCGATCGTAGACCAGAGCGACCCCGGTTGGTTGGGCCCCCCTGCGCGCCGCGTTCGGGTCCGCCGAGATCACCTCGATCTCGATGGCGACGATGTCGCGCCAGGCCGTCCGCCGGGTCCGGAGCAGTCGCCGTACGGTGAGGTGGTCATCGCCGACGTTGGTCGTGCTCCAGACCATTTCGAGGAACAGGTAGAGGACGGGAACGGCGACCGGGGCGATCACGGCCAGGGGGAGGACCCAGGACTCATCGGTCGCCAGGCGAACGGCCAATCCCGACAGGCCGAGGACGACTACCGTCACGATGACGCTGCACCCCGGCGACGTGTACCGGTACCGGCGCACCTGCGGATCGCTCTCTGCCGTGTCGGCCATCTTTCACTCCTGCTGCGTCTGGGCCGGTCAACTGAACCCATGCCGAAGCTACTTGGCGCAAGGAGGTGGAGCATTCCACACGCCGAGATTCACTCCAAAGGGTCCACGGCAGCTCCCCACAAAGCGGCGACGGCGCACGCGGGCGCGCCCTTCACCGACCGCTCACTCACCCGCGACGCGGCAGCGATTCAACTGGTCGTCTCTCCCGCCTCGAAACGGGCCACGGCCTCCAGCCGAACCCCCTCCCGCACAGCCCTCCCGGCGTCGGTCAATCCGCTGCCCTGCTCATACCTCACGCTCAAGGATCTACAGGGCAACAACCCCGCACGTCGGGCGAACGCCCCGACATCACCCAATCAAGTTCAGTAGCTGCGCGAGGCGGGACTTGAGTCGTCCCCGTCCTGCGGGAGACCTTCGAGGCGCCGTGCTTGTTCGATCACAGCGCTGAGCATCTGGAGGCTTGAGGTGCTGAGTCCGTTCGCGCGGAGGGCGACCTTGCGCACGTCCTGGTCGCGCATGGCGGCGAGGACGCGGATCTCGGCCTCGGTGCGTTCGGCTACCTCGTCGTCGAAGAAGTAGCCAGCGGGGACCCCGAAGAAGTCGGCGAGCGCCCTGATCGTCTGCATCTTCGGATTCGACTTCACGCCGGTTCTCAACTGCTGGATGGCGCTGGCGGAGATGGCGATCTCATCGCCGGACATCTCGCGGATGCCCTGCGCGACCTCTGCGTAGGTGTACGAGCCGCGGTTGCTGGGGTGTACCTCCCTGAACAAATGATCCAGGCGTTCCGCGAAGGTACGCGCGCGTTCCTCGGCCATGTCCACCTCCTTCGCCGTGAGAGAGATCCTACCCACTCCAGTGGTGAAGGGTCGCTCTGTCGGGGTGAGGCGCAACACCGTGGTTGCTACACATTGGCGCAACTGGAGTGTACGCTGACGTCGTAGATCATCCACTACGGTGTCGCGTACCTGATGAGACGCGGTGAGACGCATTGCAACACGCTGAGCGTGAGGCGATGAGGACCCGGACCCCCCTGTACTTGCAACGGAGGCGCGGGGCCGCCAAGCAGACAGAAAAGGAGGGACCGGCGACGAGGACATTGACGCGCTGACGCGCTACGCCCGAACGACGCCGGCGCCCAAGAGCTACCAACTCTCGGACGCCGGACCGGCACCCCGAAGGGGCCATTCACATCTCGCGGGCGGCGGAGCTTTTGCAGGAGACCGCCGCGCCGCGCAGTTACCAGGAACGGAGTATCGCATGCTCGCCTCGCCGAGCGGGATTCCGGCACACCCTGAGCCGAATCACCGCCAACATCGTCTCGCCACCCAGTTGGCCGACATGCTCCCCGACACGTCCACCATCCGCGTCGGCGCCTTCGACCCGGCCGCGCCACAGACCAGCCCGTACGCAAGTGCCTCGGACGCGGCCGGAGAGCCGGTCGCGATGAGCCGGACCACAGCCAGGATCGTCGCCCGCTGGGTCAGGCGCGCCTGGCCAGACGCGGACTGGACCCGGTCCCAGGTTCTCCACCTCGCCACGGCCACGCTCGCCCCCGTCGCCTCCGCCGAGCCCGAGGACCGTTGACATGGCGCGCATCCGCACGGTCAAACCCGAGTTGTTCACCAACGAGCGCTGCGCCGAGTGCTCCGTCTCGGCGGTGCTGACCTTCATCGGGCTGTTCACCCAGGCCGACGACCAGGGCCGCCACCGGGACAACGCGGCGATCATCGCCGGAGTCCTCTGGCCCCTGCGCTCCGATCACACACCGGTCCACGTCGAGGAAGACCTCCAGCAGCTCACGAACGCAGGGCTCATCTGCCGGTACACCGGGTGCGACGGCAAGCGGTACCTGCACATCGTGGGCTGGTTCGAGCACCAGAAGATCGACAAGCCCAGCCAGTCCCGGTACCCGACCTGCGCCGAGCATCGACCCGCGGACCGATGCGGCCCGTGCAAGGGCGTCTGCACCACGATCGCCGCGGAGGCCAGGGAATCGCCGACACCGACGGGAGGGGCCGCCGAGGACTCGCCGAACGCTCGACGCCACCTTGGTCAGCCTGCCCGGCAGGCGCCGACACCTCCCGACCCCCACGGCGACGCTTCGACCGCACAGCGGGCCGCCCCGGTGACGCCCGCCGGCGCCCGCGACAGGCCTGTCCAGGCATCTCCGGTCCAGGGACCCCTTTGCGAACCGTCGCCGAGGGCTCCCCGAGAGTTCGACGAAGGCTCGGCGCCTGGATCAAGGATCCTGGATCAGGGATCTCCTTCCCCTACGGGGCGTGCGACGCCCGCCGCCACCGTCACGGCCAACGACCTCGTCGGCGAGTACGTCGCCGCCTGCGCCGAACGCCCACCCGCCGACGTGCTCGGACATCTCGGCCGCCTCATCAAGAGGCTCCTGGCGGAAGACATCGCGGTCACGCACATCCGCGCCGGGCTCAAGCGGTACGCCGAGATCCAGGGCCACCCCAGCCGCCTGCCGAGTCTGGTCAACGACTCCATGAACACCTGGCCCACCCGTTCACCGCAGCCGAACACCGGCCCGCACCTGCCCAGTCACCGGGGATGGACCAACCCGACCGACACCGCCGCCTACGCCGAGGAGCTGTGATGAGCTCACGCGAACCGCGGCCCCTCGGCCAGGGAGCCCTGGACCGGATGACCCGCATCCTGGCGAGGCGCAACATCGACCCCGCCACCTTCACCGCGCCGGACGACGAGCCGGACCAGGCGCTCCGCGCCACCCTGCTCACCAGGGTGCCGCCGCGCTATCGAGACGCCGTTGCGGATCACCCGCAGGTCCTCGCCTGGGTCCGCGAGGTCGCCCGGCAGGCCGCCGCCCCGAACCCCGGCGCCCGACGGCAGATCACCACCGGCCCAAGCCTGTTGATGGCCGGGGTGGTCGGCGCCGGCAAGACGCACCAGGCCTACGGCGCGGTGCGCGCGCTGGTGCGGGACGGCATCACCGTGCGCTGGCGCGCCACCTCGGCCGCCGACCTGTACGCCGACCTGCGCCCCCGCCCCGGAGCGGACAGCGAGCGCGCACTCGCGGCAGTCAGCCGCTGCCCCCTGCTCATCATCGACGACCTCGGCGCGGCCAAGCCGAGTGAGTGGGTCGAGGAAGTGACCTACCGGATCATCAACCACCGGTACAACCACCTGCTCCCCACCCTGGTCACCACCAACCTGGCGATCAGGGATCTGCGCGCCTACCTCGGCGACCGCGTGAGTTCGCGCCTCGCCCAGATGACCACGCGCGTCGAGTTCGAGCCGACCGACCGCAGACGCGTCCGCACCGCCTGAACAGCGGCGGATCCTCCCCGGCGTCGTCCGCAAGGCGCCCGACACCCCCTGAACCAGCACGCCTCTCCGCACCACCCAGTGGGCCGAGAGTGATGGGAGCACGCACGTGAACACCCCCACCCCCGCCAGCAACCCCGTTCGCCACCGCGCCCTCGGCGACCACTCCTGGCAGAACCGAGCAGCCTGCCAGTCCACCGAGCACAACCCCGTCGACCCCGAGATCTTCTTCCCCGACCCCGACGAGGTCGACAAGATCGCCGCCGCCAAGGCCCTGTGCGACCAGTGCCCGGTCCGCCAGACCTGCCTCGACGTCGCCCTGGAGGGCAACGACGTGTACGGCATCCGAGGCGGGATGACCGAGGAGGAGCGGCGCCCGCTACACGACGAACTCGCGGACCGACTCGACCGCAGCAGGGTTGACGACGCCATCGCCGGACGCGACATCCATCTCACCAAGCCCGAACGACGAGCGGTCGTCCTGGAGGCGTACCGCAGGGGCATCAGCGAGGAGCGCCTCGCCTGGCTCTTGAAGATCACCGAGGAGCACGCACAGAAGCTGTACCGCGAGACGCGCCGAGCCCTCCGCAACGGGGAGCTGCGGCGGGCGTCCGCCACCGCCCCGCTGGCCGAGTCGAGCGCCGCCGACCGCCATGGGCGCCGTGACTTCGGGACCGCGGCGTGATGACCACATCGGTGCCCCATTCTCTGCCGCGCATCACGGCATGGGACCGGGCAGCCGTCATCGCGCTCGGTGCCGCCGGCTGCGCTCTGTCGTACGACGCACTCCAGCAGATGGCCGTGGCCATCCACGTCCGGGGCGTCCTGACCTACCTCTTCCCCCTGGTGATCGACGGCTTCATCGCCTACGGGGTGCGAGCCCTGGTCGTCCTGCGCGACGCCCCGCTGAGGGCCCGTCTCTACACCTGGTCGCTCTTCGGAGTGGCCACCGGCGCCAGCATCTGGGCCAACGCGCTCCACGCCCTCCGTCTCAACCAGCAGTCCCTCACGCCTCCCGCAGGGCTACGGCTCGGAGACACGGTGGTCGCCACGTTGTCCACGCTGGCCCCGCTGGCGCTGGCCGGAGCTGTCCACCTCTACATCCTCATCGCCCGACGGCCGGTCGAGCACGGTGACCGAGCCGGCCAAACTGACCGCGGACAACGCGGACGCTGGGGTCAGCCCGGACACTCCCTAGACACCGGGATGGACCGCCCAGGACGGGAGGGCCGTCCCCGCCAGGACACCGAGGAGACGAGCGGCTCCCGGCCATCCCCGGACAAGAGGCGTCCGAAAGATGCCCGGAGGGCAGCCCTCAGCGGTGTCCCGGCGGACGGCGCCGGGGCGGACGCTGCTGTCCCGCCCGGTCGGCACGGGTCAGTGTCCGAGGGCGGTGACCTGGGCGGACAGCCGGACAACGCCCCGTCCCCGGCCACTCGCCCGGCGACCCGATCGGCCGGCGGCCGGAGAGTTGTCCCGGACACCGAGGAACTGCTCCAGATCGCCTGGGCGGCGGTCAGGACCGAGAACAAGCTGACCCGGAAGGTGGTGGCCGAGGCCATCCGCGGTCAGCGGATCCCCCTGTCCAACGACAGGCTGACCGTCCTGATGGTTCATCTCCGCGAGCAGCGCGGCCGGCCGGTCACCTCCGTCCCGAACTGACCGGAGGCCGCCGGTCACCTCGCCGGGACACCCCCACGATCTCCTCCACGGACCGGAGAGCACCACCATGCGAAGCACTTCAGCAACCTGGGCAGAGGTGGACGCCTGGCTCGTCGTCCTCCATCGACGCGGACACGTTGACCGCGTCGAGCCCGACCCCGACGGCACCTGGACGGTGCGGCGCCGCCAGGACACCAACCCGCGGACACTGCACCACCCGGTGCTCGCCATGGACTGGATCGAGGAACTCCTCCGCGACATCCAGCGGCGCGGTGCGGAGACGAGCCGGTGACCGCCGAGCGTCCGGAGCGTTCCACCCAACGACCGGCACCTGACCCCGGTCGGGCCTCCGGCGGAGCAAGTTGTCGCCTGCGACGGTCCTACGGCCCGTCGCAGGCGCCCGCCCAGGGGAGCGGGGGCGATTCGGCCGGCTCCCGCCCGAGGGCGCACGGGAGCCAGACACTGGGGGAGCGGAACCGAGCCGACGAAGCCACCCCCCACCAGCCACCGACGCCCAGCGATGCCCCATTCGCCAACCGCAAGCCGCGCCGCCGCGCCCGCAACCCCACCCAACGCCCCCACAAACTCACCACCCGGTTCTCCGACGCCGAGAGGACGGAGATCACCGACGCCGCCGGGAAGAGGGCCGTCACCCTCGCCCGTTTCATCGCCGACGCGGCCCTCGCCGCCTCCCGCCGCGGGCTCACCGTTTACGTCGACGAACGACTCGACGCGGCCATCGACGAACTGGTCGCCCTGCGCGTCCAGGTCTCCCGCGTCGGCAACAACATCAACCAGATCGCGTACGTCTACAACTGCGGCGGACAGGTGCGACCCGTCGTGCTCGACCACGCCATCGCGGCTCTGACGCGCACCCTGGCCCACGTCGACGACGCGGCCGACGCCCTGGCCACCAGGCGACGTCGGTGATCCCCAAGATCCGACGCGGCTCGCGTACCCACGGCCTGCTCGCCTACCTCTACGGCCCCGGCAGGCGCGACGAGCATACCGACCCCCACCTCGTCGGAAGTTGGGACGGCTTCGCCCCGGATCCCGGACGTGACCCTCAGGCCACCCTCGCCCGGCTCGCCGCTGCCCTGGACCTGCGGGTCAAGCAGGCCGGGGCCGCGGCTCCGGCCCAACACGTCTGGCACTGTTCCGTTCGCGCGGCTCCCGGAGATCGCCTGCTGACCGACGACGAGTGGGGCACCGTCGCGCACCGTTTGGTGCGAGCCGTCGGCCTCGCACCTGATGGCGACCCCGACGGTTGCCGCTGGGTCGCGGTGCGGCACGCCGACGACCACATCCACATCGTGGCCACCATGGTCCGCGGCGACCTACGCCGACCCCGGCTGAACTACGACTACAAAAAGGCCCAGGCGGAATGCCGCGTCCTCGAACGCGAAATGGGGCTCCGTCAGCTCAACCCCGGCGACGGCACCGCGGCCAAGAGGCCCACCAGCGCGGAACGCTTCAAGGCGGAGCGCACCGGCCGCCCTGAGACCGCGCGCGAGACCCTGCGCGACGCTGTCCGCCAGGCCGTGGCCGGAGCGGCGACGGAACACGAGTTCCTCACCCGTCTCCGCCAGGCCGGGGTACGTGTCAAGCTGCGGCACGCGCCCTCCGGCGACACCCTGGGCTACTCCGTCGCGCTACCCGGCGACCGTAACCGTGACGGCACGCCCATCTGGTACAGCGGTTCAGCCCTGGCCCCCGACCTGTCCCTGCCGAAGATCCGCCGCCGCCTGGCCGTCGGGACCACCCCGCACGACGGTGACCGATCGTCGGCCGCGCGAGCACGCCGCAACGCCACCCGCGTCGGCGAACACATCGCGACCACCCTGCACGGAGACGAGAACGACGAGAAAGCCGCCGCCGAACTCGTCAGTGTCGGCGAGCTCCTCGATGCCGTCGCCCACACCTCGTCCGCCACCACTCGTCAGGAGCTGCACGCCGCGGCACGAGCCTTCGAGCGCGCCACCCGCAGCCACGTCCGCGCCGCGAGCGGCGGAGTACGGGCCACCCGCACGGCCGCCCGGGGCATCATCCGGGCCGGCGCCGCACTCGGCCGAGGAGAGGACGGCGCGACCACGGCCATGCTCGTGTCCACCCTCGTCCTCGTCGCAACGGCCGCCGCATCCTGGCACGCCGCCCGAGGCCACGCCCAACAGGCCGCCGCCTGCCGCCAAGCCGCGGACCACCTCCGCGCCGCCTACCACCAGGCCGCCGCCGTCCCCATGCGAGAGCTCCAGCGCGTGGGCCTCTCCCTCCCGAAGGCCGAGCGCCGCAGGTACGAAGCCGCCATCCGCACTGTCCTGCCCGAGCACCACCACTCCCGAGCCGACGCCGCCCGCCATGGCCGGGAAGCGCTGCTCGCCACCCTCGCGCACGCCGAACGGGCGGGTCACGAACCAGAAGCCCTCCTGCGCAAGGCCATCGCCATGCGCGAACTGGACACGGCGGAAAACCTCAACGACGTCCTCGTCTGGCGCCTACGCCGCCTCGCTCACCTGCCAGCCGGTCCAGCCGACGCCGACGACCAATCTCCGAGGTGCACCACCACCCATCCCGCCCAGCGAAACGATGCACCACGTCGATATAGGCGGTGGGCGTAGTGGCAGTTGCGAGCAAGTGGGCGGCGATCGGGCTCCCGTCGGAGTCGGACTAGGACCTCGGAGATGGCCCTCGATACACATGTCACCACCTCTCGGCATCTCCCCGGTTGGTGCAGACGGGTCGTCTGGCTCCCCAGCCGGTGATCTCACTCACCGATTTCCGCATCGACGTGAGCTGTGGCCTGAGGAGGTAGACGCGCACGTGCGGGGCGGTGGTCTGCCGCTGGGATTTGGATGGGTTACTCGTGGGCGATGATGGCGTGGTGAGTCTCGACCTGAGCAACTACGAACTCGTGTGGCCCACAGAGCTGTTGGTGTCCGAGGGGGAGCGCATTCTCCGATCCGCGAGCCCGTCCTGGGAAACCAAGGCCAAGTGGCTGATGACGGAGTCCCTGGCCGGCACGACTGCGGTTGCGGACTTCGAGGAGGTGCGCAGCCAGAAGGCAGCCTCGGATGACCCCTGGCCACCCGCCGTCAGCGGATGGGGCGCCCCGCGGGCCGGAATGGACAAGCGCGACTGGTTCACAGAGCTTATCCAGCGCGCTCCGGAGATCAGACACGCTGCCGCGCCACGGCCGTACTGGCCGCAAAGACACGATAGCGGTCTCTCCCACGACGGCAGCACGCCGCGGGACTCCCGACGGGACTTCACCCGGATCATCCGCGAGTTCGCCGACAACGGCTACCTGGTTGAAGCGTTCGGCGAAGAATGTGTTGACGATCCTGACGAATTGCCTGACGCTTCCGAAGTGATCGACCAGCGCCTCGGGATTCCTGATCTATGGCCCCTTGCCCCGGAAAGCTGGGACCAGGATACTTTCTACGGCTTGGTCGAAGTTTTCCATGACTTGGTTAGCCGTCCCCGAATGCGGCGCTTCCACAGCTACAACGCCTGCGGGTGGCATCATTCTGAGTTCCACAACGGCCCTGCACGTGCCTTGTACCGCTGGAGGGTCAACAATCTCCTGCGCGAAGCTGGCATCGGATATGAACTTGCCGTCGAGGGTGAGGACCTCGGGCGCTTGGTCGGCGTTACTGACGTCGCCCGCTCCCAGCTGATGCATCGCGCACTCAGCGACAGCGCACCGGATATCACCGGGCGCATTCGCCACGCTATCGCGCTCTTTCGTGGACGCGACACGTCCGCCGAAAGCAAGAGGTCTGCGATTGTGACCCTCGCGGGGATCCTGGAAGAGCGCCGTTCTTTGATCAAGGAGAAAGTCGGCAGGCCTGACGAAGGAGCACTGTTTGAGATTGCCAACCGCTACGACCTGCGACACCGCCGGACCGACCAGCGCGGCAACTACGACGAAGCATTCCTCGACTGGATCTTCTGGTGGTACCTGGCCACGGTGGAGCTAACCAACCGGCTGATTGCATCGCGGAATCTGGACTGAGAGGCGGGATCTGTTAGGTCGGACGCCTCCGCATTCCCATGCCAGCCGTCCGATCGAGCCCCGGGCTCGGCTCTGCTTCTCGCAGAGCACCCGTGCCGGCCGGTGGACCGAGAGAGGGCGTCTCCGATCGCCGCCGCATCGGACGTCACGAACCTGCCCTCACCGATAGCCCATCATGCCGAGTACGCACCAAAACCCGGCCTTGACCAGCGGCGATAGCAAGCTGAGACTGGAGTCGAACTCATCCCCAGGCCCTCACCCGATCCGAACGACTGAACCGGCCGCAGGGTCCGGCCCAACGGTCGGCGGAATCTCCACGCGGCCAGTGTCGGCAAGGTGCCACAGTATGAGGATGCTCGTGAGCCCACTGCCCGGCGTCGACCGGAAGCACCTGCACCAGACACTCGGCGAGGTGTGCCAGGAGGCCTCGAACCTCTACACCGGTGGGCCAGATGATCACTACGAACGGCTCCTGGCGTACCTCGATTGGGCGAGCGACGCTGTTGATCGGCTGGGCACGCTCATCAGCAGCGCTGATCTTGACCGGCTCGTCCTTACGAAGCGGTACGACCAGCTGCTTGCCGGCCTGGACAACTTCATTCCCGAATCGACCTGGCGACTTGCCCACAATCTGGTGAACTTCGACAGCGAACGGCGGCTTTTTCTACTGTCATTGAAACGCTCGCCCAAGAGCTGCGGCGGTGGCAGCTACGCGGCGTACCGGTGGTGGCTGACAGCAGCTTCTACGTCCACCACTCCACCAAGTTAGCAGAGACCGACTTCAGCGAGCTTTTGGGTGTCACGGAGAACTCTATTCACCTAATGGTTCCGATGGTGGTCGTAGATGAGCTCGACCATCTCAAGGAGAGCAAGACGCCACAGGCGCGGTGGCGGGCGCGGTACACGTTGGCTGTATTCGACCGTACGTTTCAGCAGGGCACCGAGCAAGCCGTGCTTCGAGAAGCGGACCGGGAAGTGCAACGCAACACGGAGGTTCGTTGCGGCGAAGTGACCGCGCAACTCTTATTTGACCCGCCTGGTCATGTGCGACTTCCAATCAATGACGACGAGATCGTAGACAGGGCGCTCGCCGTTCAGTCGTTGTCGGGGCGCGAGGTGACGATACTCACCTACGACACCGGGCAGGCGACTCGTGCCCGTGCCGCGGGCCTCCGCGACCTCAAGCTGAGTATGCCGGTGGCCGGCGATCCGGAGGAGCAGAGGACCAGCAATAGAAGACTTCGGCTCACTGAGCGACCCGTTGAGCGCCCACCCGAGGGCAACGTCTCGCCGGAGCTGAGAGGCTAGGAAATAGCAGACACACCGAGTCTCGGGCAACCGCAAGGGAGGTGGCAGCGTTTCGTTCGTCCTCGCCAGGCGGTAACACCGTTCCGCCTCGGCCGCGCTCAGGGTGGCGACGTCCGCCACCGAGCAGGACGGTAGGACGCGCCGGCGGCCAGCGCCATCGACTTCCCTACATCCCCAGGACCCAGGTGACCTCGGCGGGGGCGGAGCGGACGGCATCGTATTCTCGCTCTCGACCCGAGCCGTGTTCGCGTACGGCAACCTGCATATCTGCGGGAGTACGTTCGTCTCTGTCATACCCGGGTCAGGCTGCGGGCCTCGAGCGAACTGATCTCCAGCACAGCTGGGAGGGCCTCATAGTCAAGAGGGCCGGCGAACTCGGTGGACTCACTGCTCCACAGGTTCACGTTGAACTCCAGAGGCTGGTCGGGGACCGGTGTCGGGTCCCACAATGCTCGCTCGTACACAGTGGTCCCATCCACCCGCCACCGGATCCAGTCGGGCTGCCAATCGATCTCGTAGTGGTGGAACTCCTTCGATGCATCGAAGCCGAGGTCGATGATCACAGGAGTTCCTCGGTAGCCGTATTCCAGCTTCGTGCCGAGGACGCCCGGGTTGTAGAAGACATTGACGAGCATGCGGGTCGTGTCTTGGCCGAGAATCTCGATGTCGATCTCTTGGCGGGGGCCGTTGCGGTGGAGAAATAGTCCCGTCACCAGGCCCGACCCGGCGGGGACGCGCAGCCGAGCGCTGAAGGTGCCGTAAGTGACCGATGGACGGCTGGCTATGGCGGCTCCGGTGAGGTCGCGGACTTTGGTCACCTCTTCTCGGAGCGTCAGCGTGGCGGGTCCGCGCGGTGGCAGGGTCGCGTTGCCGGGCCGGAAGAGGGCTCTGTTGCTGGGGAAGGTGTCCTCCCGGAGATACCAGTGGCTGTCCGCAAGCCCGGTGCCTTCATGCCATATGATTGCATTCCGGCTAGCCCGAGGAGCATTGCCCTGTGGGGCTGAGATTTCGGTCATGATGCCCGGCCACCCCGCGCGTTGAACGATCCAAGGGCTGGTGTCCCAGGCCAGTGGATGTCCGGAAGTCCTCGCGTCGCTATGCGAGAGGGCTGCGACATGCCGTTGGCCCTGCTCGGGCTGCCTTGGCCAGGGATGGGTGGGGTAGTCGCATGCGAGGAACCGGGCGAGTGTCTGCCAGGGGTCGGGGTCGTCGGCCGGGAGCATGAGCCGTCGTTGGGATCGTTGTTGATTCCATGCTTCCTGGAATGGGGACGGTGGATTCGTCCCCGTAGTGGACATGGTCGTGATGATGAGGCGCACCCGATTTGCGGAGACGATACGTGCGACCTCACGCGGAGTCAGGGAGCCGATATTGACATAAGCGTCGAATACGCGGCGCCGGCTACCGCGGACGAGTGCTTGATTTTCGTGGGCAGGTAAAGTGGCCAGATCGCTGACACAGCGGAATCCGAGGACGGAGAGTGCTTTGGCAAGAGTGGACAGACCGGTTCCGAACTCGCCGACCACCAAGATTGGCTCTCGTGTCGGGCGGTGCTGGATGGCTTGGGGCGCTTCGCGTCGGATGGCGCCCACTTTCGCCAGGGCTGGCATGACTGAGTAGGAGTTGCTTGAGGCGATGCCCGGTCGCTGCTCGATAACGGGGTGGCGCGTCATCTGTACGTTGAGGTGGCCGAACTGCTGGTTGATCCACAAGTCGATGGGGCCGTGGGCCGGCAGCTGGTCAAGGAGCTTGCATGCTCCGGCTTGGGAGAGCACGTAGCCGGAAAGCTGCCACACCCCCCTGGTGGGGCGCCGCAGTAGAGGCCTCGAGCGGCGTCGTGGTTCTGCCGCCTCGCCGGTCTCTTGGTAGGAGAGGTAGAGAAGATCGATGGGGCGGCCAGCGTCGGAGCTTTCCTGTATTGCGCTCCAGGAGTGCTCGAGCACGGACATGCATGTCCGTGTGATGTATGCGTCGTCTTCGAGTACCAGGGTGTAGGGAACGTCGCTGGCGGCGATGAGCTGCCAGACATGGATGTGTGAGAGGGCTACCGCGATCTCTTGCGGCGTCATGTCGATATGTGTGGCGCGTGCGGCGTCATCGATGTCGAGGCGAGGGTGCGGGTCGACCACAAGTTGCTCGGCCAGTGTGTAGGTGGGCTCAAGGAGATTTGGCGGAGGCGGACCCTGTAGATAGCGGGCGTCGACCGCCGGGAAGCGCCTGGCAAGGGTATGAAGTGGCTGTCCTGCCACGTCACGGAGCCGAGTGAGTTCACGGTTGACCATGGTCCAGCGTTCGTTGGCGCGGTCGAGATTGATCACGTAAATGCGCTCGATCGCGGTGGCCGCATGCTGGTACGAGAAGGCGGTACTCCGCCGGCGGATGGAAAGGCGTCTGGTGCGATAGCGGGTCTGGGCTCGCAGGGAAAAAGACAGGCCATACAGGGAACTGATGTTCATGGGTGGAGAGACACTGCCTCTGTTGTTCGAATGGTCTATTGCTGAGCCGAGTGTCTGGTTCAGTGGTCACTGCTGCTGGCGCCATAGGCGCCAATTGCGCTGGTCATTGCGGTAACTGAGTGGCCACCGGCTCACGGCTATGATGTCCCAGGCAAGGAGAACTTCGACGTCGACCGATTGTCCGAACCGCTCCCGGTGTAGTGCATGTCGGGCGAGTGCGACAGTGAGGTTGCCCGGCCCTGTCAAGGACTGGACGTCCAAGGGGCCGCCAGTGTGAGCGAGGAGCGCGTCCGTGGCTGACTGAAGTGCCGCAACGACGACGGGGTGCTCGGCAGGCGCGATGATCGGGTTGTTGTTGACGTAGTGGACGAACGTGCTGCAGTAGCCGTCGGCCATCATGGCCTGCCGCGGGTCCACCATGGTGTCGGTGGCGGTGTCGTAGCACAGCGCCTGCAGTCGCAGCCGCGAGTCGCGGAACAGAAGGGTCCAGTCGGTGCCCTGATAAACGTCGTCCGCGTCGACGTAGAAGCCGCCATTTCGGGCGAGGTAGCACAGCCGGAAGTAGTCGCTGCGCATCGCCGGGTGAGAACAAGCGTCGAAGGCTGCTATATGTGCCTCACCGAACAGGAAGTGGATGAGCTTGCGCGCCGAGCCGTCGTCGTAGATCTCTCGTCGAAAGCCCTGGTCTTCCAGCGCCGTCCAGCTCGTCATACATTCCTGGACGTCAGTGGGGATGTGGGCGGAGTCGTCCCAGAACTGGACGAGCACGCGGGGAATGGGGGCGGCCGGTACTGCTGTTGTGGGCCTGGATAGCTTGCCGGTCAGGTGTCGAAGGTATTGGGACCTGTATGAGTGGTCTTCCTCGATGTCCTGCGCGGTGAGTGTGCGCCCCCCGACCGGCGCCGGCTGGCCGTGTAGCCCGGGCGGCGTGGGTGTGGTCATCGAGCCCCCTGCCGGAACCTCGCCCTGTTGATCTTGAATCGATCGCCCCTGGCCATGGAACCTCCCCGTGTTCTTCATGTTCTGTCCCTAATCGTAGTGAGACGAGAACAAAGGAAAGATGGTTGTGCTGTCCTGTCGGGCGGGTCGCCGCGTTGATCCTGTCCTCGCCACGAGCCCTAAGGCCTGAACAACTGGCCGGATGGATCGCCTTCGACCTGGGCTAGCACTCGGCGGTCTAGCGCTACTACACCGCTGGGCCGCACGCCGCGCACACCGCCGACGACCGGTAAGTGGGCGCGGCAGCCCTGGTCGAGATGAGCGTCCAGTGTGCCCTGGCCGGCTCACCCAGGCTGTGTCAGAGGTGCCAGCGGTCCGTGACCTGCGCCGCGTCGGGCAGGTCAGGTGGAGTGCGGCAGAGCCGTTCGCTTGATAGACCCACCGACTCGTTAGTGGGCGGACGGTAGGGGGCCAATGTGGCGGACACGCCGTCTCTATGGGGGCCGTAGGGCATGCTGCGTTCTTGACCGGAGCGGAAGAGGGGGCGCTGTGGCTTCGCCGGATGTGTCCGAGGAGACGTTGCATCTGCTGCTGCAGCAAGGAGCGGAGACTGCGTCGGTTGACTACAAGAGGGTCGAGGATCTGGGGGAGCTTCGCACCCAGGTCGAGCTTGCCAAGGATGTTGCGGCCTTCCAGGCTTTCGGTGGGCATCTAGTGATAGGCGTCGATGGGCGGGGGAGGCCCACCGGTGAGATGACCCAGCCGCTGGCGAGGCTCTTCGACGAGGCCACGCTACGGCCCAAAATGCTCAGATACCTCCCCGAACCGTTGCGCCTTACCTCGGCCGTGCATGAGGTCGACGGCTACCTGGTGGTCTTGGTCTATATCCATCCGCACCCGGACGGCTTCGTCGTCGTCAACAAGGACGCCGAGTACGAAGACGACCGTCATAGGAAGTGCGTGGTGATGCGTCGGGGTGATGTCTTCATACGCCGGGGCACCTCCAGCGAACGATGGCACCCCTCTGATGTCCCAGCCACCCTGAAACGTCGTGATGCCCGCATTCGTGAGGAAGCCCGTGAGGAGTTCGCCCGCCACGCGGCAGCGATGGAGCAGGCCCGGGCCGGACGCCAACTTGCGTCCGGCCCTGCGCTGTCCTTCTCCTGGCGCGTGGACGACGCCACCTTCGAATCCAGCGTCATCGAACTCATCCGCGGCGGGGACGATCTTCCGCTGAACTTGTTCTTTCGCCGTGTTCCGGGAGAGGCACGCGGACACTTCAGCGAGGCGGGGCCGGGAGAAGATCTCGAACTGCTGCTGGACCGCGTGGCTCAGATCGCCGGCATTGCCCTCCTTGTGGAGGCTGGCGCGCTGTTCGACCGCAGCGTCCACGCTCTCCTGGCCATCTACCGACTCACACTCACCCCGCAGGGCGAGTTGCGTTCCGAACTTGGCACGGGAGGCGTGCGCCTGTGGTGGAGCATCATCACCCGCGTGGAGGCCATCGGCGCCGCCGCCATACGCGGCGGCAACTGGGAGCAAGTGCGTCAACTGGTTCTCCAACGCCCGGACGACCACCGTGTTGCCTCGTACTACTACGTGAGCTGGCTGCGGCACGCCCTCACCGAGGCTGCCCGCGAACGCATCCCCGAGATGCACGGCAGTGTCCGCGACACACTGCGACCGGGAGTTCTCGTACACGCCGCCCGGGCTGTCATCCACCGCCTCACGGCGCTGCGCATGGACTTCCCGGACGACACCGCCTTCGGCACCGGCGAGCCCGAGCGCGGGGACGGCCCATTGCTAGACAGCATCTGCCAGTTCGACGCGGCCGCCTGCGTCGTCTCCTTCGCTGCCTCCGGCAAGGACCATGACTTCTATCCCAGTTTCAGCGGCCTTTATCCCCGCAGGGCCGAACCGGTGCTGCGTCGAATCCTGGATGACGGCAAGGTCCGCGATAGGCTCTTTCCCGGCCAGAACCTGGATGATGTGACACAGGCCGTCCAGGTAGTCGCGACCCTGGCCGAGAAAGAAGGCTGGCAGCAACGCAACGCACCATACTTCTTCACCGACGCCCGCCTCAGGCGACAGTCGCCGTAGTCACCTCTCCGGCGATTCGGGGTGCTCACTGCTGAGATGGGCGTCCCGAAGGTCCCGGAGATGAGGCCCCATTTTCCGCCGTCCGGGTCTGCGCCTGCCAAGCCGGTTGCACCCACCGGGTGTCGAGGGCGTTGAGAGCTTCGGCTCGCTTCGGTGTCAGACTCGCGCACCTCGCTCTCTGGTTGCCAGCCAGACGTCGAGTTTCACCGCGTGTTCCTGGCCGCAGTCGTCGACGCTGGTCTCCACACGCTTTGTGGGGCATTTGTGCGCCAGAGGGTGTGGGGAGAAGAAAGTCGCAGGTCAGGGGCGTTTAGCTGGGAGACTGTAAAGCTGCCGGCACTCGGCTATTGGCAGAACGGTCTGTACTGATTGCTCGGTTTTGACAAATCCTTGGGCCCGCGTGAAGCCCATCCAGTGGTGTCACCCACAGCCATGCGGAGTTGTGGGTGTCGATCAGCGGCCGCGTCGGGGGCCGGGGATTTCCGGGGGAGGCGAGGAACGCTGGGCTGGGATAACAGGTCCCTGAGGCGAGTGAGAAGGCGTGGTCGTCAAGCGGGCCCTTGCCGCCTGTGTGCGTTGAGCGTTCAGGGAGGGCGACGCGTCGGGCTTGGCGGGGGTCACGGTGGCCTGTGGAGGGAGCCGGTGGAGGTCGCTGCCGTGGCGGATGACCGGCTCGGGGTTGGTGATGGCAGCGTTCATGGCGGCGACGAGGTGTTCCGGTGTGAGGGACGAAGCGGTAGCGCACCATTGGGTACCGATCGCCCCGGCCGTCATCAGCCACCGTTCGCGAACGTGCTGTAGTTCGTCGTGATGGTCGAGGTGTAGGCGGCGGAGACGTACTTCGGCGAGGGCTTCGGGAGAACGGAACGTGACCTCGGACTGGCTGTGGTGTTGGCTCCAGCCCGCTGCCGTGAGCGGGACTCCGGCCTCAAGCCTTGCCCGTGTCGAGTCGTGGCAGCTGAGGTAGCTGTGATGGCCCTCCACGGAGGCGGTGGCGAGCGACGTGGCGAAGTCTCGGACGATCTCGGCGGGGACGCGGTTGTCGAAGGTGACCAGCCAGCGAGGCGGGGCGGAGGAGCCGGAGTGAGCTGTGATCTTCCACAGGGGCGAGTCCTCGCCCTCGGGTAGGTAACGGAGCCGGATGGTCTGGTCTGGCGAGGCGATGGAGAGATTGCCCGCTTCGTCGTGGGTGGGGCGCCAGTCCAGGTCGAGGAAGGGCTGGAAGGGGACGTCACCGTCGAAGGTCGGTCCGGCCAGGTAGCGCGGGGTGACGCGGTACGCGCGCATGGCCTCGTTGTCGTCCGAATGATGCGGCATGGGGTTTCCTAGCGGGTCATGAACGGCGGTGCGACGGGCCGGGCGTCGGCGGTGGGTCAGGGGCAGACGAGGCAGAGGGCGAGGGAGCGTCGGTCTGTTGACGGTGTGGCGAGCTGCGGCTCACGGCCGCCGATCGGAGTGGGGAGCGTTGGGCGTCGGCGGGCCGGAGGGTGACGTACGGGAGGTTGCGCTCAGGGATGGCGTGCAGTGGCCGTTCCACGGGGTCGGCGCTGCTCGTTGCACGTGTGGCGGCGCTGACCAGGTCCCGCGGCGTGGCGCTGGTGAAGTCGGCGTACCAGCGTTCGCCGTTGACCCTGTCGACGCAGCTGTGCATCGACCAGTGGGCCGGGCCTCGGCCGTCCAGTTCCTCGTAGTCGTCGAGATCCCAAGTGCGCTCGCGGAAGTAGGCGTGCCCGTCTGGGGATCGGTGGTAGTGGTAAAGGGCGGCGTTAGCGGCTTCCCATCCGCGTTCCGTGAGTGGGCGCACCGGGTTGGAGTCCTCGATGGTGAGGTCGGCGTGCCGGGAGTCGCGGTGCCCTCGGGTCGTGGCCTGTTCGAGGACTCCGCAGACTGCAGTGACGATCTCGGCCGGGGTGTTGTCGGAGAAGCTGGCGGACCAGAGAGGCATCCCGAGGGGTTCCCGATGCTGGGTGATCTTCCAGCCGTTACGTCGCCCTGCCTCCTCGGAGAGGTGCGAGACGAGTACGTCGTGGCGTGGGTTCGCGAACAGCGCCCCGTTGGACGTGACCGCCTTGCCCCAGCCGCGGTCGCACAGGCCGTCGTGGACGGCGACGCTGTCACCTCGACCGGCGAGGTAGACGGGCTCGACCAGCATGGCTGTGTCCGGGGGGAGATCGCCGAGCGCCGAGGTGCTGATGGTCACGCGCTGGCTCCTGTACGGCGAGCGTGCTCGGGTGGGTAGGGCTGCGGCCCAACCGGCGGGCGGTGACGTGACACGTGACATCGCGAGGTGCCGGACGTTCGGGAGCTCCTGTCGGGGGCGGAGGCGATGGCCTCGGCGCGAAGGCGACGGAGCACGGTGCCGAGGCGGTGGTTGCTGGCGTGGATGCCACGGTCGAGCAGGCCGGAACGAAGTGCGTCCCGAGTGAGCCGTGGCAGCTCGGCGGCGATCTGGCGTGCGGCGGGCATCAGGGTCTCGATGTCCGCGGCGACCTGCTCTGGCGCGGCGGAGGTGGACGTCATGCAGGGCCCGTCCAAGAGGAGTCGTACGTCCAGCAGGTCCCACACGGCTTCCATCTCCGCGCGCTGCTGCCGTTCCAACTGCACGACCTCGGTCGCGTGCAGCAGGACGAGGTCGTCGCACTGCTCTCCGGCGAGGGAACGCAGCCGGGCAACGTCCAGCTTGCGGCGGGTGGAGCGAACTCGTTCTCCTGCGTCAGCGAGACGGTTGAGCCGGCGGAGGACGATCGGCAGGACCGGGTCGTCGCCCCGGCTGGCGCTGCGCGAGACGTCGCGTCGCAGTTCGTCCAGGCTGCGGCCGTATCGGTGCTCGACCAGGCGGCGCGTGTAGGTCACGGTGGTCACGTTGGTTCCTTCCGTCGCGGTCAACGGCGTGTGGATGAGGGGTTTTTGGGCTGGGCACTGGGGGTGGGCAGGAGACGGTGCTGAGGCCGAGAGGCACTGGTGGTGCAGGCGGCGAACGGGCCGTCCGGGGCGCGCAGCTGCGCGAGAGCGTGGTCGAGGTGGTCGCGGTGCCACACGGACGGTCCTGACAGGCCAGCCTCGGCGTCCGTCAGTTGCTGCCACGCGAGCCAGAGCGCGTGCAGGCGCGAGACGGCCTCGGGGTGCTCCTGCCACCGGTCACACCAGGGGCGCGTGGTGCTGATCTCCTTCCCATACACGGGAAGGAGGAGATGCTGGACCCAGGCGCTGAGCGCGGCCAACTCCGCGGTGTAGTCCTCGTTGTCCATGGCCAGGATGGACACGGGCGTCGACTCGTCGCCCCGTCCCTTGGCGGCATCGTTGCCCCCCTGATGGGCGGGCGTTGCGGTGGTCTCGGCTGTGAGCCGGTCGAGGATGGCACCGTGCTGCTGGACCTGGTTGGTGACCTTCGCGAGCGTGCATGCGAGGTCGTCGAGATCGTCATCGGGTACGCGGCAGGGTTCACGGGAGCTCTGGGCAGCGTCGGACATGCGGTCGCTCTCATACTTCGCGGAAATGGCGTAGGCAAAATAATCCGTAGAATCACTGATTTGGCCCGGCCGGAAAAGGGATGTAGGGAACCCCAGGCACTCGTAGCTGGGACAGACCCGCGTGGACCGGTTCGCCATCGGTGAGGCGCTGACTGTAGAAAACCGGATCGGGTCGAACTGACTGGTGTTGTGTGGTCGACGGGGTGGGTGGTGCCACCTGGGTGATGTTCAGCGGTAGGCGGCGAGGGCGGTGAGGTAGAGCGCGAGCGCGCTTGCGGTAGCGCTGGCGCCGATCAACAGGGCGCCAGCAGAGTCGGTTCCTGAGCGCCGAGCGGTGAGGGTGGCGGCGCAGCCGATGTGCGTGGCGGCCGACAGCGCGAGCAGCAGCGCCAGGATCTGAGTGGTAGTCATCACGTTCCCCAGATGAGTGTTCGCAGCCTCCTCGGTGTGAGGGCTGATGGAGGTGGACGGTGGCTGTCGAGTGCGGTGTCCGGCTACCTTCTGATACGGATTGGACACGACGTGTCCCGGGGTGGCTGGCGGCGGGCCTACGCTCGGGGTGTCCGGTGATGTCCGTCCCGGACACACGAGACAGGCTGGCTGCGGGGAGCGTGCGGGTGGGACAAGCGCCGGACGTCTTTGAGGACTTACGCCGGGTCGGGGTGTTGAAGCGGGTTCGGCTGGCGGGCGAGCCGGCGGACCGGTCGCTGGCGAGGATGGCGGGAGTGGCACCGGGTACTCCGGGGGCGTGGCTGCGTGGCGAGCGGTTTCCGCAAACGATCGACGCGCTGTTGGTTGTGCTGGGGTCGATCCGTGCCGAGGCGGCTGCCCGCGGGATCCTTGACACGACGGTCGATGGTGCTGCGGGTGAGACGGTCGCGGAGTTGCTGGATGAGGAGCGCTGGCGTACCTCTTTCGACGTCGAGCGGAACCGTCGCACGCGGGCCGACCGCGCAGTCGCACAGCGCCAGCAAGCCCACAACGCGCGGGCGGAGGAGGAGCGGCGTGTGCGGTGGGCGGCGTTGCCTGACCGTCCCCGCCCCGTGGCCTGCTGGACGCCGAAGCGGCTGGGGGTCCACCCCGCCATCGCCGGCCGCCGCGCCCCGGGGGATGACCCCGCGTATGTGCTACCGGTGTACGTGCCACGCGGCCACGACGAACGACTGCGTGCCCGCCTGACGGCAGCTGCCGACAGCGGCGCGCAGCCGGTGTTGGTGATGGTGCGCGGGACGTCCTGCACGGGCAAGACCCGCAGCGCGTATGAGGCCATCCGTGCCGCCGTGCCGCAATGGAACCTTCTCGCCCCGCTGGGCCCGGACGCACTGCTGGCCACTTTGGCTGCGGAGGCTCTGGGCGCGCGTACCGTGCTGTGGCTCAACGAGGCCCAAGACTTTCTTCACGGCCCGTCTGGGGAAGCCGCCGCAGCCGCACTGCTGCGCCGCCTGGACGGCGACGGGCCCCTGATCGTGATGGCCACGCTGTGGCCCGAGTACGACGACGCCCTGACCCGGCCTGCCACTTCACCTGTCGATGATCCGCACCGGTACGCGCGGACGTTGCTCGCTCAAGCTCACCGCGTCCAGGTGCCCGATGACTTCACCGAGGACCTGGCAGCCGCCCGCGCCAGCGCCAGAAACGACCCATCACTGCACGCTGCCGTCACCACCGGCGGTGTGGCGCTCACCCAGACCCTCGCCGCCGCCTTCGATCTCGTCGACCACTACGAGAACCCGGTCGGCGAGCACGGCGCGACGGGCCGGGCCGTGATCACCGCGGCGATGGACGCCCACCGCCTCGGCGCCACGGGCGGGCTCCCGTTGGACTTTCTCAAAGCTGCCGCCCCGGGCTACCTCACCGAACAGCAGCGCGCCGCCGCTGACCCTGAGATCTGGTTCACCCACGCTCTCGCCTACGCTCGCACCGACATCAAACAGGTCACCGCACCCCTACAAGACGTCCCCCGGCCTTCGGGCATGGGCGCACTGCCCGGCGTCGCCCGCCTGGCGGACTACCTCCAGCAGTATGGCCGCACCACCCGCCGACGCCGCTGCCCGCCTGCCACCTTCTTTGACGCCGCCACCAGCCACCTAGCCAACCCAGACCAACTTCACGCTCTCAGCCAAGCCGCCAAGCGCCATCACCGGTACCGCCACGCCGCAGAGCTGCACCGTGCGGCCGCCGAGGCCAAACACCCTTACGCCTTGAGCGAGCTAGCGATTATGTGGGCGAAGGCTGGCGATTGGGAGGGGGCCGAACGTCTTGCCCGAGCAGCTGCCGGCGCCGGAAATACATCCGCCCTACGAGACCTTGCGATGATGTGCGAGGAGGCTGGGGATCGGGAGGGGGCCGAACGTCTTGCCCAAGCAGCCTCCCAAACCGGAAATTCCCACGCCCTACATCAGTTAGCGGCAGTGCGCGAGGAGGCTGGGGATCGGGAGGGGGCCGAACGCCTTGCCCAAGCAGCCTCCCAAACCGGAAATTCCCACGCCCTATTTCAATTGGGGGCAATGCGGGAGAAGGCCGGCGATCGGAAGGAGGCCGAGCGGTTGTACTACGCAGCCGTCCACGCGGGAAACGCCTCTGCCCTATACCAGTTAGCGATGATGCAGAAGGAGGCTGGCGATTGGGAGGAGGCCGAACGTTTCGCCCGAGCCGCCGCCGACACCGGGAATTCCAATGCCCTGTATCAGTTGGCGGCGACGGCCGGGAATCGAGAGGAAGCCGAGCGGTTTTACCGAGCAGCTGCCGGCGCCGGAAATACATCCGCCCTACGAGACTTAGCGATGATGCAGGAGGACGCTGGCGATTGGGAGGAGGCCGAACGTTTCGCCCGAGCGGCCACCGAAACCGGAAACACCTCCGTCCTCAGGGCATTGGCGGAGATGCGGGGGGAGGCTGGGGATTGGGAGGGGGCTGAGGGTCTCGCCCGCGAAGCTGCTGACGCTGGAGACCCTCGAGCTCTGGGACGGCTGGCGGAGATGCGGGAGAGGGCTGGGGATTGGGAGAGGGCTGAGGGTCTCGCCCGCGAAGCGGCCGACGCCGGAGCTCCCTACGCCCTGCGCGAGCTGGCGGTGATGCGGGGGGAGGCTGGGGATTGGGAGGGGGCTGAGGGTCTCGGCCGAGCAGCTGCTGACGCTGGAGACCCTCGAGCTCTGGGACGGCTGGCGGAGATGTGGGGGGAGGCTGGGGATTGGGAGGGGGCTGAGGGTCTCGCCCGCGAAGCGGCCGACGCCGGAGCTCCCTACGCTCTGGGACGGCTGGCGGAGATGCGGGGGGAGGCTGGGGATTGGGAGGGGGCTGAGCGTCTCGCCCGAGCAGCTGCTGACGCCGGAGACCCCTACGCCCTCCAGGAATTGGCGAAGATGCTCGACGACGTGGGGAAGGAGCATCTGCTGCGGTTCGGGTTGGAGGCGAACGGCTCAGTAGCCCAGGCGTGGTCGTGGCCGGGACTCAGCACCGACTCAACCTCCTGAACAAGGCGGACCGCAGAAGTACGACGATGAGATCTGCCCATGTGCCGCCTGCTTGGCCCCCACGGGGTACGAGCTCGGATCCGAATACCGAACTTCCTACGCCGCTGAAGGTCGAAATGAGTGAGGCGGACAGCAAGGCTGGCCGTGATCAGAGACGACTATCAGCATGCCGATCGGCGGTTGCCGGGTGTGGTCAGACCGCGAGGTCGAGGCCGTTCTGGGCGGGTGAACCCGAACGGCAGGACCAAGGGGAGCAGCCCTGTGGGTCGCCGGCTTCGAGTTCGGCGTCCGTGGCGGCGTCGAAGAGGTCGCCCTGGCGGCTGGACCACTCGTGCGCGGTGACTCGGTCGATGGGTGCCTCGTCCAGGGGACGGCGGCTGCGGTGGAGGAAAGCTCGGCCGAGCAGGGGTGTGCCCGTGGCGGTCGCTCGGGCGTTGCCCGTACGGATCGCGGCGTCGAACTCCACGACGTCCCGCCACTCCTCCGGCGAGCCGTCGCGTAGTGCCCGCCACTGGGCGTTGCCGTGGTACGGGCAGCCCAGGCACGCGCTCTTCGGTGTCCCGCCGAAGCCGCGTGAGCGGAGTAGACGCAGGCAGTCCGCGCGGGAGAGACCGTGCTCGATCAGGGGGAAGCGGTTCCGCATGTAGGCGACGTCGGCGTCCTTCGCACGGTCGAACTCGTCGACGCTGATGCCGATCCACTGCTCGACGAAGACTCCGGCGGGGACGCGCTGGGGATGGGGGTAGCCGAGCAACTCGCGGACCTTCTCCTTGATCGGCCGGATCTTGTACTGACCGGTGCATTGGCGCCGGGCCATGCCGGGTCGGCCGTCCGGGTTGAGGATGTGGAGCGGCATCGACGCGAACCGCTTGGACGGGTTCAGGGCGTCGGAGCGGATGTTGCCGGAGGAGACCCGCATGATCGGGATGCTGGCGGGTTGGGCGATCTCTCGTTCGATCCGGTCGAGGTGCTCGTAGACGGCGCGGGGCTCCCAGCCGGTGTCGGCGAAGACCGCGGCGTCCAGGCCGGGCAGGCGGCCGTCGGCTGCCATGAGGAGGAGGGTGGTCGACTGCACTCCGGCGCCGAGCGACAGCACGCGCAGGGTCGGGTTGCTCATGGTGCGAGCTCCAGGGCGTCGTGCTTGCCGGTTTTGGCGATGGCGCGCTGGGTGATCGCCTGCGTGGCGCGGGCTGAGGCCGGGCCGAGGACCTTGGCGGCGGGCTCCTTGTACCAGGGCTTGAGGGTGAGCGTCGCTGCCCGGATGCCGGTCGCGAGGAGCAACGCCTTTCCCTTCGGGAGCGCGCGGAGGGCGTCCGGCGGGAGGATGCGCTCGGTGCGCATCGACACGGAGGTGGACTTGCCGCCGTCGCTGGCGGTGACGGACGTGGTCTGCACGTCGTGGTCGCCGATGAGTCGGGAGAGGCGGTCGGCGAAGTCGCTGTCGTCGATGCCGCTGCCGATGATCTTGATGGTCGCGGCGCTCCACAGGGCGTCCATGCCGGCCTCGCCCCAGCACTTCTGGCCCTGGCGGTAGCTCTGCAGGATGGTCATGGGGATGACGCCCCGGCTGCCCAGGTGGCTGTACAGCTCCGGTAGATCGGAGATGCGGCAGACGTTGGCGGCCTCGTCGAGGACGCACAGGCACGGCGGGTCGAGCCGGCCACCGGAGCGTTCGGCAACGGTGACGGCCGCGCGCATCACCGCGTCGGCCGCCGCCGCGATGATCGCCGACGCACTGCCGCCGCCGTCCTTGCTGAGCAGGTACAACGTGTCGCGGGACGTGGTGAAGTCGGTGGGCTTGAACTGCGGAACGTTGGGGGTTGGAGTGACCCAGGCGGCGACCTCGGGGTCGAGCAGGCAGCTCGCGTACTGCCGCGCCGTCTCGTAGATGCCGTCGCGGGTCTCGGTCGCGCCGCTCACCGTGCCTTGGAGCTGGGCGGCGACCGCGTGGTGGCCGGCGTCGGTGAGCAGGTCCACCGGGGTCCGGTCGGCCGGGGAGGCCAGCCAGGCGAGTGCGTCGGTGATCGGGCGGTGCGCGGAGGCGGCGGCGAGAAAGAGCGCACCCAGGGTGTTCGAGGCTGCCGTCGACCAGAAGTCACCGCCGTGGGACTCGTCGACCGACGCCGCAACGAAGTGCTGGGCGAGGCGCTTGGAGCCGGCGAGGTCGCGGGCGTCGGCGAGGATGTCCCACCACATCTCCCGCGGGTGGTGCGCGATCTGCTGCGGGTCGAGCGTCCAGACCCTGCCGACCTCGGTGCGGGCATCGATAGTCGCCGTGAAGGCGTCGTTGGCTGCCTTGTTCGAGGTGAGCATCACCGCGCCGGGCGCGGCGAGCATGGCGGGAACGGCCAGCCCGGTGGTCTTGCCGCTGCGCGGGGCCATGATCGCCACGAGGACGTCTTCCCAGGACGCGCGGATGGCGGTTCGGCCGGGGGAGAGGGTGCCGAGGAGGATGCCCCGGTCCTCCGGGGCGATGGCCTTGGGCGCGAGGGGGGAGAGGCTCGGGCGCAGGCTCTTGGCCTTGGCGGTGATCTCCCTGTCGAGCAGCGGGGCCAGGTCTGACTTCCAGGCGAGGCCCTTCCGCGTGCCGCCGAGGCCCAGCCGGCGGTACGAGGTCAGCCCGGTGAGGGCGAGTCCGAGGGTCAGCAGGGCGGGGGCGATCCGTGTGCCGATCAGCAGGGCGGTCGGGCTCAGGCGCGGCCACAGCGAGCCGGGACGCAGGAGAGCGTCCGTGATCGCGAACGGTGCGCGGGTGCCGGCGCCTGTCAGGGCGGCGGTGAGGGTGCCGGTGGCCCAGGTGACGGAGCCGAAGGCGATGGCGACGCCGATGGTGCACAGGGAGATATAGAAGAGCGCGTCGATGCCGGTGGTGATCGAGGGAGTTCGGGCACGCGGTGCGGGCATGGCATTGTCCAGGGCATGGTGGCGGGTGGGGCAACGGGGGTAGGGCGCGCTGCGTTCTGGTGCGAGGCATGAGGGCTCCGATGGCTTGGAGGTAGAAGAAGGGGTTCTCGGGGGTCGGCCGTGGTTGGTTCGGTTACGACGTCCGCTGGAGCGGTGCGGGCTTGTCGAGCATCCGGGCGTCGGTGTCGAACAGGCGGCGTTCCGTCGGGTGGAGGAGGTGCTGAGTGATGAAGCTTCGGCCGGCGACCTTCCACAGTCCGCGCCCCTTGGTGAGGGCGGAGACGGCCTGCGTCTCGATGCCGGTCAGGCCGAGAAGTGAGGCGGCGGCCGTCAACTGGTCGGTTTCCTGACGGTAGATGATGCGGGTGCTGCAGTCGGCGAGCAGGCCCTCGGCGAGAACGCGGCTGCGTGAGCCGGAGTCGCCGGCCGCCAACAGGTCGGAGAGCCGGTGGATCACCATGAGGTTGGCGATGCCGAGCCCACGGGACAGCTTCCACTGGCTCTGCATGCGTTCCAGCAGGCCGACATGTCGCATGACGCGCCACGCCTCGTCGTAGATCACCCAACGCCTGCCGCCGTCCGGGTCGGCCAGAGCGGACTCCATCCAGGCACTCGCGCACGTCATCGCAAGCACCATCGCGGTGTCGTCGCCGACGCCGCCCAGGCGGGAGAGGTCGATCGACTGCATCGGCGTCGTGGGGTCGAAGGCGACGGTGCTCGCCGCGTCGAACATGCCGGACAGGTCTCCGTGGACCAGGCGTCGCATGGCATGGCCCAGGTCCTCGGCCGCGGCTCCCATGCCCCCGGTCCCGCGGAAGCCTCCAACCCCCCGCTCGCCCATGGCCTGGGTGAGCCGGTCGGGTGAACCGAGGGCGTGCGCGATCTCGCCGAGGAGCGGCACCGTGCCGCGGGCCTCGGCCTCGTCGACGACCAGGTCCAGGGCGAGGTCCAGCGCGGTGTGTTCCCTCGGCAGGAGGTCGCGCCCCAGCACCGTTCGCGCCAGGCCGGCGACCAGCAGGAGGCGGCGTTTGCGGATCTCGGTCACCCAGTCCCGCTCGCGCACCGAGGCGGGTCGGGGCGGAGCGTCGAGCGGGTTCACCCGGCCCGGGAGGCCAGGGCCGAGGGCGACGATGCTCCCGCCGAGTGCGCGGGCGACGGCCGTCCATTCGCCCTTCGGGTCGCACGGCACGTAGACCCGGTAGTCGTGGGCGATGGCCCTGACGGCGAGGGATTTGGCCAACGCCGACTTGCCCATGCCGATGATGCCGGCGAGCACCGCGTTCGGGTTGGTGAATCCTTCGATCCGACCGGAGGCGTAGAGGGAGAACGGGTCGTAGCAGAACGCCGCCTCCGCGTGCACGTCCCGCCCGATGAAGATGCCCTCCGCGCCGAGCCCGCCCTCCGCGAGGAAGGGGTAGGCGCCGCTGACGGTCGCGGTGGTCATCCGTTGGGTGGGCAGGCGCAGCCTTCCCCCGCGGGCCGATGCGGGGCCGGGGCGCCCGGACGGCGGGTAGCTCGCGCGGAGTTCGGGATCGACGGTTTCTCGTTTGCCGCGCCTCGGCGGTGCGTGGGCGAGGCGAGCTTGACGGCGGGCCTCGACCCAGTCGACGCGGAGTGCTTCCCGTTCGGCGCGGGATGAGCGGCGCGGCACGAAGAGCGGCGTTGCGCTGGCTCGGATCCTGGGCATGGCGGGGTCTCCTGTCGCTGGCGAGCAGAGGGTCAGAGGCGGAGGTCGGCTGGGGTGGTGCGGCGGCGCACCAGGCGGGTGGCTGCCTGGTGGCGCTGGCAGATGGTCAGCTCCGGGGCGCCCTCGGGCAGCCCGTTTCCTTCGTTGCCTGCCGTTCGGGGCGCCGCGTGGTACGTGGCATGGAGGTGATCCGCCGCCTGCCAGACGCGGATGCTGGCGGCGCGCAGCCGGTTGCGCCCGTTCGGCATCGGGGAGCCGGCGCGAACGGCGTGGGCATCCAGGAGGCCGTGCAGCGCGACCAGGTGGGCGTGCACGGTGTCCAACTCGGTCCGGGAGACGACGAGCGCGTCGCCGGGAAGGTCGAGCGAGCGGTGGAAGTCGAGCGCGGCGGTCGCGAAGGGCAGAAAGCCCAGTGTGGACGGGGGCGTGGCGCCCGGCATGGCGATGCTCCATCGGGGAGAAGGCGTGGTGGGAGACGGGCCCACGTCAGACAGCGAGGGCGAGGGGCACGCTGGCGGCGGCGAAGCTCTGGGCCTGCTGCCAGGTGAGCAACCGCAGATCGAGCTGGGCGGCGACGGCTGCGGTCTCCACGACGGCGCACGCGGAGCGCAGCTCTTCTTCGGAGTCGGCGCTCACGGTCAGCAGGCCGGTCACCGCGACATCGGCGTGGCCGGCGATCAGCTGCCGTTCGCGCTGCTTGATGTCCTGGTACTCGATCGAGTCCGACTCGCTGTCGACCTGGCCGCGTCGGGCGCGTTCGGCCGCGTCTGCGATCACGGACGACTTCCTGCGCTGGACGTCGCGCAATGCCCCGTCCAACGGCTTCGGCTCGTAGAACAGCGAGAGCGTGCGGCGGATGCCGGCGGCGAAGACGAGCTGGTGCAGGAACCCCGGGCTGGTCTCCGTCCTGGGCCAGTTAACGACCCAGTAGGTGGCGTGTACGGCGGAGTCGGTGGCGATGTGGTCGGGATGTTCGACCACCACCACCGGGCCGGCGGCGGCCGGGTCCGCCTGCGGGCGCCCGGAGGGGGACCAGCGGGTGAGCGCCGTGAGGGCGGCCGGATCGTAGGCCGTGCGCACCAGGGCCGCGATCTCCCGGGCGTTCAGCCACCCGGTCGGGTTCAGCCCTGCGGTGCGGGCAGCCCGTTCGAAGGTCGAGGTCACCTGGCCAAGGACGCTGAAGGCCCCGCTCAGGCCGCCGCCCGCCTGGTTGATCAGGCGCCGGGCGGCCCGGCAGTCGAGCGAGACCGCGACGTACGCCTCGTGCGGGGCGGCGGTGGGCCCGGCGCTCTTGAGCAACTCGCCGTACAGCGGGCCGGCGAGGGGTGCCTGGGGCCGGCCGTGCCGTTCCCAGTACCGGCGCAGCGCGTCGCCCGAGTCGGGCACGGTGCGCTCGACGACCTGGATGCGGGCGACGTGGCCGGTGCGGGCCAACGCGGCGAGCGTCCGGCCCCAGCCCGCGACGTTCGCGGCCTGGGTGGCGGAGTCGAGCAGGGCGTAGGCGCGGCTGTTCACCCGCACCACGGCGGTCAGCGTGCCGGAGTGGGGGTCGTGGACGGCGCCGTGCCGGCGGTCGGGGGCGGTGACGACGCGCAGACTGGCGCTGACGCCGGGCAGGTGCAGCAGACCTTCCCGAGCGGGTCGCTGCGACGGGTAGGCGAGCCAGATGAGCTGCCCGCCGAGGCGGCGAAGGCCGTAGCGGGTGAGGATCGGCGTCCAGTCGGCGAGGGAACGCCCACGGTGACGCCCGAAGGTGAGCAACGCGGCGGCGCCCCACAACGGCGTGAGCTGGAGCGCACCAACCACTCCGCCGGTGATGAGCACGGCGATCAGGAGGAGGCTGGTGAAGGCGGAGGCGATCAGCTGCGGAACGGTCAGGCCGAGCAGGATGCCGCGCCGGGGGCGGTGCGGGAAGGTCACGGTGGGCGTCATGGGGGCCTCAGGGGGGTGGGGCATGGTGGTTCCTGGTCATCGGGGGTGGGCGGGGGAGACGGGAGGTGCGGAGCTCTGCCGGGCATGGGGCGATGCCTTCCAGGGATGGGTCGCCGCCGTTTCGGTGATGCAGGCCGTCAGGCTCCTGTGGGCGGTGGGTCCGAGTGGGGCGTTCCCGTGGAGCCGGTGCTGGGCGGCGGACTGGCGGATGGGTCCGTGGAGGGGGCCGACGCCGGATGCGCGACGGCGTCGGCGGGGTCCACGGTGCCGGCGAGCCGTGCGGCAGTACTTCCGCTCGACTCCGGGCCGCCGCCCGTGTCGTTGCCGTCCGACTCCACATCCGGGGACCTGACGGCCAAGGCGGGCACGCCAGGAGGCTGGGTCAGGACGCCGCTCTTGTCGCTGGAGGCGTCCGAGTTCTCGCCGTGGTGGGACGTTGACCGCGGCTTCGGCGTTCCCACGTCGGTGCCCTCGTTCCTGGTGCCGCCGCTCGGGTCGATGCCCGAGACGACACCGCCCTCTCCCGCGCCCGGGATCTTGGCCGGCCCCTGTGGGGCAGGGCTGCCCGTGTGCATCTGCACGGCGAGGGTGGCGGCCGTCTTGGCGGTGCCCGCGATCGCAGCGAACCCGGCCGTGCCAGCGCGGTGCGCGTCGTCCTGGCCGCCGCCGTCCGATGCCCAGTGGACGAACTTGTACGTGGCGTACGGGCAGAGCAGGACCATGGCCAGGATCACGATGCCGGCCAGGGCGTCCGACAGCGCGGTGAGTCCGTCGTCCGCGTCCGCCTTGCCCATGGCGCTGACGCCGATGAGGAACACCACGGTCATCAGGAGCTTCGATACGACCAGGGTGGCGGTGGCCTCGATCCAGCCGCGGCGCCACCGCTTCGCCACCTCCCAGCCGCCCCCGGCGCCAGCGAAGACCGCCAGGGAGACCAGGACGAGGATGCCGACCTTGCGGGCCACCATGACGCCCCAGTACATGAACGAGCCGATCGCGAAGCCGAGCGCGACGAGGGCGGGCACGGCCCAGCCGAGCGTGTTCATCGACTCCAGCTGCGACACCATGACCAGGCGCCGCACCGCGTCGTCCACGCTCATGTTCGCCGCCTGGAACAGGCCACCGGACAACGCGTCCACCACCGTGATCGCGACGGCCGTGAAGGAGAGCGCGCAGAAGCCGAACAGGACGCCCGTCATCGTGCCGAACGCCGCCTGAGCCAGTGCGCGTTCGTCCCTGCGCCACGCGGCGAGGACGAGCTGCATGCAGAAGGTGGCCACGGTCAGGATCAGGCCGATGGGCACAAGCAACTCGTAGTTGTCCCGGAACCAGGGCGCGTTCAGGTCGATGACAGTTGTCTGGTCAACGGCCCGTGCGGCCAGATCGGCCGCGCTGGCTGCCAGGTCGCCCGCGGACTCGGCGATCCACTCGCCGATGCCGTCGGTGACCATCCGGCTGGCATCCGCCATGAAGCCGCCGCCGGCGTCGCACACGGCGGACACCAGGGGCAGTTCGCATGCGTCCACCGTCCTACCTCCCTTCTTCGTTCGTTAGCGGTGGTGCTTGGGCTGTTGGCGGATCAGGGCGCGACATGGGGCAGGACGCCGCTGAGCGCGCACGGCTGTTCGGGCCGGCACTGGACGGCGAGGGTTACGGAGCGGTTCTCGGCACCGCCGCGAGGGGAGCCGTTCCATGCGATCTCCTGCCTGCCCGAGACGGTGACGGCGTAGACGTACGCCTCGGTGAGCGCTTCCGGGTCGGCCTGGAGGGCCTCGGTGAAGGAGACCGGGAAGCGCGCCTCGTCAGCGGTGGCGGTGGCGTACTGGCCGTTGTCGGACAGCTGCCGCCACAGCGTCGGCGACGGGATGTACGACTCGACTGAGTCGACGTCGGCGTACTGCGTCTCGCTGGTCAGCCACGCGAGCAGGGCGTCCCGCAACTCCTCCTGGGAGTACGTGCGGGTGTCGTACGACCACAACCCCTCCGCCGCGGCCTTCCCGAACGTGAGCGGGTCGCGGGTGGACGGGGGAGTCGGCAGCACGTCGTGGCGTGCGGCGTCCGGTGATGAGGGCGCGCTGGATGGCGAGGCGGAGGACTCGGCCGGCTGCTCCGAACGTGCCGCTGGAGTCTCAGAGTCGGCGGGCGGCGCATCGTCGCGGGCAAGGAAGGAGATCAGGCCGGCCAGGCAGACGAGCGTGACCAGAACGACGGCCGCGACGAGTGCCCGGCGGTATGCAGAACGATTGAACATCAGTGGACCTGGCTTCCCAGCGTCGAGAAGAAGGCGACCATGCCGTTCGCCGCGCCCAGCAGGAGGGCCGAGCCGAGGCTGACGAGCACGCCCTTCTTGCCGTTGGCCTCCGCCTGGTGGCCGCCGCTGTGGTGGCCCCAGGCCCATACGCACGAGCTAATCGCCAGCGCACCGACGACCGCGACGATGGCGAAGAGATTCATGGAGCCGACCACCTGCTTGAGGACCGAGAGGCCCGGCAGGCCGCCCTCGTTGGGTTGGATGCCTGGGTCGTAGGCGAGTCGGAAAATTGGGTCGGGGAGAGGCATCACGAGTTCTTCCGGTTCGATGCGAGGGTGCGGAGCCGCACCCGGACGGGGGAGTGGATGGCGGGCCCCGGGTCGGTCAGACGACCCGGCGGGCGGCGACGATCTGCGGCTGCCAGGAATCGAGGGACGCGACGCGGACCACATCGCCGCTCTCGGGCGCGTGGACGACCAGGCCCTGGCCGATGTGCATCCCGACGTGGTTGGGCGCGTCCGCGCTGCCCTCGGTGAACAACAGGTCTCCCGGACGGAGGTCGTCGATCGAGACGGGTTCGCCCGCCGTGACCTGGGTGTAGGTCGTCCGGGGCAGGTCGATCCCGGCGGCGTTATACGCCTGCTGTATCAACGAGGAGCAGTCACAACGCCCCATCGGGTCGGGCCCATGCGGGTCGGTGCACGTGCCGCCCCACTGGTACGGCGTACCGAGCTGGCCGAGCGCCCAGCGAATCGCGGTTTGCACCTGGGGAGGCGCGTCCTGCGGGACCCGGTACCCAGCAGGCAGAACCCCTGCTGGAATGCCCTCTCCCACGTCGGCACCTGCCGTGCGGACGGTCGCGCACCCGTCCACACCAGCGGCTGCGAACGACGCCTCTCCAGCACCCGCTATCAGCGGCTCGATCGCCTCCTGGAGGGCTGTGGCCAGTGGCTCCCACACGTCGTAGGCGTCGGGGAAGGCCGACTTTTGCACCGCTTGGGCCGCCTGGGCGATCGTCAGCGACTCCCAGCCAGGGACCTCCCGCAGGGCCTCGTAGAACTTCGTCGAGGCGTACGCCGGCTGCATGATCTCCTCAGCGGTCCCCCAGCCCTGCGACGGACGCTGCTGGAACAGACCAAGCGAATCGCGGTCGCCGTAGCCCAGGTTGCGCAGACGACTCTCCTGCAGGGCCGCCACCAACGCCACGACCTGGCCCCGGACATGCACGCCCATCGCGACGCCGGTCGCCTGGATGACCTGTGCGTTGGGTACCTGCTCGGCCGGTTCGTCCAGCCCTTCGGCGGCACTGCCCAGGGCCCGCTCCACTCGCGCGGCTACCTCGGCCACCGTCGCGTCATCCACAGGCTGTGGGCCGCCGGTGACGCAGGAAGCCACGGCACTCCCGGCGACCACCAGGAAGAGCAACGGACTCAACAAGAGACCGAACGCGGCAATACCGAGGCCTGCTCCGACGGTCCTCTTCATGCCAGCCCCTCATGAACGGTCGACCATCCAGCGGGTGGCGGCGTGGCACTCTGCATCGCAGTGGCTCCATCCGTGGGGGGAGAGAGACGCGGTGCCGGTGCTCCACACGAGTCACTAGCACCGCCGGGGCAAATGTTGACCTCCGAGTCGCTCTAACGTCAGATCGGCCCACACGTGCCGGCCACCGGTTCGGGCTACTGGGCGGCAGTCAGCCGCATTCGTATTCTCAGGAAATACATAAAACATCTCCTCTTACTTGGATGCGCTGTGGAGGTCGATGAGCCGAGACGGCTTCCTGTCTCGGAGACACTGCGGGACTGTAGACCGCACTTCCGGCCGCACCAAACCCCGCTTTGCTGGCTCTGCTGGTCGGAAAAAGTCGAATCCGGATCAGTAAAGGGCGGGGAGATTGATTAATAAGAGTTTTCCACCTCATGGTGACGCGTGGTGAAGGACGAGGACAGCCTTCATCACGACGGTGATTCGGTTGGTCAGCGGAGCTTCCGCGGTAGGCACCAGCCTTGGGGGTCGCCACGGGCCGCTCGCCGAGGCAGCGGACCTCGGCGTCGGTGGCGTTGTGGCGGCGCTTCCATCTCTTGAGGCGGCGGCCGGGTTCGCCGGCGCCTTGATACGCCTTGTCCGCCTAGCAGTTGATCCCCGAATCACCCAGGGCGTCGATGATGCCGTGCTGTCGCGCGGCGATCAGGTCGTGAGTCGAGCCGGGCAGGGCTGGAGAGGCCCAGGGCTATCGTCCGAACGGGTCGGTGCGGACCTGGACGTTCATGCCGTGGCGTTTGTGGTTCCGGGAGTAACACGAGGTGTCGGCGGCGACGCGTTCGGTTGGCAGCAGGGTTCGTCAAGGATGACGAACACCTTCGTGCAGATCGTCCTCATCGCCCCCTCTAGAGACGGAGAGAGGGCGGACAGGGCCTGGGCGGCTTCACGTATGTAGCGGTAGACAGTCGCGATCCCGATGCCGAATCCGGCGGCGGGCTGGGCGCAGGTGTCACCGCGCCCAGGCGGGCCAGTGCGAGCAGGGCCTGGCGTGCGGCGTAGAGGCGCCGCCACCGCGTCCCCAATTTCCTGGCGCCTGGTTGTCAGTTGCCCGGTCAGGAACCGCAAGTTGCGGCTGGACAGATCAATCGGGTCCGGGTAGCCAAGCACGCGAAGCTCCTGCCGGGCACGGGGTAATCTTGGTCGAGAACCCCGGCTATCAGGAGCTTCCTCGTTGCGCAGGACTGTCCAACTCGCGAATCGGCACCACCAGCTTCGATTAGGATCACGGCTGACAGAACCAGCCTAGTGGCCGAGGAAATGGGAGATCACCCAGGCGCTGACCGCACGGGTGATGCCGGAGAGAAACCCGGCGACGGCGGCGCGGAGCACGGTGAGACGGCGAGTCTCGCGGTCGGACATGACGGGCCTCCTGAAGGTGTAGGAACTGCTCCTGAGGGGAGCGCAGTTCGACCATCTCGCTGCGGCTCCGCACCCGGAACAGGTTGGATGTTGTCGCGCGGACAACACCGGGTTGTTCCGGGACTAACCAGAAGGCGGGCCGAGTGGGTGAGTTGCCGGAGCCGCGTCGTGCGGGTCGGCCATGGGCTGCACTGCGCGGTGCCAGTCAAGAGCTGAACGAGATCGCCACGGCGCTCCGCGCCTGGCTGGACGAAGCCGGAATCACCGTTGCGGTACTGCACGGTCGGCTGACCCCCGACCATTTTCCGGACAGTGCCGTCCCTGCCCAGCGCAAGCTGTACGACTTCTGCGGGGGCAAAGATCTCACCTGGGCGTTCATCGAGGCCGTAGCCGATGTCTGCACCCCGGACGACGCCCCCGCCCAACGGCAGAAGTTAGAGCAGGTCAGGCCCCTGTGGGAGGCCGCCCGTGTAAACCCGACCCCCGTGGGACAGGAGGCGGGTGGAGCCGGCCGAGAACTGCTTGAGGCCAAGGACCGGGTCATCGCGGCGTATCAGCAGATCGATCGCCTGCGGCAGGCACAGGCGGATAGCGATCAAGCCCGGGTACGGGCCGAGCACCTCGTGACGCTGCTGCTGAGCATGCTGGGACAGCTCTTCACGAAGATTGGTGACCTCACTCGGGACCGGAACCGGCTCCTCGCCGAACTCGGCCCGGATGCCGCTGCGCTCACCGCTGTCGAAGACCGGCTGCGGGAAGCCAAGGGGCACCGCGCCTCTACCCAGGAGGCCCTGCGCCGTGCGGAACACGAGCGGGACGAGGCGCTGCGCGTGGCGGATGAGGCCCGCCGTGTGGCCCGCCGGCTCCAGGACGAGCTCGACCGGGTGCGAGCCGGGCGCAACGGACCCAATGGCACGTCGGCCGTGGCCAGCGAGGAGCCGGACGGGCTCGACACCACCGGCATCCCGGCCGCACCCGACCCGGACGAGATGTTCATGCACGACTACGCCGAAGCTTTGCACAAGGCCCAGGCCGTGTTGGACACCGGCAGCCATGCCCTCCAGGCGGCCGAGGAACGCATCGCGGAAGCCAGCGCCGATCTGCCACCAAACCCCGGGAATGTCATCCCCGGCACGGCGTTGTCCCGTACAACCCCGCACAACCCTCTGACCAGCGAAGAAGCCAAGTTCGAGGACCGCTACCGCGCGTACCTGACCCAGCGCCACGGGGAGCTGACGATTTTCGGTATGGACTTCGGAGACCGTCGCCACGCCCGTTGGTCCCTAGACCTGAGCTACCTCAGCCTGGAAGTGACCGGCGCCGCGAAAGGACCGGCGGAACGGGTGGAACAGGCCCTCGCCGGGCGGCAGCGCACGGTGGTGATGGGAGACGCGGGCTCCGGCAAGACCACACTTCTGCAGTGGTTGGCGATCAACACCGCGCGGCGATCGCTGCCAAGCCTGCTTGAGCACCTGAACGGCAACGTGCCGTTCGTCTTGCCGCTGCGCCACCTGGCGTCCCACAGCTCCTTTCCCCGCCCGGAGGACCTGCTCGCCGCAGTCGACTGTCCCCTGGCCGGTGCGCAGCCCGAGGGATGGGCTCTTCGGGTGTTCAAGCATGGACGTGCGCTGGTGTTGGTGGACGGCGTCGACGAGATTGCCCCCGAGCAACGCACCCTGACGCGGCGGTGGCTGGAGGAGACGCTGGCGGCCCATCCCCGCAGCAGCTACGTGGTGACCACACGCAGGTCCGCCGTCCCATTGGACTGGCTGGATAGCGTCGGTTTCCGCCACCTTGTGCTGCGGCCGATGAGCGCGCAGGACGCCACGAGCTCCATCGCCTTGTGGCATGCTGCCGCCCGCTCGGAGGCGGACGAGCACGAGCGTCAGGCCCTGGTCAGTCTGGAGAAGTCCGTTCTCGACGCAGTGAGGCATGACCAGAACCTGGCAGCTCTGGCCACCACGCCCCTGCTCTGCTCCATGATCTGTGCCGTGAACCGAGACCGCCGTGGCGTGCTGCCGCACGAGGTGATGAGCCTGTACGAGGCAGCCCTGTCCATGCTGCTCGTGCGGCGGGATACCGAGCGCCATATCCACGCCGTGGAGGGGATCCGGATCGCCCAGCAGGAGAGCGTGCAGTTACTCCAAACGCTGGCGTACTGGATGCTTCGCAACAACCGCAACGAGACCAGCGCCGCCACTGCTGCGCGGCTCCTGCAGCCCGTTCTGGTGGCCATGCCGGCCCTCTCCGGCCGCAGTGATTCTCGACAGGTCCTGCAGCACTTGCTCATCCGGAGCGGACTTCTGCGGGAACCTGCTGTCGACCGGTTGGAGTTCATCCACCGCCCCTTCCAGGACTACCTGGGCGCCCGAGCCGCGGTGGAGGCTGCAGACTTCGGACTGCTCGGTGCCATGGCTACCCAGGACTATTGGGAGAACGTGATCAGAATGGCCATCGGTCATGCTCGGCCCCGCGAACGTGCCGAGTTGCTGAGGACCATCGTGAACCGAGGCGACCACGAGGAATCCCACCGCGAACAATTGCACCGGCTGGCATTCACTTGCCTGAAGTACGCCACCGAACTCGATCCCGATGTCCTAAGCTTGGTCCGCCAACGCGCCCCAGACCAGGATCATCAGTAACAGCCTTCGCAGTGACGAGCAGGCGCAGAGTAACACCGGCCGGTTGGGCAGGTATCGGCCGTCTAAACGACGGTGGCAGTTTTTGTGACACGCTATCCTAGTCACCGCGAGGTTGGAAAAAGCTCAATATCTCAACTGATAGCACGAAAGTGTCGGCGATGGCAGAGGAAAAGAACCTCGCGACACGCCAGGGTAGAAGGGTTAGGATTCGTCGCCGTGGGGATAGAGAATATTGCGCGCGGCGGCGCCGAGGTCCAGGACCTTTTGGGCGGCATCCTCGGATATGCTGTGGTAATTCTGCATTGGAGTGACCGCGCCAGAAGTGGCAGCATAGACAAAAATCTCGTTCGCCTCGTCGGCTGTGACCCTGGCCCTTTCCTGTCCTCCATCGATGACATGACTTAAATCTTCAACCAGGAGAGCGGCGGCTAATCTATATGCTCCGATATCGGAGCGAATCTGTTCGATGATTCGAGTGGAGGGGCGACCCACTGCCGATGGAGAACCCAGAGTTGCCATTGTCCAGGCTCTGCCATGAGCAAGGACTTCTTCTTGATTCCATGGTTGGACACTGCCGTCGTGCGGGCGCCATGCGGAATGCGTGGGGAAGTCAGGAAGAATGGCTTCGTCCCCTGGTCCAATAAGTACCCGAAATGCCCACCGGTTTGTGGTAGCGCGCCATCGAGGTTCCACCATGCTTAAGGAGCGCCGGACGCGCTGCAAAGATCTTACTAGATTTTGGCCGCCTTCAGTGGAAAGGAGACGCTGCCAGACCATGCGAAGAGGCTCTGTCCGCTCGTAGTCGTGAAGAGCATCGCCCGCAACGTTCCACACGTCCCAAGCAGCTTCGATGACCTCATCGGGGCCTTCCAGATTCACGAGACCACAGGCCACCTCGACTTTGTCACGGGCAAGTCGCGCAGCTGCGGCGTCAGGACTTTCCTGAGTGAGCAGCTGCGCCAATTCGTGCGCAGCGCTTAGGCATGATGCGTACGCGGCCCGACGGGCGGCTTGGAACTGGGCCTGTTGAGTCGCCTCTACTTGCACTCTGATGCCGTCAAGTGCCGCCTCGGCCGCGGCCTCAGCCGTCGACTTTGTCGCGCTAGCCTGCATGTGCGCAGCGATGAGAGCTCCGCCAGCGCCGATACCGACACCGAGGAGGCCGATCAGGGCGGTGAAGTGATCCGAAGTCATATCCCCTGAGTACTGATCATCATCTGGTGACCTTGCCGATCCGCGCCCGCCGAACGTCGTGATCCCAAGCAGCCTTCTCCATGAGACTAGCCGGTGAGTCGAATAGCAAGTTGATCGAAGCCGACGGCATACGGGGCGCAACCCTTTCCATTGCCAACCCCGGGCAGCGTGCATTGTCAACGGAGCGTTCCGATAACCTCGTACGCGCCGCCCGGACGACGCTCATCAGTGCACCGGCGTCCTCATGCTGCGGATATTCAAAATCCTCACGCGGTCGATGTTGCCTGCTCGTAGTTCAATCATACCCACACGAGGGACTGGAGGGGGGTGATGACTGAATTGCGTAGCCGCGGGTACAGGCCGCGTGTGACTTGGTGCCGAGGGAGGGGGCAGTCGTGTGGGAGCGCGGCCACCGGGTTGCCGTGCTGGTGCACGTGAGCCTCGCAGAGCGCCACGCGGAATGGACGCTGGCATCAACGCGATGCGCGGCCGTACAGGCGTGGTGGCGTCGGCAGCCAGCGCGGCCTCGCCGAGTCTGCACGTGTCTGGAGCCCGTCGACAGGGACACCTCAGGGTCAAGCCGCATCTGTTGATGGGTAGTCGGCTTGGCACAAGCCGCTCGAAGCTCCCTGGAGGTGCTTGTCGGTGGACGGCGGTGGACATCCAATGGACGGACACCTTCGGACGTGCGGGAAGGGGCATCACAGAGCGAGATGCCGAATCTGTGCTGACCAGCGGAAACGGTATAAGACGGCACGGCCTGACAGCTTCTAGCGTAATCGACGCTGGACTGCACCACACCAGAACGCTGGTTCTCACCGGGTTCCTGAAGGTGCAGGAAAAACGGCGCGGCGCGCGGCGCCCGAGAGATCTCGTATCTGGCGACGCGCAAGAGTTGGCACATCGAACGCCCGCGCTGGACCGGTCGATGCTCGACGCGTTCCTGGAGGAACTCGACCTCGCCTCCGCGGCCGAGGCCGAGGGCACCAGGATGGTGCTGCGCCTGCCACCGTCGCACGTGGAGGAGTTTCGAAGTGCCGGAGTGGCCGAGGGTTTCGAGGCTGGACGATCCCGAGCAGCCGATCCCACCAACGTGGCCGAGCAGGAAGAGAAGGTGCTCGGCGCATGCTGGCGCCTCGGACCGGTCGATCAACGATACGGTTTCGGTAACGGATTCAGAGAACGGCGACGCTGCTGGAGCAGGCGACGCTGGAATGTCCGTATGAGTGCTCACCGTCGACTGCCGTTACGTTCCCGACCCGCTCGTCTTCCCCGGCCCCGCGCAGCCCTGACGAGAAGGTCCGCCGGCAACCAGCGCACCACGCCCAGCCCGCCCGACGGTGCGCCGGCCAGTGGAGACCAGCCGAGTTCGGGCCTGGGCTGGGCCCGCCGCGTGGAACTGGGCTCGGTTCTCCTGGCGTCCCTGGCCGCTGTCGTCGGCCTGTGGTACTCAAACAACCAGATCCGCGAAGAGCTCGCCCTCAACCGCGAACAACTACGCACGGCCCAAGAAGGACAGGTCACCGCCCAGGAAGGGTTAATCACTGATCGGTACACCGCCGCCGTGACCAACCTCGGTGACGAGTCCATCAGCGTTCGCCTGGGTGGCGTTTATGCCCTGCAACTCCTCATGCAGGACGCACCCCAGAACCAGCCCATCATCACCGACATCCTTGCCGCCTACGTTCGCACCGCACCCCATCCGAGTGGAGAGGCGCCGATCGGCGAAGATGTGCAGGCCGCGCTCACTGCCCTGCACAATCGAGACCGCCAACACGACCGTGACGGAGGTTTCGCACTCAATCTCTCCGACACGTATTTGTCCGGTGTCCAGCTGGACCACAAGAATTTGACTGGCATCACGTTCCAGGGTGCGGACCTGACTCGTGCCTCGATGCACCATACGGATCTGACTGACGTCTGGCTGGATGATGCTGACCTGACCGGTGCCATGCTGGAAGGCGCGAAGCTGAGCGCCTCCCTCGAAGGCGCGGACCTGACTGACGCGTCGCTGGACGGTGCAGACCTGACCGACGTCTGGATGCCGGACGCCGACCTGGTCCGTGCCACGCTTAACAGCGCAGACCTGACCGGTGCCATGCTGGATGGTGCGGACCTGACCGGCGCCGTACTGGACGGTGCGGATCTGACGGGCGCGTGGCTGATTGGTGCGGACCTGACCGGTGCCGTGCTGGCCCGCGCCGACCTGACCGACGCCGTACTGACGAATGCGGACCTGACCGATGCGAGGGTAGAGCTTGACCAGTTGGTCACGGCCTATATCACGCAGGACACGATTCTCCCTGCTGAGTTCGCGGAGGACCCATCGATCCAGAGCCGGATTGCAGAGGTCGAAGCGATGCTCCAGCAGCCGTGATCACGATGCCGATCGTGCACGTTCGGGCGTGCGCCGTGGGCGGCGGGTGTGAGCTCCGCGCCGGCGGTGGGCCTGGCAATCCGGCCGATCATGGCCGGTCGTAATAGAGAGCCTGAGCGGTGCGCCAGTGGCCCCCTCCTCCTGCCCGATCTCCTCCCCAGTCCGGGGCTCCTGCCGGACCTGCAGCAGATACAGGCCCTCTCTGTCGTCGTGGTAGTCGCTGTGGTAGGCCATGCCGACCGCGTGCAGGGCGCGCCAGAACGCGTCCATCCTGGCGGCGTTCTCCGAGGCGTGCACGTTGATCACGATGGTGGTGTTCTCGGAGTCGACCGTGACTCCCCACACGCCCTCCGGCTTCGGTAGAGCGGCCACGTCCTCCCGGACCAGGTCGAAGGCGCAGCCGCTCTGCGCCTGGTCAGCAGATTTATCTGTGCCAGGAGGCGCCCACGTTGCTTGGGGCTGCTCGCGGTGCGGTTACGCCGGTGATCGTAGATTGTGTCCCCTCCCGCCACCCGGCGGAAGTGGCCTTGCTTCAGCCCCGAGGGAGGTGCGTCGACGCCATCGCGTTGTCGGCTCGGCACAACGGCCCGAAGCCGCCGCGACGTGCCAATCGGTGGACAGCGTTGGACAGCCGGTGGACGGACGCCTTTGGACGGTGCGGCGAGGGGCGAGACCGTTCCGGATGCAGCGCCTTGGCTGACCAGGAAATACAGCACTAGACGGCACTGACTGATAGCCGCTGGCGTGGGCCACGGTGAACTTGTAATGCGTAGGTCGTCGGTTCGAATCCGACAGGCGGCTCCGCCCAGGCCCAGGCCAACACCCCGCTGACCTGGGCCTTCGCCATTCCGGCGGGGTGCCGCATCCCGATTGTCGGCCGGCAGCGACGTGACGAGACGGTCGTCAGTGGCCAACCAGTGTCCAAGCGTGCATGAGGCGTGCAGGGAGGCGGCCAGTGGCGTGGTGGGAGGGCACGGACGCCGTTGTCGGAACCGAACAAAACGGCGTCGGGGGGATGCAACCTGAACGGTGGCGGGGTGGCGGCCGCTACGCGCGGCCCGTGGCGAGGTCGAGGTGACCGCCCGCACCCGTCTCCCTCGCCCTGCGAGTCCGTGTAAGTCACCGCGAGGGCTGGCTGCGAGGGGAGGCCGGCGGGTGGGGGAGGCGTGGCCATCGGCCGGCCGTGGGGTGGTTGGCGTCCTGCCAGCCGGGCGCGGGGACTGCGCCGCCCGTGGGGGCCGACCGGGGGTGTCGGGTACAGGTGGCGCGCACCCCGCTTCGCGGGGCCTGCCGGCGGCGCCCGCGCCGTGGCCATCCGCACCACCGCCGGAGGCACCTGGAACGCGGCCGGGCTCGAAGAGCAGCGCGGGTCTCAGGCCCTCCGCTCCGCGCCTGCCTCAAGGCCGTGTTGAGGCCGAAGTACGCGGCTTGGCGGGCGCCGGGAGGCCGTTTCGCGTTGGCCTACCAGGCGTGGCGTCGCACTCGCCGCCTAGCCCCCACGGTGCGGATCGAACACAACGGCGTCGAGCTGTCTGTGCACGACGCCGATGTCGAGACCGTCGCCCGCATCACGCGTGCGCTCACTCAGGAGTAGCCGCGTGTTGTTCCCCGCCGCCGACCGGTCGCGGGCCGTCCTCATCGGTGTCAGCGACCATTCGCGCCTCAACGATCTGCCTGCCGTACGCAACAACCTGGAATCTCTCTCCGGCGTGTTGACCTCTCCCATGTCCTGGGGGCTGCCGGAGGAACACTGCGTAGTCGTCTCCAATCCGCGGCTCAACGCAGAGGTGGTCGGACCTGTCGCTGAAGCCGCCCGCCAGGCGTCCGATACGCTCCTCGTCTACTTCGCAGGACACGGCTTCCGCGATCCCGATAGAGGCGAACTGTGCCTGGCGCTGGTCGATTCCTGGTCGGGCGCTGGTTACACGGCGGTTTACTACGACTGGCTGCGCACCGAGCTGCGCCATGCCAACGCCCGGCGGCGGATCGTTCTCCTTGACTGCTGCTTCGCCGCCAGTGCCTTTCCTGCCATGACAGACCCCGGGACGAGCCTGGCCGACCAGGCCGTCATCGAGGGCACCTACCTCATCGCGTCGGCCGGGCCCAACCAGCTCGCCCTCTCGCACGACGGACACGGGCACACCGTCTTCACCGGCGCACTCGTGCGGGTGCTGCGTCAGGGCATCCACGGTGGCCCGGACATCTTGGACCTGGACACCATCTTCCGCCACCTTGACGTGGAATTGCGCGCCGCGTCCCATCCGCAGCCGCACCGGCGTGTCTTCAACTCGCCAGGACGTCTAGCACTGGCTCGCAACGCTGCCGTGCCCGTGCCCGTGCCCGGAGCACCCGAACAGGAGCCGCCGGGGGAGGACAACTACCACGAGGGAGCGGCTGACGAGCGCCGACCGCCGCGGGATCCCGCTGACCGGCGGAATCCTAGGGTGTCCCGTGTCATAGGAGGACGACGCCTTGTCCTCAGCGTTGTCGGCGCAATGGTCGCCGTGGCCATCCTCGCTGCTCTCCTCCTTTTCAACAGCCTTCAGGGCGACGCTGCTGGTGGTGTCACGTCCGGTGCCAGCACCGGCGGCGCCGAAGACGACGACGGGTCCTCCGACTCCGCCTCCTCGGGGCCCGTGGTGGCCTCCGTCTCGGGGGAGCCCGGCGAGAAGCCGGAGATCAACATCGATGCGGACGCTAATGTCGGCGAGGAGAGGGCCTCCGAGGTCCTGGAGGCGGGCTACGGCACTCGGGTGGCTGAGGGTGACTTCCTGCGCTTGGACATCCTGGCCCGGTTCACCCAGGACGCGGCTGAACTGCTCAACACCTGGGACCCCTCACAGGACGACGACATGGGGGAAGGCCTTCGGCAGCAGATCGTCAGTCAGGCCGGTGTCGAGTCGTACCTGCCGGCCTCGGTCACCGAGCCGCTGATCGGTCAGGCCGTCGGCAGCCGCGTCCAGATCGAGGGCCGGGCTGTCGATTTCTTCGGCGAGTCCGCCGCCCAGCAGTACCAGATGGCCGGGGACGAGGGCGTGGTCTGGGTCATCGACGTCGTCGGCGCCATCAGCGTGGACGCCGAGGCCGAGGCCGAGGGCGAGCAGGCCGCCGTCGAGGAGGGCATGCCAGAGGTCGAGGCCGGCGACCAGGAGCCCGCCACGATCACCATCCCCGAGGACCAGGATCCGCCGGAGGAGCTGAAGCAGCAGGTTCTGATCGAGGGCGACGGTGCCGAGGTCTCGGCCGGGCAGGCGCTGGCCGTGCAGTACACCGGCGTCACTTGGGCCGACGGGGAGAGGTTCGACTCCTCCTGGGATCGGGACACCGCCTCCGCCTTCCAGATCGGCACCGGATCGGTGGTGGAGGGCTGGGACGAGGGCCTGGTCGGCAGGCACGTCGGTGACCGGGTGCTGTTGGTGGTGCCGCCCGACATGGCCTACGGCGAGGAGGGCGTCGAGGGCATCCCCGGCGACTCGACCCTGGTGTTCGTCGTGGACATCATCGGCGCCGCCTGACAGTGAGGATGTTGATGAACGGCTTCCCGACAGGGTCCGACCCAGGGCTTTTGAGAAGTGATCTTGTGTCCGGGTTCGTCAGGCGAGTCCGAGGGCCGGGGCCGTTGGTGGTGTCGGCCGGTTCGGCGGAGGGCGGTGGCCGGCCAGAACCTCGGCCGCCTTCTCTCGTGCGATCCGCAACCGCTCCAATCTCTCCCGAGCTTCCTCAGCCGCGCAGACAGCTCGGCAAGCTCGCCCTGAAGACCCTCCAGGCGAGCGACCAGGCCACGGTCGACGACCCGCACGCCGCACCACCGTCCGCGCCGCCGTCTCTCCTGCAACTGCCGACCACAGCAGACTGGTTGAGGCCATCGCCAACGCACAGGAGCTTCATCCTCTGCCGCGCCCGAGTCCCCCCAACTGCCCTGCGCACCCGGTGCGATTGGGAATGGCTCACTGAGGAGCCCATATACTCCCGTCATGGCTCAGAAAGTTGTCACCATCTATACCGATGACCTTACCGGCGAAGAATCGAGCGAGGTGGGGACTCACACGTTCTGCGTCGATGGAGTTTTCTACGAGATCGACCTGATTCCGGACAGTTTCGACAAGCTGATGGACGCGCTGAGGCCCTTCATGGAGAGTGGCCGGAAGATGGGGCGGAAGAAGTCTGGAGGAGCTCGGCGGCCAGCACCGGCCTCGGATGTTGACACCGCCGCCATCCGGTCGTGGGCGAAGGAGAACGGCTTCGAAGTCAATGACCGCGGCCGGGTGCCGGCCAACGTTCGGGAAGCGTACGACCAGGCCCACTGAGTGGATACGGAAGGTGCCCTGCCCGCCACCTCATGTGAAGGGCCAGTAGCGCTCGTTCCGCCATCTGGAGACGGCTCCAAGCCCTCCATTACGCCAAAGGCCCTAAGAACCATCCGGCAAACGGCCAAGCCTCTGCCAAGCGGCTGGCAGAACAGACCGGTCGACCAACTCCCGGGGAACACCGTTCGGGTTCTGTGGGCTGTCCCGTTAGAGGACTTGCCGGGACAGCGGGAAACGTGTGCTCCGAGGCGGCAGCTCGATCTCGGCTTGGTCCGTCCTCGTCGCCCCGATGCCACACGGTGGGCCCCCGATGGCGAGGCATGCCCAGTGTCAGCGACGCAGGGCTGGCGCCAGCTGCCCAACATCGCGACCATGGACTGGTGTTATGAATCGGGTGATGGGGCGTGCAAACCGCACGACCCACGCATAGTTCGACCAGTCCCCGCTCTGACATGGGCAGAACGTCCGACGCGAGAAGATCCTTATCGCCCTACAACAGTGCAAAGATCGAAAGAATCACCTGAGGCTGTCGGCCTCACCTGCTGTCGCGCTCCGCCTTGTCAGAAGGCAAACGAGTTGTGCGGTTCCGGGTCGGTCCGGAACATTCGGCCGACCTGTCCGATCGCGCCGTCGGTGTGCGGAGTGATGTGGCCCGCGTACGCCAGGTGGTGCGCCGACATGCCACCGAAGTAGAGCGAGCTGAGCGCTGAGAGTGTGATGGTCAGGTCTGCCGTCTCGTCGGTCGGAACACACGTCACCACGGGGTCGTCCGCTCTCAGCTGCCATGTCCTGTTGTTCGCCGGGCACATCTGGTCGTCGTCGATGGTGAACCTCAGTTCTCCGGGCGTGAGGTACGAGCGTTGCGTCAGGGCTCGGGGGACGTCGAGAAGGCGCGCCCAGAGGTTGTCCGTCTGGCGAGTGACGCGCATCGCCCGCGGGTTCGTGAGCATCCACCGCAGGGGTTCGTCGCGCGGACGACCGGGCGCCACGACGGTCCTGGTGAGGTCGAAGTCGATCAGCAGTCCCCACAACGCGCGGTAGGCCACCTCGTTCGTCGCCTCCAGGGCTTCCACCACGAGCGTTCCCGCACGGTCCGTGGTCGGGGACCACGGCAGTCGGAAGTTGGCGATGCCGTCCACATCGCCGTGCTGGTCGCGGTGGGCGAGATAACGCAGTGGTCCGTTCGTGCCGTCTGCTTCGTCGGACAGCCCGTCCCAGCGCCCGGGGCGAGGGCTGAGCTCCCCGACGCGGTGTGCACGCACGTCCGCATGCACCCGGGGCCAGACCTGCTTCGCCCGCGCGGCGTCGACCAGTTCCAGCGACCCGGGATCGGGCTCTGCCGGAAGGAGGGCCGCTTCGTGCCGGGCCAGCTCCCACCGGGTGCGGTAGGTCGCGGGCGAGTAGCCGAACCGTCCGTAGATGCTGCCCTCGCTCGCGCTGAGCATCGCCAACGGCTCGCCTCGCTCCAGGGCCGCCTCGAACATGACCTGCATCATCCGCCGCAGGTAACCGCGCCGGCGATGCGTCGCGATCACCCCGGTAGCGGTGACGCCGGCCATCCTCCCCGTTCCCCCACCGGGGACCGTCACCTCGAAGGAGATGGTCGCCGATGCGCCGACACACCTGCCGTCGACGAACGTCGCGATCGGGTGGAAGGACTCGTCCTCGATGTCGGCTGCCGCCCACTTCTCGAGCTGCTCCGCGCTCGCGGGCGTGCGCTGTGGAGGCCACGGCTCGGGGCCACCATGCCACGCGGCGTCCGCGGGCTCCCACATCGGCAACCCGTTCGCGAACGGCAGTGCACGGTAGTACGCAGCCATCTCGTCTCGTCGCGGCGGGCGGATCTCAGTCACCATGCCGGACATTGCATCCACCACCCTCACCGGCGAGCAACCGAATATCTGCTCAGGGCTTGTTCTTCAGCGGGATGGGCCCGGGCGGGGGAAGCACGATGCGGAGCGGTTAGGCCTTAAAGAACAAGCTAAGTAACTGCATTGGCGCAGGTCAGAGCTTGCACGATAGTTGGTGTGACCGCCGCCTTGGTGGTATCCGCGTGTGCCTTGATCCCCAGGCGCATGGCGCCCGCAACGTAGAAATCAGCGCCATTGTCGATGGCGAAGATTTCGCACGCCTGGAGATCACCTTTGATGTCTTCCAACGACGTCCCTGAGCTGTCCCGTATCCCCGAACGCACAGATCCGGGGATCGCACGCTCGGTCTTGGCCGACGCCAACAACGCGCATGGCACCTCCTACCACCTGGGGGAGCCGATGAGCGCAGGCTGCCAAGCGGGCACCTGGCTCGTTCGTGACACCGGAAACGAGAACGAACTCGCCGTCTTCAAGTGGTATCCCAACCGCGCTTCCGCGCCGCAGTTCCTGCGCGCGGCGCGGGCTGTCGAGCGCGCCAGAGCAGCTGGCTACCCCACTCCGGCCTGGCTCGCCGTCGGAGTCGCGGAGTCCGGTTCCCCTACTACATCCAGGAACACGTTCGCGGGTCTTCGGCTCGGCGGCTCACCTCGAGGTCGCCGAACGGCTCCTGCCCGTGCTGGAGCGCCAGCGTGGCCTCGACATCGATCCCGAGCACTGCTGGTCGCGGTACGCACGCAACCGGTTGGCTGGCGAATGGGACCACGCGCGACAGGCCGTGGCCGGTTCAGGGGGCGAGGGAACGCCGATTCGTCGAGGCCATCGACGCGCTCGTCGCATCGTTCGGGCAGGCTGAGCTGCCGAGCGACGACCTCGTTCACGGCGACTTCCGACTGGACAACGTCCTGCTTCGTTCCGGACGAGTGGCCGCGGTTATCGACATCGAAGCACTCGGCAGCGGGACCCGTGCGTTCGACTCCGCCCAACCCGGAACGGTTCAATCCTCTCTGGCCTCGGTTCTCCGTAGAGGAGCTGTTGGCCGCCAAGGACATTCAGCCCATCCGCTCTCTGGAGGACCTGAGGGCCGACACCTTCGAGTCGGACGAGGAACTGGATGAGTTCCTTGCCTTCCTCCGCGCCGAGCGCCGACGCGACGTCGCCTGATCCGTCGGACCGTCTTCCATGCAGCCCGTCGTTCTCGACACCGACGTCGCCTCGCTCATCCACAAGGGAAAGCTTCCTGGTTCGCTGGCCGCTCGCCTTGTCGGGCGAAGGCCGCTGATCACGTTCGTCACCTTCGGTGGGCTCACTCAATGGACCGAGCTCCGCGCGTGGGGCGGGCGCCGCCGCCAGGAGCTTGCCGACTGGCTCTCCGGCATGCCGGTCCTGCCCGCTGACGACGCCGTTGCCAGCACCTGGGGCAAGCTGGCCGCCGCCGCGACGCTGGTGCCGACGAAGGAAGTGGCCGGCCGTGCCGCGGTGGCGGGTGGCGGGCTGTGCTGGTCGACCAGGCGCACTGGGCCGCGGGCTGGCTCCAGCAGCTGACCGGACGCCGCCCGCAGCCAGCGGCGGCCGACGAACTCTTCCGGCTGGGGGAAGTCATCGCCGACTGTTCGCAAAGGGCCGCTGAGGCCGTGGCCGCGAACCGGGCGAACGGCCATCCGGCCCACGACGACCGCGATCACCCGAAGCCTCACCCGGGCAGTGCTGTCCATGACCGGCCATGAGGTGTTCGCCACCTGCGCCCCTACCGCGAGCGGCGGGTGCCCGTGGTCCCGGACGGCAAGGGCCGCTGCGGGCGGCTTGACGTGGTGATCTGGCTGCCCGGCGGTCCGGGCATGGTGGTGGATGATTGACTCCACCCCGCACCGGACTCCGCGCAGCAACTCCCCTTCGCCCGGGACGCCGGTGCCTACCCGTTGTGGGTCCGCCTCGGAAAGGGCCGCATCGAGAAGATCGACGGCGTCACGGTCCTCGACACCGGCGACACCGGCGACACCGGCGACACCGGCCCGCGCCTGCGGGTGGAGGTCATGCCTTCGTGAGGACGAAGAACAGGAAGCACAGGAACTTGCCCGACTCCTTCCGCTCGAAGACCTCGGGGAACCGTTCGCGGGCGCCGGGTCCCGGGGCCGGTTCGCTGATGACGTCGATCCGGAAGCCGGCCGCGGTGAACGCGTCGGTGATCGCGTGCAGCGGCCGGTCCCAGAAGGTCATCAGGTGCTTGGTGCCGCCGAGTTCCCACCACTGGGAGGTGGAGCGGGTCGCGAAGTAGTCGGTTCCGGGCGGTGCGGTCATATGCTGGACGAAGGGGTGGTGGACGGACCCGATGAGGCGGCCGCCGGGCTTCAGCACGCGCCGCAGTTCGGCCAGGGCCGTCGTCCAGTCCTCCAGGTAGTGCAGGACCAGGGAGGCGACGACGTCGTCGAACCCGGCGTCGGCGAAGGGCAGCGGGCCGCCCAGTTCGGCGCGTTCCAGCACCACGCCGTCGCCGAGCCGCCGCCTGGCCAGCTCCAGCATCCCGGCGCTGGAGTCGAAGCCGGCGACGACGGCGCCCCGCTCGCGCAGGTCTGCGGCCACGGGGCCGGCGCCGCAGCCGGCGTCGAGGATGCGGCGGCCCGCCACGTCGCCGGCCAGGTCCACTATCGCGGGGCGCGCATAGTAGGCGTTGAGGAGGCTGGTCTCGTTCCCGGCCGCGTACGCCTCGGCGAAACTGTCGTAGTCGTTCACCCTCTCCCCGGGCCCTGGAGGAGCCTCGACGGGACTGACCCAGGACGCCATCTGCCGGTTCGGTGGAACTTCCGCCTGTTCTGCGGGGCTCTCGGGAGCGGCGGTCCCGCCGGTCGTTCCTGGACGCTTCGGCATGGTCGACCTCGTTCGTTCGGGCCACGGTGGGCGTGGCGGGAGATCCACGGATCCCCTGGCTCTAAGGGGCACAGCGGTACCCTGGACGAGTGATTGAGTTTTGTCAATCACTCGCGGTTCGGCCCTTCAACGGGCTGGCCGCTCTTCAGTAGGCTGCCGGTCATGACCGAACGCCGGCCAGCGACCGACGCGGAGGCGAAGGCGCTCGCCTCCGCCCTCCGCCTGCGCATCCTGCGCATCTGCCTGCGGGAGCCGCGCACGAACAAGGAGATCGCGGCGACTCTCGGCCGAGACCCGGCCAGCGTGCTGCACCACACCAGAACGCTGGTCCGCACCGGGTTCCTGGAGGCACAGGAGGAACGGCGCGGCGCGCGCGGCGCACGAGAGATCCCGTATCTGGCGACGCGCAAGAGCTGGCACGTCGAAACGCCCGCGCTGGACCGGTCGATGCTCGACGCGTTCCTGGAGGAACTCGCCCTCGTCCCCGCGGCCGAGGCCGAGGGCATCAGGATGGCGCTGCGCCTGCCACCGCCGCAGATGGAGGAGTTCCGCACCCGACTCAAGGACCTGTTGGACGAGTTCGCCGCCCGCCCGGACGACCCAGCCGCGCCCGCCTGGTCGCTCTTCATGGTGATGCACTCCGACCCGAACCGGCCCTGACGACGGCGTCCGGCAGCTACTCTCCGCCCCTGCGGTGCTGTAGAGCGAGCGGTGTATCCCGACCATGGAGGATGCGCCTGTGACCAGTGAGAACGCCAACGAGACCGGCCCCGCCGCCGAGGCCGCTGAGGCTCAGCCGACGGCCGGGGTGGAACAGCGGTTGATCGACCGGCCCGTCGTCCGTGCCCAGGCCGAAGGGCTGCCGGCTGCCTGGGGAGGGCGCCAAACGCCCAGTTCACAGGCCGGTGCGACCTGCTTCAGCGCACGGGGTGGAAGCGCACGCTGAGTACCGCGTTCGGGTCGCCGTCGTGTTCGCGGGTGAGGCGCACCGGCGCGCCGCCGGGGTTGTCGAACAGGCGGATGCCGTCGCCGAGCAGGACCAGCGCGATGTGCAGGTCGATCTCGTCGATCAGGCCGCGTGCGAGCAGCTGTGCCCCGATCTTGGCCGACTGCACCTCGACGTTCTTTCCGTCCGCGGCGTCCAGCGCGATCCGTACGGCCTCGGCGACGTCGCAGGACAGGAAGGTGATGTCGTCGGCCGGCGCGGCGTCCTCGGGGTGGTGGGTGAGGATGAAGACTCGGCCCTGCCAGGAGTCGCTGTAGGGGCGGGCGTCGGGAAGCACGTCATAGCTGTCCCGGCCGCTGAGTACGGCGCCGCAGGTCGTACCGTATTCCTCCTCCAGGCCCGGTCGCCCGGAGACCCCGGACAGCCAGTCGAACGAGTGGTTCGGCCCGGCGATGAAGCCGTCGAGCGACATCGCGAAGTGCCAGAGCACCTTGCCGGCGGCGGTCTGCGGTCGTGGGTGAGGTGTCGTGGTCATACATACTCGCCTTCATCCATGCCGGAGGCGCCCGCCGCCGGTGAGTCGGAGAGGACGCGCCCCGGCGCAGGCTCACCAGTTACGAGGGCCGGTGGCCGCGGTGTCGGTAAGGGCTGAGCCGCGCTCGATGCTGACGGCGGCGTCCGCGCGCTCACCGGTACCGGTGAAGCCGAGCGGTCGATCCCCGGCGCCCAGCGCCCGCGGGGGCGGGGAGCTGGGTCGCTCCGCGGTCGCCGACGGAAAGCCGATGTGTTGGCGCGGGGCCTATACCGATCCGCGCCAACACATAAGGCTCGAAGACTTGCCATTCAACCCTGCGGTGCTTCCTGCGGTGCGCGGACCTCGACACGACCACCGAGCGCCTTTGATGCTCGCCTGGTCCACTCTCGATCGCCTCGTCACCCCAGAAGCCGCCCAGTATTCCTTGGCTTCAGGGCCTAACCCGGCCGGGCGGACGGTCAGGCAGCGGGTTCCTCCTGGAGGGCACGGACCTCGACCCTGCTGCGCAGCGCACGCGAGGCCTGCTTGGTCCATTCGATCGCGACGTCGTCGTTCTCGGCCTCGATGATCCAGAAGCCGCCGAGGTACTCCTTGGCCTCGACGAACGGGCCCGGGGTGAGGACGGGGCTGTCACCGGAGTAGTCCACCGTGGTCGCGCTCGACGGTGGCTGCAGGCCTCCAGCCGTCACGAACGAGCCCGCCTCCTCAAGGGCGGTGTTGAACGCACCGACCGCGGCTATGACCTCCTGCAGCTCCGCGGGGTCCATGTCCTCCATGGTCGGCTCCTCGGCGGAGTCGTGCGGGAGGCTCAGGAAGTACTTCGTCATGGTCATCTCCTCGTCGTACGGCCGACGGCCGCCTGTCCGTATGCCCGAAACGCTAGGCGAGGGCTCCCCAGTGACGGATCGGTCATCGTGACTGGTGTCCGGGCACCGATGACTGGCGGCGGCCGTCAGACGAGGTCAGCCAGCTCGGCGCGACCGGTGACGCGGAGTTTCGGATACGCCTTGTAGAGGTGGTGGCCGACGGTCCGCGGGCTGAGGAAGAGCTGCGCGGCGATCTCCTTGTTCGTGTGACCGGTGGCGGCCAGCCGAACGACCTGCAGCTCCTGCGGGGTCAGCAGGGTGAGCGGGCCGCTGCGCCGAGGCTCGTCGCCCCGCTCGCCGAAGGCGGCCAGCTCGCCGCGCGCACGCTCGGCCCAGAGCTCCGCCCCGAGGCCCTCGAACGCGGACACCGCCGTCGCGAGATGGGCGCGGGCCTCGGTACGGCGGCGCTGGCGGCGCAGCCACTCGCCGTAGACCAGCTGGGTGCGGGCACGCTCGTAGGGGCCGCCGTGCCGCTCCTGGAGCCGCAGCGCCTCGGCGTACAGCGCGTCGGCGTCGGCGTCATCGGCCAGCAGGGCCCGGCAGCGCAGTACGAGGCCGGTGGCGACCGGGCGGTCGACGTGCTCGGCCCAGTGCCGGAACGCTGCCAGTGGTCCGTGGGCGCGATCCGGCTGGCCGCCGCGCACGGCAGCCTCCACCAGATCCGGCACCGCCCGGACCAGGAGGTCGCGGCTCGCGGGTCCCCGGGACACTCTCTCGAGCCGGTCGCATGCCTCCCCGAACCGCCGGGCGGAAAGGTCGAGCATGCCGAGACCCCAGTCCGCGATCTCGGCATTGACCTGGTGCCGGGCTCGGGCTCGCGGGAGCACCTCCTCGGCCAGGGCTCGGCAGCGTGACTCGTCACCCGACACGGCGTGCAGCCACACCTCCACCGACCGGTGTGCCAGGCGCTCGGTCGTGTTCCCGAGTTCGGCGCTCACGGACGCGCCTTCCGCCACACACGCGCGGGCGTCCGCGAACTCACCGCGGAACAGCCGCGCCACGGCGAGCACGTTCAGGGTGTACGGGACCCACCCCAACGCCCCGGTAGCCCGCACCTCGGCCAGCATGTCCTCGGTCCCGGCGACGACGCCGTCGTCGTCCGCGATCATGAGCCCGCCGAACGCGGCCGTGATGCGATGCATCAGGTCGTTCCCGCCGCTGCGGGTGGCGGTGTAGAGATCGCGCATCGGGCCGACGGCCAGCTCCGGGCGTCCGGCGAAGAGCTCCGCCCACCCGAGAAGGGCGGCGACAACCGGTGCCCAGTGCTCCGGCGGGGTGAACCCGCGCATCAGATCCGTCGCGCGCCGCAGCAGGTCGTGCGCCGCTCCGTGCCGGGCGGCGTGCGCGGTCTCGAAGAACGTGAGCGCGGCGCGCTCCGGATCGGTGTCGCGCACCAACGCGGCGGCCTCGATCGTCAGCTCCGCATCGGCCCGCGGGGAGGTTCGTTCGTACTCCACGGCGCCGCGCGTATAGATGGCGTCGGCCCGGATACCGGGGTCGGTGGTGAGGGAGAGCGCTTCGGCCGCCAGCCGGGCGGCGCGGTCGGTCTTGCCGGCATCGAACGCGGCCTGGCTGGCCCGGGCGATACGCCGGGCCTTCAGTTCCCGATCGGCGCTGAGTCGACCGGCGCGGTCGTAGGCGGCGCACACCGCCATCGCGCCGCCTCGGTGCCAGGCCCGCTCCGCCGCACCTTCGAGTTCGGCGGCCACCGCCTCGTCGGGGGTGGTGGTGGCAGCGGCGAGGTGCCACGCCCGGCGGTCCGCATCGGCCTCCGCACCCAGCGCGTCGGCGTACGCGCGATGTACCTCGATCCGCCGGTGCAGCGGCGCGTCCTGGTAGGCGGCCGCCCGAACCAGCGGGTGGCGGAACGTGATCCGGCTGTCGATCCGGAGCAGCCGGTCGCGTTCGGCGGGCGCCAGATCGCCGGGGGCGCCACCGAGGGCTTCGATCACGTGCAGGATCGTCGCAAGCGGCGCCGCCGTGTCAGCCGCCGCCGCCAGGAGCGCGCGTTGGGTGGGTTCGGGAAGCTCGACGATCTGGCGGCGGAACGCCTCCTGCACGCGGCGGGTCACCGGCAGCGGGCCGACCTGTTCGGCCGGGTCGGCCTCGTCGACATCGCGTGCCGCGAGCCGCGACGACCCAAGCTCGATGATCGCCAGGGGATTGCCGCCGGACTCCGCGAGGACCCGGGCCCGCACCGGTTCGACGAGTTCCGGTGCGTGGTCGTCCAGCAGCCGGGCGGCATCGGGCGCGGCGAGGCCGGACAGATCCACGACCTCGACGCCTGCGATGTCGAACGGCACCGACGTCTCGCGCACCGCGAACAGCATCGCGATCGGGTCGGCCACGAAGCGGCGGGCCGCGAACAACAGCGCCTCCACGGAACCCTGGTCGAGCCATTGCAGGTCATCGACCACGCACAGCAGAGGGACGTCCTCGGCCAGATCGGCGAGCAACGACAGGGTGCCGGCGGAGATCAGGAACCGATTGGCTTCGTCTCCCTCGGCCAGGCCGAAAGCGCACCGCAGTGCCGTGGCCTGGGGAGTGGGCAGGGCGTCCAACCGATCCAGGTGTGGAAACAGGAGTTGGTGCAGACCGCCGTACGCCAGCTCGGAGTCGGACTCGACCCCTGCCGCGCGGACCACGCGCATGCTGCCCTCGGCTTCGGCGATCGACACGGCGTGGTCGAGAAGGACCGATTTCCCGATGCCCGCCGCGCCCCGGAGCGCCAGCATGCCGCTACGCGCGTCGCGCGCGTTCGTCAGCAGGCGTTCAATCCGCGCTTGCTCGACATTCCTTCCCATCAGCGACATGCGGTCACCCTAGATGATCGATTCCTGGGCCCCAGCGGTCGTGGGCGATGAGGGATCGTTCGACTGGTGCGTCGGTGGCCCAGTTGTGCCAGATCGCCGCGACGCGCCGAGCGCGCCGAGCCGGTCCTCCCGGCCCTCCCGGTACGCCCGCATGATCTGCCCGCGCTTGCCGTGGCAGAGGTCGTGGGCGAGCTTGTGCCGCGACTCCCGCACGGTGAGCTGCCGGATCATCTGCCGGCGGTGGGGGTCGTCGACTAGGTCGACGGCCCGCAGCAGGTGCGGGGACTTGCCGATGCGCCCGTACTCGGCGAACGCCTGCCTCAGCGGTGTTGGCCGCCCTTCGCGGCCCAACCTCCGCGGCAGGTCATGCGCCCGCACCTGCCCGGGGGCCAGGGAACCCGCCACCCGCAGCATGTCCGGCCAGTGTGCGATGACCTTGTCCGGGCCCACCCGGTTCCGCGCCAGGGCCTCCGGCGGCTGGAGAAGCTCGCCCGAGCAGGGAGAACGGCCGAGCGGCGCGTTGTCGGGGTCGCACCATCGTTGCCGCGTGCCGACGTGACCTGCGCGCGCAGGAGCCTTGCCCTCATTTGGGCAGCTGAACTGGTCGCCGTCGCACGTCAGCCGCAACACCGGACCAGATCATTGTCCGGGAGGGCGGCAAGCGACGGGGCGACGTCACTCCATCGACTCCAGAATGCGGTCGAGCGTCCGGCGTCCCATTCTGCTCATCGTCGGATTGCTCTCGACGTAGTACCAGACAACGCCCATCGCCTGTTCGAACGCCCATGCCTTGCCGCGTTCCCACTCCAGATCGTCGCAGACCAGTTTCCGGCGGAGCACCTCCCGCGGGCCCGGCCGCAACAGGTGCCAGGCGCTGACCAGATCCAGCGCGGGGTCGGCCGGGCCGAAGCCGCCGGTGTCGAGTACGCCGCTGAGCCGGTCTCCCGCGACCAGTACATTGCCGGGAATCAGGTCGCCATGGCTCATCACGTCGGCACTCGTGCGTGGCAACTCCCGAAAGCGGCTCCACACCTGGCGCAGCCGGGGCACGTCGAGCAGCCCCTCACTCTCCTTGAGGCACTTCGCCATCCAAACGTCGTGATGAGCGAGAACGCCGCCACGATTCTCGCCGCTGAAAAGCCGCCCCCGCGTCTCGGCGCCCCGCAGGGATGCGATGAAGGCCGCAAGGTCCTCGGCAAACGCGTCCGACCCGCTCGGGTCGGCATCGGAGGCGACCGTTCCCGGCAGCCATGTCTGGACCGACCACGGCATGGGGTAGCCGGGTCCAGGCTTTCCCAAGGCGACGGGTTCCGGGGCGGGGAATCGCGACACCTGTGCCAACTCCGCACTCGCCTGGGCTTCCTGTTCCAGAACCGCCAGCGCCTCGGCAGCATCGGCCAGGCGTAGTGGGAATCGCGCGGAGAGGTCTTTCCCGATGCGGAAGATGGCGTTGACCGTCCCGGTCGACGACAGGAGTTGGATCGCCTTGCCACCCCACTGAGGGAACTGTTCTTCAACCAAGGCCGCGACGATTTCGGTGGTCACGACCACCTGGTCGTCGTGCATGGCCATCTTCGCAGGACCTTCCACTAGTCCAGTCCGAAACGCCGGGAGCTCGGATCAACTGAGACGACAGCAACTGAGACGACAGCCAGTATTCACGCGCCAGGGCCCAGATCAACCGGTTTTTTCGGCCCTCCAGGTGTCTTCGCCCCAGGTCGCAGCCGCGGCTTCGCACCAGATGGTCAAGGGCTGCGCGGTCCGCGATCAGTCGCCGGTGGAGGTGGAGGTGGAGGCGGTCCTCGGCGACGAAGTCGAGGACGTGGTCGGTCCGCTGGGGCCCGGGCGCAGCGGGCCGCGTGTCGCCGAGCCGGTTTCAGCTCCGCCGGCATCCCCTGAAAGAGCTCTGAAACGGCGCTGAGTCGGGGCTCGGCCACGCTCTGCGGCATGAAGACGACGACGCCGCGAGCGGCAGTGGCTCGAGAGGGGATCACCATGCGCGGCCTGGGAGTGGTCCGGCGTCACGCGGCGGTCTTCGTGCGCTTCGCCGGGCTGGGCGGCGGGGTCACCCTGGTGGCCTCGGCGGCCCTGGTCCTGTTCTCGCAGTGGATCCCGTGGCTGGCGGCGAACGTGCTGACCACCGTCGCGTCCACCGTGGCCGCCACCGAGTTGCATGCCCGGGTCTCGTTCGGCCACGGCCGGCCCGGCCTGGCCGCTCACCTGAAGAGCGCGGCCACCATCGCCGTCGGCTGGCTGGTCACGTCCGCCGCGGTCGGCGCGTTGGCCGTGCTGCGCCCCGATGCCGGGCTCGTCCTGCAGCAGACGGTGTACCTGTCGGCCACGGCGCTCGTGGGGATCGGCCGTTATCTCGTGCTGCGTCTGGCGGTGTTCGCGGAGCGTGCCCCGCGGCCGCGGGCCGGCGGCAGCGGTGTCCGGTCGTGGACCGCGTACGACGCGGCGGCATGAGGTCCGGCCGCGGTTTCGCCGGGGCCCGCGGTTTCGCCGAGGCCGTGGCACCGCCGGTGGCGGAGCGTGCCCCGGCCGCCGGACGCCGACGACGCACTGACCGGCCCGTTTCACCGGGGCACCGGTTGGCGGTGGCCGATGAAACGGCGCTGACATGTCGCTGAACGCGGCGCCTCGCACACTCCGGGACATGATGACAACGACTCAGGCGTCCGCCATCGCGGCCACGGGGCTGCGCAAGTCCTTCGGGGACAAGCTGGTCCTCGACGGCATCGACCTGCACGTGCCCGCGGGCACGGTCTTCTCCCTGCTGGGCCCGAACGGCGCGGGCAAGACGACCGTCGTGAAGATCCTCTCCACCCTGATCGGCGCCGACGCCGGCGACCTGCGCGTCGGCGGCCACGACCTGGCCACGGACCCCCAGGCGGTGCGCGCCGCGATCGGCGTCACCGGGCAGTTCTCCGCGGTGGACGGGCTGATCACCGGCGAGGAGAACATGCTCCTCATGGCGGACCTGCACCACCTGCCGCGGAACGAGGGCCGGCGGGTGACCGCCGAACTGCTGGAGCGCTTCGACCTCACCGAGGCCGCGAAGAAGCCCGCCGCCACCTACTCCGGCGGCATGCGGCGCCGCCTGGACATCGCCATGACCCTGGTCGGCAACCCGCGGATCATCTTCCTCGACGAGCCGACCACCGGCCTGGACCCGCGCAGCCGCCACACCATGTGGGGCATCATCCGCGAGCTCGTCGCCGACGGCGTCACCGTCTTCCTGACCACCCAGTACCTGGACGAGGCCGACGAGCTCGCCGACCGCATCGCCGTGCTGGACAACGGGAAGATCGTCGCCGAGGGCACCGCCGAGGAGCTCAAGCGGCTCATCCCCGGCGGTCACGTCCGACTGCGCTTCACCGACCCGGCCGCGTACCGGTCCGCCGCCACCGAGTTGCGCGAGGCGTCCCGGGACGACGAGGCACTGACCCTGCAGATCCCCAGCGACGGCAGCCAACGCGAACTGCGCGCCATCCTCGACTGGCTGGACTCCACCGGCATCGAGGCCGACGAGCTGACCGTGCACACCCCCGACCTCGACGACGTCTTCTTCGCGCTCACCGACAGCACCGTTCCCCGCCAGTCCCACCAGCCCAACCAGCCCAACCAGCTGAAGGAGACCGCCCGATGAGTTCCCTGTCCCTCGCCGTCCGTGACTCGCACACGATGCTGCGGCGGAATCTGCTGCACGCCCGGCGCTACCCGTCCATGACCCTGAACCTGCTGCTCACGCCGATCATGCTGTTGCTGCTCTTCGTCTACATCTTCGGCGACGTGATGAGCGCGGGCATCGGCGGCGGCGGCGCGGATCGCTCCGAGTACGTCGCCTACCTCGTGCCGGGCCTGATGCTGATGACCATCGGCAGCACCGTGATCGGCGCGGCGATCTCCGTCTCCATGGACATGACCGCGGGCATCATGGCCCGCTTCCGCACGATGGCGGTCTACCGTGGGTCGGTGCTCGTCGGGCACGTCGTCGGCAGCGTGCTGCAGGTGCTCGGCAGCCTGGTGCTCGTCGGCGCCATCGCCGTGGCCATCGGCTTCCGTTCCACGGACGCCACGCCTCTGGAATGGCTCGCGGCCTTCGGGCTGCTCGCGCTGTTCGCCCTCGCGCTGACCTGGATCGCGGTCGGGATGGGTCTGGCCAGCCCGAATCCCGAGGCGGCCAGCAACATGGCCATGCCGCTGATCCTGCTGCCGCTGATCTCCAGCGCCTTCATCCCGTCCGACACGATGCCGGGCTGGTTCCAGCCGATCGCGGACTACCAGCCGTTCACCCCGGCCATCGAGACCCTGCGCGGCCTGCTGCTCGGCACCGGGATCGGCCACCACGGGTGGCTGGCGATCGCCTGGTGCCTGGGGCTGACCGTCCTCGGCTACGTGTGGTCGAGGGCGTTGTTCAACCGCGATCCGGCGTAGCCGACATGAGCGCGCGGGCCGCGTCCCGCAGCTCGTCCCGCCCCAGGGCGGCGTACTCCGACACCGCGTCGGCGTACGCCGCCCCGTCGGCGTCCTGGGCGGCCCGGCGGGCGCGGGCGGCGGACAACGTGAGCTGAAACGCCTGCGGCACGCGGAGCCGTTCCGCCAGCGCCAGCAGCCGCACCCCCGACGCGTCGTCGCCCTCGGCGAGCCGGGCCAGGCCGAGGGCCAGCACCTCGGTGCCGTGCGCCAGGATCTCCCCGTCCGGGAGGGAGTCGTCCGCGAGCCGCGTCCGCAGCCGGCGCTCCAGCTCGACCACCAGGCCGGCGACCGGCGCCAGCCGCCCGGCGTACGCGTGCGCCGCCACCGCGGTGACCTCCAGGTACGGGGCCCACGCGGCCGCGGTGGGGTCGGCGGGCGGCGTGCCCCTCGTGCTCAGTCGGTCCACGACCATTCGCCACCGCTTGAGACCCAGCTCGGTGAGCCCGCGGGCCAGCGCGATCTCCGCCCAGGCAGCCAGGTCGGCCGCGAAGGCCGAGGCCCGCTCCCCCGACTGGTTCCGCTCCAGCCGCCGCAGCCACTCCTCCGCCTCGTCCGTCTCGCCGCGTTGCAGGCAGGCCGCCACCAGTCCCCGGAACAGGCCCGTCATGGGCGACTGGTCGCTCAGATGCGACAAGGCGTCCAGCGCCGCCAGCAGATGCCGGTACGCCTCCTCGCCGAGACCGGCGTCCAGGCACAGCTCGCTGCAGCGGGAGCGGCCGAGCAGCATGAGCGACGGGTTGGGCGCGGCGTCGACCGCGGCGAGCAGCCGGCGGGCCGAGGCGAGCGCACGCTCCGGTTCGTGCTCGCGCTCCCAGAGATAGCTGGCCAGGCATTCGGCGACGCCCGCCAGCAGGGGCGCGTCACTCGCACAGAGCTCCTGCAGTGGCTCGTAGCCGGGTGGGCGCATGTCCGGAACAGCGCACAGCACGATGGAGAGTGCCCGCGGCAGCGTGTCCGGCTCCGCGGGCGGCAGTCGGCGCAGGGTGACGAGATGGCGCGGCCGGAGCGGATCGTACGCGATGAACGGGGCGGCGGTGCAGAGGACGCTGAGGGTGCGGGTGACCTCGGTGTGCCGGGCGTCGGGGCGGTAGTGCGACAGCGGCGCCGCGGTGTCGTCGGCCAGGGTGAAGACCCGGTGGAAGCTCGTCGCGTCGGTGACCCAGACTCCGGCGAGCACCGCGCCGGCCGCCGCGGTGGTGGGGTGATCCCCGCGGGCCAGGGAGAACCGCAGGGCGAGCACGAGGTTGTCCTGCTCGGCGCGCACCCGCGCCCAGTGCCGCAGTGGCTCGGGGCCGGACAACAGCTCGTGGTTGGCCAGTCCGAAGTCTCGTGCCCAGCCCAGGAACCGGTCCGTGACCGCCTGCTCCTCCCCGGCCGCGGCCCGCCGGTCGGCGCTGAACTCCCGCACGGTCTCCAGCATGTGGAAGCGGATTCCGGCCGCGGTGTCGGCGGCCCTCAGCAGCGACTGGTCCACCAGCCGCTCCAGCAGGAACAGCGCGTCGCCGCCGTCCCCCAGCAGGTGCTCCGCCGCCTCCTCGGTGAAGCCGCCGGGGAAGACGGACAACGCCCGCAGCGCCGCCCGCGCGTCCTCCTCCAGCAGGTTCCAGCTCCACTCCACGACCGCGTGCAGGGTGCGGTGCCGCTCGGGTGCGTCCCGGGCCCCGCCGCGCAGCAGCGCGAACCGGTCACCGAGGCGGCGGGCGATCTCGGGCACGGACAGCGCCCGCACCCGCGCCGCCGCCAGCTCCACGGCGAGCGGCAGCCCGTCCAGATGACGGCACAGCTCCGCCACCGTGTCGGGCGGCAGCTCGACGCCGGGGCGCGCGGCCCGGGCCCGCTGCTCGAAGAGCGCGATCGAGGTTGTCAGGCTCAGCTGCGGCAGCTGGTACACCGCCTCCGAGCTCAGCCCCAGCGGCGCCCTGCTGGTGACCAGCACCCGCAGGTCCCTGGACCGCGCCACCAGCTCCCGCACCAGGTCGGCGGCGCCCCGGACGACCTGCTCGCAGTTGTCCAGCACCAGCAGCGCGGGGCCGGCGCCAAGAGCGGCGACGATGCCGGCGGGCACGTCCGCCCCGCCGCCGTACGCCCCGACGCCACCGTGTGCCGCCTCCCCGCCGCCGAGGGCGGAGGCCACCTCGCCGGCCACGTCCTCGTCGGTACTGATTCCGGCCAGCGAGACGAAGTGCACCACCCGCTGCTCCGCCTGGCGGCTGACGGCGTGCGCGAGCCGCGTCTTGCCCAGACCGCCGGGGCCGACGATGGAGGCCAGCCGCGTGGTGCGCAGCAGCCCGGCCACCGCGTCGAGATCCGCGTCCCGCCCCAGCAGGGGATTCGGGTCGTGCGGCACCCCGTACCGGACCACGGGCGAGTCGACCCGCAGCAGTTCCTGGTGCACGGCCCTGAGCCCGGCTCCCGGGTCGGTGCCGAGGTCGTCGCGGAGCTCGCGCCGGTACGCGTCGTAGCGGGCGAGCCCCGCCGACGGCCCGACCGTGGCCGCCTCGGCGCGCAGCAACTCGGCCAGGACCTCCTCGTCGCGCGGGGCCCCGGTGAAGACCTCGGTCAGCGGCGCCAGGGCCTCGGCCCGTCGCCCCAGCCGGGCCAGCGCCAGCGCCCGGGAACGCACGAGCGTCGCGTGAAGCGGTGCCCGCTCGGCCCGCAGCTCCGCCACGGGGTCGCCCGGCGCGGGGTCGGCGTCCGGGACCGCGTCCCAGCAGGCGAGGCCCTGTTCCGCGCTCGCCAGGGCGGCGGCGTGATCCCCGGCCCTGGCGTGCCGGGCGCTCGCCTCGGCGCACCGCACCACCGCCGAACTGTCGACCTGCTCCTCATCCAGCGCCAGCCGGTAGCCGGTCGGGGTGCTGACGATGACGTCGGCCCCGAGCTGGGAGCGGGCCCGGGAGACCAGGATCCGCAGCGCGTTGGCCGGGTTGGCCGGCGGCTCGTCCTGCCACAGCCCGTCCACCAGCCGCGCGGTGCTGCAGCCGGAGCGCAGCTCGCCCGCGAGCAGCGCGACCAGCCCGCGCAGTCGCGGCGCGGTGATCTCCCGGCCGCGGTAGGCCACGCGCGACAGGAGGGTCAGGTCGGTCATCACTCGGTCAGGTTATCGATGGCCGGTATGGCCGGTGCCCGAGCGGCCGCTCGTCCACGGCTGGCGCTGCCTCGCGGGGCGTCGAGCGGTCGGAGCCGGTCAGCGGGGCCGGCGAGGAGGTGCGCGGGTGGGTCAGGCCGACCTCGTTGGGCTGGCCGTGCCGGGCGGCGCGTGGAAGGCGGCGGTGAGCATGGCGACGAGCGCCTCCGGGTCCTCCCGCCGGTCGTGGGCCACCGTGGTCTCTTCCCCGGGGTGGAGGTCCGCGAGCGTGCCGGCCTGGTACAGGGCGAGCAGTCCGATCATGGCGCGGTAGCGGAAGGCGACCTCGGACGGGGGGAACTCGGGGAGCGCCACGGTGAGCGCGTCGAGATAGCGGCCTTCCACGGGGGCGACCTCCGTGGCGAAGATGCGACGAATCCCAGGGCCCGGCTCGCAGATCACGCGGCCGAGGAGACGGGCGACATGCGGACCGCGGTCGCCGTGCCGCCGCACGATGTCGGCTCCGGCGGCGACGAAGGCGCGGATCAGCTCATCGGCCGCGGGAGGGGCCGCCGCGGCTTCGAGGTCATCCAGAAGCCGGGCGCGATCGGCGTTCACCGAGGCCATGGCCCGCCGGACCACCGCGCGCAGCAGCCCTTCCTTGGAGCCGAAGTGGTAGTTGACCGCGGCGACGTTGACTCCGGCGGCGTGGGTCACGTGCCGCAACGAGGTGGCTGCGTAGCCATGCTCGCCGAACAGTTCCTCCGCGGCATCGAGGATGCGCGTCTTGGTGTCGGCGGCTCCGGGCGTCTGGGCTGACCTGGGCATCGACGGCAGATTAAAACGAACGCTTGATTCGAGCAAGGCTGCCTGCTTCTATGAAACGATCGTTTGAATCAATCGTTTGATTGAAGGAGTGGTCGTGGTGCACACGACGGAGAGCGAGCCCTCATCCGGCCAGCCGCTGACCAGCGCACGGCGGCGCGGCGCGGTGCTGGCGGTGATGTGCCTCGCGCTCGCGGTGGTGGTGGGCATGCTGGCCTCGCTACTCGTGGCCGTTCCGGACATGGCCGGTGACCTGGGTGCCAGCGAGGCCGAGCTGCAGTGGATCATGAACGCCTACGGCGTCGCGTTCGCCGGCCTGCTGCTGACCGGTGGCGCGCTGGGCGACCGGTACGGCCGCAGGAACGTGCTGCTCGCCGGACTGGCCCTGTTCGGGCTGGCCTCGGCGGCGGTCGTCGCCGTGGACGACGTGGCGGTGGTCATCGCGCTACGAGCGGTTGCCGGCGTGGGCGCCGCGTTGGTGATGCCGATGACGCTGGCGGTCATCACGCACGTCTTCCCGCCAGCCGAGCGGGGTCGCGCGGTCGGGGTGTGGTCGGGGATCAGCTTCGGCGCGGCGTTGCTCGGTGTGCTGCTCGCGGGCTCCCTGCTGGAGGCCTTCTCCTGGCGTTCGGTCTTCGTCGCCAACGCCGCCATCGCCGCGTTCGCCCTCGTGGCGGCAGCGGCGATCACACCCGCCTCGAAGGATCCGGACGCCGCGCCGCTGGACCCGGTCGGCTCGTTGCTGTCGGTTGTCGGGCTCGGAGCCCTGGTCTACGGAATCGTCGAGGGCCCTGAGCGTGGCTGGGATGACGGCACCGTGCTGACGGGCTTCGCCATGGGCGCGACAGGACTTGCCGCGTTCGTCTGGTGGGAGCTCAAGCGTCAGCGCCCCATGCTGGACCCGCGGGTGTTCCGGCTGCGCGGCGTCTCCGCGGGCGCCCTGGTCCTCACGGCCGAGACCCTGGCCATGTTCGGCCTCTTCTTCCTCCTTCTCCAGCACCTGCAGCAGGTCATGGGCTACTCGCCCTTCCGCGCCGGGTTGGCCCTGATTCCCATGGCGGTGGCCGCCATCGTCGTCTCGCCCGCCGCACCGCCGCTCGCCCACCGGTTCGGCATGCGCGCCGTGATGGGCACGGGCATGGCGGTGATCGCCAGCGGCCTGGCTCTGATGTCCGTTTTCGCGGACGGTGCGGCCTACTGGCCCGTGTTGACGAGCACGGCGCTGCTGGGCGCGGGCATCGCCTTCGCCGCGACCCCGGCCACCGACGCCATCGTCGCGGCGCTCCCTCAGGCCAAGCAGGGCATCGCCTCCGCCCTCAACGACGTGACCCGTGAGCTCGGCGGCGTGCTCGGCATCGCGGTCCTCGGCAGCGTCTTCAACGCCACGTACCGCGCCGAGATAGCCGACGCCACCCGGACCGACGGCCCACGCGACTCGCTCGCCGCCGCGCTCGGCGCCGCCGAGGACATCGGTGGGCGCCCCGGCGCCGAACTCGCGCACGCCGCCCGCGAGGCGTTCGGGTCCGGCATGGTCAACGCCCTGCTGGCCGGTGGTGTGGTCGTGGTCGCCGGAGGGCTCGCCGCGGTGCTGATCCTGCCACGTGGGCGCCAGGAACCTGGCTCCCGGCCCTGACCAGGCGCCAGGATGGCGCGCACCCCGGCGAGCATGCCGCCTCCCGTCAGGCGCGGCCGCCCGGCTCCGCGCGTCGATCACCCGGGAGGCGGGGCCGCCCCCGCCGCCCGGTGCTGTCGCGAACGTCCTGAGTGGCCGTCCGCGCCACGAGGGGAGGGTGGGGCGACGCGGGTCGCCCCACCCCGGGTGGGTCTCAGCCGTCTTCGAGCAGGGCGTTCATCTCATCGATCTCGGCGCCCTGGGAAGCGACGATGTCCTGCGCCATGTCAAGGGCGGGCTGATAGGAGCCCTCGGCCCGCTCGACCTCGGCCATCGCGATCGCGCCCTGATGATGCTCGATCATCATCTCGAGAAAAGCGACGTCGAAGGCGGCACCGGAGGCGTTCTCCAACTCCTCCATCTGCTCCTGGGACATCATCCCGTCGCCTTCCGAACCAGCCTCCATGCCACCACTGGCGTGACCCGAGTGGTCCATGCCCGCGCCCGGGACCTCCTCGCCCCAGTCCTCAAGCCAACCGGTGAGGGTCTCGATCTCCGGGCCCTGCGCCTCCTGGATCTGCCCCGCGAGCGTCCGCACCTCCTGGGAACCGGCGCGATCCGCGGCCAGCGCGGCCATCTCCACGGCCTGCTCGTGGTGAGGAATCATCTGCTGGGCGAAGTCGACGTCCGCGGCATTGCGCTGATCAGCGGACGCGGAGGGGGCGGTGTCCTCGGACGTGGAGCTGTGTTCGTCGTGGTCACTCCCGCAGGCGGCCAACACCAGCGCGGCGACCGCCGCACCGGCCACGACGGCCGCCCGATGCCGGGCAGGGCGAAAAGAACCTTGGGTGGTCATGATCTTGCAACTCTCTGCGCGAAAGAACTGGACAGGCGTGCGCGAACACGGCGACCGGCGCTGGTGACGGCCGGCGCCGCGTGGGCCCGTCTAGATGCGGAGGAGTTGCAGTTCGCTCAGGGAGGGCGGAGCCCGCCCGCTCCGGGCGGCGTGGGTCCCGTCATGAGCGGCGGCGTCCGGATCTCCTGGACCGGAACCCGAACCGGCGGTGGGCGGCAGGGGTGAGTTCGGACCGCTGTTCACACCACCGGCCGCGCAGGTGGCGTCGGCGTGCTCGGCGTGAGCGCCGCCGTTGGAATGCGCGTGATCGCAGTCGCAGTCGCGCTCGGCGTCCGCCGCCTCGGGCGCCGCCTCATGTGCCTCGCCCGTGAGGGGGAGCGGCGCGCTGGCGGCGGTACCCGGGGTCAACCCGTGCATGGCCACCAGGCCAGCGAGCACACCCAGCAGCACCAACAACAGCCACCCTCTCCCCCAGGCGTCTCGGCGCTCGACGGAGAAGGCGGTGACCGGAGTGCGCCGCCGCGGCATGGTGACCATCGTAGGCGGCGCCGGACGGGATTCCCCAGGGGGGTACCTGGCGACCAGGGTGCCCAGAGCGGCTGCCGGCCCGCGCCGCTGGGGAGGGCTCGGGTCGGCAGCCTGATGGACGGTACGTCGCGCGGTGCCGCCGGCCGGGGCGGCGGCACCGTAGAAGGCGAACGCCTTGGTCAGCTCCTTCGGGTCGTTCCCGAAGAGCGTCATCAGCAGGGTCAACGCGGATGGTGCGATCAGCGCGGAGCCCGTGCCCTGCACGGCTCGGCCGGCCAGTTCGACCCAGACCTCGCCAGTCCGGCCATCAGGGAGCCGCCGGCCAGCACGCCCAGCCGACGCCGAACATCCGCCTGGCGCCGGAAGAGATCGGAGAGCCGGCCGCCGAGCAGCAGGAGACCGCCGAAGGCGACGACGTATGCGTTGAAGACCCAGGACAGGTTGCCCCGCGTGAATCCGAGATCCTCCCGCATCTCGGGCAGGGCCACGCCAGTGATCGACGTGTCCGTGATCGCCATGAACTGTGCCACGGCTATGAACGCGAGCGCGGTCCAGCAACCGTCGCGGAAAGGGAGGAGCTGCTTGATCATACCCCTAGGGGGTATATAGTCTCTGTGGTGGAGCCGCCGCGAGCGGCCCGCCACAGAACCCGATTAGCCGCTGGCAAGGAGAACTCGATATGACCACGACCACCCCCCGGGCTGGCGAGCAGACCGTGTCGACCTACACGGTCACCGGAATGACCTGCGCCCACTGCGTCGCTTCCGTCACGGCCGAGGTCGGCAGGATCCCCGGCGTCGCCAACGTCGACGTCGATCTGCGGGCTGGCACGGTGACGGTCGCCAGCCAGGCGCCGCTGGACGAGTCCGCGGTGGCCGACGCCGTCACGGAGGCCGGATACGACCTGGTTCCGACCTCCGCGGACGAGCAGCCGGCGGCCAGTTGCTGCGGCACCTGCCACTGACCCCTGACATCGCCGCTGCCCTTGTCGCCGCGCTTGTCGTGATGACGACGGCCCCGGGGCGTGCCACGCGTGGGCGTCCCGGGGCCGTGTCGGGTGCGATGGTCAGCGGGTGGAGTAGGAGTGCGTGTCCGGCTCTCCGGCGTGGTCGGGCGCGGTGCCGGCCTGGGTGTGGCCCGGCTCGCCGTTGTCCGTCGTGGACTCGGTCAGGCCCTTCTCCTCCGGCCCGTTGCCCGGCTCGTGCGGCACGCTGTAGGACTCGGTCTCCTTGGCGTCACCAGTCCCACCCTGGCCGCCGCCGTCCGAGGCCATCGCCACGCCGGCGCCGCCAGCCAGCGCCGCCGCGAGCACACCGGCCACGATCAGCTTCCTGTGTCGCTTCATGTCCGCTTCCTCTCGTCCGAGGCCGACGCGGTGCCGGCCCTCGCAGGACGATGCAACAGCCACCGCCGTTTCCCCGGCGTTACCAGGCCGTGGGCAGGGCGAGGATCCGGTCGACCAGGGCGTGGGCGAGGGTGTGGCGTTCGGCCCATGCCGGCAGGTGTTTCGGGAACGGGCAGTACCGGCCCTCGGCGGCGAACCAGGCGATGTAGGCGGTGCGCGGGAGTGGTGTCAACAGGCTGTGGAAAAGCCAGCCGTTGTCCGCGCGGGCGGCGGCTCGCAGGTCGGGGGCGTAGGCGTCGCGGGCGTCGGTGAGTCCGGCGCGGGCGGACGTGGCGAGCGCGGCGGGGAACACCGCCAGGTCGGCACGGGCGGCGGCGGCGATCTCGTGGTGGCAGGGGCCATTCCTGTTTCTGCCAGCCTTCGCCGTTGCGCACCTGCCGGCACCACATCCGGAGACGCGGAGGTTGTCGAGGGCGAGGCCGGGGAGGTCGTGCTGTGTCAACGAGTGCCCTTCGTCGCACAGCGCCCGCGCGGGGCGCTCGGCCCGGGGCGGGGGCCTCTCAAGATCCCAGACCAGGACGGTGTCCAGGTCGGATTCGGCGGTGAATCCCGCGAGCACCGAGCCCTGGCCGTACCCAATCGCGAGTCCGCCGAGGGCCCGGTAGGCCTCGACGACCCGCGCCGCGATCTCCGTTGGTCCCGTTCGACACTAGGGGCGGATCCAGACGCGCAGGGGGCCGATCGGGGCGAAGCCGTGGTGGCGGGCGGCGGTCAGGGCCTCGCCGTGTTCGTAGCCGACCAGGGGTGTGGCGGGGAAGAGGGAGTGGGCGGCGCCCAGGACGAGTGGCCAGGGGGTCGCGGGGCCGCCGGTGCGGGTGAAGGCGTTGGAGATGCCGATCGCGTGGGCGCCGCGGGTCGCGACCGCGCCGGCGACCACGCGGCCGTCGGGGGACCGTCCGGCGATCACGAACGTGTCAGGGGAGGCCAGCAGTTCGGGACGGAAGAGGCGCGCGTTGCCGTCGCCGTCGTCCCAGGCGAGGGCCCAGGCGCGCAGCGCGTCCGCGTCGTCCGCCACGGACCAGGCGAGATCCGGGGCGGTGGCGGGCGCACCCGGCGGGCGGCGGATCCACTCGGCCTCGAAGAGGACCCGGAAACCAGCGCTCGTGAGGTCGAGATCGGCGAAGCTGTCCTTGACCGAGGCGCCGGGCGTGGTGGTGTCGATGCGGTCCGTCAGCGCGAGAGGGTCGGCGCCCGGCACCAGGGTCACGGCGTCGGGGTAGAACGGCGGGGTACGAGTCGGCGCGGTCCAGGCCTGCGGCCCGAACTCGCTCGCCACGCCGTGGCAGCGGCACATCGTCGCGCACCATTCGGCGTTGTCGCGGGCGGCGGTCCTGATCACGGAGACGCATCATGGTCCGTCGGGTCCGGGCTCGTCGATCGGTTTTTCGCCTGCCGGCCTGCCCGGTGGGAGCTGGGCCTTCAGCTGCTCCAGCTGATGGTCCACGTCGGCGCGGGTGGCGGAGGCGTCCAGTTCGGTCTGGATGTCGTCGCGGCCGGAGGGGAGGGCCGCGTCCTCCAGGGCGCCGGAGGCGAGGAGTTCGTCGATCGCGCCGGCGCGCGCCTGTAGTTCGTCGGTCTTGTCCTGGGCGCGCTGCATCGCCATGCCCACGTCGCCCATCTCCTCGCCGATCCCGCTGACGGCCTCGCCGACTCGGGTCTGGGCCTCGGCGGCGGTGTAGCGGGCCTTGATCGTCTCCTTCTGCGTGCGGAAGGTCTCCACCCGCGCCTCGAGGCGTTGCACGGCGAGGGTGAGCTTCTCCTCCTCGGCGACCAGCGTGTCCCGCTGGCCCTCCAGATCGCCGATCTGCGAGGCCACCGCCGCGCGTCGGGTCAGGGCCTCGCGGGCGAGGTCCTCGCGGCCGGTGCCGAGTGCCTGCTGGGCCTGCGTGTTGAGGCGCTCGCTGGACTGGCCGAGCTGGCCGAGCTGCGTTTCGACGCGCTTGCGGCTGGTCGCCACGTCGGCGACGCCGCGCCGCACCTTCTGGAGCATCTCCTGCTGCTGGGTGTAGGAGTAGTCGAGCACCTCGCGCGGGTCCTCGGCGCGGTCCAGGGCCTTGTTCGCCCTGACCCGGAAGAGATTGGCGATGCGCTGGGCGATGCTGGCCACGGCGGTCGGCCTCCTCCCGCCAGGTTGCGTACACCCCGTACTCCTCCAGCGTCCGGCGCCGAGCGCCGGGCCGCAAATCCGCGGCGCGGATCCGGGTCACGGATCCGGGCCGCGGGCGCGCTACGCCTGTCGGGCGCCCGGCAGGCCGTCCTCGACGACGAAGGAGGCGAAGGTGTACGCCGCCACGTCGGGGCGGCTGACCGTCGGCACCATCCGCAGGTCGGTCCGCCACTCCGCACGGTCCACCGTGCACCGCACGTAGCCGCGGCGGTCGCCGTCGAAGAAGCGGATGTGCGGGTTGTGCCTGATCATCGGGCCGTAGTACGGGCCGTAGACCTCGCCGTCGCCGTTGCTGGAGATCGACGTGCCGACGAACTCGGTCGCCACCACGGGCGACGCCGGGTCGTCGAAGTCGCGCCTGATGTCGTTGACGAAGGTGGAGTGCCAGTCGCCGGTGATGACGACCGGGTTGCGCACGCGCGCCACCGCCAGGTGGTCGGTGACGCGGGTGCGGGCCGCCGGGAAGCCGTCCCAGGCGTCGTGCCACAGCACGTCGCCCGAGGGGCCGTCGTGGTCGAGGCGGCCCATCATGACGTTGTTGGCCAGGACGTTCCACCGGGCGCGGGAGCCGGCCAGGCCGTCGAGCAGCCACCGCTCCTGGCGGTCGCCGAGCATCGTGACGGACGGGTCGTACGCCGCGTCGCACGCCGGCGCCTCGCCCCAGCCGCAGGGCGGGGCGCTGCGGTACTGGCGGCCGTCGAGCACGTTGAACTCGGCCAGGTCGCCGTAGGACAGCCGCCGGTACAGCCGCATCTCGCCGTCGCCGCGCGGAATGGCGGCGCGGCGCAGCGGCTGGTGCTCGTAGTACGCCTGGTACGCGGCGAGGCGCAGCGCGCGGATGTCGTCCTCGTACTGGGAGGCGTCGGCGGCGTAGTCGTTCTGCACCTCGTGGTCGTCCCAGGTGACCACCCACGGGAAACGCGCGTGCGCCCGCCGCAGGTCCGGGTCGGAGCGGTAGAGCGCGTACTGGAGCCGCCAGCGGCCCAGGTCGCGGGGCGCGTCGCGCAGCTGCTCCGGCACCGGGGTCGCGCGGTAGCCGCCGTCGGCGGGGATGCCGCCCTCGTAGACGTAGTCGCCGAGGTGGACGACGAGGTCGAGGTCCTCCTCGGCGAGGTTGCGGTACGCCGAGTAGTAGCCGCTGGCCCAGTCCTGGCAGGAGGCGAAGGCGAACGACAGCCGGCCCGGCCGGGCGCCGCGGGCGGGCGTGGTGCGGGTGCGGCCGACCGGCGACAGCTCGCCGGCGTGGCGGAACTGGTACCAGTACGTGCGGTCGGGACGCAGCCCGGACGGCTCGACGTGCACGGCGTGCGCCAGTTCCGGCAACGCCGCGACGGTGCCGCGCCGGACGACGTGCCGCATCCGCTCGTCGGTGGCCACCCGCCACTCGACGGGCACCGGCCGCGACGGCATCCCGCCACCGCCGCCCGGCGCCAGCGGGTCCGGCGCCAGCCGAGTCCAGAGCACGAACCCGTCGGGGGAGGGGTCGCCGGAGGCCACGCCGAGGGAGAACGGGTCGCCGCCGGCGTGCGCCCGGCGGGGCGTGTCGGCGAGCGCGCCGCGCGCCAGCGGTACCTGGGCCAGCGCGGCGAGCCCGGAGAGCCCGGTCAGCGCGCCGGCGAATCGTCTGCGGTCGATACCGGTCATGCCCGTCATCGTGCGGGCGGCCGGTGTCCCGCGGGCGTCGCCCGGATGACGCCGGGGAAGCCGGCTCGCCGCGGGGCGGCGAGCCGGGGTGCGGGGCTGTCACTCGGTGAGCAGCCCGATCGGGGTCACCAGTCGGGGCGTCTGTCGTTGCCGAAGCCGCCGCCGGCCGGGCGCTTCTCGAAGTGGAGGTGGGGGCCCGTGGTGTTGCCGGTGTCGCCGACCTCGGCGATCTTCTGGCCGGCCCGGACGGTGCCGCTGGTGAGGGAGCGTCGGGAGAGGTGGGCGTACCAGTAGTCGAATCCGCCGGAGCGCAGCACCAGGTACTTGCCGAAGCTGGGGTCCTCGCCGGCGCGGACCTTGCCGCCGTCCACGGCGATGCAGTTCGCGCCGGTCGGAGCCGCGTAGTCCGCGCCGGTGTGGTAGCCGAGGCTCCAGTGCGGGCCTTTCTTGCGGTAGCGGGTCGTCACCTTGAATCCGGGCACGGGGGAGGGGATGCTCTTGCCCACCTCGGGGACGTGGAGCCGGTCCCAGGAGGACTTGCCCGGGATGCCGTCGGCGTCGCTGCCCGAGAAGCCGAGCTTGCGCTGCCAGGCGGCGTAGGACCGGCGGTGGGTGTCGGTCCACTCGGGCCCCGGGCGGTTCTCGTACTTTCCGCAGCCGGCGGCGACGAGGCGCCTTCCCATCGCGGTGATGATCGGACTGTGGCTGCCCTTGCGGAAGAGCTCCCTCCCGGGGAACGACTCGACGTCGGCCATGGCGGTCTCTCCTTCACTTCTCAGTGGGGACAGTAGGGATGGGGGTCACGGAGCGGGGCGCCGGTCCCGGTGCGGGCGGCCAGGGCGAACCCGCGGGCGGTCTCCGCATCCTTGGCGAATCCGGAGACCTTCGCGATGAGCGCCCGCCGCGGCTCCTCGACACATGGTGGGAAAGAGATCACCGCGCTGCTCCCTGGCTCGGGGGATTCCTCCCATCGGCCTTCACGCGGTGTCCGCGCTCGGAAACTCCGCGTGGGACTCTTCTCCCCGGTATTCGGTTCACCCTCTGCCCACCGTGCGCCCGATGGTCCCTTCGCGCAAACCGGGCGGGCGCGCCGCCTCGTCGTGCGGTGCGCCCCCGACATCCGCCGTCCAGTGAGCCGTCCGGTGAGCCAGCCGGTCGGCCTGTCGGTCGGCCCTGTCGGGCGGACGTCCTTCCGGTATGCGCGCCGGGCCGAGAGACGACCGGCCTCAGACCTCCCTCAGCTCCGAAGCCTCCGGCTCCGCCTTCGGGTCGGTCGGGCGGGCGCGGACCGCGGCGGTGCGCGCGTGGGTTGCATACAGCGCGAGCCCCACGAAGGTCAGGCCGCCGACCAGGTTGCCCAGGACGGTGGGGATCTCGTTCCACACCAGGTAGTCCCCGACCGAGAAGTCGCCGCCGAGCATCAGGCCGGAGGGGAAGAGGAACATGTTGACGACGGAGTGCTCGAAGCCCATGTAGAAGAAGACCAGGATCGGCATCCACATGGCGATCACCTTGCCTGACACGGATGAGGACATCATCGCGCCGACTACGCCGGTGGAGACCATCCAGTTGCACAGCACGCCGCGGATGAAGAGCGTGAGCATGCCGGCGGCGCCGTGGTCGGCGTAGCCCACGGTGCGGCTCTCGCCTATCGTGCCGAGGCGTTGGCCGACCTCGTTGGGGTCGACGGAGAAGGCGTAGGTGGCGATCACCGCCATCATCAGCGCGACCATGAGCGCTCCGGCGAAGTTGCCGACGAAGACCAGGCCCCAGTTGCGCAGCACCAGACGGGGTGTGACGCCGGGGCGCCGGTCGATCAGCGCGAGCGGGACCAGGGTGAAGACGCCGGTCAGCAGGTCGAAGCCCAGCAGGTACAGCATGCAGAACCCGACCGGGAACAGCAGGGCGCCGACGAGCGGTTGACCCGTCTCGACGGCCACCGTCACCGCGAAGGCCGCCGACAGCGCGAGGATCGCACCGGCCATGAACGCGCGGATCAGCGTGTCGCGCGTGGACATGAAGATCTTCGACTCGCCGGCGTCGATCATCTTCGCGGCGAACTCGGGTGGGTTCACATAGGACATGTATCGCTCTTTCGCAGAGAACCGCCGGACGGGCACGAGTGAGACGAGCGGCCAGCCTCGATCCGGGTGATCCGGTTGAGCGTGTGCAGACGAGATTTCCTTCCCGTGACACGGTGGAAACCATCAGGTCACGTCGGCCTCACCGCGCCGCGGACCCGTTCGGAGACGCCGGGCCGGGGTGGGTCAGGCGGGATCGCGCGGCAGGGTGAGGGTGAAGACCGCGCCGCCCTCCGGTGCGTTGGCGGCGGTGAGGGTGCCGCCGTGCAGGCGGGTGTTCTCGGCGGCGATGGCCAGGCCCAGGCCGCTGCCCTCGCTGCGGGCGCGGGCCGCGTCGCCCTTGGTGAAACGGTCGAAGACGTGCGGCAGCACCTGGTGCGGGATGCCGGGGCCGTCGTCGGAGACGGTGATGGTGAGCGCGTCGGCGTCGGCGCGGGCGTGGACGCGCACCCGGACCGCGGGCCCGCCGTGGTGCAGGGCGTTGCCGACGAGGTTGGCGAGGGTGACGTCGACGCGGCGGGGATCGAGGCGGGCGCGCAGCCCTCGTTCTGGCACGTCGGTGACGACCCGGTCCTGCCAGTGGCGCAGGGCGAGGGTCTTGCGGAGGAGTTCGTCGACGTCGATGTCGTCGGGGTCCAGGCGGACGGCGCCGGCGTCGAAACGGGAGATCTCCATCAGGTCGTCGACCAGATGGGCCAGCTTGCGGGTCTCGTCGGCGACCAGGGTCAGCGCCTCCGACGTTTCCGCGGGCAGCCGGCCCCCGGCGGCGTCCTCGTCGAGGACGCCGGTCACGGCGGTCATCGCCGCGAGCGGGGTGCGGAGTTCGTGGGAGACGTCCGCGGCGAACCGGCGGGCCTTGGACTCCATCTCCCGCCGCGCCCGGGCGTCCGCCTGCAGTGTCGCGGCCATCGTGTTGAAGGTGCGGCCGAGATCGGCGAGTTCGTCGTCCCCGGTGACGCGGATGCGGGTGTCCAGGGCGCCGCCGGCCATGTCCTCGGCGGCCGAGCGCAGGTGGCGTACGGGGCGCAGCACGCGGCGGGCGACCAGCAGGGCGGGCACGGCGGCGGCGAGCACCACGGGCAGGGCGCCGGCGCGGGCGGCGGCGACGAGGGAGGCGACGTCCTGGTCCTCGGACGCGAGGGAGAACGAGGCGTAGACCACCAGTCCTGACGGCTCGGCGGGCCGGTCGCCGGAGGTGACGGGCAGGGCGATGGCGAGCCAGGGCTGGCCTTCGTGGTGGAAGCGTTGGGTCAGGGCGGTCGTGGCCGAGGCGGCGGCGGCCGGCAGGCCGTCGGGCAGGGCGGGCGGGGTGGTCGGGGCGTCGGCGGTGACCAGCCGGCCGTCGCGGTAGGCGGCGGCGGTGCGCCAGCCCCGTGCTCCCGCCGAACGGTCCAGCTGCAGGGTGAGGGCGCGCAGGTCCGCCTCGGTGGGGCGGGCGGGCAGGTCGGGTGCGAGCGAGCCGACCCGGGTGCGCAGTTCGTGCACGGCGCCGTCCCGCGCCCGGTCCAGGATGGCCGAACGCGCCTCACGGTAGGTGAGGGCGGCGGTGGTGAAGGCGCTGAGGGCGGAGACCAGCAGGAAGCCGGCGACGAGCCGGGTGCCCAGGCCGCGCAGGGACACGCGCCGAGGCACGTGCGGGGGCGGGCGTAGGCGGGGGCGCGGCCTCACAACGGGCCGAACCGGTAGCCGAAGCCGCGCACGGTCTGCACGTAGCGGGGGCGGCGGGGGTCGTCCTCGGTCTTCGTGCGCAGCCGCAGCACGCACGCGTCCACCAGGCGGGCGTCGCCGTAGTAGCTGTGCTCCCACACCTGTTCCAGCAGCTGCTGGCGGCTGAAGGTCCGCTCGGGGGAGGCCGAGAGGAACAGCAGCAGCTTGAGCTCCGAGGGGGCCAACGCGAGAACCTCGCCGCGTTTGGCGACGCGCAGCGCGGCCCGGTCGATCTCCAGGTCGCCGTGGGTGGTGTGCTCGGCGGGGGAGGCGGCGTCGGGCTGCGCGGGCGCGACGCGGCGCAGCACCGCCCGTATGCGGGCCTCGATGACCTCGCCGCTGGCGGGTTTGACGACGTAGTCGTCGGCGCCGGCCTCCAAGCCCACCACGACGTCGACGTCGTCACCGCGGGCGGAGAGGATGACGAGGGGCACCTGGCTGGTCTCGCGGATCCGCCGGCACACCTCCAGGCCGCTGATGCCGGGGAGCATCAGGTCGAGCAGCACGATCTCCGGGGCGGTGTCGGCCAGCGCCGCCAGGCCGTCCTCGCCGCTGCCGACCGCCTCGGTCTCGTGGCCGCGGCGGCGCAGCGCCAGCGCGACGCCGCGCCGCACGGCGGGATCGTCCTCGATCAGCAGGACCCGCGCCATGGCGACGACCTCCTGTCCCTCGTTCGGTTGGTTCACTTCGTTCGGGTCGTTCGGGTCGTTCGGTTCGTCAGTGCGCGCGGCCCCGGGGGGTGGCCGCGCCGGTCTCGTCGCACGTGACCTCCCAGGGGTCACCCGCGAAGCCCGACTCGTGCACCCGCACCACCACGTCCACCGGGTCCCTGCCGCCGGGGATGCCGGGCGCCGCGGCGGCCGTGCACACCAGCTGGCTCACCGCCACGCTGTCCAACTCCGCCACCGCCCACGGCAGGTACAGGTCGACCGTGCCCGCCGCCGGCCGCGCGCGGACCTCGTGCGATCCCGCCGGCAGCGCGGTGTCCAGGCCGCGCGCCCGCTCGGTGGAGTTGGGGCCGTCCAACAGGACGTTCAGCGCGTGCTGCGGTCCGGCGTCGGGCGGCGCGGGCCGCGTGGCGGGCCAGGTGCCCTGCGCCGTGACGAAGTAGACCCGCAGCGCCTCCGATCCGTCGAGGGTCAGCCCGCCCGAGGCCGGAGGCCCCGCGGCCACCGGCCCGGTGTCGGATATCCCGCAGCCGGCCAGCGCCGGGGCGGCGGCGAGCGCGGCGGCGAGCCCCGCGCACGCACGGGCCGAGCGCCCGGACCAGGACCGCGCCGTTCGTCCCGTGGTGTGCCACTCCCGCATGTGCCTCAGTCCTCCCCGATCCCGATCCCGATCCCGGTCCCGGTCCCGATTCCGGCGACGGCTGCGCCCGGTGCCAGCAGTCGATCGACGTCCACCGTCCCGGCGCCGGGATGCGGCCGCGGTATCGCGGCCCACACGACGGCGGCCACGGCGGTCGCGGTGGCCAGCGCCACCAGCCCGCGCCACCCGATCGCCCACCGGGCACGGAACCGTACCGGATCCTCCACCCAGATCCTCGACAGTACGGCCGCCCCGAGCGACAGGCCGATCGCCACGGCGGTACGGCCCCAGCCGCCGATCGCGACCCCGCCGATCCCGATCGCCTCGGGCAGCAGCAGATACACCGGCCAGTGCCACAGGTACAGGCTGTACGACAGCTCGCCCAGTCGGCGCGGAACGGCGCCGCCCAGCAGCCGCCCGGTGCGGCCGTCCGGTGCCCCGGCCAGCAGTCCGATCAGCACGGCCGACGCCAGCGAATGCGCGAACATCCCGCCCCGGAACAGGCCGGGGGCGTTCTGCCCCTCGGTCAGCAGCCAGGACCCGACGAGCCCGCACCCCAGCAGCGCGCCGGCCAGGTCGGCGGCCGGCCGGGGCACCCGTCCGAACAGCCGCCGCACCGGCGCGGTGGCGACCAGCGCGCCGAGCAGCAGCGAGAACGCCCGAGTGTCGGTGCCCTCGTACGCCCGCGTGGTGTCCACCCCGTCCGTCAGATCCGCCAGATCCACCATCAGCAGCAGGGAACCGAGCGCGCCGGCGGCGGCGAGGACGGCGACGCGCCACTCACCTGCCCGGCCGCGGGCGGCGGCCACGACCACCAGCGGCCACACCACGTAGAACTGCCACTCGACGGCGATGCTCCACAGATGGGCGAACAGCCGGGTGTCGGAGGAGTCCCAGTAGCCGACCCGCTCGGCGACGTAGTGCCAGTTGACGCCCTGGGCGGCCACCCAGGGCGCGTCGTCGAGCGCGAGGCGGAGCAGTGCGGGCGGGCCGAACGCCCAGGCCAGCAGTAGCGTTCCGACGCCCATGACGGCCAGCGCCGGCAGCAGCCGTCGCGCCCGGCGGCCCCAGAACGCGGCCAGGTCGATCCGGCCCCGGTCGGCCGCCTCCCGCAGCAGCAGTCCCGTGATCAGGAAGCCGGACAGGACGAAGAACAGGTCGACGCCGAGGAAGCCGCCGTCCAGATGCCCGGCGTGGAACAGCAGCACGGCCACGACGGCGCAGCCGCGAAGGCCGTCGAGCGCGGCGAGATGACCCCGGCCGCGTCCCGCGGACCGCTCGGCGGCCGGGTGGCGGGGGTTGGGGCGGGACCGGCCGACGAGACGGGCGACGGAGGCGGACATCGCGAACCTGACGGGCATCGCGGTGCCCGTCAGGCGCAGCCGAGTTGGGCGAACCGTTCGTCCCCGGTCCAGGCGCCGGTGGCCCACTCCTCGGGCGCGGCCGGGGCGAAGCCGTAGCGTGCCCCCAACTCCTCGCCGAACCAGGCGGCGAAGGCGGCCGAGCCCTGCTGGCACGAGTGGATGCCGTCGGGGGCGCGCTGCGCCTGCTCGGCGCCGCTCTCGGTGCCCCACAGTGCCGCGGCGTCGAGGAAGTGCACCTGGTCGCCGTCGCTTTCGGCGACCTCCTCGGCCATCTCGGGCGCGCTGTCGATCGCGCTCTCGTGCGGCCGGTAGAAGTCGTCGATCCGGAAGGGCGGGGCGGAGACGATGACGAGGTCCGCGTCGGCGTCCCCCGCCGTCTCGGCGAGCCGCTCGTACGAGGCGCGTTGCCGCTGGGGAGTGCCCCAGTCGTAGGTGGTGATCTGGTACGCGATCACGGTCGGCCGGAAGGAGGCGATGTGCTCCGTCAGGTCCGACCAGGTCGACTCCGCGATCTGGCGGCTCATCTCGTCGCCCTCCACGACGGTGCCGCCGCCGTCGGAGGAGGCGTCCAGGAACTCCACGCCGCTCGCCGTCAACGCCGCCTCCAGCGCGGCGCCCTCGACGCCCGCGATGGAGTCGCCCAGCCACAGGATCCGGGCGTCCTCCCGTTCGGGCGAGGACGAGGACGGGCTCGTCCCGGCGTCCGGCTCGGCGGCGTCGCCGCTACCGCTGCCGCAGCCGGTCAGGAGAACGCCGACGCTCACGGCGGCGACGGCGGCCACCGTGAGGCCGGCGAGGGCGGCGGGACGGCGGCGGGGGAGGAGGGAGCCCCGCGGGCTCGGTTCGGTCTGCATGCGCCCCACGGAACCAGCGCGCCGCGCCGCCCAGCGGCGTTGTCATCGCCCCATCACACAACGGGAGAGCGCTCGTCATCTCCGACGTTCCCGCCGGAACGGTCCGGCGAGTCAACGGAGTTCGTCGGCGAGGAGGCCCACGTCGAACGCGTCGCACCAGCGTCCGGACCAGCGTCCGTCGCGGCGGAGGACCCGGCGGAGGCGGTCCTCGTCGACGAGGCCGGCGCCGGCCCTTCGAGCGTCACCTTCGGGAGTCGCCGGGCGAGTGGGGCGGGCATCCACCAGGCCCACGTGCCGAGCAACTGCATGACGGCCCGCACGATCAGGCAGCGGATGACCAACGCGTCCATCAGGATCGCCACGGCGAGGCCGAGCCCGAACGATGACCAACGGACCATCGATGTCGCTCAGCAGGTAGTAGACGCCGGTGCCCGCCACCGTGAACCAACCCACCACCACCGGGTACCGCCGCCGGAACAGCAGCGCCCCGCACACCGCCATGATCAACAGCCAGGACAGGACCAGGGAGGGCAACGAATCCCCACCGTGGCTGAGACGCTGCCCCTCGCCGACGAGCGCCACCACCACGAACACCCCGGCGGCCAGCGCGGCGTCGGCGCGGGCGCCACGAGGCAGCCGGGAGCGGATCCGATCGAACGACGGCATGGATCCATCCTCTCCGCCGAACCGAGCACGGCGGATGGCACCCGAGCCGTTGGGCGGATGTTCACGGGCGGATGTTCACGGGAGGACGAAGCGGACCTGCGGCCAGTGGGGCGACGGGCCGTTGCACGACCTCGGGCTGTCCGCCCGGCGGGAGCCGGGTCACGCCCGGTTCGGTCGGGTATCGTCGGCCGGCGCGAGCGCGAAGAGCCCGGTGGGGTTGCTCGCCGTGGGGGAGTGGCCGAGGCGCGGCTGGCGCTCGTTTGTGCGGTCGCGCTGTTGACGAGGCCGGACGGACGAACATAGAAAGATCGCACAAGTCTGCACAGGATCGATCAGAGGACTCACATGCGTGACGGGACCCTCCTCCACCTCCGTTCCGCGGGGACCAGCCTGGTGCTGGACTGCACGGGACCTCGGCTACCCCGCGTGCTGCACTGGGGCGAGGACCTGGGCGAACTGTCAGAGGCGGAGCTGGCCGCGCTCGTCCGGGCGGAGACGCCGCAGGTCGCCTCCAACACGGTCGACACCGTGGTGCCGGTCAGCCTGCTGCCCGAGCATTCCGCGGGCTGGCTCGGCACCCCGGGCCTGACCGGCCACCGGGCCGGCGCCGACTTCTCCACCTCCTTCGCCGTCACCGCCCTGGAGCCCGGCGAACGCTCCCTGGAGGTGACCGCCGAGGACGTGCGCGCGGGGCTCGAACTGCGGATCGAGCTGGAGCTGACCGCCTCGGGCCTGGTGCGCCAGCGCGCCACGGTCACCAGCCTCGCCGAGCCCACGACCGCCCCGTTCACGCTGTCCGGCGTCCTGCTGACCCTGCCGGTGCCCGAACAGGCGGCCGAGATTCTCGACATGACCGGGCGGCACCTGCGCGAGCGCACCCCGCAGCGGCACGCGTTCACGATCGGCAGCCACCTGCGGGAGAACCGCAGGGGCCGCACCGGAACCGACGCGGTGACCGTGCACGTGGCGGGCGAGCCCGGCTTCGGCTTCCGCCGCGGCGAGGTCTGGGGCCTGCACGTGGCCTGGAGCGGCAACCAGCGCTCGCTGGCCGAGCGCACCGTCGGCGCCGTCTCGCTGCTCGGCGGCGGCGAACTGCTGCTGGCCGGCGAGGTGACGCTCGACTCCGACGAGTCGTACACGACGCCGTGGGTCTACGGCAGCTACGGGCGGCACGGCCTGGACGAGCTCGCCGGGCGCTTCCACGGCTACCTGCGCGGCCGCGAACGGCACCCGCGCACGCCCCGCCCGGTGACCCTGAACGTCTGGGAGGCCGTCTACTTCGATCACGACCTCGCCAAGCTCAAGGAGCTCGCCGACCTCGCCGCCGAGGTGGGCGCGGAGCGCTTCGTGCTGGACGACGGCTGGTTCCGGGGGCGCAGGGACGACCACGCGGGCCTCGGCGACTGGTACGTGGACGAGGACGTGTGGCCATCAGGACTGCACCCGCTGGCCGAGCACGTGCGCGGGCTCGGCCTGGAGTTCGGGCTGTGGGTGGAGCCGGAGATGGTCAACCCCAACTCCGACCTGGCCCGCGCCCACCCCGAGTGGATCATGGCGACCGGCGACCGGCTGCCGCCGGAGTCGCGGCACCAGCAGGTCCTCGACCTCGGTCACCCGGAGGCGTACGACTACCTGCTGGAACGGCTCGGCGCGCTGGTCGCGGAGTACCGGCTGACCTACCTGAAGTGGGACCACAACCGCGACCTGGTGGAGGCCGGACACAGCCCCACCGGGCGGGCCGGGGTGCACGCCCAGACCACCGCCGTCTACCGGCTGCTCGACGAGCTGCGGGCCCGCTTCCCCGATCTGGAGATCGAGTCCTGCTCCTCCGGCGGCGGCCGGGTGGACCTCGGCATCCTGGAGCGCACCGACCGGGTGTGGACGTCCGACTGCATCGACGCGCTGGAGCGGCAGCAGATCCAGCGCTACACCGGGCTGCTGCTGTCGCCCGAACTGCTCGGCTCGCACGTCGGGGCGCACCGTGCGCACACCACCGGCCGCACCCACCCGCTCGCCTTCCGGGCCGGCACCGCGCTGTTCGGCCACTTCGGCATCGAATGGGACCTGACCCGCGCCAGCGAGAAGGACCGGGCGGCGCTCGCCGAGTGGATCGTGCTGCACAAGGAGCTGCGCCCGCTGCTGCACACCGGGGCCGTGGTCCGCGGCGACCACCCCGACCCGGCGCTGTGGGTGCACGGGGTGGTCGCCGAGGACGGCTCGCGCGCCGTCTACGCACTGGTGCAGATGGCCACCAGCGTCGTCTCCCCGCCCGGACGGGTGCGGCTGCCCGGGCTCGACCCGGAGGCCGCGTACCGGATCGCGCCGCTCCCGCCGGGTGACCAGACGCGCGGCGGCTCGCGCGGCGGGCCCGTGTGGTTCGACGGCGGGGTGACGCTGTCGGGCCGGACGCTGGGCACGGTCGGGGTGCGCGCCCCGATCCAGTACCCGGAGCGGCTGGTGCTGCTGGAGGCGGTCCGCGTCACGGACTGACTCGCGGACCGACTCGCGGACCGACTCGCGAGACGACTCACGGAATGAGCACGACCTTGCCGATGGTCGCCCGGGACTCCAACGCCTGGTGGGCCTGGGCGGCCTCGGCGAGCGGGAAGTGGTGGACCAGCGGGACCAACGTGCCGGCGGCGCCGTGGGCCATCGCCTCGTCCTCCAGGACCCGCATCTTCTCCGGCCCGCCGATCCGGTCGAAGAGCGCCTGGCCGAGCACGGAACGCGAGGTGACGCCGAGCTCCGCCGTCTCGGCGGCGGAGGGGAGCGCCGACGCCGTCTCGTCGAAGCCGGCCGAGGCGTAGCCGTAGTTCAGGTGCTGACCGCCGGGCGCGAGGAGCCGGAGCGCCCGCCGGGCGTGCTCGCCGGCCACCCCTTCGAAGAGGTACGTCGCCGGGCGGTCGCCGAACGCCTCGCGCACGGTCTCGTCCCACCCCGGCCGGTCGTAGTCCACGGCGAGGTCGGCGCCCAGATCGCGGACGGCGGCGGTCTTGGCGGCGCCGCCGGCCGCGCCGATCACGACCGAGCCGCGGTGCTTGGCGTACTGGGTCAGCAGCGCGCCGATGCCGCCGGCGGCGGCCAGCACCAGCACCGTGTCGCGGGGGGAGAGGTCGGCGAAGCGGAGGATGCCCATGGTCATCCGGCCGGTGCCGACCAGGGCGACCGCGTGGTCCTCGCGGAGCCCGTCGGGGAGCGGGTGCAGCCGTTCGGTGCCGACCACGGCGAGCTCGGCGTAGCCGCCGGGCACCATGCCGAGGTGGGCGACGACCCGGCGGCCGAGCCAGCCGGCGTCCACGCCCTCGCCGAGCGCCTCCACGGTGCCGGCGACCTCGCGGCCCGGGATGGTGGGCAGTTCGGGCGCCGGGATGGGCCCGGGGTGGCGGCCGGTGCGCAGCGCGGTGTCGATCAGGTGGACCCCGGCGGCGGCGACGGCCACCCGGACCTGTCCGGGGCCCGGTTCGGGGTCTGGGAGCTCCTCGTGGCGGAGGTTCTCGGGCGGGCCGAAGGCGTGCAGTCGGATGGCGTGCATGGTGGCGTTCCTCGCTTTCCGCGTCGCCGCCAGCCTGCAACCTCAAGAGAGCTTGAGGTCAAGCCCGGGTGGGGTGGTTCGGTGCGGGGCCGTTGTCAGAGGCCTCGGGCAGGATGGCCGACATGGTGGAACGAGCGGAGCGGCCGAAGGATCGCCAGAAGCCGGTGCGGCGGCCCCGGCTGCCGGAGTACGACCTGCCGGAGCTGCGGGCGTTCGACGAGCCGGGGTTGGAGATCGAGGGGGACTACGACGGGATCGAGTTCGCCGACCTCGATCTGGCGGGCAGCGAGGCGCAGGGGGCGCACTTCCTGGACTGCGCGCTGCGGCGGTGCGCGCTGGACGAGACGGGGCTGAAGCGCGCCCGGTTCGTGGACTGCCTGGTCGACCAGCCGCGCGGGGTGGGCACGACGCTGGCCGAGGCGGAGCTGCGGGACGTGGAGGTGCGCGACGCCCGGCTCGGCGGCACCCAGCTGAGCGGCGCCACGCTGCGCCGGGTGCTGGTGCGCGGCGGCAAGATCGACTATCTGAACCTGCGGCAGTCGCGGCTGGTCGACGTGTCCTTCGAGGGCTGCGTGCTGGTCGAGCCGGACTTCGCCGGCGCGAGCCTGGAGCGGGTGTCCTTCGACGACTGCGAGCTGCGCGGGGCGGACCTCACCCAGGCGACGCTGCGCGAGGTGGACCTCCGCGCGGCGGCCCGGCTGGAGATAGCGAGGGGCGTGGACCGTCTGGCGGGCGCGGTGGTCACCGCCGCCCAGCTGCTCGACCTGGCCCCGCAGCTGGCGGCCCAGCTCGGCATCCGCCTGGCGGAGCCGGACTGACCTCGCCGGACCGACCGCGCCGGGTCGGACGGCAAAGGATTGTCCTCCGGAATTCTTCGCCGTTTATCGGAGCGGCGCGCGGCGCAGAATGAGTCCGTCACTGGAATCGGATGGAAGAGGGCGCCGTCATGGAATGTCCGTCATGCGGAAGCACCAACGTCACGCCCAGCGGCGCAGGTGACGGCTACTGGAACTGCATGGACTGCAATCACCGGTGGAAGGCGTATTAGGCCTCGCCACCTTCCGGGGAGTTATTCGAGAGATTGTTCGTCGAGGCGTGCTGCCAACGCCTCGGCGGCCTCTCGTTCCTCCCCGAAGAACGCCGCGCGCAATTCCCCGTTCTGATGGACATGGACCATGTGGCCCCAGGGATCGACGACGTACCACCCGCGGTCCTCGGTGTACCTGGCCTCGTGCATGGGGTACATCTTGTCGCGGAGCCGGACGGCAAACGTCCCGGTGGTCAACTACGCTCGCCGACGTGAAGGTTCGGAGGGTGACGACGCGCAACGCGCGGTTCCAGCAGTGGCAGGCGCTGCAGGTCAACCGGGCGAAGCGGCAGCGTCTCGGGGAGTTCCTGGTCCAGGGGGTGCGGCCGATCACGCTGGCCGTCCGGTGCGGCTGGACGGTCCGCGCGCTGCTGCACGACGGCGAGCGCCCCCCGTCGCGGTGGGCCGAGGAGCTGCTCCGGACCCACCAGGACGAGACCTTCGCGATGGCGCCCGACCTGCTCGCCGAGCTCGGCGAGAAGGAGGACCCCGCGGAGCTGGTGGCGGTCGTGGCGATGCCGCCGGACGACCTGACCCGCATCCCGGTGGGCCCCGACTTCCTCGGCGTGGCCTTCGACCGGCCGGTCAGTCCCGGGAACGTCGGGACGCTGATCCGGTCGGCCGACGCCTTCGGCGCGCACGGCGTGGTGGTGACCGGACACGCGGCCGACGTCTACGACCCGAAGGCGGTGCGGGCCAGCACCGGCTCGCTCTTCGCGCTGCCGGTGGTGCGGGCCGCCGGCCACCGGGAGGTGGCGGACTGGCTGGCCGCGGCCGAGCGACCGGTGACGGTGATCGGCACCGACGAGGACGGCGAGCGGGAGCTCGCCGACCTCGACCTGAGCGGACCCGTGCTGTTCGCGGTGGGCAACGAGACGGGCGGCCTGAGCGCCGGCTGGCGCGAGCTGTGCCACCACGTCGCACACATCCCGATGACCGGCACGGCCAGCTCACTCAACGCGGCCAGCGCCGCGACCATCGCCCTCTACGAAACGACCCGCCAACGCAGACACGCCTGACGGCGTAAGCAGGCCGGGAGGCGGCGGAATCGTCGAGCCTGCGGTCCGAGCGTGGCTGAGGTGTCCGCGTGCGGGCGCGGGTGCCTCCGGCGGTGGCGGTGGAGTCGTCGGGCCCGTGGCCGCCCAGCGCAGGCGCGTCTGGCGGCGCGAGCGGCCGGGGTGCGGGGTCGCCTGACGGCGTCGGCGTTGTGGGGCCACGGCGGGCGGTCGGATCCGGTGCGATGGCGGCTGCCGGTGCCGGGTCCGTGGCGCGGCCGTCGACCGGGTGGTCACCCGTGTCCCGCGGGCCGCGGCGGGGGAGGCGGCCAGCAACGACGCGCTCGTGGATGCGTCCGCGCGGTGCAGCCGGTGGTGCGGGGCCGGCTGCCGGCCTCGGCGGGAGCCCCGACGCGCGTGTGGGCCGGCCGCGCTGGCGCGGCCGGCCCACGGGTCCGCGCGCGTGGCACACCACGGCCACACGCCGGATCGTTCAGACGTTGACGCCGAAGTCCTGGGCGATGCCGGCCAGGCCGGAGGCGTACCCCTGGCCGACCGCGCGGAACTTCCATTCCGCGCCGGACCGGTAGATCTCGCCGAAGACCATCGCGGTCTCGGTGGACGCGTCCTCGGTCAGGTCGTAACGGGCGATCTCGGTGTCGCCGTTCTGGTTCACCACGCGGATGAACGCGTTCCGCACCTGGCCGAAGTTCTGGCTGCGGGCGTCGGCGTCGTGGATGGACACCGGGAAGACGATCTTGTCCACGTCGGCCGTCAGGCCGGCCAGGTTGATCTTGATCTGCTCGTCGTCGCCCTCGCCCTCACCCGTGAGGTTGTCACCGGTGTGCTCGATGGTCCCGTCCGGCGACTTGAGGTTGTTGTAGAAGATGAAGTGCTGGTCCGAGACGATCTTTCCGGTGGCGTTCACCCCCAGAGCGCTGGCGTCCAGGTCGAAGTCGGCACCCGTGGTGGTGCGGACGTCCCACCCGAGGCCGACGGTCACGGCGGTAAGACCCGGCGCCTCCTTGCTCAGCGAGACGTTGCCGCCCTTGCTCAGGCTCACACCCATTGAAGATCCCCTTGTTTCGTTGCTCAGGTTCGCTCAGGATCGCTTTGCGATGACGTTACTCTTACCCGCCCCAACGATGTCAGGGGGTGGCCCGGTTCCGGGGGAGCTCCGGGGAAAACCTGGATGCGCTCCGTCGATCGGCCGGGGATCCTGGAACGCATGTCCGGACCAGACCCCAGCGACGCCCGACGGGCCGACCGCGCCCCCGTGATCCGCGGTTCCGTCCGGCTGCCCGAATCCGAGCTGCGCTGGCGATTCTCCCGCTCCTCCGGACCCGGCGGCCAGCACGTCAACACCACCGACACCCAGGTCGAGCTGCTCTTCGACCTGGACGCCACCCGGGCGCTGCCCGAGGCCTGGCGGCGCCGGGCGCTGGAACGGCTGGAGGGGAGGCTCAGCGACGGTGTGCTCGTGGTCCGGGCCGCCGAGCACCGGTCGCAGTGGCGCAACCGCCAGGCGGCCCTCACCCGGATGGCCGCGCTGCTGGCCGAGGCGACCGCGCCGCCGCCCCCGCCGCGCAAGCCGCGCCGCACCTCGCGTGGGGCGAAGGAGCGGCGGCTGCGGGACAAGAAGCACCGCGCCGACCTCAAGCGGGGTCGTTCGACCGGCCGCGGCTCCGCCGACGGCTGGTAGCCGGCACCGGCGTCGGCGGCGCCCCGACCGGGTGCCGCCCGTCGGGTCCGCCTCAGCCCAGGCGGCGGTAGGCCCCGCGGTAGTACGTGAGCGGGCCGGCGTCGGCGTGCGGCAGGGAGGCGGCGAGCACCCGGGCCACCACCAGGGTGTGGTCGCCGGCCGGGACGCGCTGTTCGGTGTGGCACTCCAGGGTCGCCAGCGATCCGGTGATCAGCGGCGCCCCGCTGATCGCGCCGAGCTCGTGCGGCACCTCCTGGAACAGCAGTCGGTCGCTGAGCCGCCCCTTCATCGCGAACCGGCCGGCGATGGTGCGCTGCCCCTCGGCCAGCAGCGAGGCCGCCCAGCAGGGCTGGCGCTCCAGCAGCTCGTCCATCCGGGACCCGGTGCGCACGCTGACCATCACCAGCGGCGGGTCGAGGGACACGGACAGGAACGCCGTGGCCGTCATCCCGGCCGGGGCGCCGCGCGGGCCGTCCTCGTCGTCGTGCGCGGTGACCAGCACCACGCCCGCCGCCAGCCGGGCCATCGCGCCGCGGAACTCCTCCTCGCTCACCTCCTCAGGCTCCCCCATCTCCCCCGTCTCCGGGGATTGGGGGACGGCGGAGCGGCCGTCGCGCCGGGGGGTCGGGGACGGTCGGGCGGTCTGCCGGGAGGAGAGCGACACCTGGGTAAGCTAACGGCGCACGGCGGCACTCCGCATCGGACCAGGGGACCAGGACCCTCCCCGCTTCGGTCTCGGTCCGGCTCTTCGGCCCCCGGTCCGGCGGATTCGTCCTACGTCCCGCTACCGAGCCCTTTCGCAGTGTGACATAGCTCACAGTAGGCAATTAATTACTGACCCTGTGTACCTAGCAGGCAGCTCCCTGTGATTCAGTGGCCTTGGTATCTGCACGTGCATCCGGCCGGGGGAGTGGTGGAAACGGATACAGAGCCTTACGTGCGCCTCGCCTCGCTGCGCGAGCTACACCAGGTCGTGGGTCGGTTGAACACCGCCCGCAGCATGGCAGACACCCTGCAGACCATCGCCGACGGAGCCGTCGCCGCCCTCGGCTTCGAACTGGCCGCCGTCAACCTCGTCAGAGCGGACGGGGACCTGCTGGTCGCGGCCGTCGCCGGCAACGAGCGCGCCGAGGCGGCGATGGCCGGCCGCACCGGTTCCCGCGACTCCTGGGACCGCCGGCTCTCCATGGGGGAGCGCTGGGGGGAGCTGCGCTTCATCCCCTACACCGAGGGCTGGGTGCTGGAGCACGACGACGTGCCGCAGTGGCACATCACCGGGCCCGCGCCGCGCACCCCGGACGAGTGGCATCCGATGGACCGGCTCTACGCGCCCATGTACGCCGCCGACGGCGAGCTGCTGGCCGTGCTGGAGGTGGACAAGCCGCGCAACGGCAAGCGCCCGGGGCCCTGGGGCTGCGAGGCGCTCCAGCTCTACGCCTCGCAGGCCGCGATAGCGATCTCCAACGCCCGGCTGCGCGGCAACATGCAGCGCGCCCTGGTGCGGCTGGAGCAGGAGCAGCAGGCGCTGCGGGCCAGCGAGGAGAGCTTCCGGCAGGCGTTCGAGTACGCGCCCAGCGGCATGGCCATCGCCGAGGTCGGGGGCGACAACCACGGCCACCTGATCCGGGTCAACGACGCCCTGTGCCGGCTGCTGGGCCGCTCGGCCGCGCTGCTGCGCCGCTACAGCTTCGCCGATCTGGTGCACCCCGAGGACACCGCCGTGCTGCTGCGCACCTCGGCCGAGGGCGGCCGGGCCGAGCTGCGGCTGCTGCGCCGGGACGGCTCCTACGTCTGGGTCAGCCTGCGGAACTCCGTGGTGGCCGACGCCACGGACGGCCCGCAGGTGCTGCTCACCCACGTCGAGGACATCGAGGAGCGCAAGCGGCACGAGCTGGCCCTGGCGCACCGCGCCAGCCACGACTCGCTGACCGGCCTGCCGAACAGCGCGGAGCTGCGCGCCCGGCTGGGCAACCGGCTGTGCGAGGTGCCGCTGGACCAGCTCGGGCGGACCGCCGACGCCTCCCCCGGGGCCCCCGGGCCCGGCGCCCCCGACGCCTTCCAGGGCCTGGGCACCCCGCCGCCCAGGGCGTACGACCACCACGAGCACATCCGCCCGCCGGACGCGCCGGGCTCCGACGGCAAGGGGCTCGCGGTGCTCTTCTGCGACCTCGACGGCTTCAAGTCGATCAACGACCGCTTCGGCCACGTCTGCGGCGACGCGGTGCTGGTCGAGGTGGCCCGCCGGCTGGAGCAGGGCGTCCGGGACAACGACACGGTGGCCCGGCTCGGCGGCGACGAGTTCGTGGTGCTCGCCGACGGACTGGGCACGGCCGACGCCTCGGACCTCGCCGTCCGACTACGCAGCGGCATCATCCCGCCGATCCGGGTGGAGGGTCGCTCCGTGCGTGTCGGGGCGAGTTTCGGCATCAGCTGGGCGGCCTGCGGAATGACCACCGAGGAGATCCTGGAATCCGCCGACCAGCGGATGTACGTCGACAAGCGGTCCCGCTCGCACGGCAAGCGCCGGGCGGGCTGACGCGCCGGGGTGGCCGGGCATCGCTCGGAGGGTCGGGTGTGTCCGTGGGACCCGGTAGGCTCGCGGCCGTAGACGCAGGGCGGGGCGAGACACACGCGGTAAGGCTGTCAAAGGAGCGAGTCGATGAGTGCGGGGAGCAACGGCGGAGGTATGCCGCCGGACCACGACGACGACCCGTTCGCCTATCTCTACCGGCCGGAGGGCGGCCAGGCGGCCGGCGGCCAGTCGACGCCGCCGCCGCGCCCGCCGTCCTCCTACCACCAGGTTCGCCCGGTCGGCGAGCGCACCTACGGCGGCCAGAACCGCAGCCCCGCGGTGGGCAGCACCCAGGCGCGCCAGCCGCAGCCGGACGCGTACTACGCGGCGCCGGAGACCCAGCCGGGCGGGGCGCCGCCGCACGGCGGTCCCGCGGACCGGCGTCGCCACTCGGTGGAGCCGCGGCGCAACGGGCTGCTGATCGGCGCCATCGCGGTGGTGCTCGCCGTGGTGGTCGGCGTCGGCGCGGCCATACTCTTCAGCGGCGGTGACACGGAGGACACGGCGGGCGACGACCCGGGCGCCACCACCGACACTTCGGGCGGCGAGAGCGGCGGGGACAACGGCGACGACCCCGACCCGAGCGGCGAGGAGTCGACCCCCGCGGACCCCGACGCGCTGCCCGCGGCCGACGTCGCGTCGCTCACACTGTCCGGCGGCCCCTACGCGGAGTCCACGGTCACCGGCGCGAGGTCGTCCGACGGCTCGTACCTGGCGGGGCTCAACGCGTCCGGCGCCTCGGTCACCTGGTCCTTCGACTTCCAGGGCGAGCCCGGCCAGTACTACTTCTACACCGGTTACTCGACGATCTCCGACGGCCAGTCGATCGGCTTCTCGGTGAACGGCGAGCAGCGCGACGACTCGATCGACGCCCAGGACTACAACCCCGCGAGCGACGCGTGGGAGGAGAGCTGGTTCAGCACGTGGAACCTGGTCGACGTCACGCAGGGGCAGAACACCATCCAGCTGACCTGCGGCGGCTCCTGCGACGTGCTGGTCGACCAGCTCTACCTCAGCGACCACGAGCTCAGCGACGAGGAGCTCAACGCCCAGGAGCTGTAGGCCCCGGCTCCGTCGTGACCTCGGGCGCGACCGCGGGCCGGACCAGCCAGGCGCCCCTGCGCATCACCCCGGCCACGCGGTAGCCCTCGTCCAGCACCACCAGGTCCGCGTCCTTGCCCGCCTCGATCGAGCCGACCCGGTCGTCGATGCCCAGCAGCCGGGCCGGCGTCGCCGAGATCGCCCGGACCACCTCGGGGACCGACAGGCCGTCCACCGTCACCGCCCGCCGGAAGGCCAGGTCCAGGGTCAGCGTCGAACCCGCGATCGCGCCGGCACCCTCCTCGCCCTCGGCCAGCCGGGCCACCCCGTTCGCGACGGTCACCTTCAGCGGCCCCAACGGGTACACGCCGTCCCCCATCCCCGCCGCGCCCATGGCGTCCGTGATCAGCGCCACCCGCGCCGCGCCCGCCGTGCGGAAGGCCAGCCCGAGCACCGACGGGTGCAGGTGCGTGCCGTCGTTGACCAGCTCGATGGCGACCCGCTCGTCCTCCAGCAGCGCGGCGATCGGCCCCGGAGACCGGTGGGCCAGCGGCGGCATCGCGTTGAACAGGTGGGTGGCCACGCCCGCGCCCGCCTCGATGGCCTGCCGGGTGATCTCGTAGCTGGCGTCCGTGTGCCCGACCGCGGCGATCACGCCGCGGTCCCGCAGCAGCCGCACCGACTCGATGCCGCCGGGAAGCTCCGGCGCCAGCGTCAGCATCCGCGCCGTGCCGCGCGCCGCCTCGACCAGCTTGCCCACCTCGGCCGGGTCGGGCTCGCGCAGCAGCGCCGGGTCGTGGGCGCCGCAGCGGTTGGCCGCGATGAACGGGCCCTCGAAGTGGATGCCGGCCAGCTCCCCCTGCTCGACCAGCTCGGACAGCGCCCCCGCCTGCGCGGCCAGCGCCGCGAGGTCGCCGGTGACCGTGGACGCCAGCATCGTGGTGGTGCCGTGCCGGCGGTGGGTGTCGACGACGGTCAGCGCCTCCTCGGCGGTCCCGGCGGAGAACGAGGCCCCGCCGCCGCCGTGCACATGCAGGTCGACGAAACCGGGGACGACCCAGTGCCCGGTGAGGTCGAAGACCTCGGACCTCTCGCCGGGCGGCGCCGGCCGCTCGGCTCCGGCCAGGAAGACGCCGCCCGCCACGGCGACCCGGTCGTCCTCGACCACCCCGGCCGGCCGCACCACCCGCGCGCCCGCCAGCACGGTTCGGTGGGGCGCGGCGGCCGAGGGTCCGGCGGAGCCGGCGGACGCGGACGCGTTGGGGGGAGTCATGGCTGGAACCTCCGCAAAGTGGCAGGTGAGCCCCGAGGGGCGTCCCCAGTCTCACCCACATCCCGCAAAGAGGTCTAGTCCATTCTGTGAGTGGCGTGGCGACGATGAGGGAAAGATCAACAGGTTGCCCAGCGCGATAAGGGGTCAAACCACCTCCGTCGAATGGCTGTTGTGAAAGCGATATGCACGCGGGCGGTGATGATCGGCGCGGGTCGCGGCAGACTCGGGTCGCCCTCAGGGGCCGATGAGGGGATGTCTACGACAAAGGGGTTCTAACGTGCGACGTCGGCGGTTCATGGGGATGGGCGCCGGTCTGGCCGGTGCCCTCGGTCTGTCGGCCACCACCACCGCCTGCGGCAGCGACGCGGGAGACGACCAGGTGGTGCTCAGGCTGGTGGCCGCCGAGTACGGCGACGCGTCGGACAGCGGCAGCACGGAACGGTACTGGAACGAGGTGGTGGCCGAGTTCCGCACCAGGCACCCGCAGATCCTGGTGGACGTCTCCGTGATCAGGTACGACGACGCCAACGCCGAGGTCACCAGGATGGTCGAGGCCGGCGACCCGCCCGACATCGCGCAGATCTCGGCGTTCGCCGACTTCGCCGAGAACGACAGGCTCCACCCGGCCGACGAGCTGCTCTCGCTCCCCGTGATGGCCGACTTCGTCCCCAGCATCGCCGAGGCGGGCGAGCGCCTCCGCGTGCAGTACGCGATGCCGTTCGCCGCCAGCATCACCCGCTTCTACTACAACAAGGACCTGTTCGCGTCCGCGGGGCTGGACCCGGAGACCCCGCCGCGGGACTGGGACGAGCTGCGGGAGGCCGCCGTCGCGTTGCGCACGGCCGGCGTCGGCACCCCGTTCGGACTGCCGTTCGCCGACGACAACGCCCACGTGGAGGCGGTCACCTGGATGCTCAGCGGCGGTGGGGGACTCACCGACGACTTCGGCAGCTACACCATCGACCTCCCCGCGAACGTCGAGACCTTCACCTGGCTGCGCGACGAGTGGGTGGCCGAGGGGCTGACCGGACCGGGCAGCCCGGACCGCACCACCCGCGAGAGCGTGTACGCCGACTTCGCTGCCGGCGAGGTCGGCATGGCGATCGCCGACACCCTGCTGATGCGGCAGGCCGACGTCGGCGGCGTGTCCTACGGCACCGCGTCGATGCCGGGCATCGACGGGCCGACGCCCACCGCGCTCGGCCAGGCGTCGTGGGTCGTGGCGTTCAACGACTCGCAGCGGCGCGAGGAGATCGGCACCTTCCTCGACTTCGTCTTCAGCACGAAGGCCGTGGCGAGCTTCCCCGAGCGCTACGAGTTCCTGCCCGTCACCACGTCCGAGGTCGACGCGATGAACGAGAGCGACGCCCCGGACCGGCAGCGCCTGGTGCCCTTCCTCGACGAGTTGCCCGCCGCGACGTTCTACCCGGTGGGCAAGGTGTCCTGGGCCGAGGTCGCGGTCGCGTTCTCCCGGGGCATCGGCGAGACCACGCGCCCCGACAGCGACGTCGGGGAGATCCTCGGCAGGCTGCAGCAGGAGGCCCAGGCAGCCGACGAGCGCACCAGCTGACCGCCGCCGGCGGCGCCTCCCGCGCCGCCGCGAGGCGTGCCTACACTGCCGGAGTGAACGAGCAGGAGCGGCCGCCGGGCGGGCAGCCGGAGCGACCCGAGCGACCCGAACCGCCGGGGCGGCCCGAGGCCGGCCCCGGCGAGCGCGGGCTGTCCGAACGCGACCGGGCCGTGCTCGACTTCGAGCACCGCTCCTGGCCGGGCGCGGGCGCCAAGGAGCGGGCCATCAGGGAGCGCCTCGGCATCTCCCCCACCCGCTACTACCAGCTGCTCAACGCGCTGCTCGACGATCCGGCGGCGCTGGCGCACGATCCGGTCACCGTCAACCGGCTCCGCCGCCGCCGGGACGCCCGCCGCCGCGGCGACCACTGATCGGCCCGACGGCGCTGCCGCCGCGCCGGATGTGTGGGGGCGCGGCGACGGTGCGACGGACGTTAGAGTCGCCGCATGGGCTCTCCCTCCGAACCGCCCGCACCCCCGTCCGCCGCGCTCCCCGCCGAGCTTCCCGTGCCGCGCACCTCCGCCGGCCGTGAGGGCCTGGCCGCGCTGCTCGCCGATCCGGAACGCGCCCTGGTGGCCGCCGACTTCGACGGCACCCTGGCGCCGATCGTGCCCGACCCCGCACAGGCCCGCGCCCATCCCGACGCGGTGCCCGCGCTCGGCCGGCTCGCCGGCCGGGTGGGCACGGTGGCGGTCGTCACCGGACGACCCGCGGACGTCGTGGTGCGGCTCGGCGGCCTCGACGGCCACCCGGAGCTCGCCGGGCTCACCGTGCTCGGCGCCTACGGCGCGGAGCGCTGGGACGCGGCCACCGGGGAGCTGCACAAGCCGCCACCGCACCCCGGTATCGCCACCGCCCGGGCGGAGCTGCCCGGGATCCTGGGGCGGACCGGGGCGAGCGTCGAGGACAAGGGCGGCGCGCTGGCGGTGCACACCCGGCGCGCCCCCGACCCGGCGGGCGCCTTCGCGGAGCTGCGCGAGCCGCTGGCCGGGCTGGCCGCGCGCCTCGACCTGGCCCTGGAGCCGGGACGGATGGTGCTGGAGCTGCGGCCGCCCGGCATGGACAAGGGCGAGGCACTGACCGCCCTGGTCCGCGAGACCGGGGCCCGGTCCGTGCTCTACGCCGGCGACGACCTCGGCGACCTGGCCGCGTTCGAGGCGGTCGCCGCGCTGCGCGGGTCCGGCATCCCCGGACTGCGGCTGTGCAGCGGCAGCGAGGAGGTCGCCGAGCTCACCGCCGCCACCGACCTCACCGTCGACGGCCCCGCGGGCGTCGCCGCCTTCCTCACCACCCTGGCGGAGTGCCTGCCGCACGGGTAGCTGGCCGCCCGGCCCGCAGCGGGATCTCCGCGCGCCGCTCGTGGCCCTCGGGCCGCACGAGGCGCCGGCACCCGCCGGCCGTCGTGGGCCCGGGACGGTGTCGGCGGCGTCGTGCCTCCCTGGCGGGCCGTCGGCCTCAGCCTCCGCGGGGGTTACGACACGCCGGCACCTGCCGGCCGGCCCGGCCTCGCGGGCGCGTCCCGCCGTGCCGGACGGGGTCGGGCGGCCGTGAGCCGGCGGGCGGGCCGGTGGCAGCCCGGCGTGCGGGCCGTGCCGTGGGCCGGCGGGAGCTCCGACGGGCCGTCGGCCTCGGCCTTCCCGACGGGTTCCGAGGTGGGTGATCCGGCGGGTGGGGCCGGGGCGGCGCGACGTGCGGGCGGCGCCGCGGGGCCGTGATCCGGCGGAGTCCCGGCCGCGCCGTCGGCGTTGGCCTTTCCGACGGGCTTCCGAGGCGGCGGGGCGGTGTCGTCGCCCCGGCGCCGCGGGAAGCGGGGAAGCGGGGCGTTCAGTTCGTGAGGATGACCAGGATCACGATGAGCAGGATCCAGAAGGCGATGCCGAGGTAGCCGAGGATCAGGCCGGTGAGGGCGTAGCCGTCGCCGCGCTCGTGGGTGTGGCGCAACTCGGCGCGGGCCTTGTGGCCGAGCACCACCGAGGGGATCGAGGTCAGGCCCCAGGTGACCGGGCTCAGCAGTCCGCAGATCAGCGCCCCGAGGGCGTTGCCGTTGGTGGGCGGTGGCATCGGCAGGTACCGCGCCTGCGGCCAGTGCGCCTGCGGCCAGTGCGGCTGCGCCTGCGGCATCGGCATCGGCGCGGGCATCGGCGCGGGCTGGGCCTGCACCGGGCCCTGCGGCAGGTCGGCGACCAGCGAGTGCAACTCCCCGTACGTGCTGGCCCGCTGGACCCGGTCCAGCCGCGCCTCGAACTCCTCCTGCCGCAGCCGACCCTCGGCGAAGCCCGCCTTCAGCACGTCGCACGCCCGGTCCCGGTCCGCGTCCGAGGCGCGCATCATCGACTGCTGCCCCCATGACTGTTGCGGCCCGTACGGCTGCGGCGGACCGTACGGCCGCCACCCCTCCAGAGACATCCCCAGCCCTCCCCGCGCTCGACCAGGATTCCCTCCACTGTCCGCCCTGAAGGACGCGCGGGCAAGGGCCCGAGGTTTCCGCGGCGGCGGGCGACCTAGTCGCGCAGCGCGGCGAGTTGGGCCAGGAACCAGTCGCGCGGCGGCAGCGCGGTGGCGCCCGCGGCCAACTGCTTGGTGCGCCGCGCGCGCTCCTCGGCCGGCATGGTCAGGCCGCGGTGCAGCGCCTCGGCCGTGCCCGCGAGGTCGTAGGGGTTGACCAGCAGCGCGGCCTCGCCCAGCTCCGCGCTGGCCCCGGCCTCCCGGGAGAGCACCAGCGCGCAGCCGCCCTCGGCGACCAGCGGGACCTCCTTGGCCACCAGGTTCATGCCGTCCCTGATGGGGTTGACCAGCGCCACGTCCGCCATCCGGTAGGCGGCCAGCGACCGCGCGAAGTCGTCCTTCACGTGCAGCAGCACGGGCGTCCAGCCGTCCCGGCCGAACTCGGCGTTGATCTCCTCGGCGATTCGGGAGACCTCCGCCGTGTAGTCGCGGTACACCGCGAGGTCCTGCCGGGACGGGTAGGCGAAGGCGAGGTGCACGACGCGGTCGTGCCACTCCGGGCGGTCGGCGAGCAGCCGGCGGTAGGCCAGCAGCCCGCGCACGATGTTCTTGGACAGCTCGGTGCGGTCCACCCGGACGATCGTGCGCCGCTCGCCGACCTGCGCGCGCAGCTCGGCCAGCCGCTCGTCCACGTCCGCTCGGTGCGCCCGCTCCCGCAGGAAGTCCGCGTCCGCGCCGAGGCCGTGCACCCCGAGCCGGGTGGTGCGTCCCTCGAACGTCACCGCCGTGCCGTCCGCCGAGACGTCCGCGCCCAGCACGTCGGCGCAGCAGGCGGCGAACGCGTCGGCCCAGCGCCGGGTGAGGAACGCCGCGCGGTCGGCGCCCAGGATGCCGAGCAGCACCTGCCGGGCCACCCGGTCGGGCAGCACCCGGAACAGCTCGGGCGGCGCCCACGGCGTGTGCGAGAAGTGCCCGACGCGCAGCCCGGGCCGGCGCTCCCTGAGCATCCCCGGCACCAGCGAGAGGTGGTAGTCCTGCACCAGCGCGACGGTCCCGTCGCCGGCCTCCTCGGCGAGCGCGTCGGCGAAGGCCGCGTTGTACGCCTCGAAGCCGGCCCAGTGCGCCTCGAACGTCTCGTCGAACACCGGTTCGAGATGGGTCTGGTACAGCAGGTGGTGCACGAACCACAGCACGGAGTTGGCGACGCCGTTGTACGCCGCGTCGTAGGTCTCGGGCGGGATGTCCAGCATCCGCACCGCCTGCCCGCCCGTCCCCTCCGGGTCCAGCCGGGCCCCGGCGCGGCGGGCCGCCTCGCGGTCGCCGTCACCGAGCGCCGCGCACACCCACAGCCCGGCGTCGGGCCCGAGCGCGCTGAGGCCGGAGACGAGCCCGCCGCCGCCGCGCTTCGCGACGAGGGAGCCGTCGTCCGCCACCGCGTAGCTCACCGGGCCGCGGTTGGAGGCGACGAGGACTTCAGCGCTCATGGTGAGGGCTCAACCTTCCGTGCGGGACCTTCCGTGAAGGACTGGGCACGCGCGGAGACTAGCCAGGGCCGCGCGCGCCCAAACGTGTGCCCCGTCACACCAGCATCAGCCGACACACCCGCCCGTCATCCGAACCGGCGGGCGGCGTACTCGGGCACGCTGGCCATCGGCGGGCGTTCCTCGGTGTCGATCTCGTGGGTCTGCGGTGCGAAGCCGCCGGCCTCGGTGCGCTCGAACTGGGTGATCCCCTGCCGGGTGGGCATCGAGCCGCCCGGCAGCCGGCTCTGCGCGGTCCGCATGATGGCGGCGGCCATCCGGCCCAGGGCCTGACCGTCCTGGTGCCGGTGCTTCCGCACCCCCACGTCGACCTGGGCCAGTGCCTCCAGCCCCGCCACGTGCAGCGTGTCGATCAGCAGACCGAGCTCCACGCCGTACCCGACGGGGAACGGCAGCCGCTCCAGCAGTGTGCGCCGGGCCGCGTACTCGCCGCCCAGCGGCTGCACCACCCCGGCCAGCCGTGGCCAGTGCAGGTTCAGCAGCGGGCGGGCGACCAGCTCGGTGACCCGGCCGCCCTGCCCGGCGCCCGACGGCTGGTCGCCCAGCGGCCGGTCGTACATCGCCTTGACCAGCTGGACGTCCGGATCCGTGAGCAGCGGCCCGAGGATGCCCGAGACGAACCGGGCGTCGAACTCCCTCAGGTCCGCGTCCACGAAGCAGATGATCTCCCCGCTGGCGGCGAGCAGCGAGCGCCAGAGCACCTCGCCCTTGCCGGGGACCGTGGGGACCCGTGGCAGGATCTCGTCGCGGTGGACCACCTTGGCGCCCGCCGCGGCGGCCACCTCGGAGGTGCGGTCGGTGGAGCCGGAGTCCACCACCATCAGTTCGTCGATCAGTGGCACGTGCTCCATCAGGTCGCGCCGGAGCGTTTCCACGATGGCGCCGACGGTCGCCTCCTCGTTCAGCGCGGGGAGGATCACGCTGACACTGCCCGCCGAACCCGCCGCCCGCTTCGCGGCCAGCAACTGCGGCAGTGAGCGGTCAGCGGCGTCCCAGGACCGGCGACGTAGCCACTCCTCAGCCTCTTCCAGCACGAATGTCGCTCCTGTTCGCGTTCGGCCATGTTTTAACCCGTATGGCCGTATCTGCCCCTTCCTGGCGGAGTCCGAACCCGTCGGCTCCATTTTTTTCCCGGATCCCGCCCCAGAGCCCCGCCGCGTCTCGCGGATCGGACGGCCCGGGCCATTGTGCGGGCCGTCCGTTACAGTCTCGGACAGTGCAGGTGTCCTCCGCATATCAGGCCCTGCCGACAACCGCATACCGCTCATCCAGAGGGGCAGAGGGAACGGCCCGTTGAAGCCCCGGCAACCCTTCCGCCGGTTCTCGTGACACCTCCGCGAGGCTCCCGGTGGGGAAGGTGCCAATTCCGTCCTGTGGCGAGAGCCGTCACAGGGAAGATGAGGAGAAGGGCCTCGCTACCCATGTCTGTGCTTTCGACGCACACCCAGACCACCGCCTCCCAGGCCACGGCCGTCGACCTCGGTCCCGCCGTCGCGCTCTCCTGCCGAGAGTGTGGAGAGCGCTTTCCGCTCAGCCCCGAGTTCGCCTGCCGGTCCTGTTTCGGGCCGCTGGTGATCGCCTACGAGCTCCCCGACGGCGACCCCGAGGCGCTGCGCGCCCGGATCGAGGCGGGGCCGCAGAGCATCTGGCGTTACGCCCCGCTGCTGCCCGTGCCCGCCACGGTCGCCGAGCGACCGAACCTGAACCCGGGCTGCACCCCGCTGGTGCGGGCCGACCGGCTCGCGGCCGAGCTCGGCGTGACCGGCGAGCTGTACGTCAAGGACGACTCGGCCAACCCCACCCACTCCTTCAAGGACCGCGTCGTGGCCTGCGCCGTCGAGGCGGCCCGCGCCTTCGGCTTCACCACGCTGTCCTGCTCCTCCACCGGAAACCTGGCCGGCGCGGTGGGCGCCGCCGCCGCCCGCGCGGGACTGCGCTCCTGCGTCTTCATCCCGGAGGGCCTGGAGCAGGGCAAGGTCGTGATGGCCGCGGTCTACGGCGGCGAGGTGGTGGCGATCGACGGCACGTACGACGACGTCAACCGCTTCTGCAGCGAGCTGATCGGCGACCCGGCGGGCGAGGGCTGGGGCTTCGTGAACGTGAACCTCCGCCCGTACTACTCGGAGGGCTCCAAGACCCTGGCCTTCGAGATCTGCGAGAAGCTCGGCTGGCGGCTGCCCGACCAGCTGGTCATCCCGATCGCCTCGGGCTCGCAGCTGACGAAGATCGACAAGGGACTCAGGGAGCTGGTCGCGGTCGGACTGGTCGAGGACCGTCCCTACCGGATCTTCGGCGCGCAGGCCACCGGCTGCTCGCCGGTCGCCCAGGCGTTCCGCGCCGGTTACGACGTGGTGCGTCCGGTCCGTCCCGACACCATCGCCAAGTCGCTGGCCATCGGGAACCCGGCGGACGGCCCCTACGTGCTGGACATCGCGCGGCGCACCGGGGGCGCCGTGGAGGACGTCTCGGACGAGCAGATCGTGGACGCCATCACGCTGCTGGCCCGCACCGAGGGCATCTTCGCCGAGACCGCCGGCGGCGTGACGCTCGGCGTCACCAGGGAGCTCATCGAGGCGGGCACGCTGGACCCGAGCCTCACCACGGTCGTGCTGAACACCGGCGACGGCCTGAAGACCCTGGACGCCGTGGCCCCCGTCGCCGGGCCGACCGCCACCATTCCGCCCAGCCTCGACGCGTTCCGCGCCGCGGGCCTCGGCTGACCCCGCCCCTGACCGCGTCCCGGCAAGTGGCTCACGGCAAGTGACTCACGGAGAGTGAAGATCGCATGAGCGTTACCGTCCGTATCCCGACCATCCTGCGCAGCTACACCGGCGGACAGGCGGAGGTGACCGCCGCCGGCGGCACGGTCGGCGAGGTGCTCGCCGACCTCGAGAAGCAGCACCAGGGCATCGGCGCCCGGGTGCTGGACGACCAGGGTCGGCTGCGCCGTTTCGTGAACGTCTACGTGAACGACGACGACGTCCGGTTCGAGCAGGGCCTGGACACCCCCACGCCGGACGGCGTCGGCGTGTCGATCATCCCCGCGGTCGCCGGCGGCTGACCTCCGCCCCCTCCACCTGGCCCGCTCCGCCCCGAGGCGCGACCTCGGGGCGGAGCCACGTTCCCGGGGAGATACAGTGATCCCACGGACAATGGCCGCCACTCGCATATGAATTCACGACACATCGGGCTGGAAAGCGGCTGAAAATCGTCGCACCAATTGTCTGATTGGCGCGGTTGGGCCGTGGAAAAACGTTCAACTTTCAGCTACTATGCGGCGTTTGCCCGTTCTGGCTCGTCTCAATTTCTCCTCCGTATGACCTGTTGCACTGGGCGTACGTCCAGATACATTCAGCGGCGGTCGAGCGTTCCGGCGCACACCCCCAATCGCCCGGGGGTGAGGTCTGCGAAGTGTGACCCGGGTCCGCGAAGTGCGGTCTCGTGAAAGGGCCGGCAATAGGGGAGTTAGGAAATGGCTCAGGGCACCGTCAAGTGGTTCAACGCGGAGAAGGGATACGGCTTCATCGCGGTCGACGGTGGTGCGGACGTGTTCGTCCACTACAGCGCGATCCAGATGGACGGCTACCGCACCCTGGAAGAGGGACAGCGGGTGGAGTTCGAGATCTCGCAGGGACAGAAGGGTCCACAGGCCGACATGGTCCGCGTCACCGCCTAACGCCGACCGCACCGCAACCTTCACAGGCCCCGCACCCGGCCCACCACCGGGCGCGGGGCCTCATGCGCGCTTCGCCCTCCGGGCAGGTCCGCCGCGACGCCCCCTGCCCTGACCACGCCCTGACCACCCCTCAGTGCCAGTCCGCCGGTAGGGCCCTCCGCTCCCCCTCGGCTGCGCCTGGGGGTGCCCCCAACTGACCACCGCCCCTCATCGGCCACCCTTCGGGTGGGCTTGCGCCCTCCGCGTCCCCGACCACCGCCCCTCATCGGCCACCCTTCGGGTGGGCTTGCACTCATGGGGGTCGAGTGCTAATCATGGGCGTTAGCACTCTGAGGGTGAGAGTGACAGCAAGGACCGGTTCGGTGAGGTCCGTGGCCGGGCGGTGCAGGGTACCGCCGGGGCGTGGGCCGTCCGTCGCGGGCGCCATCGCGGTCCGGAGCAATCCACCCCCGTATATGGGAGGACCACTTCACATGGCCAAGATCATCGCGTTCGACGAGGAGGCGCGGCGGGGCCTTGAGCGCGGGATGAACCAGCTCGCCGACGCCGTCAAGGTCACGCTGGGCCCCAAGGGCCGGAACGTCGTGCTGGAGAAGAAGTGGGGCGCCCCCACGATCACCAACGACGGCGTGTCCATCGCCAAGGAGATCGAGCTCGAGGACTCCTACGAGAAGATCGGCGCGGAGCTGGTCAAGGAGGTCGCGAAGAAGACCGACGACGTCGCGGGTGACGGCACCACCACCGCGACCGTGCTGGCGCAGGCGCTGGTCCGCGAGGGCCTGCGGAACGTCGCCGCCGGCGCCAACCCGATGGCGCTGAAGCGCGGCATCGAGGCGGCCGTGGAGCACGTCTCCGAGGCCCTGCTGCAGCAGGCCAAGGAGGTCGAGACCAAGGAGCAGATCGCCTCCACCGCCTCCATCTCCGCGGGCGACACCCAGATCGGCGAGCTGATCGCCGAGGCCATGGACAAGGTCGGCAAGGAAGGCGTCATCACGGTCGAGGAGTCGCAGACCTTCGGCCTGGAGCTTGAGCTCACCGAGGGCATGCGCTTCGACAAGGGCTACATCTCGGCCTACTTCGCCACCGACATGGAGCGCATGGAGGCGGAGCTCGAGGACCCCTACATCCTCATCGTCAACTCCAAGATCGGCGCGGTGAAGGACCTGCTGCCGCTGCTGGAGAAGGTCATGCAGTCCGGCAAGCCGCTGCTGATCATCGCCGAGGACGTCGAGGGCGAGGCCCTGTCCACCCTGGTGGTCAACAAGATCCGCGGCACCTTCAAGTCCGTCGCCGTCAAGGCCCCGGGCTTCGGTGACCGTCGCAAGGCCATGCTGGGCGACATCGCCATCCTCACCGGCGGTCAGGTCATCTCCGAGGAGGTCGGCCTGAAGCTGGAGAACGCCACCCTCGACCTGCTGGGCCGCGCCCGCAAGGTGGTCATCACCAAGGACGAGACCACCATCGTCGACGGTGCCGGCTCCAGCGAGCAGGTGCAGGGCCGGGTCAACCAGATCCGCGCCGAGATCGAGAACTCCGACTCGGACTACGACCGGGAGAAGCTCCAGGAGCGGCTCGCCAAGCTGGCCGGCGGCGTGGCCGTCATCAAGGCCGGCGCCGCCACCGAGGTGGAGCTGAAGGAGCGCAAGCACCGCATCGAGGACGCCGTGCGCAACGCCAAGGCGGCCGTCGAGGAGGGCATCGTCGCCGGTGGTGGCGTGGCCCTGCTGCAGGCCTCCACCGTCTTCGAGAAGCTGGACCTGGAGGGCGACGAGGCCACCGGCGCCGCCGCCGTCAAGCTGGCGCTCGAGGCCCCGCTGAAGCAGATCGCGGTCAACGCCGGTCTCGAGGGCGGCGTCGTGGCGGAGAAGGTGCGCAACCTGCCGGCCGGTCAGGGCCTGAACGCCGCGACCGGGGAGTACGTGGACATGCTGGCTTCAGGCATCATCGACCCGGCCAAGGTGACCCGCTCCGCGCTGCAGAACGCGGCCTCCATCGCGGCCCTGTTCCTCACCACCGAGGCGGTCATCGCCGACAAGCCGGAGAAGGCCGCGGCCGGTGCCGGCGACGCGGCGGGCGGCATGGGCGGTGGCATGGACTTCTGAGTCCACGCCACACGGCCGACCGTACGACCGTACGCACGCCGACGAGGGCGGCCAGGGCCCCGATCCTGCGTGCCTTGCGCATGAGTGTCTCCTTTCACTGTGGATGCACCGTGGGTGCGAGACACCCGGAGGATTCACCCTCCCGCGCCGGCAATAAGCATAAAATCGGAAAATTCAACCGCAACTGGGCAGCGGTTTCACCCGGTCGGGTAGGGCGGTCAGCCGCTCGCGGACGCGGTGCGCGCCGCGGTCAGCGCGGCGCGCAGGTGGCCGCCGGACTCCGCGAGCAGGCGGTCGGCGGTGGCCGCGTTCACGTCGCCGAGGATGATGAGGATGGCGTTCTTCACCTCGCCGCCGGTCGCGGCCAGCGCCCCCTCGATGGCGTCGTCGGACGCGCCCGTGGCGAGCTGCACGATGCGGCGGGACCGGGCGCGGAGCTTCTCGTTCGACGCGCGCACGTCCACCATCAGGTTCCCGTAGGTCTTGCCGAGCCTGATCATGCTGATGGTGGAGATCATGTTGAGCACCAGCTTCTGCGCGGTGCCGGCCTTCAGTCGGGTCGAGCCGGTGATCAGCTCGGGCCCCACCACGATCTCGATGCCGTGCTCCGCCGCGGCGGCCAGCGGCGAGTCGGCGTTGCAGGACAGCCCGATCGTCAACGCGCCCCTGGCGCGCGCGTGCTCCACCGCGCCGACCGCGTACGGCGTGCGCCCCGAGGCCGAGATGCCGACCACCACGTCGTCCGGGCCGACGCCCTGCCGATCCAGGTCGGCCGCGGCCAGCTCGCGGCTGTCCTCGGCGCCCTCCACGGCCGTCACCATGGCGTCGGGACCCCCGGCGATCAGCCCGACGACCTCCTTGGGATCGGTGTTGAACGTCGGCGGGCACTCGCTGGCGTCCAGCACCCCGAGCCGCCCGGCGGTGCCCGCGCCCAGGTAGAGGAGCCGTCCGCCGCGGGCCATCCGCTCCGCCGCCGCGTCGATGGCGGCGGCGATCCGGGGCAGCTGCCGGGTCACGGCCGCCGGCACCCCGGAGTCCTCCTCGTTCATCGCCCGCGCGATGTCGAGCGTGGAGCGCTGGTCGATCTCGGCCAGCTCGGGTCGGTACGCCTCGGTGGTCAGCGCGTCGAGCTCGGTCTGCAACTCACCGTAAGGGCTGGTGGACATCGTGGCGCGGCTCTCCGTGGGGGACGGCGGTGTCGGGGGTGGCTCAGGTGCTCGGGCCACTCGAGTGCTCGGGTGACTCGAATGAGGTGGGTGGAGCGTGCGGCGCCGGCGCGCCGAGGGCGGGTCAGCGCCCCCGGGGCGTGTGGCGGTGCGCCAGGGCCTCGTAGCTGGCGTGCAGGGCGGGCGCCGCCGACTCGTAGGTCCGCTGCGCCACGCCGATGAACAGGCAGTCCACCACCAGCAGCTGGCTGGTGCGGCTGGACATCGCCGCCGGCCGCAGCTCGCTCTCCCGCGCGGTGGAGGTGGTCAGCACGTGGTCCGCGTACTGCGTCACCTCGCCGTCCGGGCGGCCGGTGAGGGCCACGGTGGTGGCGCCGTGGTCGAAGGCGACCTGGAGCGGTTCGATGACGTCCACCGTGCGTCCCGAGTGGGTGATGGCGATGGCGACGTCCCCCGCGCGCAGCTGCACCGCGTTCGTCACGGCCAGGTGCGGGTCGGAGTGCGCGTGCGCGATCAGGCCGATCCGCAGCAGCTTCTGGGCCAGGTCCTGGGCCACCAGGGAGGAGGCGCCGATGCCGTACACGTCCACCCGCCGGGCGCTGGCCAGCGCGCTGACCGCCGCCTCCAGCTGGGCCAGGTCCAGGGCCCCCGCCGTGTCCGCCAGGGTCTGGCGCTCGTCCTGCGCCAGCTTGGCCACGACGTCCCGCAGCGGATCGTCCACGGATATGTCGGCGGTCACCGCGGGTGCGGCGCCGGACGCCTGCTGCGCCGCCAGCCCCGCCAGCGCGAGCCGGAGGTCCCGGTAGCCGGGGTAGCCGAGCAGCCGGGCGGTGCGGACGACGGTGGCCTCGCTGGTGCCGGTGCGCTCGGCGAGGCCGGTGACGGTGAGCGCGGCGCAGCCGGCCGGGTCACCGGCGACGGTCTCCGCCACGCGCTGCATGGAACGGGTCATGGAGGGCGCCATGGTGCGGACCTTGGCGGCCAGCGCACCGGGCTCGGGAGGCGTGGGCCGGGGCGCCACGGGCACGGGTCGGGCGCGGGCCCCTCGCCGCACGAAATTTTCCTTCATCGCGTTCCTCACGGGTGAAACGTATTTTCGGTCCGTTGCTTCGTCAACCCCCAGGGGAGTAATTCGTACAAGTCTGGTCCAATGGTGGTCATGGAGCAGGGATCTTCGGCGAATCCTTCGGAAGCCGCCATACACCGGGGTCGGGCCCTGGTACTGGCCGATCTGGCGGCCGAGGGGGTGGCCGGACCGCGGGAGGTCTCCCTGCTGGAACAGGCCGTCGCGCACCGTCGTTGGTGGACCGACCAGTGGCCGGCCGGCGCCGGCTTCGTGCCGGGACTGCTCGCCCAGGACGTCCAGGACGCGATGCTGGAGCAGGTCGGGCGCTGGCCGGTCTGCCCGCTGTGCGCCCCGGAGCCCGGCGGCGAGCCGCACTCCCTGGACATGCAGCCGGAGTTGGGCGAGGACCCGCGCTGGGTGTGCGGCGCCACTGGGCGCACCGTGGCCCCGTTGGGCGGACTGGCCGACGCCTGATGACCGTGTACATAGACCCGCCCACCTGGCCCGGGCACGGCCGGATGTGGTCACATCTGGTCAGCGACGACTCGTTCGCCGAACTGCACGCGTTCGCCGCCCGGCTCGGCACCCCGCGCCGCGCGTTCTCCCGTGACCACTACGACCTGCCCGCCGAGCGCTACGCGGACGCGGTGCGGCTGGGCGCGATCGAGGTCGGCAGCAAGGAACTCGTGCACCGCCTGGTCACCGCCGGGCTGCGGCGGAGGGCCGGCGGACGCGGGGCGCGGCCGGCGGACTCGGCGGGTTCGGCGGACTCCCGGAAGGGGGGTGGTGCGGCGTGACCCGCCCGACCCCCGCGGCGCGGCGGCGGCTGCCGCTCGCCGTGTACGTGCTCGGCGCCGCCGTCTTCGCGCTCGGCACCTCGGAGTTCATGCTGGCCGGGCTGCTGCCCGAGGTCTCCGACGATCTGGACGTGTCGATCCCCACCGCGGGCCTGCTGATCTCGGCGTTCGCCATCGGCATGATCATCGGCGCCCCGCTGCTGGCCGCCGCCACCCAGCGGCTGCCGCGCCGGCAGACGCTGCTCTGGCTGCTCGCCGTCTTCGGCGTCGGGCACGTGGTGGGGGCGATCGCCCCCGGCTACGGCGTGCTCTTCGCCTGCCGGGTGGTGAGCGCCCTGGCGTGCGCCGGCTTCTGGGCGGTCGGCGCGGCCGTCGCGATCTCGCTCGTGCCGAGCGGCGCCAGGGCGCGGGCCATGGCCGTGATGCTCGGCGGGCTCAGCATCGCCAACATCGCGGGCGTGCCCGGCGGCGCGCTGCTCGGCCAGCACCTCGGCTGGCGCTCCGCGTTCTGGGCGGTCGCGCTGCTGACCGCAGTCGGCTTCCTCGGGGTGGTGTTCCTCGTGCCGCGCGCCACCGACACACCCAGCGTGCGCCCGCCGCGGCTGCGCGCCGAGGCGCGGATCCTCACGGACCGGCAGGTGTGGCTGGCGATCGTCACCATCGCGCTCTTCGCCGCCGGCACGATGTGCTTCTTCTCCTACCTCGCCCCGCTGCTCACCGACGTCTCCGGGCTCGGCGAACGCTGGGTGCCGGTGGTGCTCGTGCTCTACGGGGTCGGCGCGCTGGTCGGCACCATCACCGGCGGGCGGCTGGCCGACGCGCACCTGTTCGGCACGCTGTACGCGGGCTTCACCGCCGGCACCGGGGTCCTGGTGCTGATCGCGCTGACCGTGCACACGCCGACCGCGGTCGTCGTGGGCTCGGCGCTGCTCGGCATGGCGGCGTTCGTCGCCTCGCCCGGCCTCAACGCCCGGATGTTCAACCTCGCCGGCGGCACCGCGCCCACCCTGGCCGGTGCCACCGTCACCTCCGCGTTCAACACCGGCAACGCGCTCGGGCCGTGGATCGGCGGCGTGGTGATCGACACCGGGCTCGGCTACGTGTGGACCGCCTGGGCCGGCGCCGTGCTGGTCGCCGGCGCCATCGTCACCACCGCCCTCCAGGCCCGCGGCGCCAGCCGTTCCCGGGTGGTCCGTGCCGCCGAGGAGGCGCTTCCCGCGCCCGTCACCCACGACCGCGAGGGGCGCTGACCCCCCGGGCCCTGCGGGCCCGCGGGCACCTCCCGCCTCGCCGGCCGGCCAGGGCCGTCGCACGTGCCGACCGGCGTGCGGCCGGCGGCGTTCGACGCCTCCGCGCGCCGGCGTGGACCGGGGGGTGCCGCCCGGGCCTCGCGGGTCCGGGCGGTCAGCGGCCGGTGTCCCAGCGGCCCGGGCGTGGGCCGGCGTTGGTCAGGACGTCCGCGCAGCCGGCGTCGGCGCGGCAGGCCGCCGCCGGGTCCTCGGGCGGCAGCAGCGTGTTGCCGGAGAGCGTGACGCCGTCCGTGGGCGTGTCCTCGGGCCACCAGTAGGGCACGTCGTTGTCCCAGTAGTTGTCCGCGATCCGGATCCGGGCCGGCTCGACGCCGCTCACGGCGTACTCGCTGCCGTAGAGCACGTTGCCCTCCAGGGTGACCCAGTCGGCGCCGACGTCCGGGTAGAGACCGACGCCGCCGGCGTCGTGCACCACGTTGCCGCGCACCACGGCGCCGTCCGCGAACGACGTGCCCTGGGCGAACGGCAGGTAGATGCCGCCGCCGTCGGGGACCTCCCGCGTCGCGTCGTACACCAGGTTGTTCTCGACCCGCAGGCCGGTCGGCGCCTCGCCCCAGATGCCCGAGTAGGGCACGTCGTTGACCTGGTTGTGCGCGATCGTCGAGTCCGGCGCGCCCTCCAGCACGATGCCGATGGAGCTGCGGTAGTCGACGCCGACGTCCGTCACCCGGTTGTCGGTGACGCGGTTGCCGCCGCCGGGGCCGTGCAGCTCGACGCCGCCGCCGGAGAGGTCGTCGAAGACGTTGCCGCGCACCGTGTTGCCCGCGCCCACCTCGGACAGGGTCAGCGCCTGCCCGCCCAGCGCGGTGAAGCGGTTGCCCTCCAGGGTGATCCCCTCGGCGGCCCGGAACGCGACGTGGCCCGGCATCCGGGCGAGCGCGCCCTCGGTCCAGTACCAGCTCCCGATGATCTGCGGGAAGCCGGTCGGCTCGTCCGGCGCCAGCCAGGTCGCGTGCGCGAACGTCAGGCCGCGGAAGGCCAGGCCGCCGAGCGGCTCGTCGGCCGTTCCCGCGCCGGTCAGCAGCGTCTCCAGCACCGGCGCGACGACCGGGACCCGGCGCGGGTCCTCGCCCCGGCGGGGCAGGTAGTACAGCACGTGCTGCCCCGGTTCCGAGCGGTCCAGGTACCAGGTGCCGGGCTCGGTCAGCAGGCTGAGGCTGTTCTCCACGTCCGTCGGGGCGCCGGGCACCGCGCCAGGGACGTCGTTGTCGTAGGCCTCCTTCAGGTCCCCGAAGCACGGCTCGTCCACGGTGATCAGGGTCCATTCGGCGTCTCCCGCGATGCCGGCGACGCCGCACCTGGCCTCCGAGTACGGCAGCCCCTCCGCCGCGCCGTTGAAGACCAGCTCCATGTCCTCGGGCCGCTCCCAGGACTGCGGCGCCGTGTTCTGGACGGCGTAGCCCTCCGGCATCCGGATCGCCTCGCCGGGCAGGCCGCCGCCGAGCGCGGTACGCGGCGCGCGCCGCCCGTCGACGAACAGCTGGCGCGTCTCCAGGTCGCCGACGTCCGCCCGCCAGGCGCCCGCCACCTCGGTGGCGGGTTGCCAGCCGGTCACCTCCCGGCCGCCGCTGAGGGTGACGGACTCCTGTTGCGGGGTGCCGTAGCCGTACGCCTGGTAGACGACGTCGTGGCCGCCCGTGCCGCCGTCGCCCGCGGCGGCCGAGAAGTCCAGGGGCTCGGTCAGGGAGTACGTGCCGCCGCGCAGGTTGACCACGACGTCGGCGTCCATGTCCGCCGTCCGTTCGCGGACCGCGCGCTGGGCGGCCTCCGGGGTGGCGAACGGGCGGTCCGCCGTGCCCGGCCAGGAGTCGTCGCCCCAGGGCGCGACGTACAGCTGCTCGGGACCCTCGCGCGGCGCCGCGGTGAGTGGGGTGGCGAGGGCCGCCAGGAGCCCGGCGGTGACCGCGGCCACCCCCACCAGACTGAGCCGTGACGCCGTGGACCTCATGCGGACTGCCTCCTCGATCGGATCTGACGACGATCGCTGGGCAGTCTCGCCGGGCCGGAGGGTGCCCGGGCATCGGTCGTCGGGTCACCCGCCCTGCACCTTGGTTGACACTTTCCGCGCGGGCGGCGGCACTTCGGTCAGTCGGCGGTCAGTCGGCGGTCAGCCGGTCAAGAGCGAAAGCTCGCCCTGGAGGTTGAAGCGGGCCGTGGGCTCCCAGTGGGCGACGGCGTGCGGGGTGTGGAAAAGCCGGGGGAGCGCGAGGAGGCGGCGCAGCACCGCGGCGCGGCCCTCGCGGAACGTGCCGTCGGGGACGAACGCGAACTCCTGCCGGATCTCCGCGGCGTACGCCGCGTACTCCTCGGGCGAGCCGGCCAGCACCGCCAGGTCGGCGTCGCACAGCGCGGCGCCGTTGGCGTCGTCCTCCGCCGGGTCGTGTCCCGCGGTCAGCCGGACCAGCCGGGCCACCTCCGCGCGGCGGGCGGACGGCGGCATCCGGTGCTCGGCGAGCCGGGCGCTGCGCTCCACGTTCTCGTCGTCCGGCACCCGCGGGTCGTAGACCGCGTCGTGGAACCAGGCGGCCAGCTCGACCGCCAGCGGGTCCGTCGGGTGCCCGGCCAACTCCGGGGTGCCCAGCCGGTCCAGCACGGCCCGCAGGTGGGTCGTGGTGTGGTAGCGCCGCTGCGGTTCGGCCCATCGGGCCAGCAACTCCGCGCCGAGCGGGCGCCCCTCGGGGCCGACCAGCACGGTGAACCGGTCCAGCAGCCGCTTCTCGACGTCGTCGTCAGACATGGCGGTCATCATCCGAGTGTCCCCCCGACGGGCGCCCGCCGCGCGGCGGGCGGGAGCGGCCCGACCGGCCCGGTGGCTCAGTCGGATCCCGCGCGGCCGCCCGGCGCCGCGACCAGCCATTCCGGCATCGGCTTCGCGTGCACCACGGCGAGGCCGGAGACCGCCCGGGTCAGCGCCACGTACAGGCGGCGCAGGCCGGTGCGCTCGTCGGGCTCCGCGGCCACCACCGCCGCCGGCTCGTCCAGCACCACGTGGTCGTACTCCAGGCCCTTGGCCAGCGACGCCGGGACCAGCGTCAGCCGGGACGTGCGCGAGGTCTCCTCGCCGGGCGCCAGGAACGGCAGCCCCGCCGCGTCCAGCGCGGCGCCCAGCTCCGGGACCCGCGGGTCGGCGGCGATCAGGCCGATGGAACCCTCGTGGCCGAGCGCGTCGCGGCAGGCGGCCACCACCGACGGGGTCAGGTCCTCCGCGGCCACCCGCCGGACCGCCAGCGAGCCCGCCGACTCGCGGATCGAGGTCGCCTCGGCCAGCCCGGGCGCGATCGCGGGTAGCAGCCGCGAGGCGTAGGCGATCACCTCGCGCGGCACCCGGAAGCCCTGCGTCAGCTCCTCGACCGCCGCCTCCGGCTTCCCGAGGTGGCCGAGCGCCGCCGCCCAGTCGGGCGTCGCCCACGGCGTCGTGCCCTGCGCGATGTCGCCGAGCACCGTGGCCGAACCGGTGCTGCACCGGCGGCCCACCGCCCGGTACTGCATCGGCGAGAGGTCCTGCGCCTCGTCCAGCACCACGTGCCCGAGCGACGGCGTGCGCTCCACCAGGTCCCGCGCCTCGTCGATCAGCACCGCGTCCGCCGCCGACCAGCGGGCCGACTTCACGCCGCGGGGCGGCTTCTCCCACAGGATCGCGCGCTGCTCCTCCGGGGTCAGGATCCCCTCCGCCTGCTCGGCCAGGAACTCCGGATCCGACAGCAGCCGCAGCACCAGCTTCGCCGGGTCCACCAGCGGCCAGCAGTCCCGCACCACGGCCTTGACCGCGGGCGTGCGGGCCACGGCGTTCTGCACCCGGTCGTCCGGCGCCTCGCCGGCCGCCTCCATCCGCACCAGCACGTGGTGCGCGATTCGCTGCGGCAGCGCGTCGCGGGCGGCGCCGTAGCGCATGTCGCGCGCCAGCAGCTGCCGCACCAGCTCCTCCACCTCGTACACCGGAACGCGCCAGTGACGCGATCCGCGCACCACGACCACGCCCTCGCTCGGCATCCGCACGCCGGCGCGCACCGCCCGGCGCAGCACCGCCGCCATCCGCTCATCGCCCTTGACCAGCGCCGCGCTCGCGGGATCCGCGCCGCGCACCTCGACGCCCGCGCTCCTGGCCACCAGCTCGTCCACGGTCGACTGCCGGACCTCCAGCTCGCCCAGCGCCGGCAGCACCTGCTCGATGTAGCGCAGGAAGGACCGGTTCGGGCCGATGACCAGCGTGCCGCTGCGGGCCAGCCGCTCCCGGTGCGCGTAGAGCAGGTACGCCACCCGGTGCAGGCCGACGGCCGTCTTGCCGGTGCCGGGCGCGCCCTGTACGCAGACCGTGCCGGACAGCTCGGCGCGCACGATCTCGTCCTGTTCGGGCTGGATGGTGGCCACGATGTCCCGCATCGGGCCGACGCGCGGGCGTTCGATCTCGCGCTGGAGCAGCGCGGAGGATCGTTCCGCCTCGGTGCGGTCGGTGAGGTGCTCGTCCTCGTACGCGGTGAGCTCGCCGCCGTCGTAGCCGAAGCGGCGGCGCAGCGCGACGTCCTGCGGGTCGCGTTTGGAGGCGCGGTAGAACGGCTGCGAGACCGGGGCGCGCCAGTCGATGACCATCGGATCGCCGGCGGCGTCGTGCACGTGGCGGCGGCCGATGTAGAAGCGGTGAGCCTGCTCGCCCGAGGCGTCCTCGTGCAGGGCGTGCTCGTAGTCGAGGCGGCCGAAGAAGAGCGGGGTGTCGGCGAGGTCGGCGAGCGCCTTGACCCGCACCTCGATCTCCGAGGCCAGTACCTCGGCGTTGACCCAGTTCGCGGCGACGTCCCGGATGTCGAGCGACTCGACGTCGGCCCGCATCGCGCGCAGCGCGGACCGGGACGCGGCCAGATGGGCGCGTTCGGCGTCGAGGGGGCCCTGGTCGGAGGAGGGCGGGGTGGGCGAGGGCGTGGCTGGGGAGGGTGCGGAAGGACGGGCGGGCACGGCGGAAGCCTCCGGTGAGGTGGTGCGCGGATTCGGACGGCTGCCGACCGGTTGCCGTGCGGTCGGCTCCCTGGGCGCGCGATGGCCCGGGAGGCAGAGCACGGGAGCCTAGGCCGCGGTCGGCGGCGAGCGCAAACCGTTTTCTCCGTGGCGCCGGAACACCACCCGAGCCGCCCCCGGCCACCGCCTGTCACCGAGGCGCACCCTGAGCGCTCTCCGGGTCGGGACCCGGGGTCCGCCTCAGGGGTACTAGGCCATCCGGGTGACTCGGGTGAATCCGACAATCAGACCTGGGGTCGATGTGGCTCCGGGGTGCTCAGGAGCACCCTGAAGGACATGAGCGCACTGTCAGTCACACCGACCACAGCCGTCGCCGGGGCCACGGCCGCTGGTGAGGCGCGCGACCACTCCCGGCATCTGCTGGGCAACGCGCTGCGCGCCGTTCGCGTCGTCGCCGGCGCCGCCTTCGAGGTCGTGATCCTGGGGAGGGTCGACGAGCAGCGTGCCGGGGTGCGGCTCGCCCGGCCCGGCACGGCTCCCCACGAGGGGGAGCGGTAACCGGGCCCGAGCCGCCCGGTTACCGCTCGTTCGTGGCGGGCTGATCAGCGGCCTGACCACCCGCTGGTCAGCCCACCACGGGCCATCCGCTGCCCCAGTCGATGACGTTGAGGCCGAGCTTCGGGGCGCCGTTGTCCTCACCGTCGTAGTAGTGGTAGACGAGCACGTCGCCGTCGTCGTCGCTGAGCACGGACTGGCCACCCGGGCCGACGAAGCGGCCCTCGGACGCGAGGACGGTGGTGCCCCCGCCGCTCATCAGGTCCGTCCCGTTCTGGTCGACGAAGGGACCGGTCGGGCTCTCCGAACGGCCCACCCGGATGCTGTACGTGCTGTCGGTGCCCTGGCAGCACACGCCGTACGAGGCGAAGAGGTAGTAGTAGTCGCCCTCCTTCACCAGGGCGGGGCCCTCGATGCCGCCGTCGGCCGAGGCCAGGCTGTGGAGCTCGTCGTTCTCCGTGGACCGCATGCCGGTGGCCGGGTCGAGCTCGAACATCTTGATGCCGGTCCACCACGAGCCGAACGCCATCCACCACGTGCCGTCGTCGTCGACGAAGAGGTTCGGGTCGATGGCGTTGTGGTCGGATCCCGAGCTGGTGCTGTAGACCTCGCCGCGGTCGGTGAAGCTGCCCGGCAGGCCGGTGTCGCTGGTGGCCAGGCCGATGGCCGAGGTGTTGGAGCCGAAGCTGGAGACCGCGTAGTACATGTAGTACGTGCCGTCGTGGACCGACACGTCGGGCGCCCACGGGCTCTGCTCGGGCGAGTACTCCGACCACCAGTCCGCCGGCGCCGCGAAGGCGGAGCCGGCGGAGCTCCAGGCGCTCCGGTCGGGCGAGGTGCGCGCGTCGAGCAGGTTGTTCGAGCCGTAGAGCGCGTAGCCCTCGTCGGTCCGCACCATCGACGGGTCGTGGATGCCGGTGTCACCGGTGACGGGCAACGGCTCGGCCTGCGCGCCGGCGGGCCACAGCAGCAGCGCCGCGGCGCCGGACAGCAGCCCGGCCAGGCCCGTGACCAGCGCGTTCCTCGGTCGGCGGGTGGGCGACGAAAGCCGTCGGCCTCTCCTCGTGACGGTGGTGCTCACGTGGTGCTCCTTCGGGGGCGGGGCGTGTGGGGGGACGCTCACTCACCCCTGCAGTCGCCACCACCCGGCCCGGAGGTTGCCGCCGCCCCGGGAGGCGCACCCTAGACGCCGTCCAGCGTCGTCTCGCCCTCGCCCTCCTCGTCCGCGGCCGGCGCGGCGGTCAGCTCGCTGGCGTCGACGATGCGGTAGGCGTAGCCCTGTTCCGCCAGGAACCGCTGGCGGTGCGCCGCGAAGTCCTGGTCGATGGTGTCCCGGGCGACGACCGAGTAGAAACGGGCCTCGTGCCCGTCCGCCTTGGGCCGCAGCACCCGGCCGAGCCGCTGCGCCTCCTCCTGCCGGGAGCCGAAGGTGCCGGACACCTGGATGGCGACCGTCGCCTCCGGCAGGTCGATGGAGAAGTTGGCGACCTTGGACACCACCAGGACGCCGATGTCGCCCGAGCGGAAGGCGTTGAAAAGCTTCTCCCGCTGCGCGTTGGTCGTCTCGCCCTTGATCACCGGGGCGCCGAGCCGCGCGCCCAGGTCGTCCAGCTGGTCGATGTACTGACCGATCACCAGCGTCTGCTGCCGCGCGTGCCGGCGCACCAGGGCCTCGGTGATCCGGCGCTTCGCGTCGGTGGTGGCGCAGAAGCGGTACCGCTCCTCGGGCTCGGCGGTGGCGTACGCCAGCCGCTCGGCGTCGGTGAGGTCCACCCTGACCTCCACGCAGTCGGCGGGCGCGATGTACCCCTGCGCCTCGATCTCCTTCCACGGCGCGTCGTACCGCTTCGGGCCGATCAGCGAGAAAACGTCGGACTCCCGCCCGTCCTCGCGCACCAGCGTCGCGGTCAGCCCGAGCCGGCGCCTGGCCTGGAGGTCGGCGGTGAACTTGAACACCGGCGCGGGCAGCAGGTGCACCTCGTCGTAGAGGATCAGGCCCCAGTCCCGGGAGTCGAAAAGCTCCAGGTGCGGGTAGACGCCCTTCCTGCGGGTCGTCAGCACCTGGTACGTGGCGATGGTGACCGGCCGGATCTCCTTGCGCGCCCCGCTGTACTCGCCGATCTCGTCCTCGGTCAGCGAGGTGCGGCGCACCAGCTCGGCCTTCCACTGCCGGGCCGCGACCGTGTTCGTCACCAGGATCAGCGTGGTGGAGCTGGACCGCGCCATCGCGCCCGCGCCGACCAGCGTCTTGCCGGCGCCGCAGGGCAGCACCACGACGCCCGAGCCGCCGTGCCAGAAGCCCTCCACGGCGTGCCGCTGGTACGGGCGCAGCGCCCAGCCGTCCTCGCGCAGCTCGATCGGATGCGCCTCGCCGTCCACGTACCCGGCCAGGTCCTCGGCCGGCCAGCCCAGCTTCAGCAGCGCCTGCTTGATCTGGCCGCGCTCCGACGGGTGCACGACCACGGTGTCGGCGTCGATGCGGGCGCCGACCAGCGGCTTGATCCGCTTGGTGCGCAGCACCTCCTCCAGCACCGGACGGTCGGTGGTGACCAGCACCAGGCCGTGCGTCGGGTGCTTGGTGAGGGTGAGCCGCCCGTACCGCGCCATGGTCTCGGCGACGTCCACCAGCAGCGACTGCGGCACCGGATAGCGCGAGTACGTCACCAGCGCGTCCACGACCTGCTCGGCGTCGTGCCCGGCGGCGCGGGCGTTCCACAGCCCGAGCGGGGTGACCCGGTAGGTGTGGATGTGCTCGGGCGCCCGCTCCAACTCGGCGAACGGCGCGATGGCCCGACGGCACGCCTCGGCCCGCTCGTGGTCCACCTCAAGCAGCAGCGTCTTGTCGCTCTGCACGATCAGCGGCCCGCTGTCCATGCGCCCCTCCTCGGATGCCGGCTGGTCGGTCGTGGCCAAGCGTCCAGTGTCGCACCTGGGGCTGGGCGCGCGTCGCCGCCCGGGTCAGCGGCGGGCGAGGAGGGAGTCGGCGATGAAGGTGTGGTCGGCGGGGAGGGTGGTCTCGCCGCCCTCGACGAGCCACAGGCTGTTCTGCAGGATCCGGCCCAGCGTCCAGCGGACGGCGCGTTGGCGGTCCAGGGCGACGGTTTCGGTCATCAGGTCGAAGCGGCGCAGCACGTCGGCGGCGTCGGGGACGAAGCGGTTCCAGAGCGCCGGCAGCAGCTCGAAGCAGGGGTCGCCGAGCAGCGGTTTGGGGTCGATGGCGAGCCACGGCTCGCGGCCGGCGGCGCGGGCCCCGGGCAGCGGGGCCAGCACGTTCTGGTAGTGCAGGTCCCAGTGCAGCAGCGCGCCGCCGGGCTCGTCCGCGACCTCGCGGACGGCCGCCGCCCAGTCGGTGAGCAGCCGGCGGTGCGCCGGGTCGGCGAGCCGCGGGGCGGCGGCGCGGACGCGGTCCAGCATTCCGGCCGTCATGTCGCCCAGGCGCCGCAGCCCTGGTGGGGGTGGGGCGGCGACGAGCCGGGCCATCAGCCCGGCGAGCACGGCGAGCGCCTCCATGACGTCGGGCACGTCGTCCAGCGAGCGGCTCGGGTCCAGGGCCTCCAGCAGCATCGTGCCGGACGCGGGGTCGTGCTCCAGCAGCCGCACCGCGCCGTCGCCGCGCCAGGCGCGGAGCGCCGACGGCTCCCCGACGCTCTCCCCGGTGGCGGGCTGCAGCTTCAACGCGGCGCGGGTGCCCGCCCCGGGGCCAGAGGCCCTGGTGACCGGGAGCACCAGCGCGGCCACGCCGTGCCGGCCGGGCCCGGTGGGCGTCAGGTCCCAGCGCTCCAGCATGGTGGCGGCCAGCCCCGGCAGCGCCGCGATCCAGGCGCGGCCGGCCTCGCCCTCGTACTTGGCGTGCGCCTCCGCCAGCGCCTCGGGAACGACGATCATCGGATCACCCTACGGGCCGGGGTCATGCGGCGGCCTCCGGTTTTCCCCGCCTCCGGTCCGCCGCGGTCACCGGGCGAGGCGGTCAACGGGCGAGCTGGTGGGTGCCGGTGATCCGGTGCAGGGGGTAGGTGCGGACCTCCTCGGCGGTGTGGTCGAAACCGGTGACGAAGCCGCCCTCCACCCGGACCGGGGACAGCACCCGCTGTCCGGCGATGCCGTCCGCGCCCACGTAGCCGATCCAGACCGGATCGCCGGACCGGACCGCGTCCTGGAGGACGGCGAGGGTCTCCGCCGTGGAGGTGCGCGGCGGCGCCCCGCCCTCGGGCTCCGGCAGCCGGGGCGTGGCGGCGCCCGCCGCGCCGTCCGGTCCCGGTGCCGCGTGGTCCCCGGCCCGCAGCGCGCGGACCGCGGCGGAGAGCAGCGCGTCGTCCGCGTCGTCCCCGGAAAGTTCGGGCGCCGGGTGCGGGGCGCTGCGCGGCGGGGTGCGGTGCGACGCGAGGCTGAGGGTGAGCACCGCGCCCTCGGCCGTCTCGGCGGCCGGCGCGAGGCCCATCTCCCGCAGCCGGTCCAGGAGGGTGTCGGGCGAGACGTCGGAGACCAGCACGGTCGGGGCCAGCCGGCGCAGCCGCAACGCCTCCGCGCGGCGGTCCGCCAGCAGCTGGGTGAGCGTGGCCTCGTCGTCGCACCGCAGGTAGCTGGCGGCGGCGCCGACCCGCATCCGGCCGTGCTTCCTGGCCACGTCGTCGACGAGGTACGTCAGGGGCTGCGGCACAGGGGTGCGGGAGCGCTTCGCGAGGAACGCGTGCAGCTCGGCGGGGGACCAGCCGGCGTCCAGGGCGCGGCGGACGGAGAACGGCGTGAACCGGAAGACGGTGGCACCGCCGGTCGACTCCACCTCCGCGACCACGGCCATGGCCTGGGCCAGCTCCCGCTCCAGCGGTCCCGGTGCGACGGCGGTGAGGTCCGCCTGGAGGAGGAAGTGGTCGAGCAGGGCGGGCAGCCGCTCGGCGAGCAGCCGCGCGCATTCCGCTTCCCGCGATTCCGGGGTGTCCCGTCCGGGTGCGGATGCGGGCCGGCCCGCACCCGCCGGGGCCTGGGCGGCCCCGGGCCCCGCCGGTCCGCTTCCCGCGGAACCGCCGGCCGCGCCACCGGCCTGGCCCGGGGCGTCGAGGGCCTCGGCGGCCGCGGGGTCCGGGCGGCCCACGGGATGTCCCGGAACGCTTTCCTGGCCGGTGGCTTCGTCGGCTCTGCTCCGTGTCCCTGCGCCGGACGCCTCGGTGGGGTCGGAACCCGGAGGGACCTCTGGATCGCCCGGGACGCTGTCCTGGCGGGTGGCTTCGTCGGCGCGGCCCGGTGCCCCTGCCGGGCCCGCAGCGCCGGACGCCTCGGTGGTGGCGCCGGAGCCCGGCTGGCGCTCGGGATCGCCAGGAACGACGTCCCCGGCGCCGAGTCCTCCGTCGGCCCGGCCCCGTCCTCCTGCCGGGGGCCCGGTGCGGCGGTGGTCCGGGAACGGATCGTCGCCGTCGGGCAGGGCCGGCGCCTTCGTCGGGTGGTCGGTGCGGCGGTCCGCGTCGGCCTCGGCGTCGGTGTCCGAGGTGGCCGGCGGGAGGAGCGCGCGGGCGAAGGAGGCGAGCGCGCCGTGTCCGGTGACGCCGAGCTGTTCGGCCTCGGCGAGCGTCGCGGCGGTCAGCTGGTCGCGCAGGTCCTCGGGCATCCGGCGGGGGAGCTCCCACGCGATGCGCGCGGCGATCGCGCCGGGCTCGGGGGCCTCGCCCGGCGGGAGCTCGGCCAGCAGCGCCAGCACCCGGTGCCGCAGCTCCACCGTCGGGCCCCGGTCGAGTCCCGGGCCGAGCGTGGCGTGCAGCCGTCCCTTGGCGTCCCTGCTCCCGACCAGCCCCGGCACCCGGGTGGCGGCGAGCCACGAGGAGGCGAGCCGCACCCAGCGTCGCTGCGGCGGCTCGGCCAGCCACTCGTCGTACCGCGGGGTGGGCGCGTACCGCTCGTCCGCCTCGCCGTCGGAGGCCAGCAGCCCGGCGCCGTAGGCGAGCTCGATCCAGAACGTCGCCTCCGGCTCGGCCACGTCCAGCGCGACGGCGGTGCGCTTCAGCTCCCGGACGCCGAGCCCGCCGGCGCGCAGCACCGGCGGCCCGTCGGTCTCCCAGGCGGTCAGCAGGGTGTCGACGACGGTCAGCGCCGTGTAGGCGGTGGTGCCCGCCGCCACGTCGGTGGCGAGGGCCAGGTCGGAGCCCGCGCCGGCCGGCCGGACGCGTGTCGTCAGCTCGGGCGGGAGGGGGAGCGGCTCGCGGTGCGCGCCGCCGCCGGTCAGGCCGCGCAGGTGCAGCGCCACCTCCCGGGGCAGCACCACCGTGCCGGGGGCGTGCGGCAGCAGCAGTCCGCGGTCGAGCAGCCACTGCAGGGGCGGTCCGGGACGGGCCGGAACGGCGCCGTAGGGCGGGCCCCAGACCAGCCGGTGCAGCACCGCGAGGGACCGCTCGGGCGCCTGGTCGAGCAGCGCGGTCATCCGCTTCCGGTCGCCGAACAGCTCGGTCAGCGCGGCCACCGCGCTGACCGGGTCGTGGGTCGAGGGCAGCCCGGCCGCGGCCAGCAGCGCCTGCATCCGGCTCGGGGACAGCCGGCCGGCGGCCTCGCCGAGGGTCGGGCCCAGGCCCGTGGCGCTGGGCCGCTCCGGGGTCGGGGCGAGCAGCTCCCGCGCGGTGCGCACCAGCCGGGGAGCCTCCCGCGGCCCCCACACCAGGGCGTGCCGGCGCAGCGTGTCCATCGCGTGCGGCAGCCGCGCCGCGCATTCGGGCCCGGGGAGCAGGGCGGCCAGCGCGTCCGGGTACGGACAGGGCTGCGGCGCGACGCCGAGCGCCTCCGCGGTCTGCAGGGTGAAGGTGTCGAGGCGCTCCAGGGCGCGCAGCACGGACGCCCGGGTGCCGGCCCTGGTGGCCAGCTGGGAGAGGTCCGCGGGCAGCGGCGACAGCAGGTCGGGCCTGGCCCGCAGCAGCCAGGTCAACTCCTCGTCGGTGCGGGCGCGGAGCTCGTCGGCGAGGGTGCGGGGGTGGGGGCGGTCCCCGGTCCGGCCGGTCCCTGGGGTCATCCGCCCAACGGTACCGGCAACCGCGGACATCCGGCATGGAGCGGCGGCCGGCCTCGTCCCGGCCCGCCGGTCCCCCGCGCACCCGCCGTCGAGGGGGCATAGTTACTCCTGATCACTTCCGGCCATCCGCGCCGCTCACGTGTGTGGCTCGTTCCCGCCGGTGCGGTTCGGGCGCAGTGAGGCATATGTACGGCGATGTAGGTGAGTGGACGCAAGGGGTGATGGGGCGGCAGACTCGGGACCAGTCAAGGGAAGGACCGGATGCACGATGCCGCCGAGGGAGAAACCCACCGTACGACAGACCCGACTCGGCGCGGAGTTGCGGAAACTGCGGGAGCGTGCCGGCAGGACAGCGCGGGAGGCCGCCGAGATGCTCGGCACCGACCAGGGGAAGATCAGTCACATAGAGTCGGGACGGATCGGCGTCAGCGAGGAGCGCATTCTGCGGCTCGCGACGTTCTACGAATGCGCCGACCAGGCCCTGCTCGACGCGTTGTGCGCCATCGCCCGGGAGCGGCGGGGGCAGTACTGGTGGGACGAGTATCGGAACATCCTTGCTCCTCGCTTCCTGGACATCGCGGAGCTGGAGCACCATTCGCTCTCGCTGCGGACCGTGCAGACGGTCTCCATGCCGGGCCTGCTGCAGACCCGGGAGTACGCGCTCGCGCTGTTCCGGGGCAGCCCCGAGCTGCCCGAGGACGAGGTCGAGGCGCGCACCGAGCACCGGATGCGGCGCCAGGCGATCCTGGAGCGGGAGGACCCGCCCCGGCTGGAGGCGGTGATCCACGAGGCGGCGCTCCGCATGCGGTTCGGCGGCCGGCGGGTGGCGCGCGGGCAGCTGGACCACCTGATGCGGATGGCGCAGCTGGCGCACGTCACGGTCCGGGTGGTCCCCTTCACGAACGAGGAGTTCTTCGAGATGACGCAGCCGGTCGTCTACGCGACGGGCGTGGTGCCGCAGCTCGACACGGTGCAGATCGACGGCCCGCTGGGCGGCCGTTACCTCGACGCGGATGCCCAGCTCGCCGGGTACCGGGCGTTCCTGGGCCGGACCGACGACGTGTCGCTGGGGCCCGAGGAGTCCCGGCAGCTGATCCACCACATCGCCAGAGAACTGTGAGCCCGACGCCATGAGCGGCGGGCCAGGAGCGGGGATGCCATGAGCGGCGGAGCCAGGAACGGCGGGGCCAGGAACGGCGGGGCCACGAGCGGAGCCGGACGGTGGGAGTGGCAGCGCTCCTCGTACTCCGGTGGCGGCGGCGAGAGCTGCGTGGAGTTGGCGCGCGACGGCCGAGGGCTGCTGCTGCGGGAGAGCGACGCCCCTCCCACGGCGATGCTGCGCACCACGGCGGTGCGGCTGGCCGCGCTCCTCGCCGCGATCCGCGGCGGGCGGCTGGACCGGCCGCGCCCCGCCGGGCCTAGTCCGCGTTGACGCGCCGGATCTCCTCGGTGACCCGGTCCCGCAGTTCCGGGCCCATCCGGGCGTAGCCGAGGTCCTCCGCGACCGCGGCGGCCCGCGTGTCGTTGACCGCCCAGTCCCAGAAGTCCCGGAGCAGCGTGCCCACCTCCTCGGCGTAGCCGCAGCTGTAGGCGAGGATCCAGGTGGCGCCGACGATCGGGTAGCCCTGGCCGCCGACGCCGTCCACGTTGAACTGGAAGTTGTCCGGGATGTCCGCCTCCGCCTCCTCCGAGGCGATGGTGGTGGCCTCCAGGGTCGGCTCGATCGCGTGCCCGTCGGCGTTCACCACCCGCGCGGTGGCCAGGTCGTGCTCCAGCGCGTAGGACTGGTTGACGTACCCGAGGCCGCCCGCGCTGTCCAGCACGGTGCCCGCGACGCCCTCGTTGCCCTCGCCCTCCAGCGTGCCGGCGTGCCAGCCGATGTCCGTGCCCTCGGCGTACTCGTCGGCCCAGAACGGGACCTCCTCGGTCAGGTAGTGGCTGAGCACGTAGGTGGTGCCCGAGCCGTCGGAGCGGTGCACGGGCCTGATCTCCTCGTCCGGCAGGTCGAGGTCCGGGTTGAGGGCGACCAGCGCCGGATCGTCGTAGCGGGTGATCTGCCGGTCGTAGATGCGAGCCAGCACGTCGGCGGTGAGCACCATGTCGTCCAGCGCCGGATCGTTGAGCGCGATGACCACCGAGCCGAAGAGCACGGGGAACTGCACCGCCGGGCAGCCGCGCACGTCCCGGGCGACGGCCAGCTCGCTGGCCTGGAGGTAGCGCTCGGACGAGCCGAAGTCCACGCTCTGGGCGAGGAACTGCTCGATCCCGCCGCCGGAGCCGACCGCCCGGTAGTCGATCGCGACGCCGGTCTCGACGCTGCCGGTGTAGTGGTCCAGCCACTCCTGGAACACCGGGTCGGGGAACGTCGCCCCCGAGCCGGACAGCTGCCCGGAGAGGGAGCCCCGGGTCAGGGCGCCGTCGCCGCCGTCGCCGCCGGGCCGGCAGCCGGTCAGCGTGGTCAGGGACAGCAGGGAGACGAGTGTGCCGAGGGCCAGGGCGGCCATCCCGCCACGGGATGCCGCCCTGACGAGCCGCGTCTGCATGGACCCGTTCCGTCCTTACGCGCTTGAGGTCCGCGGGGCGTGCGTGGTGCCTGGCTCAGCCGAAGCGGCCCGATATGTAGTCCTCGGTGGCCCGGTTGCTGGGCTTGGAGAAGATCTTCGTGGTGTCGTCGACCTCCACCAGGCCGCCCGGCTCGCCGATGGCGCGCAGGTTGAAGAAGCCGGTGGTGTCGCTGACCCGGGCGGCCTGCTGCATGTTGTGCGTGACGATGACGATCGTGTACTCGGCCTTGAGCTCCAGGATCAGGTCCTCGATGGCCTGGGTGGAGATCGGGTCGAGCGCCGAGCAGGGCTCGTCCATCAGCAGCACGTCGGGCGCCACGGCGACGGCCCTGGCGATGCACAGCCGCTGCTGCTGGCCGCCGGACAGGCCGGAGCCCGGCTTGCCCAGCCGGTCCTTGACCTCCTCCCAGAGGTTGGCGGACCGCAGCGACTTCTCCACCAGGTCGTCCAGCGCGGACTTCTTCATCCGCTTGCTGTTCAGCTTCAGGCCGGCCGCCACGTTGTCGTAGATCGACATCGTGGGGAACGGGTTGGGCCGCTGGAAGACCATGCCGATGTGCCGGCGGACGTTCACCGGGTCGACGTTCGACCCGTAGAGGTCCTCGTTGTCCATCAGCACCTTGCCCTCGACCCGGGCGTTCGGCACCAGCTCGTGCATCCGGTTCAGGGTGCGCAGGAACGTGGACTTGCCGCAGCCCGACGGGCCGATCAGGGCGGTCACCGCCCGCGGCTCGATGGTCATGGTCACGCCCTGCACGGCGAGGAACTTGTCGTAGTAGATGTCGAGGCCCTGGACCTCGATGCGCTTGGCCACAGTGAGTCCTTAGCTAGCCGCGGGTCTTGGGGGCGAAGAAGCGGGAGATGAGGCGGGCGACGAGGTTCAGCGCCATGACGATGATGATCAGCAGCAGGGCCGCCGCCCACGCGCGGTCGAGGTACGCCTCCTTCTCGAGGCCCGGGTGCGCGTAGCTGTTGTAGGCGAACACCGACAGCGTCTGCATCTGGCCGTCGAAGGGGTTGAAGTTGTCGCCCGTCGGGTTGCCGACCGTGATCAGCAGCGGCGCGGTCTCGCCGATCACCCGGGCGATGGCCAGGGTGACGCCGGTCGCGATGCCCGCGATCGCGGTGGGCAGCACGACCTTGGTGATCGTCCGCCACTTCGGCACCGCCAGCGCGTACGACGCCTCGCGCAGCTCGTTCGGCACCAGCTTCAGCATCTCCTCGGTGGAGCGCACCACCACCGGGATCATCAGCACGCTCAGCGCGACCGAGCCGATGATGCCCATCTTGGTGCCCGGGCCGAGGAACAGCTCGAACAGCGCGTACGCGAACAGGCCGGCCACGATGGAGGGGATGCCGGTCATCACGTCGACGAAGAAGGTGATGGACCTGGCCAGCCGCCCCCGCCCGTACTCGATCAGGTAGATCGCGGTCATCAGGCCCACCGGCACCGAGATCGCCGCGGCGATGCCGGTGATGATCAGCGTGCCCATGATGGCGTGGTGCGCGCCGCCGCCCTCGCCGACGATGCCGAGCATCGAGTTGTTGAGGAAGTCGGAGTCGAGCCGCGCCAGGCCACGCTCCAGCACGGTGAGGACGACCGACACCAGCGGCAGCAGCGCCAGCAGGAACGCCGAGGTGACCACCGCCGTCACCAGCCGGTCGGTGGCCTTACGAGGGCCCTCGACGCGCCGCGACCAGGCGTAGACGACCACCGTGTAGCCGACCGCGGCGAAGACCGCGCAGAGCGCGGGCGCCAGGCCGGCCAGGAAGCCGGCGACGGCGAGCGCCACGACGACCAGCAGCGTGGCGGGCGCGGCCCGGCGGGGCAGCGAGCCGTGGGTGAGCGGGACGGCCGACGCCAGCAGCAGGTCGGCAGCCTCGTCGTCGTGCTCGTGCTTCTGCAGGGAGGTGGACATCAGTTGGCCCCCGAGAATTCGCGACGCCGGTTGATCACCGCGCGCGCCGCCATGTTGACGGCGAGCGTGACGACGAAGAGGACGAGTCCGGAGGCGATCAGCGTGTTGATGTCGATGCCGGAGGACTCGGGGAAGTCGAGCGCGATGTTGGCCGCGATCGTCGACGGGTTGCCGTTGCTGATCAGGTCGAAGGTGACGACGCCCGCGGACGCCGACAGCACGATCGCGACGGCCATGGTCTCGCCGAGCGCGCGGCCGAGCCCGAGCATCAGGCCGCCGACGATCGCCGAGCGGCCGAACGGCAGCACCGACATCCGGATCATCTCCCAGCGCGTCGCGCCGAGCGCCAGCGAGGCCTCCTTGTGCAGCGCCGGCGTCTGCAGGAACGCCTCGCGGATGATGGCGGTGGCGATCGGCAGGATCATGACGGCGAGCACGATGGCCGCGACCAGCATGGTGCGGCCGGTCTGCGAGGCCGGGCCGTCGAAGAGCGGAATGAACCCGAGGTTCTCCGACAGCCACTCGGTCGGCCCGACCGTCATCGGCGCCAGTTCGGCGCTGCCCCACAGGCCGAAGATGATGCTGGGCACGGCGGCCAGCAGGTCGACGAGGTAGCCGAGGCCGGTGGCCAGCCGGCGGGGCGCGAAGTGCGTGATGAACAGCGCGATCGCCACGGCCAGCGGCGCGGCGATCAGCAGGGCCAGGAACGCGGCCAGCAGCGTGCCGAACAGCAGCGGCCACATATAGAGGATGATGCCGTCGCCGTCGTCGCCGATGTCCTCGGCGGGCGCCCACAGCGCCGGCCACGCCTCGGTGACCAGGAACGCGGCGACGCCGGCGAGGATGACGAGGATGAGGACGCCGGCTCCGGTCGCGGTCCCGGAGAATATCCGGTCCCCCACGCGCTGCGGCGCTCCCCGGCTGCGCGCGTATCCGTTCTTGGTGGACGCCACCGTGCTCCCTTTCATCGTGGTGTGTGGGGCGGGCATCGTGGTGTGTGGGGCGGGGATTTCAGGTCTGGACGGCCGCTGTCCGGGCGGTCGCCCCGAAGGGGACCGCCCGGACCTGGGGAGGCGTCGCGACGGTCAGGAGCCGGAGCCGGTGCCGATCGCGTCCACGGCGGGCTGGATCTGCTGCCGCAGCTCGTCGGAGATGGGGGCGGAGCCGGCGCGGTCCGCGCTCGTCGCCTGGCCCTCCTCGCTGATGATGTACGAGAAGTACTCGCGCACCAGCTCGCCGGTGTCCGCGTCGTCGTAGGTGGTGCAGGCCAGGCCGTAGGAGACCAGGACGATCGGGTAGACGCCGGCCTCGGTGGTGTCCCGGGCCAGGTCGTACGCGAAGTCGTGCTCGCCGCGGCCCTCGACCCGCTCCGAGACCTCCAGCACGGCGGCCGCGGCCTCCGGCGAGTACTCGACGAACTCCTCACCGACGCCGATGGCGGCGGTGCCCAGGTCGCCGGCCTGGCTGGCGTCCACGTAGCCGATGGTGCCCTGGGCGCCCTCGACGGCGCTCACCACACCGGACGTGCCCTGCGCGGACTCGCCGCCGGACACCGGCCAGTCGCCGCTGACCTCGTGCGTCCAGTCGTCGGGGGCGGTGATCGACAGGTACTCGACGAAGTTCTCGGTGGTGCCCGACTCGTCGGAGCGGTTCACCGGGGTGATCGCCTGGTCGGGCAGGTCGACGTCCGGGTTGTCCTCGGCGATGGCCGGGTCGTTCCAGTTGGTGATCTCCTGGTTGAAGATCTGCGCGATGGTGGCCGGCTGGAGGTTCAGCGAGTCGACGTTCTCCAGGTTGAAGACCACGGCGATCGGCGAGACGTACAGCGGGACCTCGACCACGTCGGTGCAGCGCTCGGTCGCGGCGGACAGCTCGCCCTCGTCGTCCGTGAGGTACGAGTCGGTGGCACCGAAGTCGCTGCCGCCGGCGGCGAACTGCTCGCGGCCGGCACCGGAGCCGTCGGGGCTGTAGTTGATCTGGACGTCGGGGTTGGTCCCGTTGAACCCGACCACCCAGGCCTCCTGCGCGGCCTGCTGCGAGCTGGCGCCCACGCCGTCGAGGGTGCCGGACAGGCCCGAGGACCCGCCGTCCGTGCCGCCGTCGCCGTTTGCTTCCTCGTTGTCGCTGCTGCAGGCCGCCAGGGCCAGGGCGGACACCGCTACGATCACGGCGGACTTGGCGCGCCACTTGCGCATGGCCATTGCTCCTTCTGAACGCCAGCCAGCCGGCTGGAACGCGTTGGATGACTTGAAGCGTCCTGGGCAACGTAGGAGCGGCCAGCGAAGCGGTGAGGGCCAGAAGGTGAACAGAAAGATAGGTTCAACGGAACCTGTAGTTTCACAAAAAGAATCAGAATCGTTAAGGAAGGTGTCACCCGACTGAGACCAGGGCGGAGGCCCGCCGGTCAGCTGCCCGGCGGCACCAGCCGGTAGCCCACACCGCGCACCGTCTGGATGATCTCCGGGTGGTGCGGGTCGTCGCCGAGCCGTTCCCTGAGGCGGCGAATGTGAACGGTGATGGTGTTCGAGCGCCGCGCCCCGTCACCCCACAGCTCCGCACGGATCCGGTCACGCGTGATCACCTTCTCCGCGTGCAGCATCAGCAGGTGCAGCAGCTGGAACTCCCGCAACGGCAGCCGCGCCGTGGACACGCCGTGCATCCGCACCTCGTACGTGCTCGGGTCCAGCGTCAGCGGCCCGCACACCAGCGGCTGGTCCCAGCCCCGGTTCCCCCGGTCCGCCAGACTCAGCAGCTGCGCCACCTCGCGCGGCCGGTACGGGCGGGCCACGCAGGCGCTCGCCCCCGCCGCCAGCGCCGGCCCGACCTGGGCGGTGTCCTCGGGCCCCACGCCCAGCACCACCGGGATCGACAGTCGCCGCCGCACCAGCCGCAGCACGGTCGTGCCGTCCACCACCGGCAGCTCGGCCGACACCAGCAGCACGTCCGGCTTGCGCAGCCCGGCCTCCAGCAGCGTCACCGCGCCGTCCGCGCAGTGCACCACCGACACCTGGTACTTGGCGAGTTGGGCGGTGAGTCCCTGCCTGATCCGCTCGTCCGCGTCGGCGAGCAGCACCACGGGGTTCGAACCGAGCGGTATCCGGGCGGCGGCCGGGCCCATCGCGTCGTCCATACCGTCCTCGAGTCCCGCCAGCCGTCCCGCTCCCAGCGCTCCCCGTGCTTCCAGGCCGTGGCGCTGGGCCGCGACGGCCGTGCTGGATGTCGAAGGGCCACTCGCCATGGTCCGACTCCCTGGGGGCATGTGTGGGGTGTCCGGCAGGGACGTTCACATCAAACGAGCCCTGGGTAGCGCGTTGCACGGCTATCGGTGAACCCCCGATGAACAACGGCGTTCCCGCAGGTTTTCCCTCGGTCCCGCGCTGGGCCTGCGGGCGCCGGTCGGTACTGGCTAGCATCGTGGCGGTGGTGCGCGGGACGGACCGCGAACCCGGGCGCGGAGCGTGGGAGTCGGATGGGCGTCGAGGACGAGAAGCTGGTCTACGACTATCTGAGCCGGGTCGGCGACCTGGCGCACGGCACCAGCATGTCCGCCGCCGAACGCGCCGCCCTGGTGAACCGGTTGCGCGACGAGATCGGCCAGCGCCGGGCGGCGGCGGGCGGCGCGGAGAGCAACCGGGAGGTGCGGCGCATCCTCGGCCGGATCGGCCGGCCCGAGGACGTGGTCGCCGCGGCGGCGGACTCGCCCACCGCGCCCTCGCGGGGCCCCGCATCCGCGCCCGCCACGCCGCCGAGGCCGGTGCCCGCGCCCAGGTCGGAGCGGTCGGACCGGGCCGGGCGGTCGCGGGAGGAGGACCGCCGTACGGCCGACCGCGGCGGGTCGGCGGAGGAGCCCTTCGACCAGCTCGACCAGCCACTCGACCAGCCGCTCGACCTGCCGCCGGGCCGGGTGGAGGCGCCCCGGGTGGACACCTGGCGGGACGGCCAGGTCGGCCGCTTCTTCGGCGGCGTGATCCCCGAGCTGCTGCGCCCCGAGTCCGAGGAGCCGGACGAGGACGAACGGGCGGCGCGCCGGCCGCGGCGACGCGTTCCGCTGGACAAGGACTCGGACCGGGACGATGGCCGGGGCCGGGGCCGGGACGAGCGCTACGACGACGGCGACTACGACGAGTACGAGTACGACGACTTCGACGAGGCGCCCCGCGAGGCGGAGCCCGCGGCGGCCCCCACCCGCCCCCGCCCTCGCCCGTTGCGCCGCATCGCCCGGCAGGCGTTCGCCACCGGCCGGGTCGGCGGCCCGTTCGAGCTGCTCGGCGTCGTGCTGCTGGTGGCCGGCGCGGTCGCCGGCTCCATCTACCCCCTCGGCCTCGGCTGGGCCCTCGCCTACTGGTCCCCGCGGCTCAGCCGGCGCGAGGCCCAGTGGGCCACGTTCGGCGGGCCGGGACTGGTCGCCGGCGGGTACGGGCTGTGGCTGTTCGGCCGGGCCAACGGCTACTGGGGCGAGCCCCTCGTGGAGGGCGCGGCCGGCGACGCCCTCGCCGACCACTGGGGCATGCTGCTCCGCATGGCCGCCCTGACCAGCGCGGCCTTCCTCCTCTGGCGCGCCCGCCGCCCCCGCCGCGACGGCTGAGCCCCGGCGGGCGGCGGACACCACCGCGGCGTTCACGGGCCCCGCCGTCTCGTTCACCTGACCCGCCCCCGGCGTCAACGGCGATCCGCTCGCTCATCACTTCCGGTGGGGATACGGTCAGACCGAGGACATGATCCGCATGGCTCGACCACCCTGACCGTCATGGGAGCGCTGATGACAGAGCGGCGTCCAGTGCAGGCCACTCCGGAGAACTGGATGCTGCCTCCCGAAGAGGGCTGGACATACGACCAGGTCAAGGACCTGGACCTGCCGTTCGACTGGGAGCTGGTGTGGGGAAAGATCAGGCCTCGAGGAATGACCAAGCTGTGGCACGACCGGGTGCGTAACCGGCTCTACGGCCATCTGTTCAACGCACGGCGTACCCCGCTGGCCGTCGAGGCCGAGCACTGCGTCATGATCGCCGAGGACACGGTTCTCAAGCCGGACGTCGTCGTGTTCGACAGTACCGGTCTGGACATCTTCACCTTGGAGTGCGTCCCGGTCGAGAACGTGCGGCTCGTCATCGAGGTGGTTTCGCCCGGTTCACGTCAGGAGGACCGCTTCCAGAAGCCCGGCATCCTGGCCGAGGCCGGCGTCCCGCACTACTGGCGCGTCGAGCGCGGCGACGACCATTTCCCCGTGGTGCACGAGTTCTGGCGCCACCACGAGGTTGGCACCTTCGCCCCGGCTCCGGATCGCGCAACGCACAGGCGCACCCTCAAGACGGACGTGCCGTTCCCGATCGAGATCGACCTGCACGGCCTCGTCGAGTTCTGACCTCCTCAAGGCGGTCGGCCCATGCGCCGTCTGTGGCGTGTTTCGAGGTCGAGCACAGCGGTCAACCCGTCGACGATCTGCTCAGGTCCGCCGCGCTGCCGCCGGCGGCGTCCCTTGAGCTGATCGAATCGGTGGCGAGAGGCTACGACGAACCATGACGAAGAACGAAGTGGGCACCGCAGCCTGGCGCACATCCAGCCACAGCAACGGCAACGGCGGGAACTGCGTCGAGGTCGCGGACGGGGTTCCCGGCCTCGTGCCGGTGCGGGACTCCAAGGACCGCGCCGGGTCGATCCTCCTCATCCGGGACTCCGCCTGGTCCCCTTTCCTCAACTTCCTCGCCGAGGAACGTCTGGGATAGCGGCGGTCTGCCGGAGTCCGGCACAAGGAGGCACCAGCGGGATCTGCTGTCAGCGAGTAACGCGCGGGACGGCTGGGCTGATCGGCGTCCCTCCTGCCAGGGTGGTGGGCATGGCTCTGGGATTTGGCGGCGAGGTCGCCGAGTACTACGCGCGGTTTCGGCGGGGGTATCCGCCGGCCGTTCTCGACGCGATCCAGGACGCGTTCGCGCTCGACGGTGACGATGTCGTGCTGGACCTCGGGTGCGGCACGGGGCAGCTCGCGGTGCCGCTCGCCGAACGGGTCGGATCGGTGGTGGGGATGGACCCCGAGGCGGACATGCTCCGGCTGGCCCGGGAGACGGCCGCCGCGCGGGGCGTGCGGAACATCACCTGGGTGCTGGGCGCCGACACCGACGTGCCCGCCGCCGGTGTGCTGCTCAACCGGCGCGGGCTGGGCGCGACGGTCATCGGGCAGGCGTTGCACTGGATGGACCACGACGAACTCTTCCGCGTGCTCGCGTCGTTGACGCGGATCGGCGGCGGCGTCGCCGTGGTCGCGAACGGCGAACCCGCCTGGCTGCACGGCACCGACTGGTCGCGCGCGTTGCGATCGTTCCTGGAGGACCACCTCGGCCAGCGGCTCACGGCCACCTGCGGGACGGGCCCGGCGGACCGCGAGCGGTACGCCGGCGCCCTGGAAGCCGCGGGTTTCGAGGGGGTGCGGGAGATCGCGGTGGACTACCGCGACGAGCTGACCTTCGACGATCTCGTCGGCGGCGTGTACTCCGCGATGCCCGTCGACGCACTCCCGACCGCCGCCGACCGCCCGGCCTTCGCCACCCGCCTCCGCGAGGCGCTGCCACCCGCGCCGTACGTGGAGGATGTGCGCGTCTCGATCCTCGCGGCCCGCCTGGGGTAGCGAGGCTGGGTCGTGACCTAGCGGCGGCTGAGGAGCTCCGTGACGCGGATGAAGCCGTCCGTGCCGTGGCCGAGGCCGATGACGCGGCGGGCCAGGCCCTCGGCGGCGCGCATCACGCTCGCGTCGATGCCGTGCGCCTCGGAGGCGTGCACGATGTGGGCCATGGAGGAGGCCGCCGAGGTGATCGGGTTGACGTCGCCGGAGTAGTCGCCCCGGTCCACGCCCTCGGCGAGCTCCTCGATGAACGGCGGGATGATCTCGCCGATGCCCCTGGCGAACGGCGCCAGTTCCGTCGCGGTGACGCCCTCCGCCCGCGCCACGGCCAGGGCGTGCGCGTAGCCGGCCATCGCGGTCCAGAAGATGTCGAGCAGCGCGATGTCGTACGCCGCCGCCCGGCCGATCTCCTCGCCGAGGTGGGTGTGGCTGCCGCCCAGCGCGTCCAACACCGGCCGGTGCTCGGCGTAGAGGTCCCGCGGGCCGCTGTGCAGGAACACCGCGGCCGGCGTGCCGATGGTGGTGGTCGGGGTCATGATCGCGCCGTCCAGGTAACGAACGCCGTGCGCGGCGGCCCACGTCGCGGCGTCCCGGGCCCGGTCGGGGGTGTCGGCGGTGAGGTTCACCACCGTGCGGCCCTTCAGCGCGTCGGCGACCGCCGCGCGCCGCAGCACGGCGTCGGCGGCGTCGTAGTTCACCACGCAGACCACGGTCAGCGGGCTCGCGGCGACCGCCTCCTCGGGCGATCCCGCGCCGACCGCCCCGCGCTCGACCAGCTCCCGGTCCCGGCCCGGCGTCCGGTTCCAGACCGCGACGCGCAGGCCGGCCTCCAGGAACGCGCCCGCCAGGGCCCGACCCATCGGACCGAGGCCGAGCACGGTGACGGCAGACTGGTCGGTGTGTTCGGTGTGCGAGGACATGATCCCTCTCCTTGGTAATCGGTATGAACAGCAACAAAAGGGGCGCATATGACGCGCGGACGTGCCCGTGATCCGAACGTCTGTGGAGTGACCGCCGCGATCGCCGTGATCGACGGCAAGTGGAAGACGGCGCTGCTCTGGCTGCTGGAATCGGGCCCGCAGCGTCCCGGCGAACTGCGCCGGCGGCTGCCGGGACTCAGCGAGAAGGTGCTGACTCAGGCGCTCCGCGAGATGGAGACCGACGGGCTCGTGCACCGGGAGGTGCACGACGTGCTGCCGCTGAAGACCGTCTACTCCCTGACCGGGTTCGGTCGAGACCTCTCCGAGGCGCTCGCCCCCCTCTCCGACTGGGGCCACCGCCGCCTGGAGATGCTCACCGAGGCCGAGCCCGCCTCCTGACGCGTCACCTCGCCGTCACCCTGCCCTTCCGCCGTCTCCCGGCCGGCCCCTCGACCGCCCCCACCAGGGTCTCCCCGCTGGCCCGCGCCGCCAAGTACCCACAAAAAAGTGGGTAGCGCGCCGTCACTCGACCAGGTGGCGGTGGGACAGGGTCCAGTCGATGCGGGTCCGGAGTTCGTCGAGGTGGCCGTTGGCGGCCCAGGTGGCCTGGGGTTCGTGGCCTCGGGCCGCCAGGTCGGCCGCGATGGCACGGGTGGCGCGCTGGGCATCGGCGACCGCGTCGACGATGCCGTCGGTGGAGGTCAGCCCGTAGGCGGCGCAGAAGAGTTCGACCCTCCCCCAGGCCCTGGGGGCCTGGGAGGTACCCCCAGGCGGCGGTTCGGTGGCTCCGGGTAGCGCAGCCAGCGCAACGCTTCGGCGTCGTCCCGGAACGGGGCCGCGTACTCCAGCGCGTACGCCACGTCGTGCAGCGGTGCCGCCGGGTGGGCGAAGTCCCAGTCGATGAGGCCGACCGGGCGGTGGTCGCGCCAGACGACGTTCCACGGGCCGAAGTCGCCGTGGCAGATCACCTGGCCGTCGCCGGCGCCGCCGGTGCCGACGGCCCAGGCGACGTCGTCCGGCGGCGTGAAGCCGGCGGCGGCGTCGTGGTAGTCGCGCAGCAGGCGGGCGAACGCGGCCAGGCCGTCGTCGGGCACGATCGGGGCCCAGCCCAGCGGTCCCGCGTCGCCGTCGATGTGGCTGAGGATCTCCCGGCCCTCGGCGTCGAGGCCGAGGACGCGCGGCGCGTACGGGAAGCCGACCGACTCCAGGTGCCGGAGCAGGGCGTGCACCGCCGGCGTCCAGGGCTGGACGGCCGGCGCACGGTGTCGCCGATCCGGACGACGCGGCGGTGCGGGGCGTCCTGCAGGGTCAGCTCGGTCGCGTCGTCCGTCATCCGGCCGACGGTAGTCGGGGCGTGCTCGTCCGCGCACGGCGATTACTCCCGGCGCGGAAGGCGGTCAGGGGCAGGCGACGACCTGGCCGGCCCAGGACAGGCCGCCGCCGAAGCTGAGCAGCAGCACGAGCGCGCCGACGGGGAGTTCGCGGCGCTCGACGAGCTTGGACAGGGCGAGCGGAACGCACGCGGCGGAGGTGTTGCCCGAGTCCACGACGTCCCGGGCGACGACCGCGTCCGGCGCCAGGTCGAGCTGGCGCACCACGGACTCGATGATCCGCAGGTTCGCCATGGGGGCACCTCCCAGGCCCCCGAGGGCCTGGGGGAGGGCGACGACGCCGGCGGCCAGGCGTTCCCCGGCGGCTGCCTGTTCACCACGGTGTCGGTGGAGTTCGACGCGCGCGGCGGCCCGGCTGCTGCTCTGGCGCCGGCGCCCGGTCCAGGACCTCCGGCTCGCCGTCGCGGCGGGCGAACTGCCGGCGGACGCCGATCCGGAGCAGGCGATGTTCGAGCCGATGGCCCTTTACCTGGTTACCTGGTGCTGAACCAGGCGATCCAGCTGCACGCCGACCCGTCCGCCCCGGCGCGCGCCCGCGAAGATCCGCCGGACAGGGCCTAGGCTCGGGCACTCGCTGATCCGGCCCGCCAAGTGACATCGTGCGCGTTCCGTCCCGGTGAACGGGACGCCCCGCGCACGGTCCCGGAAACGCGCCGGGCGCTGCCCGGCCACGTCGTCGGGCGCGGGCCCCTGCGGCTCGAGGACGCGCGGCTGTTCGACCTGCCGAAGGAGCCGCCGGCGATCGCCGTGGCGGCCGGCGGGCCGCGCGCGGCGCGGATCGCCGCCGCCACCACGACGGTCCGCGAGGAGGACGTGCTCCGGCAGTTCGCCTGCGGCCCCGGCCCGGCCCGTACCGTGGCGGCGGCCGAGGCGTTCGCCGAGGCCGGCTTCGACCGCCTGGTGCCGCAGAACGCGGGCCCCGACCCGGACGGCTTCCTCGACGTCTGCGCCAGCGAACTCGACGCCCCGCTCCGCGCCCTCCCCGTGGGCTGACGCCGTTCGGCGCGCGATGTATTGACGGCCGGTGGGTGAGTACGTAGCGTCCCGCGCTGTCGGCGTTATTGAAACGACTCAATGAATGACGAGGCGCCGACTCACGCTCGGAGGGCGAGGACGTGCACCACGTACGAACACACCGGGGAGCCAGACACGGAGGCTGGAGGGCCGCGCTGCTGGCGCCGCTGCTCGCGGGGAGCCTGGCGGCGACCGGCGGGGCACCGGCGGCCGGGGCCGCCGGGTCCGACGGCGGGAACGGGAACGGCGGCGGGTCCGACGCCGTCCAGCTGGAGCGACTCGACCGGGGGCTGGTGGCCGTGGAGACCGGCGAGGGGGTGTTCCTGAGCTGGCGGCTGCTGGGCAGCGAGGTGACGGGCGCGACCGAAACGGGCATGGCCGGCGCCGACTTCCACGTCTACCGGGACGGCGAGCGCGTCGCCACCGTCACCGACAGCACCAACTACCTGGACGCCGACGCCACTTCCGGCGGCGAGTACCGGGTGGCCGCGGTCGTGGACGGCGTCGAGGTGGACCTCAGCGACCCCGTCTCGGCCTGGTCGGACGGCTACTACGAGATACCGCTGACCCGCCCCGCGGACGGCGTCACCCCCGCCGGCGAGGACTACACCTACACCGCCAACGACATGAGCGTCGGCGACGTGGACGGCGACGGCGCCTACGAGTACCTCGTGAAGTGGTACCCGTCGAACTCCAAGGACGTCTCCCAGGTCGGCTACACCGGCAACACCTACATCGACGCCTACGAGCTCGACGGCACGCTGCTGTACCGGATCGACCTCGGCGTCAACATCCGCTCCGGCGCGCACTACACGCAGTTCCCCGTCTACGACTTCGACGGCGACGGCCGGGCCGAGCTGATGATGAAGACCGCGCCGGGCACCAGCATCACCCGGTACGACGCGGACGGCGACGTCGCGTCGGAGGAGTACGTCACCATGCCCCGGGCCGACGTCCGCGCGGGCTACACCCACCAGGACGACTACCGGCTCAGCGCCGAGGGCTACTACGACCATCTGGTCGAGGTCTTCCAGGGCTGGGACGAGCACCCCGAGGTGGTCGCGGGCAACTGGCCGGCCACCATCGAGGAGGCCCTCGGCATCACCGACCGGGAGCCCTACGACTACCCGCTCTCCCGCGCCGACGCCGAGTCGCTCGTGGACTACTTCGTGGACGTGTACGCGCCCAGCCGGAGCAGCCGCAACCAACTCCGCGCGTTCGAGGGCTTCGTGCTGGAGAGCCCCGAGTACCTGACCGTGTTCGACGGCGCCACCGGCGCGGAGCTGGAGACCATCCGCTACAAGCCGGCCAGTCACGACGACGGGCTGATGTGGGGCGACTACGCCATGAGCCGCATCGAGCCGGGCAACCGGGTGGACCGCTTCCTCTCCGGGGTGGCCTACCTGGACGGCGAGCACCCCTCGGCGATCTTCGCCCGCGGCTACTACACCCGCTCCACCGTCATCGCCTACCGCTGGGACGGCCACCACCTGCGCGAGGAGTGGTACGCGGACAGCGGCTGGACCCCGATGGGCAACCCGTTCAACGACAGCCCGCACGGCGTCGACGGCACCAACCCCGAGTACGCCACGCTGACGACGCAGGGCTTTCACTCGCTCAGCGCCGCGGACGTGGACGGCGACGGCCGGCAGGAGATCGTCTACGGCTCCGCCACGCTGGACGACGACGGCGACCTGCTCTACAGCTCGTTCGACGAACTGCCCGAGGGCAGCGCGGACCCGGGCGCGACGGTCCGGCTCGGACACGGCGACTCCATGCACGTCACCGACATCGACCCGAACCGCGAGGGCCTGGAGATCTTCGCCTCCCACGAGGGCGGCACGTACGCGCCCTACGGCTACAGCATGCGCGACGCCGCCACCGGCGAGGTGCTGTTCGGCGGCTACACCGGCGTGGACACCGCGCGCAGCATGATCGGCGACATCGACCCCACGCTGCCGGGCTACGAGACCTGGGCCGCGGGGCCCGAGGACGGCACGGACGGTGTCGTCGGCAGGTGGAGCGCGACCGGCGAGCGGCTCGGGGACACCATCCCGGGCCGCAACCAGAGCATCCGCTGGGCCGCCGACCTGACGACCCAGCAGATCAACGGCGCGACGACCGAGACGTACACGACGCCGACCATCGACGACTGGACCCGCGGCACCCTGCTGACCGCCGAGGGCACCACCACCAACAACTGGTGGAAGGGCAACCCCTCGCTGGTCGCCGACGTGTTCGGCGACTGGCGGGAGGAGTTGTTCCTGCCCACCCTCGACCAGGACGCGATGCGGGTCTACGTCAGCACCGAGGTCACCGACCACAAGATGTACACGCTGATGCACGACCCGCAGTACCGGGCTGAGGTGGCGCGCCAGCAGACCACCTACAACCAGCCGTCGTATCCGAGCTTCTACCTCGCCTCCGACACCGACTGGTCGCAGGTTCCGGTGCCCGACTTCCACGCGCCGGGCGCCGTCGCCGCGCTCGCCGACTCGGTGGCGGAGCACCACGAGAACGGCGAGGTGGACAGGCTGGCCGCGCTGCGGCTGACCGCCGCCGCCGAGGAGGCCGAACGCCACCTGGACCGGGGCCGGACCGACCGGGCCGTGGCGGCGCTCGAACGCTTCGCCGGCATCGTGGAACGGCCCTGGCCGGGGCGGGTCTCGGACGCCGCCCGGGCGGCGCTGGCCCACCAGGTGGCCACGGTCACCGCGTCGCTGAGCTGACGCGGCCGGCCGCGCTCCCCCGGCGACCCGCGGCAGGGGCGCCCGGACCAGCCTCCCCCGGTCCCTCGGGACCGGGGAGGCGCGCCCGGTCGGGCGATCCGCGCACCCCTCGCCCGTCGCCGGGCACCCAGGCGCCGCCCCCGGCGGCACCTGAAGTCGGCGTCCTCCGGGCCGTCAGCGCTTGTCCAGGAAGGTGGTCAGCCAGTCGAGCAGCATGCCGGTGCCCTGCTCGGACATGTCGCGCTCGGCCTCGGTGTCGCAGGCCTGGGTGATCGTGATCCGGGTGGTGCCGGGGGCGGTGCCCTCGTCCAGGGTCATGGTCATCAGCTCGGGGTCGGGCTTGTGCGGCACGTCCATCGCGATGACCAGCCGCCGGTCCTGCTCCACCTCCGGATAGCTGCCGCTCAGCGGGAAACTCTGGCCGTCCGGGGTGACCATGACGGCCTGCCACTTTCCGCCGGGGGTGACGTCCTGCTCCACGGAGCCGGGCGCCGCGCCGCTCCACGCCTCGTACTGGGCGGGGTCGGTCCAGGCGGTGAATATGTCGGCGGCCGAGGCGTTCAGCTCGCGGGTCAGGGTGTAGGAGTGCTGGCTCATGATCTGCTCCGTTCGATGGTTCCCCCCGCTGGTGCGAGGTGAGATGACCGGTAGACCGCGGTCGCGGGGGAAACTCATCGGTGCCGCCCAACCGTTCCCCGATCGGGGAGGAATTCCGGGCGGTACGGGTTCAGCCAGCGCTCCAGCCGCCCTCGCCCAACCGCCGCGGCTCGGCGACCGGTTCGGTGGCCTGGCCGTCGGCCTGGGCGTCGGGGCGGAACTCCCGGCAGACCGTGCGCGCGGTCTGGTGCGCCAGTTCGGCGAGCCCGGCCGGGGTGCGGGGGTCGTGCATCAGGCGGAGGCAGATCCGGACCAGCCGTCCGCGGATGTCCTCCGCGACGACGGGAGCTTCCTCCGGCCGGCCGCGGCGGAGGGCCTCGCCGAGCACCCCGCCGGTGTCCAGCAGCCGGTCGAGGGAGGCGGCGAGCTTGGGCGAGGGCGGCTGCTTGCCGTTCAGCACCCGGGACAGGTAGGCGGGGTCGTAGTTGATGGCGCGGGCGGCGGCGCGCATGGAGTAGCCGCCCTCGTGCAGCGCGCGGCGGGCCAGCGTCGCGAACGCGGCGGTGCCGTGCGGGTCGGTGCCGTGCGGATCGATGGGCTGCGGGTCGGTGAACTGTCGGTTGATGGGCTGCGGGCGGGCAGGGCGTGACACATGGATGCGTGACAGGTCGGTCATGACGTTCCCCCGTCTGTTCCCCCGTGGTGTTGACCTTCTTTCCCAGAGTAGTCAACGCTGGTCAACTCCCGCGTGAGCATCGGCGGGGCCAACCATGGTGGGGAAGGCTCGGAACGCTTGCCAAGGAGCGTCAGATGTCGATGCTTATCCGTGCCACCCGCGCACTTCCGCCGCGGGTGCCGCAGCCGCCGGCCCCGCCGTCTCCGCCCGTCCCGTCCACCGACCGTCGCGACCCCCGCCCGGCGGGCGCGGAGTCGCCGGAGCTGCCCGACCCGGTCCCGCTCGGCTTTCCCGGGGCCGTCATCGACCTGCCGCCGGAGCCCGGGCACGACCTCGGCTCCGGGGAGGAAAGCACCGGTCAGGGCCCCGAAACGGGGACCGGTCCCTGGCCGACCGCGCATTATCCCGCAGACGCGTGGCTGCACGTCGCCATGACGGTGCTGAGCGCGCTCGCCGTCCTCTTCGGCTCGGCCGCCCTCTGGCTGGAGGTCAGCTGACCGAGGGTCGGCACGGTCGAGGACCCCTGCCGCGGAGTTCACGAGGGGGCGGCAGGGGTCCTCGGTCACGGCGTCCCCCGCACGCCGCGGGCCCCGACGGGGCGGTCCCGCGCTAGGCGGTGGACAGCGCGGCGGTCGGAGGCATCCGGGCGGCGCGCGTTGCGGGATACGCACCCGCGAGCGCGCCCACCAGCACGGTTGCGCCGGCCGCACCACCCAACACCCAGGTCGGCAGCGCGAACGGCCAGTCCCGGCTGGCCGCGAACGCCGCCGTCACCGCGCCGCCGAGCAGCGCCCCGCCGACCCCGCCGAGGCCGGCGAGCAGCACCGACTCGCCGAGGAACTGCCGGCGGACGTGGGCCCGGGTGGCGCCCAGGGCGCGGCGCAGGCCGATCTCGGAGCGCCGTTCCAGCACCGCGATGACCATGGTGTTGGCCACCCCGATGCCGCCCACCAGCAACGAGACGCCGCCGAGCGCGAGCAGCAGGGTGGTCAGCGTCTCGTCGGCCGCCTCCTGTGCGGCCAGCGCGTCGGACGGCCGGGACACCGACACCTCGGACGGCACCTCCGGGTTGACGGTGGCCGGCAGCAGCTCCGCCACCGCCTCGACGGCGGACTCGTCCGACCGCTCGTACAGGGTGGAGGGTGGCACCTCCTCGCCGGCCAGCTCGTTGGCCGCCTCCCAGCCGATCAGCGCCGCGCTGTCCAACTCGGGCGCGAGCGGCACCGGGTCGAGGACCCCGACCACCGTGAACCACTCGCCGCCGAGCCACACGTTGACGCCGCCGTCGGCCTGTTCGGGCGAGATGCCGAGCAGTTCGGCCGCCGTGTCGCCGAGCACCACCGTCGGGTACGCGGCCAGCGCGGCGTCCAGCCAGCGCCCGGCGGCGACGCTGCCGCCCACGGTGTCCAGCAGGTCGACGCGGGCCGCGCTGACGGCGAGCGCGTTGGTCTCGGCCTCGTCGATCGCGTCGTTGCGGTAGACCGCCGCGTCGCTCAGCGTCCCGACCGCGCTGACGGTCTGGACCCCGTCGAGGCGTCGCACCATCTCCACGCTCTCGGCCGGCAGTTCCGCCCGGTCGCCGGCGAAGGACTGCCCCGGGGTGACCGTCAGCAGGTTGGTGCCGAACTCGCGCAGCCGCTCGTTGACCTCCTCCCGGCTGCTGGCGGAGATGCCGACCACGGACACCATGGCGGCGATGCCGACCGCGATGCCGAGGGCGGAGAGCACCACCCGCAGCGGCCGGGCCCGGAGTCCCGAGGCGGCCACCCGGACGGTGTCCCGGGGCCGCAGCCGGGACGGTTCGGGGACGGTGGCGCTCATCGCCGCACCCTCCCCGCGTCGGCCGAACGCTCGTCGGACTCGATGCGGCCGTCCCTGATGTGCACCTGCCGGGGCAGCGCGGCGGCCACGTCGTGGTCGTGGGTGATGACCACGATCGTCGTGCCGACCGCGTGCAGTTCGTGCAGCAGCCGCAGCACCGCCGCGCCGGACGCCGAGTCCAGCGCGCCGGTCGGCTCGTCGGCCAGCAGCAGCGACGGCCTGCCGACCAGCGCGCGGGCCACCGCGACCCGCTGTCGCTGCCCGCCGGACAGTTCGTGCGGCCGGTGGCGGGTCCGGTCCGCGAGCCCGACCCGGTGCAGCGTCCGCCGGGCCATCCGCCGGCGGCGGGCCAGCGACATCCCGGTGTAGAGGAGGCCGTCGGCCACGTTGTCCAGCGCGGTCACCCCGGGGGAGAGGAAGAACTGCTGGAAGACGAAGCCGATGCGGCGGGCCCGCAGGGCGGACAGCTGCCGGTCGGACAGCCGGTGCACGTCGTGGCCGTCGATGCGCACCTCGCCGGAGTCGGCGCGGTCCAGGGTGCCGAGCACGTTGAGCATCGTGGACTTGCCGGAGCCCGACGGGCCGACGATGCCGACCATCTCGCCGGCCTCGATGCGCAGGTCCACGCCGTCCAGCGCGCGCACCGGCGGGCTGCCCGGATAGACCCGGCGGACCCGCCGGAGGTGCACGACGGGCCGGTCGCCCGCGGCGTCGTCCGCCGGCCCGCCGACGCCCGGGCGTGCGCGGGTGTCCGTGGCCGCGCTCACCGGCCAGCCACCCCCACCACGGTGCCCACGTCGACGCCCTCGCCCTCGATCTCGACGTAGCCGTTCGCGAAGAGTCCGGTGTCCACCGGCACCACCTCGGTGGTGCCGTCGGCGGCCACCGCCTCGACGCCGTAGCCGCCGCCGGACCTGGCCAGCAGCGCGCTCACCGGAACGACCAGCACGTCCGCGCGCTCGTCGACCTCGGCCACCACGTCCACCGGGCCGCCGAGCAGCGACTCGTCGACCGGCTGGTCCAGCCGGACCTCGACCTCGGCGACCGCGTCCGCCGCGCCCGCCTCCGCCGCGCCGCCGGCGGCCGGGTCGGCCTCGGCCGGGGCCACGTCGACGGCGGCCACCACGCCCGCGACCTCCTGACCGTCCGGCAGTTCCACGGTGACCGGGCCGTCGATGGGCAGCACGTCCCGGTCGTCCATGTCGACCTCCAGGCTGACGATCTGGTCGGAGCCCGTGAAGTCCAGCACCGGCGTGCCCGGGGCCACCGCGCCGCCGACCTCGGCGTGCAGCGCGTCGACCCGGGCGCCGCGGGGCACGAAGACGACGGACGAGCCGGGTACCGTGCCGGTCCCGGCCGCGCCGACGTCCTCCTGCCACGCCCGCACCGCGTCCTCGGTCTCGGCGGTGAACTCGTCGTCGGCGGTGAAGCCGGTGTAGCCGAGCTCGACCAGGTTGTTCTCCAACTGCCGGACGTCCACGCCGGTGTCGCCGACGGCCAGGTCGCGGTACATCGGGACGGAGCCGAACAGGGCCGTGACCGGCTCCTCGTCGAGCCGGAACAGCTCGTCGCCGCGCCCGATCGCGGAGTCCGCCTCGGGCAGCCCGGTGATGGTCCCCTGTCCGGCGGTGGACACCGTGTGCGGCTCCCCGTGGCCGAGCGTGCCCCCGAAGCTCTCGGTGGCCGCGAGGGTCTGCCTGGTGACCTCGGCGGTGGCGGCGGGCCCGGCCGCCTCCTCCGTCTCGTCCGCGGTGGCGTCCTGGCCGGTCAGCCAGTAGCCGGTCCCGGTGCCGGCGGCTACCAGCACCAGAAGGCCGAGCGCCAGCCCGCCCCGCCGGGCCCGGCGGCGCCCCCGGCGGCCGCCCTCCGGCTCGTGGTCCGGGTCCGGGTCGAGGCCGGCGTCGAGCCCGGCGTCGAAGTCCGCGTAGGGGTCGGCGGCCGGCTCCGCCTCGCGTTCCCGGCCGCCGTGCTCGTGCGGCGCGCCGGAGTGCGGCACCGTGCTCACCGGCCGCCCCCGCCGAACATCACCGGCGTGCCGGCCAGCAGCTCCTGGCACTCGCCGATCGCGTCCTGGAACTCGGGCCCGTTGGGATCGACGCCCTCCGGCATGCTCAACGCGCCCGTGGAGTCGGGGTCGGCCATGTCGACGCCGTTCTCCCGCATGCACGCGGTGAAGGCGCGCAGCGACTCCAGGCCCTCGGCGTCCACCTCCTGGGCGCCGGGGCCGCCGCCGGGCATGTGCTCCTGGCAGGCCTCCACCGCGGCCTGTACCTCGGGGTCGTCCTCCCCGCCCTCGGGCAGCCGGATGCCGGGCATGTCCGGGTCGGGGTCGGGCACGTCGACGCCGTTCTCCCGCATGCAGTCGTACCAGGGCAGCGTGTCCTCGACGGATATCTGCGAGTCGCCGCCGCCCTCGGCGCCGGTGCCGGCGGCGGAGTCCTCACCCCCGTCACCGCCGCAGGCGGTCAGGCTCACCACCAGCAGCGCGACGGGCACGACCAGACGGATCTTTCGCACGGAACTCATCTCCTCAACCAGCGAAGGTCAACGACTGCGGCCGAGGGTGCCGACCACCGGTCAGGAAGTTGTTAGATCTCCGTCAGACCGACGTTTTTTAGGCGGCTCTTATGTTTTCGGGATGAGACTTCCCGCATGCCAGCACGCATTCTGATAGCCGAGGACGACCGCAAGAACGCGGATCTGGTCCGCCGTTTCCTGGAACGCGAGGGCCACGTCACGGCGATCGTTCACGACGGACGGGCGGCCCTGGACGAGACCCGGCGCTGCCGGCCCGACCTGCTGGTGCTGGACCTGATGCTGCCGCGGATGGACGGCCTCGACGTGTGCCGGGTGCTCCGCACCGGACCGCCGGCCGGTGGCGACGTCCCGATCATCATGCTCACCGCCCGGGCCGGCGAGGACGACCTGCTGCTCGGCCTGGCGCTGGGCGCCGACGACTACCTCACCAAGCCGTACAGCCCGCGCGAACTGGTGGCCCGGGTCCGCAGCGTGCTCCGGCGCACGGCGCGCGCCGCCACCGCGGCGCCCGAGCGGTACCAGGTCGGCGGGCTGGTCATCGACACGGCCCGGCACGAGGTGTGGGCCGACGGCGCGGCGGTGGAGACCACGCGGGCCGAGTTCACCATCCTGGCCTGCCTGGCGGCCTCGCCAGGACGGGCGTTCACCCGGCAGCTGCTGCTGGAACACGTCTCGGGCTTCGGCCGCGACGCCACCGCCCGCACCATCGACGTGCACGTGATGAACCTGCGCCGGAAGGTCGAGCCCGTTCCGACCCGCCCGCGCTATCTGCTCACGGTCTACGGCATCGGCTACAAGCTGGCGGAGCCCAGGGACGAGGCGGCGCCCGAGGACCTGGGCGAGGGCGACGCGGCGCGCGCGGCCGTCCCGGAGCCCCGGCATGCGTCGTAGCCTGCGGGTCCGGCTGCTGTGCGTGTCGCTGGCCGTCGCCTCGCTGGCCGTGGTCGCCACCGCGCTGCTCGCCACCTACGGCACCGGCACCCAGCTCCGCGAACAGCTGGAGAGCGACGCCTCGCAGCTGGACACCGACAGCTCCATCCGCGACGCGCTCCTCGACCACGCCCGCGAGCACCGCGACTGGGCCGGCGTCGCGCCCCTGGTGCGGGAGTTGGCCGAGCGCACCGGGCGCCGGATCGCGCTCACCACGCCCGACGGCGAGACCATCGCCGACTCCGCGGAACTGCTCGGCCAGGGCCCGGCCGAGCGGCCGTCCACGCCCGCCGCCCGGGTGGACGCCGCCGACCCGCCGGAGCCGATCGTCACCACCGCGCCCGACGCCGGGTGGCGGGGGGATCGGGGCGACGACCTGCCGCTGCAGATGGTCCTCGCCTACTCGGCCTGGCGGCTGACCGAACAGGAGGCGCGGCAGCGGCGGGAGCTGGCGGACAGCGCCACGGACTGCCTGGCCGCGGAGGGCGTGGACGCCGACATCGTGCCGGACGACGAGGCGGGGCGGCGGGGCGCGTTCCCGACCGACCTGCTGCTGGGCGACGCCCAGTTCTTCGCCGCGTCCGACGGCGACGGGTCCGCGATCCCGCTGTCCAGGGAGCGGCTCGGCTCCTGCCTGCCCGAGGGCCTCTACACGCCGAGCGCGGCGGCCCGCGCGATCAACGAGCGGGCCGTCGAGTTGGCCACCGACTGCCTCGACGGCCGGGGCCTGGTCTACGAGCTGGGCACGGACGCCAACGGCCTGCGGAAGGTGCGGCCGCCGGTGGTCGACGGCCGGCAGGCGCCCCGTTCGGCCGCCTGGCGGGCCTGCGAGGAGGACGCCCAGATCGCCGCGCTGCGGCCGCATGTCGCGCCGCCCGCCGACCTCTACCTCGGCACCAGCGACCGGTTCGCACCGTTCTCCCCGGAGGGCTGGTGGCGCACCGCCGCCACCGTGGCGGCCGTGCTGCTGGCGGCCGCCGTGGTCACCGTGCTGGCCGGCAGCCGCCTGGTGCGCCCGATCCGCGCGCTGACCGGCGCCGCCCAGCGGATGGGCTCGGGCGACCACACGGCGCGGGTGCCGGTGCCGCCGCGCGGCGACGACGAGGTGACCCGGCTCGCACAGGCGTTCAACACCATGGCCGCCTCCATCGAGAGCCACGACCGGGAGCGCAAGGCCCTGGTCAGCGACGTGGCGCACGAGCTGCGCACCCCGCTGGCCAACGTCCGCAGCCATCTGGAGGCCGCCGAGGACGGCGTGCTGCCGCTGGACGCCGAGCTCATCGGCTCGCTCCGGGAGGAGGCCGCGCTGCTGGAGCGGCTGGTGTGCGACCTGCAGGACCTCGCGCTGGCCGACGCGGGCATGCTGCGCATCCACCCCGAGGAGCGGGACGCCGCCGACCTGGCCGGCCAGGCGGCGGCCGCGCACCGGGCCAGGGCCGAATCGTCGGGCGTGGCGCTGCGGGTGGACGCGCCGGCGGACCCCGTTCCGGTGTGGGCCGACCCGGCCCGGCTGCGCCAGGCCCTGGGCAACCTGGTGTCCAACGCCGTCACCCACACCCCGGCCGGCGGCCGGGTCGAGGTGGCGGTGCGCCGCTCCGGCGACACGGTGCTGCTGACGGTGAGCGACACCGGGCGCGGCATCGCCCCGGAACACCTGCCGCACGTCTTCGACCGCTTCTACCGCGCCGACCCGTCGCGCAGCCGCGCCACCGGCGGCAGCGGGCTCGGCCTGGCCATCACCCGGCACCTCGTCGAGGCGCACGACGGGCGCGTCGAGGCGCGCAGCACCCCGGGCCGCGGTTCGGAGTTCACCATCCGGCTGCCCGCCCCCGAGGGGGCCGAGGCGGCCTGGGAGGCGTCCCCGGCACCGCCGGACCGGGAGCCACCCTGACCCGCGCGCCGCCGCCCCGATCGTCAGGCGGTCAGGTTCTCCTGGAGTTCGGTCAGGATCTGGTCGGCGGCGGAGTATCCGATGCCCAGGAACCACAGGTCGTCGTCGACGCGGAAGGCGCGGTCGTCCTGGACCGCCCGCAGCGTGTCCCACAGCGGCCCGCCGACCGCCGCGTCCTCGCCCGAGCCCTCCGTGGAGCCGTAGGAGGAGTAGAAGACGGCGTCGCCGTCGGCGAGGTCCACCTGCTCCGAACTGATCTCGACGGCGAAGCCGTCCTCCGCCTCGTCCAGGATGGCCGGGCGGCCGACGCCCACCTCGGCCAGGATGGTGCCGATGAAGCTGTCAGGCCCGTAGAGCCGGGTGTCGGCGCCGTCCACGAAGCGCAGGATGCTCACCTCCAGATCGGCCGCCGCCTGCGCGCCGCCCAGCGCCGCGGTCACGTCGGCCACGTGCTGCTCGTAGTCCGCGACGATCCGCTCGCCCTCGTCCGCCAGGCCCAGCGCGTCGGCGTGCAGCAGGAAGTTCTCCCGCCAGGTGACGCCCGTCGTCTCGGCCATCACGGTCGGCGCGATCTGCGACAGCTCGTCGTAACGCTCGGCGTCGCGCGACATGTTGCCGATGATGACGTCCGGGTCCAGCTCGTTGATCCGCTCCAGGTTCGGCGCGGCGATGGCGCCGACGTCCTCGATGCCCTCCTGGTCCTCGGCCGGCAGGTAGCTGAGGAAGTCGTTCTCCTCCAGCGCGTGCACCGAGCCGACCGGGGTGATGCCGAGGGTCAGCGCGGTGTCCAGTTCGCCGGTGTCGAGGACCACGACCCGCTCGGGATCGTCCGGCACCTCCACCGGACCGTTGACCGTCTCGACGGTGTGCGTGGCGTCGCCGCCGGCGTCGTCCGCGGAGTCGTCGGAGCCGCACGCGGCCAACGAACAGGCGGCGGCCAGCGCGGCGAGCACGAACGGCAGCCGGCGCGCGGCGGGGAGGGCCCGGGGACGGGCGAGGCGGTTCATGTGACTGGTGTCTCCTTCTGACTCGGAACGAAGGGCAAGGGCACGCCGGGGACCACGAGCGGCGAGCCGGTGACCGGGTCGGGCACGACGACGGCCGCCAGCCCGAAGACCTCCTGCACCAGTTCGGCCGTGACGATCTCGCCCGGCGGCCCCTGCGCGACGATCCGCCCCTCCTTCATCGCCACCAGGTGGTCGGCGTAGCGCGCGGCCTGGTTCAGGTCGTGCAGCACCACCACGACGGTGCGCGGCTCGGGCCCGGTGACCAGCTGCCGCACCAGGTTGAGCACCTCCACCTGGTGCGCGATGTCCAGGAACGTGGTCGGCTCGTCGAGCAGCAGCAGGTCGGTCTCCTGGGCCAGTGCCATGGCCAGCCAGACCCGTTGCCGCTGCCCGCCGGACAGCGCGTCCACCGGCCGGTCGGCCAGTCCCGCGACGTCGGTGCGGGCCATCGCCTCGGTCACCGCCCGCTCGTCGGCCCCCGACCACTGCTGCCACCAGCGCTGGTGCGGCTGCCGGCCCCGGGACACCAGATCGGCCACGGTGATCGCCTCGGGCGCCACCGGGGACTGCGGCAGCAGCCCGATGGCCTGCGCGATCCGCCGCGTCGGGATCCGGGCCAGCTGCTCGCCGTCCAGCAGCACCGCCCCGCGCCGTGGCCGCAGCAGCCGGCCGAGGGCGCGCAGCGTCGTGGACTTGCCGCAGGCGTTGGGCCCGACGACGACCGTGACCCGGCCGTCCGGGATGTCCAGGTCGAGCCCCTCCACCACGGCGGCGCCCTCGTCGTAGCCGAGGGTCAGGTCGCGGGCGCTCAGCCGGTTGCTCATGCCCGTCCTTTCATGCGTGGGCCCCTGAGGTGGTTGCCGGCGCGGGCGTCCGCGCGGTTGTTGACGATCAGCCAGAGCAGGTACGGGGCGCCGACCGCCGCCGTCACCACGCCGACCGGCAGTTCGGTGGGGGAGAACAGCAGCCGGGCCAGCACGTCGGCGGACACCGTGAGGAACGCGCCGGCCAGCGCCGAGCACAGCAGCGGGATCTGCGCGGTCCTGGTCAGCCGGCGGGCGATCTGCGGGGCCAGCAGCGCCACGAAGTCCACCGGGCCGCCCGCGCCCGTGGCCACCGCGGCGAGCAGCACCCCGAGGGTGGCCAGGCCCAGCCGGGTGCGGCCGAGGCGGGTTCCGAGCGCGGTGGCGGTGTCGTCGTCGAGCACCACGGTGCGCTGCGCCCTGGCGGCCCACAGCAGTCCCGGCAGCAGGGCCAGCAGCACCCAGGCGAGCGGCGTCGCCTGGTCGTAGCCGCGGCCGTTGAACGAGCCGGTCATCCACACCAGGGCCTGCTGCGCCTCCTGGTAGTCGCCCTTGGTGAGGAACAGCTGGGTGACCGAGCGCAGCGCGATGGCGCACCCGATGCCGATGAGCACGAAACGGGCCGCGTGCAGGCCGCCGCGCCAGGCGAAGAGGTAGACCAGGGCGGCGGCGGCCAGGCCGCCGGCCACGGACAGGTACGGCAGCAGGGCGGCCGAGCCCACGCCGTACATCAGGGCCCAGACGGTCACCGCGGCGGCCCCGTGGGTGACGCCGATGACGTCCGGGCTGGCGAGCGGGTTGCGGGCGACGGTCTGGATCAGCGCGCCGGCCACGCCGAGCGCGGCGCCCACCAGGAGGCCGACGGTGAGTCGCGGCAGCCGCAGCACGCCGACCACGAAGTCCGCGTCGGACTCGGCCCCGAAGACGGAGCGCACCGCGTCGCCCGGGGCCACGGTCGACTCGCCCAGGCAGAGGCTGGCCAGACAGGCCGCGGCGAGCGCGACAGCCAACACGGCGGCGACCACGGTCGCGCGGCGGTGCAGCAGGAACGAGGCGCGCGGGTGCCTGCGCAGCACGGCGTACCCGGCGGGAACCGCGCCACCGCGGCCGGCCTCCGGCCGGGTCTTGACGGGCGGTCGCGCGGGCGGTTCGGCGGTCGGTGCGGTCGTCACGAGGCCACCTCCCGGCCTCTACCGCGCCGGCGCGCGGTGGAGGCGGTCGGCGGACCGGTCCGGGCGGCGGCACCCCCGGCGCGGGCGCCGCCCCGGCTCGCGCGGGCCCGGGGGAGAGCGGCGGGCGGCGCGGGGGAGGGCCGCCTCATGACACCGCCCCCGTGCGGCGGACCAGGACCACCAGGAACGGCACGCCGACCAGGGCCGTCATCACGCCGGCCGGCACCTCGGACGGCGGGAACACGAGCCGTCCCACGGTGTCCGCGACCAGCAGCAGCACCGGGCCGAGCAGCGCGCACATCGGCAGCAACCAGCGGTACCCGCCGCCCACCAGGGCCCGCGCCACGTGCGGCACGGCCAGGCCGACGAACGCGATCGGGCCGGCCGCGGCCACGCCGGCACCGGTCAGCACCGCCGCCCCGAGGCCGCCGGTGATCCGGACGGCGGCGACGTTCTGCCCGAGGCCCCTGGCCACGTCCTCGCCCAGCGCCAGGGCGTCCAGGCCGCGCGCCACGGCCAGCGTCAGCAGGGCGCCGACCAGCAGGAACGGCCAGATGCGGGCGGCGATCTCGGCCTCCCTGCCGGACAGCGAGCCGATCTGCCAGAACCGGAACTCGTCCAGCGTGGCGGCCTGGGTGGTCAGGACGGCGGCGGTCACGGACGCCAGCAGCGCGTTGATCGCGGCGCCGGCGAGGGCGAGCTTCACCGGGGTCGCGCCGCCCCGGCCCCGCGCGGCGATGCCGTACACCACGACGGCCGCGATCCCCGCCCCGGCGAAGGCGAACCACACGTATCCGGTCAGCGTGTGCACGCCGGCGTAGGCGATGGCCAGCACCACCCCGACCGAGGCGCCCTGGCTGACGCCGAGGATGCCGGGTTCGGCGATCGGGTTGCGGGTCAGGCCCTGCATCACCGCGCCGGCCATGCCCAGCGCGGCGCCGACCATCAGCCCGACCAGCGTGCGCGGCAGCCGCAGCTCGCGCACCACCCGGGCCGCCGGGTCGTCGCCGCCGTGCAGCAGCGCGTCGCCCACCTCGCCCAGGCCCAGCGAGCGGCTGCCGTAGGCGAGGCTCAGCAGCGCCGCCAGGCACACCGCCGCCACGCCGGCGGCCAGCCAGCCGAGCCGCCGCCGACGGGAGTGCCGCCCGGGGCCCGCGGGCCCGGGGGCACGTTCCCCGGCACGGGGCTTGACGAGGTGCATGCGTTCCTCACGGACGGGCGGTGCGGCGGCGAACGATCGCGGCAGGTTAGGTAAGGCGAGCCTAAGTGTACGGTCTGCCGCCTGCCACAATGGGCACAATGGTTCGCATGCCTGTCTCCTCGCCTCCGCTGACCGTCGGCTTCGACCTCGACATGACCCTGATCGACTCGCGTCCCGGCATCAAGGCGGCCTACGAGGCCCTCGCGGCCGAGACGGACACCCACATCGACGCGGAGCTGGCCATCAGCCGGCTCGGGCCGCCGCTGGAGGTGGAGCTCGCACACTGGTTCCCCGCGGAGTCGCTGGGCGTCGTCGGTGACCGCTACCGCGAGATCTACGTGGCGCACGCCATCGAGCGGACCCCGGCCATGCCCGGCGCCCGGCAGTCCATCGCGGCGGTGCACGCGCAGGGCGGCCGGGCCATCGTGGTGACGGCCAAGCACCAGCCCAACGCGAAGCTGCACATGGCGCATCTGGGCCTGGAACCGGACGCCGTCATCGGCTCGCTGTGGGCCGAGGCCAAGGCGGGCGCGCTGCGGGCGCACGAGGCGAGCGTCTACGTCGGCGACCACGTGGGCGACGTACGCGGCGCGGTGGCCGCCGGCGCGGTCTCGGTGGCGGTGCCGACCGGACCGTGCGACGCGGACGAGCTCAGGGCGGCCGGCGCGGACGTGGTGCTGCCCGACCTCACGCACTTCCCGGCGTGGCTCGCCGACCACCTGGCCGTTCGTCCCTGATCGACGGGTGATCGTGGCTGATTTCGTTTGTCCACGCGGCGGTTCGGCTTGATCGTTGCGGGCGGGAGCATACTTGCGATCAGCGTGGGGCAGTCTCCCTCCGAAACCGCCCGGCGCCATCTTGTCACCGGGCCCGAGGCGGTTAGCCTGGGAGCAGGCGGGTCCGAGGGGCCCGCCGAGTTGCTCATGGCAATGGCACTGGCCGGTGGCTGGCCAGGGACGAGTGCGAGGACGAGGACACGTGCCTACCGGCAAGGTCAAGTGGTTCAACAGCGAGAAGGGCTTCGGCTTTCTCTCCCGCGACGACGGCGGCGATGTGTTCGTGCACTCCTCGGCACTGCCCAACGGAGTGGACGCGTTGCGACCGGGACAGCGGGTGGAGTTCGGTGTCGTCGCCGGTCAGCGCGGAGACCAGGCCCTGTCGGTCACCCTCCTTGACCCGATGCCCTCGGTGGCCGCGGCCCAGCGCCGGAAGCCCGACGAGCTGGCCTCCATCGTCCAGGACCTCACCACCCTGCTGGACGGCGTCTCCCAGCAACTCGAGCGCGGCCGCTACCCCGACCGCCAGTCCGGCCGCAAGATCGCCGGCATGCTCCGCGCCGTCGCGGACCAACTCGACGTCTGACGGTTCGTCAGCTCGCTGCGTCCCGGCGCGACTCAGGGGGCGCGCAGGCGGTCGGTGGGGATCGGGGGGAGCAGGGACTCGGCCGCCGCTCGGCCGAGCAGGTCGTGCACGGCCGCGTGGCCGGCCGGGCCGAGGTCCTCGGTGAACTCGTTGACGTACAGCGCGATATGGGACTTCGCGACCTCCGGGTCCAGCTCCTGCGCGTGCGCCATGACGTACCCCTCGCTCGCCGACGGGTCGGCCCAGGCGGCGCGGACGGAGGCGCGGATCGCGTCGGTGACCGCCGCGAGGCGCTCCGCGCCGAGGGAGCGGCGGGCCACGATCGCGCCCAGCGGGATCGGGTGCCCGGTGGTGCTCTCCCAGTGCTCGCCCATGTCGGCGAGCTGGTGCAGCCCATAGTCGCGGAACGTGAACCGCGCCTCGTGGATCACCAGGCCCGCGTCCACCTGCCCGTCCCGGACCGCCGGCATGATCGCGTGGAACGGCATCACCCGCACCTCGCCGACCCCGCCGTCCGGCACGTTGGCCGCCGCCCACAGCCGGAACAGCAGGTACGCGGTGGAGCGCTCGCTCGGCACGGCGACGGTCCGCCCGGCCAGGTCCGCCGCGGCCGCGGGCTCCCGGGTGAGCACCAGCGGGCCGCAGCCGCGGCCCAGCGCGCCGCCGCAGGGCAGCAACGCGTACTCGTCGAGCACCCACGGCAGGGCGGCGTAGGAGATCTTCAGCACGTCGCCCGCGCCGCGCTCGGCCAGGTCGTTGGTGATGTCGATGTCCGCGAAGGTGACGTCGATCGGCGGCGCGCCCGGCACCTGCCCGTGGGCCCAGGCGTGGAAGACGAAGGTGTCGTTGGGGCAGGGGGAGTAGGAGACGCTCAGCGGACGTGACTCAGCGGCGGTCGGTGCCATGGTCGGTTCCTCCGGACACGGTTCGCAGGACGGGCTCGATGCGGACGAACGCCCCGGTGAGGGCGCGCAGCGCGGCGGGGATCCGCCAGGCCGCGCGGTCGCGCGGGCCGACGGGGTTGGAGATCGCCCGCACCTCCAGCACCGGAACGCCGTGCGCGGCCGCGGCCTCGGCGACGCCGAAGCCCTCCATGCCCTCGGCGGCGGCGCCCGGGTGTCGGGCGGCGAGTTCGGCGGCGCGTTCGGCGGTGCCGGTGACGGTGGCCACGGTCAGCACCGGGCCCAGCGCGGCGCCGGCCGCGTCGGCGGCGGCCCGGGCCAGCGCGGCGGGCGGCTCGTGCGCCACCCGCCCGAAGCCCAGCTCCGCCACGTCCGTGAACCCGTCGGCGGTGCGCACCCCCAGGTCGGCCGCGACGATCGACGAGGCGACGACGAGCCCTTCGAGCGCCGCCACCCCGGCGAACCCGCCGCCGATCCCGGCCGACACCACCAGGTCGTAGGCCGGCGGGACGCCAGGCTCCGGTCCCGCGGCCTCGCCCCGCAGCCCGGGCATGGCACCGGGCGGCCTGCCGCCGGGGCTTGGCTCTCCGGCGTCGTGGGGGGTGGCGGCTCCGGGCTCGGCGAGCTCGCCACGGAGGCCGGGCACGGGCGGCTTGCCGCCGGGGTCTGGCGGAAAGGGGGCGCCGAAGCGGGGTGCGGCGGGGGCGAGTGCCAGCGCCGTCGCCGTGCCGGCCGCCGCGGCCGCCGGGCCGACGCCGGCGGCGAGCACGGCCAGCGCCCCGACGTGATGCAACTCCCAGGTACCGGCCAACGGCGTCACCGCGACCGCCGGGTCCGCCGGGTCCGCGAACGCCGCGACGACGGCGTCCCGCTCCGCCGCGACGGCGGTCACCACCAGAACCCGCAGCACGATCAGCTCGCCCCGCTTCCGGAACGCCGTGCCGCGCGCTCGCCGGATCGGCGGGAGGACGAGGCCCGGTTGGTGGAGCGTGTGGTGCCGACCCGCAGCTGCCACGGGCGTGCCGCGCCGCCGTCGGTCCGCGTTCCGTCGCGCGGTCCGCGCCCAGCCGTCCAGCCGGCGACGCGGCCGGATGCAGTGCCGACCGCAGCCTGCCCCTGAGGGCACGGCCGAGCGGACCTCGCACGGAGTCCCGTCGCCGATGCGCTCGTCGCGTCGGCCGCGGCCGACGGCGAGGCGGCCGGCCGGCATCGTCGTCGGGCTGGACCCGCGACCGGTCCACCCGCCGACCTCGGCGGCCGTGACGCGCGCGTGTCAACCAGCGGCGGGCAGACGGTGTCGCGTGCCGGCGCCGGCGGTCGGGGCGGCGGAAGCGGTCGGCCGCTGCGGGGCGGCCGAGCCGGGGTCGGCAGGCGCGTCGCGGCCGGAGCCGTGCCGGCGATGTGGCGCCCGGCGGCGGGCCGGGGCCGGCGGGTGGGGGAGGACCCGGTGCGGGGCGGCGCGGGCGTCGGGTTCACGTGCGCAGGCTACCCGGGCCGGCCCGGGTCGGCGTGGCCAGGTGGCTGCGGCGAGCGTCCGTGGACGCCGAGGGAGGGAGCGGCTCGTGCCGTGGCGGGCCGCGGTGAGGAGGCTGCGGAGCGTCAGCGCCGTGCCGGTTGGCGCCATCGGTTACACGGGTGGGCGCGGGCCGTCGTGTTCGGGACGGCAGCGGCAAGCGTCAACGCACGCGCGGAAGCGACCGGCTCGTGCCGCGGCGGGCCGCCGCGAGCAGGCTGCGGAACGTCAGCACCGTGCCGATCAGGACCATCGTCACGCCGACGACCATGCCGACCGTCCCGTTCAGCGGCAGCGAGATCCCTATCGCGCCGCCGACCACCCAGGACAGCTGGAGCGTCGTCTCGGAGCGGGCGAAGGCGGACGTGCGGACCACGTCCGGCACGTCCCGCTGGATCACCGCGTCCAGCGACAGCTTCCCCAGCGCCTGGCAGATGCCCGCGGCCGCGCAGATCGCGGCCACCGTCACCGTGCCGTACGCCAGCGCCGCCGCGCTGGCCGCCCCGAGCGCGATCAGCAGCACGGTGAGCAGCAGCAGCTCGGGCGCGCGCTCGCGCAGCCAGTTCCCCAGGGCGTTACCGAGCGCGTTCCCCGTGCCGGCCGCGACCCCCGCCAGCGCCAGCGAGAACTCGGCGGTCAGCCCCGGCAGCGGGTCGTTCCGCAGCAGGAAGGCCAGGAAGAAGAGGAGGAAACCGGAGAGCGCGCGCAGCGCCGAGTTCCCCAGCAGCGCCTTGAAGACCGCCGTCGAGCCGGCCCCGCGCAGCGTCCCCGCGCCGCGCCGGCGTCCGGTGTGATCCCTGGCCACCGCCCGGCTCTCGGCCAGCTCGGCCAGGTGCAGCTTGCTCTCGCCGCGCGCCAGGTCCACCTGGCCCGGCAGCCGGAAGCAGAGCAGTGCGCCGATCACGGTGATCGCGCACGCCGCGTACAGCGGCCAGTGCTCGCCGAGCGCGTTGAGCCCGAGGCCGATGGGCGCCGCCGCGCCGGCCGCGATGAGCCCGGTCAGGGTGATCCGCGCGTTCGCCTTCACCAGGGAGATCTGCGGCGGCAGCAGTCGTGGCACCACCGCGGCCCGCACGATGTTGTACGCCTTGGAGCAGACCAGCACGCCCAGCGCCGCCGGATACAGCGAGAGGCCGCCGCTGGCCACCGCGCCGGCGATCACCAGCGCCAGCAGGCCGCGGGCCAGCAGCGCCGCGGACATGGCCGCCCGCCGGCCGTGCGGCAGCCGGTCGAGCAGCGGGCCGATGACGGGCGCGAGCAGCACGAACGGCGCCATGGTGATGGCCAGGTAGAGCGCCACCCGGCCGCGGGCCTCGTCGGTGGGCACGGAGAAGAAGATGGTGGAGGCCAGCGCCATCGTGATCAACATGTCACCGGCGGAGTGCACCGCGTGCAGCTCGATGAGCTTGCTGAGTCCGGTCTCGCCGGCGCCGTGCGCGTGCGTCACCCGGCGGATGCGGCGGCCGACCGCGAGCGGGGCGGCGTGCAGTGCCCTGCCGGTCGCCAGGACGGCTCTGAGGGCCGGGGAGTCGGCTCCCGGGCCCTCAGTACCAGACGTACTGGACGAACTGTCAGCTGCCACGGCTGCCAGCCTAAGCGGTCGGTGGAGACGAATTGCCGGATCGGTCCGGATTCGTCGTCCCTTCTTACGGGTTCTTGCGTATCCCTTTCGGGTTCGTTCAGCGTCTTTCGGTTACCCCGGGGCCTCCCGCGTCAACCCCCGAGCGGACCCCGCCACGAGCCGCCCGCGTTCTCTGGTCGCGGACGTCCGGCGCGGGTGCGGTAGCGTGGTCGGCTGGTGCGCCTCACCTTCGTACAGCACGACGTCGCAGCGGCCCCCGACCCCGTCTGGGCAGCCGCTCCGTCGGCTCCGTTCGTCCGCAGGGGCCCGCACCGGACAACGGCGTAGGAGAGCGATTCGTATGTGTCCTGTGAGTGCTGCCACCAGCGCTGAGGTCAACGGCGCGAGCCAGGACGGCGGCCGTGGCGGGGCAGGGCCGGCCCGCGGCCGGAGCCGCACCCCCGACCGGCTCTGCGCCGACGCGGTGGCGCTGGCCAGAGAGGTCGCGGAACAGGCGGCCCGTCCCCAGCGGCTCGGCGCGTATCTGGGTGTCGAGGCCGAGGGCGACCGGCTGGTCACCCACTTCTTCGCCAGCGAGGACCCCGGGTATCCGGGGTGGCGCTGGGGCGTCACGCTGACCCGCGCGTCCCGGTCGAAGCAGGTCACCGTGGACGAGGTGGCGCTGACGCCGGGTCCGGACGCGCTGCTGGCGCCGGAGTGGGTGCCGTGGAGCGAGCGGCTGCGCCCGGGCGACCTGCGTCCCGGCGATCTGCTGCCGGCGGAGTTCGACGACGCCCGGCTGGAGCCGGGTTATCTGCCGGCGGCCGGCGAGGTGCCGCCCGCCGAGGAGACACCGGGACCGGCCGACCCGGCCGTGTGGGCGGGCGCCCCCGAGCCGACGGAGCCGACCGGAACGACGGAGCCGACCGGAACGACGGAGCCGGGCGGCCCGGCCGAGCCGCCCGAGCCGACGGTGACGGCGGCCACGGCCGAGGAGGCCGCGGAGGCGGGCGCGCCGGCCGGATGGGCCGCCGCGACGGGACAGTGGGCGTCACCGGGCGAGCCGGGTGAGCCGGCCGAGGGCGTGGAGCCCGAGGCCGAGGAACCGGCCGGCCGCACCGTCACGCCGCCGCCGGACCGGGGCGCGATCGCCGACGTGGCCAGGCAGCTCGGGCTCGGCCGGCGCCGGGTGCTCTCCTGGTACGGGCTGCAGGACGCCGCCGACCGCTGGGACGAGCACTACGGGCCGCAGACCCCGATGGCCCAGGCCGCCCCGGCGTCCTGCGTCAGCTGCGGCTTCCTGGTGCCGATGGCCGGTTCGCTGCGGCAGGCGTTCGGCGTGTGCGCCAACGAGTTCTCGCCGGCCGACGGGCGCGTGGTCTCGCTGGCCTACGGCTGCGGTGCGCATTCCGAGGCCGCCGAGAGCCCGAAGCCCGAGCCGCCGGCCCCGCCGGTCATCGACCATCTGGGCGCCGACCCGCTCTGAGCCCGCCGGACAGGGCCCAGGTCCTGTCCGCCGGACAGGGCCTAGCCCAGGAGCGCGCGGGCGACGAGGGTGACGCCGGAGACGGAGACCACGACCAGCAGCGCCGTCCGGACCGGCCCGGTGCCGAGCCGGGCGCGCAGCGGGCGGCCGGCGAGGAACCCGGCCAGCACGAACGGCACCAGCGCCAGGCCCATGGCGAGCTGGTTGGCCACCAGTTCGCCGTTGAGCTGCAGCGCGCCCATCGAGATGACCGCGCCGAGGGAGAAGTAGCAGCCCAGCGTGCCGCGCACCCGGGGCGCGGACTCGTGCTGGTAGAGCAGCGCCAGCGGCGGCCCGCCGATGGCGGTCGCGGTGCCGGTGACCCCGCCGAGTGCCCCCGCCGTCAGCAACGAGGCGGGGCCGATGCGGATCCGCACCGCCCACAGCGTGGCGGCGACGGCGAGCAGCACCATCACGCCCACCACCGCGCCCAGCGCCTCGGGGGTGAGCGCCCCCACCAGCCAGGCGCCGGCCAGCGCGCCCGGCACCCGGGCCGGCAGGCTCCAGACCAGGCCGCGCCAGTGGATGGCGTTCCAGTCGCCGAACATGGTCAGCAGCGGCAGCGTCATGGTCGCGATCAGCAGGGCGCCCGGCATCATTCCCGGATCCACGATGACCAACGCCGGCGCGGCCACCAGCGAGAGCCCCAGGCCCACGCTGCTCTGCACCACCGAGCCCAGCAGAACGGCGGGACCGGCGACGAGCAGGAGCGATATATCGGGCATCGGCGGTCGAGGCTAGCACCAGGCCACGCGCCGCCCGCCAAGGCCCTGTCTGACAAATAGCGCCGGTCAGGCCCGCGGCGTCTGGTGCGGTGCATCGCAAGGCGGAGGGTCGCCCTCGTAGTGGACTACTTGGGTGCACCCGACAACGCAGCGAGGTGCCGTACCAGGCGTCGCGGGCCAGGCGGGATTTGTCAGACAGGGCTAGGCACCCCTGGGCCGGCCACCCGCCACGGGCGACCCGGTACTGTCAGGTCGTGACCACCGACGAGCCCCAGGACGACAGCACCGAGACGGCGCCCGAAGAAGCCGAAGCCGCCGCCTCGGACGCGCCCGGCGCCGCCGACCCGTTCGGCACCGAGCGGCTCCGGAGTGGCGTGCTCGCCGCCTGGCGCGCGTCCCCGGCCCGGTTCCGTGAGGACGCGAACGCCGAGGAGGACCTGGCCCGCGGCGGCTACCGGGACCGGCTGGTGGTCGAGCTGGCACAGAACGCCGCCGACGCCGCGGCCCGTGCCGGCCAGCCGGGCCGGCTGCGGCTGGGGCTGCGGGACGGCGTGCTGGTCGTCGCGAACACCGGTGCCCCGCTGGACGCGGCGGGCGTCGAGTCGCTCTCCACGCTCCGCGCCTCCGCCAAACGCGATCCGGAGGGCGAGAGCGTCGGTCGCTTCGGGGTGGGCTTCGCCGCGGTGCTGACGGTCAGCGACGAGCCGCGGGTGCTGGGCGCGGCCGGCGGGGTGCGCTGGTCGCTGACCGAGGCGACGGAGCTGGCCCGCGCGGCGGGCGAGGAGTCGCCGGGACTGCTCACCGAACTGGACCGCAGGGCCGGCCAGCGCCACGCGGTGCCGCTGCTCCGCCTGCCCCTGCCCCTGCCCTCGCCCTCGCCGGGCGAACCGGGCCCGGCCGACGCGCGGGACGCCGACCTCGGCGCCGGTGCGGGCCGCGTTCCCGACGGCGTTCCCGAGGGTTACGACACCGCGGTGGTGCTGCCGTTGCGGGACGCCGCCGCCGAGGATCTGGCGACGCGGCTGCTCGACGCCGTGGACGACACGCTGCTGCTCACGCTGCCCGGACTGGTCGAGGTCACGGTCGAGACGCCGGGCGGCGGGACGCGCACCCTGGCCCGCCGCCAGTTCGGCCCGTACACGCAGATCACCGAGGAGCCAGGACCGGCGGGCAGCGCCGTGCGCTCCACCCGGTGGCGGGTGGCCACCCTCGGCGGCGAGGCCGAGCCCGAGCTGCTGGCGGACCGGCCGCTGGAGGAGCGGGAGCGCCGGCACTGGTCGGTGACCTGGGCCGTGCCGGTGGACGCGGAGGGCGCGCCGGCCACCCCGGCCAGCCCGGCCGTGGTGCACGCGCCGACCCCCACCGACGACGCGCTGGGCCTCCCGGCGCTGCTGATCGCCTCGTTCCCGCTGGAGCCCACCCGCCGGCACGTCGCGCCAGGACCGTTGACCGACTACCTGCTGGACCGGGCCGCCGACGCCTACACCTCCCTGCTGGCCGACTGGCGGCCGGTGACCGGCGACATCCTCGGCCTGGTGCCCGGCCCGCTGGGCCGGGGCGAGCTGGACGGCGCGCTCCGCGGCCGGCTGCTGGACCGGCTGCCGCACACCGCGTTCCTGCCGACCGCGGCGGCCGCCCAGTCTCCCTCGTCGGCCGCGGGGGCGGGGACGGAGGCGGACGGCGACGAGCCGGCGGTGCCGGTGGCGCTGCGCCCGGTCGACGCCGAGTTGCTGGAGCGGGCCGGGGCGGAGACGGTCGCGGTGCTCGCCGAGCTGTTCCCGACGCTGCTCCCCGCCGGCCTGGAACGCCGCGCGGAGCTCCGGGTGCTGGAGGTCGCGCGGGTCTCGCTGGGCGAGATCATCGACCGGCTGGCCGGCGTCGAGCGCCCGCCGCACTGGTGGTGGCGGCTGTACGACTCGCTGGCCGGGGTGGACCCCGAGCTGCTGACCGGGCTGCCGGTGCCACTGGCCGACGACGGGGACCGGCGGCCCGAGCCCAGGACCAGAACGGCGGAGGCGGCGGGGGAGCCGACGGGCGAGCCGGACGCCGGCGCGGCCCCGGAGGCGGCGCGTCCGGTGCGCACCACGATCGGGCCCCGCCGGGTGCTGCTGCCCGTGCCGGGGACCGAGCCGGCCGAGCTGAGCCGGCTCGGCCTGAAGGTCGCGCATCCGGAGGCGGCGCACCCGCTCCTGGAGAAGCTCGGCGCCAATCCGGCGACCCCGCGCGCCGTGCTGGCCACCCCGCAGGTGCGGGCGGCGGTCGCGGCCTCCGCGGACGTCGCCGAGGCGGAGGTGTGGGACGAGGACGCGATGCCCGCCGCCGAACTGGCCGAGACGGTGCTGGCCCTGGTCAGGGACGCCGGCCTGGAGCCGGGCGAGGAGCCGTGGCTGTCCGCCCTGGCGCTGCCGGACGAGGACGGCGAGCTGACCCCGGCCGGCGACCTGGTCTATCCGGACAGCCCGTTCCAGCGGGTGATCCGGGAGGGCGAGCTGGCGGCCTGCGATCCGGAGCTGGCCGAGCGCTGGGGCGAGCAGCCGCTGACCGCCGTGGGCGTGCAGGCCGACCTCGCGCTGATACGGGCCAGCGACGTGGTGCTGGACCCGGACGAGCTGGAGCCGCGCGATCCGGGGACCGCCGGCTGGTTCGCCCAGCCGGACGACGTGGGGCTGCTGGACGCGGTGGACGTGTGGTGCGAGGACACCCTGGACGCGCTGCCGGACAGTCCGCTGCCGCCGGTCGCCGCGGAGCTGGTGGCCGTGCGCGATCTGGAGCTGGTCGACGACGACCGGTGGCCCGAGGTGTTGTCGCTGCTCTCCCGGCCGCCGTTCCGGGAGGCGCTGACCACCGAGGTCCGGGTGCGGATGCCCGACGGTTCGGTGCGGACCGCCCGGTCGTACACCGCCTGGTGGCTGCGCGGCGCGCCGGTGCTCGACGGCCGCCGACCGGCCGGGCTGCGCGCCGCGCACGGCGACCCGCTGCTGGCCGGCCTGTACGACGACGCGGACACGGCGGACGCGGACGAGGAGGTGCTGCGCGCCTTGGGCGTGCGCACCACCGCGCGCGCACTGCTGGCCGAGCCGGGGGGCGCCGCCGAGCTGCTCGGGCGGCTGGCCGACCCGGAGCGTGACGTGACGGGCGCTCAGCTGCACGGGCTCTACGGGCTGCTGGCCGATCTGGACCCGGCGGAGGTGACGCTGCCGGACGAGCTGCGGGCGGTGGTGGACGGGGAGTCGCGGGTCGTTCCCGCCGCGGAGGCGCTGGTCGCCGACGCGCCCGACCTGCTGCCGCTGGCCGCCGGGCGGGCACTGCTGCCGGTGCCGCCGGAGCGGGCGCCGGCGCTGGCCGCCGTTCTGGAGGCGCGCCCGCTGTCCGCCGCGCTCCCGGCGGCTCCGCCGGACGGCGGCACGGCCCGGGACGTGCCCGCGGAGGCGCGGCTGCTGCTCGGCGAGGACACCCCGGCCGGCTACGTGGAGCACGAGGAACTGGTGATCGACGGGGTCGAGCTGGACTGGCGGCTCACCGCCGACGGCACGCTGCACGCGGCCACGGTTGAGGGCCTGGCGGCGGGCCTGGCCTGGTCCACGGGCCAGTGGCCGCGCCGCTTCGAGCTCGCGGCGCTGCTGGAGGACCCGTCGCGCGAGGAGGAGCTGGAGACGGCGCGCTGGTTCGACTGAGCCGTTCCCTCGGCACGTGCGGATCTCCCCGGTAGCCGGAGCGGCCGCCCGGAGGGGGCGTGGGGAACCCTCCGGGCGGCCGGGGACACGCTCAGCGGCGGGACGCCGTGGGGCGGACGGCGTCAGCCGTGGTCGTGTCCGGTAGCGCCGGAGGCGCGTCCCGTGGTGGCCGGAACGTTGCCCTCGGCGTCGGTGACCGTGAAGTGGCCGACCATGCCCATGTCGGCATGGCTCTGCACGTGACAGTGGTACATCCACATCCCGGGCCCGACGTTCTCGCCCGCGATCACCTGGAAGCCGAACGAGTCGCCGGGGCCGCAGAGCTTGTTGTCGACGATCTGGCTCGGGTCGTTGGCGTCGGCGAGGATCCCGGTGCGGTTGTCGGCCCAGCGGTGACCGTGCACGTGGAACGTGTGGTAGAACTCGCCGTGCGTGATCACGATCATCTCGACGCGCTCGCCGAGCACCGCGGAGAAGTCGTACGGGTTGTTGGCGGCCCGGTTGTTGATGGTCATGTCGTTGAAGACGATGGTGAACTGCTTGTCCGGCAGCGGATCGCCCTCGCGGCGCACCACGAGCCCGCCGTACAGCCCCTTCTGTAGCCCGCCGGTGCCGTGATCGGTGCCGACGACGTGGTCGTGGTAGTGCCAGTAGCCGGCGCTGCCCGCGATCCGGGTGCCGTCGTCGCGTACCCCCGGCGCGTGGCTGGTCCAGGTGTAGACGCGACTGGCTCCCGGGGCCACGGTGCTGTTCGTCATGGGGGTGCCGTCGTTGTCGATGGTGTAGTCGACGCCGTGGACGTGCAGGCTCACCTCGACGTCCATGTTGTTGACGAGCTCGATCTCGTAGCTGTCGCCCTCGTACATCTCCAGGAGCGGCCCTGGGATCTGCGGGCTGCCGGGTTCCAGGCCGTAGCCCATCCGGCCGTCGGGGAACTTCTCGGCGTAGAGGGTGATCTGGTGGACCTGCGCGACCCTGGCCCGGTCCGCGGAGCGTTCCGCCGACGCTTGGGGCGCGGCCGCGGTGAGGGCCGCCGGGGTCAGTGCGGTCACGGCCGCGCCGGTGGCGAAGGACCGCCGGGAGAAGCCTGGTCGCCGCATGTGGTGCGCCTTCCTCGCGGGTACATCAACGACTTCGATGGCGCCATATGGTATGAGCACGACAAGACTTTAGCCAGTCTCAGGACAAAGTCCGGTGTTCTCCGTTCAAAGCCATTGGCGGCTCGGCGAAAGTGGTCTAGCTTCCTAGGGCGTCGGAGTCCTCAATGGAGTAAGTCGCAGTCCCCCCAAGGAGAAGCGGGCGAGCCATGAGCCGCAAGCCACAGGTGCTGACACTCGCAGGTGTGATGACACTGGCGTTGCTGGGCGCAGCCCCGGCCGCCACAGGTAACGACGACCCCAACGATTCCAGCCAGCCCTACGCGGAGTTGCCGGGCAGCGCGGACGTCCAGGTGCTGGTGTTCCACGCCTCCGACGCCCCCGAGGGCAGAACCCAGGCCGGGATCACGGCCATCGAGGAGATCGGCGCGGCCGGACCCGTCGAGGAGCAGTTCGACGTCGTGGCGTCCAGCGACCCCACCGTGTTCCAGCCGGCGGAACTCGCCGCCTACAACGCCGTGGTCTTCCTGTCCGCCGACGGCGCGGTGCTCAACGCCAACCAGGAGACCGCGCTCCAGGAGTACGTGCGGGCCGGCGGCGGGTTCCTCGGGGTGCACGACGCCGCGCTGGCGCAGCCCGAGTCGGAGTGGTTCACGGGCCTGATCGGCACCCGCCCCGAGTCGGGCGGCCCGACCGAGGCCCAGGAGGCGGTCGTCGAGGTCGGCGACCGGACCAACCCCGCCACCGCCGACCTGCCGCTGGAATGGAACCGTTCGGACGTCTGGTACAACTGGGACACCAACCCCAGCGGTGACGTGCACACCGTCGCCCGGGTGCGGGAGAGCAGCTACCAGCCGGGCACCGGCGCCGAGGGCTGGGACCACCCGATCTCCTGGTGCCGCGACTACGACGGCGGGCGTTCGTTCTACACCGGCATGGGCGGCACCCAGGCGAGCTTCACCGAGGCGCAGTTCCGCGACCACCTGCGCGGCGCGCTGCTGTGGACCAGCCGGCTGGCGCGCGCCGACTGCCAGGCCACCATCACCGCCAACTACGCGGCGGAACGGCTGACCGTGCCCAACCAGCCGGAGCAGCTCGACCAGATCGGCGAACCGCACGGCCTGGACATCGCCGACGACGGCACGGTGTTCTACATCGGCCGCGGCGGCCAGTGGTCCGGCGCCCCGGTGGTCACCGACTGGGCCGACCCGAACATGGGCCTCGGCGCGGGCACCGTGCACGTCTACGACCCGGCCACCGGCGACGTCACCCTCGCCGCGACCCTGGAGGTGTTCGGCAACAGGGGCGCGGGCGGCGAGCTGATCAAGAGCGAGGAGGGCCTGCTCGGCATCGCGCTCGACCCGAACTTCGCCGAGAACGGGTGGATCTACCTCTACTGGACGCCGCACTCCGAGATCAACCGCGAGACCCACATGGGCGAGCGCCGGGTCTCCCGCTTCACCTACGACGCGGCGAGCGGCCAGCTCGACCTGGCCTCCGAACAGGTGCTGCTGAACTGGCCGGTGCAGATCCACAGCTGCTGCCACGCCGGCGGCGGCATGGACTTCGACTCCCAGGGCAACCTCTACATCGCCACCGGGGACAGCAACTCCTCCGGCTTCAGCGACGGTTACTCGGGGAACAACCCGGAGCCCAACTTCCAGGGCGTGTCCTTCGCCGACGCCCGCCGCACCGCGGGCAACACCAACGACCTCAACGGCAAGATCCTCCGGATCCACCCCGAGGCCGACGGCACGTTCACCATCCCCGAGGGCAACCTCTTCACGGGTGACGAGGGCAACGGCGACCAGGCGCGGCCCGAGATCTACGTGATGGGCGTGCGCAACCCGGCGCGTATCGCGATCGATCCGGAAACCGACTGGCTGTACGCCGGCTGGGTCGGACCCGACGCGCCCGAGCCCAGCACCACCTGGGGCCCGGCCAAGTACGACACCTTCGCCGTCATCACCGAGGCGGGCAACCGGGGTTGGCCGTACTGCATGGGCAACAACCAGCCGTACCGCGACCGGGCCCTGCCCGATCCGGACCAGCCGCAGGGCTGGTACGACTGCGCGAACCCCAGGAACGAGTCCCCGAACAACACGGGCCTCGTGGAGCTCCCGCCGGTCACCCCGAACAACATCTGGTACTCGCCGCAGGGCGGCGCGCCCGACTATCCGCGCGACGAGAACGGCCTGCCCAGCTACGTGCTGGAGGAGCAGTCCCTGCTGCTGCCCTGGCTCACCGGCGGCGGCCAGGCCACGATGAACGGCCCGCTCTACCGCTACCAGGAGGACACCGCGGGCGAGAACGCCTGGCCCGAGTACTGGGACGGCAAGTGGTTCGTCGGCGATTTCTACGACCAGACGCAGCCGCGGCACGCCGTGGTGATGGACCCCGAGACCGCCGGCAACGGCGGGCTCCCGGTGCACGCCGAGAGCCTGAAGGAGATCATCCCGGTCGGCGAGGGCGGCATCCGCAACCTCATGGACTGGAAGTTTGCGCCCGACGGCACGCTCTACGTGCTGGACTACGGCCGCGGCTTCTTCAACCTCGACGACGAGTCCGCGCTCTGGCAGGTCACCTACGAGGGCGGCCCGGCCACCCCGGCACCGGCCGACCTGGCCCGTTCGTGACTTCTCCGCAGCACGCACAGAAGAAGGGGCACAACTGATGAAGCACGGCACTCGCCTGGTGGCCGGGGTGGTGGGAACCCTCACCGCACTCGCCCTGGCGGCGCTACCCAACGCCCAGGCCGGAGAGCGGGACGGCGGGACCGAGACCGCTCCCGCGGCCTCGGCCGAGCAGGTGCTCACCTGGACCGCCGACAACGACCTGAACAGCTACGAGACCGCGCCGGCCACGGCGGTCGCGGGCGAGGCGACGCTGGTGTTCGAGAACAGCGCTGCCACCGGCAACACCTCCGGCATGACGCACACGTTGACGTTCGACGTCTCCAACTCGGACTACAACAACGACGTGTCGGTCAACCTGCTGGCCGGCCCGAACGACGCCAACGGCGGGCGGTGGGAGACCACGGTCACGCTGACCCCGGGCACCTACCGCTACTTCTGCGCGATCCCGGGCCACATCAACATGGAGGGCGAGCTCGTGGTCACGGAGGGCGGTGGTGGCGACGACACCACCCCGCCCGAGGTGACCGCCAGCGTCGCCGGCGAGCAGAACGCCGACGGCGCCTACGTGGGCTCGGCCACGGTCTCGCTGGAGGCGACGGACGAGGGCGGCTCCGGCGTCGACAGCATCGAGTACGCCGTGGACGGCGGCGAGTTCGCCGCGTACTCGGACCCCGTCCCGCTCGACACGCCGGGCGAGCACACGGTGACCTACCGGGCCACCGACGTGGCCGGCAACGTCTCGGAGGAGGGATCGACCGCCGTCACGGTGGTCGCGCCGCCGGAGGACGACACCACGGCCCCGAGGGTGACCCCGACGGTCGAGGGTGAGCGGAACGCGGACGGCGCCTACGTCGGCATGGCGACGGTGTCGTTCGCGGCGACGGACGAGGGCGGCTCCGGCGTCGACCGGATCCAGTACAACCTGGACGGCAGCGGCTGGACCCGGTACGCCGACCCGTTCATGATCCACGACCTCGGCGACCACGTGATCCGCTACCGGGCGTGGGACCAGGCGGGCAACGTCTCCCAGGCCCGCACCCTCAACCTCACCCTGGTGGCGTCCTGACCTGACCGAATGTGACGTGACCTGAGCTGATCTGACCATCGAGAGAATCCCCCCACCCGAGGGCCCGTCGCAGCCGCGGCGGGCCCTCGGGGCGGTTCCGCCGCGGCGTTCGGCCGCGGACTAGCCTGGCCACATGCGCGTTTTCGTCACCGGCGCCACCGGCGCCATCGGTCGGCCGCTCGTGGGCAGGCTCCTGGCGGCCGGGCACGAGGTGACCGGGGCCTCCCGCTCCCCGGCCGGGCTGGACCGGATCCGGGAGCAGGGCGCGGCGGCCGTGCGGGCCGACGCCCTGGACCCGGACGATCTGCGCCGGGTGGTCGTCGAGGCGTCCCCCGACGTGGTGATCCACCAGATGACCGACCTCGGCGCCGCGGACGGCGCGGCGAACGGCACGCTGCGCCGGGTGGGCACGCGCCATCTGGTGGACGCGGCGCGGGCGGCCGGCGTCCGCCGGATCGTGGCGCAGTCGATCTCCTGGGCGTACCGGCCGGGCGACGGGCCGGCCGACGAGACGGTGCCGCTCGACCCGACCAGCCAGCAGCCGCGCGCCGGCATGGTGGACGCGGTGCGCGCGCTGGAGGAGACGGCGGCGGAGCTGCCCGAGGCCGTGGTCCTGCGCTACGGCCTCTTCTACGGTCCCGGCACCTGGTACGCGCCGGGAGGCGCGATCGCCAGGGCGCTGGCCGGCGATCCCGAGGCGCGTTTCCTCGGCAGCCTCAGGCCCGACTCGGCGGTGAGCTCGTTCGTGCACGTGGACGACGCCGCGCGGGCCGCGGTCGCCGCCCTGGCGTGGCCCCCGGGACCCGTCAACGTGGTGGACGACGAGCCGGCCGCGGCCGCCGACTGGCTGCCGGCGCTGGCCCGGGCCCTGGACGTGCCCGCGCCCGAGCCGGTCCGGGCGCCCCGGCCCACCGACGGGCCCGACTGGCCGCGCGGCGCCAGCAACGCCCTGGCCCGCGGCCGCGGTTGGGCGCCGGAGCGGCCGAGCTGGCGCACCGGCTTCGCCACCCAGCTTGATGACTGACGTCGCACAACCAGTCCCCCCTGTCGCGGGTCTAACCCCACATCAACACCCGCAGGGGCGGGTCACGGGGAGGGAATCATGCGTACGACAGGAGCATCAGCGGCGACGCGCGTCCGCCGACCGCTGGTGGTGCTCGGCGCCGTCGCTCTGACGGGGGCGGGGCTGACGGCGGGCACGGCCGCCGCGGACACGACGAGCACGGCCTACACCGACGACGGCGGCCACGCCGTCTACTACACCTCGGGCGACGTGCACAGCAGCGCGACCATCACCGAGGGCCCCAACCCGGGCACGGAGTTCGTCATCGACGACGTGGTGCCGATCGCCGCGGGCGACGGCTGCGTCCACCCGGACGCGGCCGACACCACCCGGGTGCTCTGCACGCTCACCGAGTTCGGGGACTTCTGGACCCGGGTGATCGTCGACCTGGGCGACGGCCACGACTCGCTGGTGATCGACGCCGGCGACGAGAACGCCGTGCACGGCGGGGCGGGGAGCGACAACATCCGCGCCACCGGCGGGACGATGATCTGGGGCGAGGAGGGCGACGACTGGCTCACCGGCGGCATGCAGTACGGCGGGCCCGGCGACGACGGCCTCAACAACGCCAGCAGCGCCCACGGCGACGACGGCGACGACTACATCTGGGGCAACGACCGGAGCTCGTCGTTCTACGGCGGCCGCGGGAACGACGAGATCCACGGCAACGGCGGCGCCGACACGATCTTCGGCAACAGCGGCGAGGACCTGATCCTCGGCGGCAAGGGCCACGACGACCTCTACGGCGGGCCCGACGCCGACGTCCTCTACGGCAACAGCGGCGACGACCTGCTGCACGGCGGCCCGGCGACGGACCAGCTGTCCGGCGGCCCCGGCGCGGACGACGTCCACGAGGACTGATCCGTCCCGCCACCCCAGGCTCGCACTGGCGGTCTCGGCGGCCTCCGGACCGCCAGTGCGAAGCACGTCGCGTGGCCGCACGGCCATGACGGCGCGGTTGGCGCACCGCCGGTCTCGGCGGCCTCCGGGCCGGCGGTGCGAAACACCCGACGAACGACCCTCACGGCGGTGGGGGTCGTTCGCGTTTCCGCGCGTCGCCCGACCCGACGTGCGCCCCGTCAGGCGGCGGGGCGCCCGCCGGGCGGCCGGTCCGGCAGATCGGGGACCCGGCGTGGGGCCAGCCGGAAGGCGACCTCCAGCAGCACCCCGGCCGCGGCCGCGACCAGCACCGCGGTCAACGGCATCTGCCGCCCGGTCAGCTCCAGCTCGAAGAACCGCTGGGCGACCGGCACGGTGATGGCCAGCGCGAAGCCGGCGGCCATGGTGCCGATCAGCAGCACCCGCCACCAGCTCAGCGGCCGGGCCACGATGGCCAGCACCCACAGCGCGATCAGGAAGAGCGTCAGCGTCGCCGCCGAGGTCTCCGCCTCCCGGGTCGCGCTCGTGCCGCCGTAGTGCGCCCGCGCCAGCAGGTAGACGGCGAACGTGGCGGCGCCCGCGATCAGCCCGAACGGCACCGCGAGCCGCAGCACCCGGCGCACGAAGTGCGTCCTGGCCCGCTCCCGGTTCGGCGCGAGCGCGAGGAAGAACGCCGGGGTGCCGATGGTCAGCGTGGACAGCAGCGTCAGATGCCGCGGCAGGAACGGGTACGGCACGGTGGTGACGATGACGGCGAAGGCCATGACGACCGAGTAGACCGTCTTGGTGAGGAAGAGGTTCGCGACCCGCTCGATGTTGCCGATGACCCGGCGGCCCTCCGCCACCACGGACGGCAGGGTGGCGAAGCTGTTGTTCAGCAGCACGATCTGGGCGACCGCCCGGGTGGCCTCGGAGCCCGAGCCCATGGACACGCCGATGTCCGCGTCCTTCAGGGCCAGCACGTCGTTGACGCCGTCGCCGGTCATCGCCACGGTGTGCCCGCGGCTCTGCAACGCGCCGACCATCTCCCGCTTCTGCCGCGGCGACACCCGGCCGAACACCGCGCCGCGCTCCACCGCCTCGCCCATCGGGTCGGGCTCCGGGGGCAGCCGGCGGGCGTCCACCGGCGCCTGGGCGCCCGGCAGGCCCAGCTTGGCCGCCACCGCGCCGACGGACACCGCGTTGTCTCCCGAGATGACCTTCGCGTCCACCGACTGCTCGGCGAAGTACCGCAGGGTGTCGGGCGCCTCGGGCCGCAGCCGCTGCTCCAGCACCACCAGGGCGGTGGGCGCCATCGCCGCCGCGTCCGCCACCGCCACGTGCGCCAGGTCCCGCTCCGAACGGGCCAGCAGCAGCACCCGGAGCCCTCGCGCGTTGAGCTCGTCCACGGCGGACAGCCGCGGGTCGCCCTCCGGCAGCAGCACGTCGGGCGCGCCCAGCAGCCAGACGCTCTCCGTCCCGTCCGGTTCGGCGAGCGCCGCGCCGCCGTACTTGCGGGCCGAGGAGAACGGCAGGGTGTCGGTGGCGCGCCAGCCGGCCGGCTCCGGGTAGGCCTGGACCACCGCCCGCAGGCTCGCGTTGGGCCGCGGGTCGGCCGCGCCGAGGGCGCCCAGCACCTGCTGCGCCCGCTCCTCGTCCCCGTCCTCGTCGCCGCCTCCGCCCGCCGGGTCCAGCAGGCGGAGCTCGGAGACGTCCATGCCGCCCTCGGTGAGCGTGCCCGTCTTGTCCAGGCAGACCACGTCCACCCGGGCCAGTCCCTCGATCGCGGGCAGTTCCTGCACCAGGCACTGCTGGCCGCCGAGCCGGATCACGCCGATGGCGAAGGCGACCGAGGTGATCAGCACCAGGCCCTCGGGCACCATGACGACGATGCCGGCGACCATCCGCCGGACGGCCTCGAAGGTGTCGGAGTGCTCGACCAGCAGCTGGCTGAGCACCAGCCCGACGGCGGCCGGCACCATCAGCGCGATGCAGATCCTCAGGATCCGCCCGATGCCGTTCCGCAGCTCGGAGTTGACCAGGGTGAACCGGGACGCCTCCTCGGCGAGCCGCGCCGCGTACGCCTCCCGGCCGACCCTGGTCGCGGTGAACGCGCCGCCGCCCGAGACGACGAAGCTGCCGGACATCACCTGGTCTCCCGGCTGTTTGACGACCGGCTCCGCCTCGCCGGTGAGCAGCGACTCGTCGACCTCCAGGCCGTCCGCCTCGACCACCGCGCCGTCGACCACGATCTTGTCGCCCGGGCCGAGCTCGATGACGTCGTCGAGCACGATCTCGGCCGTGGCCACCTGCCGGGTCTCGCCGTCCCGCCGGACGACCGGCCGGGCCTCGCCGACCACCGCGAGGTTGTCCAGGGTGCGCTTGGCGCGCAGCTCCTGGACGATGCCGATCAGCGAGTTGCCGACCACGACGAAGCCGAAGAGGCCGTCCTGGATCGGCGCGACCACCAGGATGATGGCGAACAGCGTGCCCATGATGCCGTTGAACAGGGTGAGGACGTTGGACCTGACGATCTCGCGGGCGGACCGCGACGACCGCACGGGAACGTCGTTCACCTCCCCCCGCGCCACCCGTTCGCCCACCTCGGCGGAGGTGAGCCCCCGCCCGCCACCCTCCTTCGGGGGTTCCGCCCCCGCCCCGGACGGCGCCTCGGTGACGGGCTTCGCTCCGGCGCCGGGGCCGGCCCCAGGGCCAGGCGGGTCCGACGCGGCCGCCTCCGCCGTTGCCGGTTCGGTCCCCTCGTCGCGGTCGTGCCGCGACGTCCGCTCGCCGGCGTCCCGCCGGCGTGGCCCCGGGTCGTCCTCGGCCGTCACGGTCCTGACGCTTCGCGGTCCGCACTCGACGACGGACCCCCGCCCGCGGCGGGCTTCTCGCGCGCGTCGCGCGCAGCGCGCGCCGCCCGGATGGCGGCCTCGCGGCGGCTGACGTACCAGAGCGCCAGCAGGCCGCCGCCGGTGGCGGCGAGGCAGCACCAGATCCACCAGTCGTGGTCATGGTCGCGGTACCAACCGTAGAACGGCAGCTGCGCGACGAAGAGCACGCCCCAGATCACCGTGCCGACCAGGATCGTGGCCACCACGTTGCCCTCGTAGGGCTCCGGGGACTCGCGCTGTCCGCTCGTCCACTCACTCACGCGCATCCGGACGCCCCTCCTGATCAGGCACTGACCGCCTGACCCGGAGTTTACCGAGGCGGCCTCCCGGGGCCGGCGACGAGGTGCGGTGCCGCACATATTTCGTTAGCCAAGCTAATGAGATAGTCTGACTGCCATGCCGAACGCCACGTTGGACAGCGCGGAGGATCTCGCCGCGGTCAACGCTCTCCGGATGGGTGTGCTGCGACTCTCCCGTCGACTTCGCCACCTGCGCGTGGACCAGACGATGAGCCTCGCCGAGATGTCGGCGATCGGCACGCTGGTCCGCTGCGGCGCCATGCCGCTGGGTGAGCTGGCCCGCAAGGAGCACGTCCAGCCGCCCTCGATGACCCGCATCATCGCGGTGCTCCAGGACCGCGGGCTGGTCCGCCTCGAACCGCATCCGCAGGACCGCCGGCAGAAGTTGGTCGCCGCCACCGACCAGGCCCAGGCCATCCTCCAGGCGAGCCGGTCCCAGCGGAACGAGTGGCTCAGCCAGTTGGCCGCCCAGCTGGACGAGGACGAGTGGGCCCGGCTGCGTGACGCCGCCCCCGTCCTGCACAAGCTCGCGCACCTCTGACGTTCGCCGCCATCGCCCCCACCGAGCCGATCCGAACCACCCAGCGCGTCCTTCGAGAAGGAGTGTTCCACTTGAGCTCGGGACACGGAGGAGACTCCGCCCCCGCCCCGACCGGAAAACCCAGCGACGACTCGACCTTGATCACCACCTTCAGCTCCCTGCGGATCCGCAACTACCGGATCTACTTCCTGGGCTCCTCGATATCCAACATCGGGACCTGGATGCAGCGCATCGCCCAGGACTGGCTGGTGCACACGCTCACCGGCTCCGCCGCGGCCGTCGGCATCACGATGGCCCTGCAGTTCCTGCCGATGCTCCTCTTCGGCCTCTACGGCGGGGTGCTCGCCGACCGGGTCAACAAGCGCAGACTGCTCCTCGGCACCCAGGCGGCCATGGGCATCACCGGCCTGGCACTCGCCGCCCTGACCCTCAGCGGCCAGGTCAACGTCTACCACGTCTACGCGCTCGCGCTCGTTCTCGGCCTGATCACCGTCGTGGACAACCCCACCCGGCAGGTCTTCGTCACCGACATCGTCGGTCCCCGCCTGCTGCGCAACGCGGTCTCCCTGAACTCGGCGAACTTCCAGTCGGCCCGGCTGATCGGCCCGGCCGTGGCCGGCTTCGTCATCACCACGGTCGGCAGCGGCTGGGCGTTCCTCTGCAACGGCCTCTCGTTCATCGCGCCCATCATCGGGCTGCTGCTGATGCGCCCCGCCGAGCTGGTGCCGGCCGAGCGGGCGCCGCGTCGCAAGGGCCAGCTGATGGAGGGCCTGCGGTACGTCGGCGGCCGGCCCGACCTGCTGTGGCCGATCGTGCTGCTCGGCTTCGTGGGCACCTTCGGCTTCAACTTCCCGGTGTTCGTGATCGCGTTCACCGACCACGTCTTCCACGCCGACGCCGACACCTACGGCCTGCTGAACACCCTGATGGCCGCGGGCTCGGTGGCCGGCGCGCTGCTCGCCGCGCGGCGCGGCGGGCGGCGGATGCGGTTCACGGTGCTGACCGGCGCGCTCTTCGGCGTGCTGCTGTTCGCCGCCGCGCTGGCCCCGAACTTCCTGGTGTTCGCCCTGCTGATGGCGCCGATCGGGATCGCCGGCATGACCTTCGTGGTCACCGCCAACAGCGGACTGCAGATGGCCAGCGAGCCGGCGATGCGGGGGCGGGTGATCAGCATCTACATGATGGTCTTCGTGGGCGGCACGCCCATCGGGAGCCCGCTGCTGGGCTGGGTCACCGACACGTTCGGGCCCCGGACCGGCATGCTGACCGGCGGCGCCATCTGCGTCCTCGTGGCCGTCGCGGTGGCCCTGGTGCTGGCCCGGATCGCCGGCCTGCGGGTGCGGATCAGCCTGCGCGCCGGCCACCGAGGCGTGATGCTGGTCCCTCGCGACGCCCGCGACCCTGAGGAACTGACCGCCACGGCGTGACCCACTCCCGCGGCGGGCCACTCCCGTGGGGGGTGGTGGTCCCCGCTCACGTCGAGGGGGCGCGGGCTGACGTTCGCGCCGGGTCGCGCGGACGGCACGGGGCGTCTCGCCCGCCGGGCGAGACGCCCGGGTGGTGTCAGACCCGTTGGGCGAGCAACTGGCCCGGCCAGTCGCCGACGGTGAAGCGTTCCGTGGGCTCGAAGCCCTGGCCGCGGTAGAACTCGACGAGCCGGCCGTCGTCGCCCGCGTAGCAGTCGACGCGGAGCAGGCCGACGCCCTCCCTGCGGGCCTCGGCCACCGCGTGGGCGAGCAGCGCGGCGCCGATGCCCCGCCCGGCGTGCCGGCGGTCGGTCACCAGCAGGTGCACGTACACCTCGGGCTCCGGCGGCGGCGCGACGTACGGGCTGTGCTCCGGGCTCAGGGTGATGGTGCCCACCGGCTGGCCGTCGATCTCCGCCAGCCACGGCGTGCCCGACCTGACGATCTCGCCCACCCGTTCCACCGCCCGCGGCCGGGCCGACCACGGCTCGGTGCCCCACTGCCCGGTGCGCCCCCGGGCGACGAGCCAATCCACGGCACCGTCCAGCATGCCGAGTATCACGGGGAGGTCGCCCTCTCCGCCCTTTCTGATCTCCATCTGGGAGATGCTAGCCCGCAGGACGAACGGAGGACCGAACGAGTGAGCGAACGCTACTTCACGGCGATACTGCCGCCGCCCGCGGTGGCCGAGGAACTGGCCGGCGTGGTGCGGCAGCTGGCCGCGCTGCCGGACGCGGAACGGCTGCGCTGGACCGAACGGGACGGCTGGCACATCACGCTGGCCTACTACGGCCAGATCTCCGACCCCGACCGACTGGCCGAACTGGGCGACCGGCTGGCCGCCACCGCACGGGCCCTCCAGCCGTTCGCGCTGCGGCTCGCCGGAGGCGAGTCGCTGGGGGAGTGGGCGCTGGGCGCCGGCGTCGCCGGCGACCGGACGACGCTCGCCGGGCTCGCCGCGGCGACGGCCGAGGACGGGCTCGCGCTCGGCCTGCCCGAGACCGCGGAACGCCACCCCAGCTACCGGCCGCACCTCACCGTGGCCCGCAACGTGCGCTCGCCCCGGCCGGTGGCGTTCGCGCCGTACACGGCGGCGCTGGCGCCGTTCACCGGCCGCGAGTGGCTTGCCGCCGAGCTGGTGCTGATGCGCAACGCGAACGCGGACGAACGCCCCGGCGCGCACACCTACGTCCCGGCGGCCACGTGGCCGCTCGGCGGCCGTGCCGCCGAGGGGACGTGAGGCGTTGAGCGGCCGGTCGGCCGGCCACGACGCCGGGAAGGTTACCGTTGGGGCGTGAACACCAAGACCAGAACGCGGCTCGTCAGCGCCGCCCTCGTGGTGCTGCTCGCCGTGGTGGCGGTCGCGGCGGCGCTGGGCTGACTGCCCGCACCGCCGCGACCGGCACGTCTCACCAGGCGAACGCCTCCGGCGAGGGACCCGTGCCGGGGAAGATCTCGTCGAGCGTGCTCAGCAGCTCCTCGCCGAGGTCGAGGTCCACCGCGCGCACCGCCGAGTCGAGCTGCTCGCCCACCCGCGGTCCGACGATCGGCCCGGTGACGGCCGGGCGGGTCAGCAGCCAGGCCAGGGCCAGCTCGCCCGGGGCCAGGCCGTGCTTCTCCGCCAGGTCCTCGTAGGCCTGGATCTGCTTGCGCTGCGCCGGGTCGGCCAGCACCTCCCCCGACCGGCCGCCGGAGCTGCGCAGCCCGCCGCCCTCGCGCTCCTTGCGGATCGCGCCGCCGAGCAGCCCGCCGTGCAGCGGCGACCACGGTATGACGCCGAGCCCGTACGATTCGGCGGCCGGCAGCACCTCCATCTCGGCGCGGCGCTCGGCGAGGTTGTACAGGCACTGCTCGCTGACCAGCCCGAGCGAGCCGCGGCGCGCGGCGGCCTCGTTGGCCTGGGCGATGTGCCAGCCGGCGAAGTTCGAGGAACCGGCGTAGACGATCTTGCCCTGCTGCACCAGCACGTCGATCGCCTGCCAGATCTCCTCCCAGGGGGAGTTCCGGTCGATGTGGTGGAACTGGTACAGGTCGATGTGGTCGGTCTGCAGCCGCTTCAGGCTGGCGTCCACCGCACGGCGGATGTTGACCGCCGAGAGCTTGTCGTGGTTCGGCCAGGCCGGGCTGCCGTCGGCGGTCATGGGGCCGTAGACCTTGGTGGCCAGCACGACCTTCTCGCGCCGGCCGCCGCCCTTGGCGAACCAGGAGCCGATGATCTCCTCGGTGCGGCCCCGCGGATCGCGGCCGTAAACGTTGGCGGTGTCGAAGAAGTTGACGCCCGCGTCGAGCGCGGCGTCCATGATCGCGTGGCTGTCCGCCTCATCGGTGTGCGGACCGAAGTTCATGGTCCCCAGGACCAGTCGGCTCACCCTGAGCCCGGTGCGTCCAAGCTGCGTGTACTTCATGTTCCCCACCCAACGCCGTGGAGCGCACTCTAGGCAAGCGTCCGCGCTGCCGACCCTGGCGGGCTGACAGCGCGGACGGGTTGTGCGGTGTGCGATGTGTTGCGATCAGTTGCTGGAGCGAGCCTTAAGGCCGGCCATGACCCCCGCGATCACGCCCGCCAGCGCACCCAGCAGCACGATCCAGAGACCGGCGGCCGTGGTCCACTCGATGCCCTCGATCATCGCGTCGATCTCCTCGGAGGACGCGCCCTCGAACGCCTCGTCGCCCTCGGCGGAGGCCTTGGCCAGACGCGCGGGGTCGAGGAAGTTCAGCAGGCCGATGGCGAAGGTGATCAGCGCGGGCACCGCGGCGGAGGCGGCGACCATGCCCTTCCTGGTGACCATGCCGACGATCAGCAGGACTGCCGTGATCGCCGCGGTGATCAGGGTGAAGACGCCGTCGCCGTCGGTGCCGGCGAGGGATTCGTCGGCATCCTCGACGGTGACCCAGCCGAGGAAGGAACCGAGGACGGCGAGAACCGAGCCCACGATGCCGACGATGACCAGCTTCTTGTCCGGTCCGTCGGTCGCCGGGGTCGGCAGCGGCGCGGTCGGCGCCGGAATGTTTTGACCATGTCCACTCATGGGCAGGGAACCTAGATTGGGCGCAGGTGGCTGTGCAACACAACTGACTGATATGCCGGCTATGCCGGTCGTAAATTTTCTGTCTGTACGCCGAGTTGATGCAAACACTTCACCGAGTGACCGAGAGTGGCGCGTTCCTGGCGTTGCCGGTGCCCTGGCGAGGTGACCGGATGGCAGGCTTGGGCCCATGTCGCCCCGAACCGTCATCGCCTTGGCGCTCGCGCCGTTGCTCGCGCCCCTGGCCGCGACGGCCGTGCCCGCGGCCGCGGACCCACCGTCCGCGTTCACCATCGAGGACCCGCGCATCACGGAGTCCAGCGGCCTCCAGGCCAGCAGCCGACACCCCGGCGTGTACTGGACCCACAACGACAGCGACCCGAACGGCGGTTCGCTGCCGTACGTGTACGCCGTGGACGCGCAAACCGGGGAGACGCTCGCCACCATAACGCTGGAGGGAGTCGAGGCCAGGGACGTCGAGGCCATCTCGATCGGACCCGACGGAGACCTCTACGTCGCGGACATCGGGGACAACACGGGCGGCAACTGGCCCGAGGTGTGGATCTACCGCTTCGCGGAGCCGCAGCAGCTGGCCGACGCCACCGTCACCCCGACCATCTACCCGGTGACGTACGCCGACGGGCCGCGCGACGCCGAGGCGCTGATGGTGCATCCGCAGACCGGCCGGGTCTACGTCGCCGAGAAGAGCGACGAGGGCGGCACGCTGTACGCGGCACCCGAGAGCGGTCTCTCGGAGTCGGACGTGACCACGCTGGAACCGGTCGCCGACCTCGACCTGTGGGTGACGGACGGCGCGTTCTCGCCGGACGGCACCCGGCTGTTCCTGCGCGGGTACTTCACCTCGCAGATGTACCGCTGGGAGGACGACGCGCCCACGCCGATCGAGCAGCAGGTGCCGATGCCGTTCCAGGACCAGGGGGAGTCGGTCACCTTCACGCCGGACGGCGGCTGGCTGATGTTCGGCACGGAGGGCGAGCGGAGCGAGGTCGAACCGTCCGAACTGACCGGCCAGCTGCGCCCGGACCACGCCGAACCGCGCCCGGACGAGGAGGAGGACGCGGATGGCGAGTCGGGCGACGACACGGACGCGGCGGCGGGCGGCTCCGCCGGCGAGGACGACGGTGACGGGCTCTCCGGCTCCACGGTCCTGATACTGGCCCTCGCCGTCGTCGTCATCGTCGGCCTCCGCCGCCTCGGCCTCGCCGGCCGTCGCCCGTCGAACGAGTGATCCCGTGGCGAGCGCTGTCCGGCGCGGGTGATGCTTCCTCCGAAGGAGGCACGGATGACGCCGGAAAGACCCCAGATGGAGGTCGAGGACTTCGAGGAACTCGCCGCGTCGGCGCCCGAGACCGTGCGGCTGGAGTTCTTCAACGGGCGTGTCGAGGTGAAGCGCGGGCCTGACGGCGACCACAGCACGATCGGGATGTGGCTGATCAGGCGCTGCCTTCAGGCGCGGCCCGAGCTGAACCTGTATCTCGGGCGAGGGCTGCGCATCGACGCCTACCGGCAGGGCCGGGTCCGCCCCGACGGCGTCCTGGCCCCGGTGGCGCACTTCGCCGGAGCCGGCGAGTGGGCCGATCCGGACGGGGCGCTGATGACCGTCGAGATCACCTCCTACGACCGGGACACCGACCGCCGCGACCGCCTCGAGAAGCCGGCGGCCTATGCGACCGCCGGCATCCCCGTGTACCTGCTGATCGATCGCGACGCCTCCACGGTCACCGTGCACAGCGGGCCCGAGCGCGGGCGCTACCGGGACACCCACACCGTGTCGTTCGGCGAGGAGGTCGCCCTTCCCGAGCCCGTCGGTTTCGCGCTGGAGACGGACATCTTCAAGCGCTACGTCCGCTGACGCCCGCGGCGGGTCTCGATGAAGCTTTCCAGGCCGTCGAGGAGGCGGGCGAGGCCGAAGCGCATCGAGTCCTCGTAGGGGAGGGAGAAGCTGTCCTCGTCGAGCTGGAAGACGTGCGGGTAGCAGCCGCTCTGCAGGGCGGTTTCTATGATCGGGGCCTGGGCCGCCCAGAACTCCTCGTCCGTGATGCCCGACTCCTCGGCGGCCTGCTGGTGCAGGACGTACGTCCGCGCGATGCCGGTGATGTACGAGTCCAGGGTCACGATGATGGTGACCTTCTCCTGGCCGGTGAGGCCGAGCCCTTCCAGGCAGGAGAGCGCGATGTCGAAGCCGAGCAGTGAGTTGGGTCCGAGCAGCGGCCGGGTCTGGTTGACCTGGAGCAGCCACGGGTGGCTCCGGTAGAGCTCGAACATGCTGACGCCGACCAGCTCCAGCAGGGGCCGCCAGTGCTTGCCGCGGTACTCCTCCTGCTCCTCCTTGCCGGGGGCGTTGACGTGGTCGAGCATCAGGTCCAGCAGCTCGCCCTTGCCCGGCACGTAGCGGTACAGCGACATGGTGCCGACGCCCAGCTCCGCGGCCACCCGGCGCATCGACAGCGCGGCCAGCCCCTCCCGGTCGGCGACCCCGACGGCGGCGGTGACGATCGCCTCCAGCGTGAGCCCGGGCTTGGGTCCCCGGGTGGCGGTCTCCCGCCCCTGCCAGAGCAGTTGGAGGCTGCGGTTGAGGTCGCCGCTGCCGCTGTGTGCCGTCGTCATGGTGCCGCTCCGAGGTCCGAAGTCCGCCGGCGGAAATAATCTGGGTACGCCGTACGCTGTGTGGCTATAGTGAGTACAACGTACCCAGTTTATTTCCGCCATCCACGACGCACGGGACGGGGCACATGGCTGACACCGCCGACTACTCGGTCGTGGCCGAAGGGCTGCGCAAACGCTACGGAGACAAGACCGCGTTGGAGGGCCTCGACCTGGCCGTCCGGCGCGGCACGGTGATGGGCCTGCTCGGGCCGAACGGAGCGGGCAAGACCACCACGGTCCGGATCCTCGCCACCCTGCTCCGCCCGGACGGCGGGCGGGCCACGGTCGGCGGCCACGACGTCCGGCGCGCGCCGCGCCAGGTGCGCCGCCGGATCGGGCTGACCGGACAGAACCCGGCCGTCGACGAGATACTCACGGCCCGGCAGAACCTGCGGATGTTCGCCCGGCTGTTCCATCTGGACCACGGGCGGGCGCACCGGCGGACGGACGAGCTGCTGGAGCGGTTCTCGCTGGCGGAGGCGGCCGACAAGCAGGTGAAGACCTTCAGCGGCGGCATGCGCCGGCGGCTCGATCTGGCCGCCAGCATGATCCTGGCGCCCGAGGTGCTCTTCCTCGACGAGCCGACGACCGGCCTCGACCCGCGCGGGCGCAGCGAGGTGTGGGCGGCGGTGCGCCAGCTCACCGCCGCCGGCACCACGGTGCTGCTGACCACCCACTATCTGGACGAGGCCGACCAGCTCTCGGACCGGATCGCCGTCATCGACCACGGCAGGAAGATCACCGAGGACACCCCGGCCGGGCTGAAGCGCGCGGTGGGCGGCGACCGCATCGAGGTCGTGGTGGAGGAACCGGACGACCTGCCGGTGGCGGTCAAGGCGGTGGCCCGGGTGACCAGGGGCGTCGGGCCGCGCACCGACGAGGAGCGGCTCCAGGTGCACGCGCCGGTGCGGGACGGCGTGGCCGCGTTGACCGAGGTGGCCCGCACGCTGCAGGAGGCGGGGGCGCGGATCGCGGACATCGGGCTCCGCCGGCCCACCCTCGACGAGGTCTTCCTCCGCCTGACCGGCGGCGACGGAGAGACCACGGAGGCCGGGAAGCCGGAGAAGTCCGGGAGAACAGAGAAGAGCGAGAAGGAGGAGGGGAGCGTCGCATGAGCACCACCACCGCCACCACCGGGTCCCCGGCCGCCGACCGGCTGGCCGAGCCCGAGCGCCGGCTGTACTGGGCGTTCGCCGACTGCTGGACGATCGTCCGGCGCGATCTGACGCATCTGGTGAAGCAGCCCTCGCTGATCGCCTGGCAACTGGGCTTCCCGATCGTCTCGGTGCTGCTGTACGTGTACGTCTTCGGCAGCGCCATGGACGTCGGCGGCGGCGCCGACTACAAGGACTTCGCGATGCCGGGCATGTTCGCCATGACGATGGCCTTCGGCTTCATGAACACCGCGATGGCCGTCACCATCGAGAAGGAGCGCGGGGTCACCGACCGTTTCCGGTCGATGCCGATGACGCCCTCGGCCGTGGTCGCCGGGCGCGGCGTCTCTGACCTGCTGCACGCCGCGCTGGACCTCGTGGTCATGGCGAGCATCGCGCTGATCGTCGGCTGGCGCTCGGACGGCGGCCTGCTCGCCACGCTCTACGCGTTCGTGCTGCTGCTGATGCTGCGCTTCGCGCTGATCTGGATCGGGGTGTACCTGGGCCTGCTGGTGCCGAACCAGGAGGCGGCGGGCAACCTCTTCGCGGTGGCCTTCCCGTTCGGGATGATCTCCAGCGTCTTCACCCCGCCGTCGCTGATGCCGGACTGGCTGGGCTGGATCGCGATGTGGAACCCGGTCTCGTCCACCGCCAACGCGATCCGCGACCTGTACGGGAACCCGCTGCCCACCGGGGGCAGCTGGATCGAGGAGCACGCGCTGCTGATGGCCGCCGTCTGGCCGGTGATCATCACGGCGATCGCCCTCCCGCTCGCCGTCCGCAAGTACCAGGCGCTGGGCCGTTAGCCCGGAACGCCGCGACCGCCGTGGCCCGGACGGGCCACGGCGGTCGGCGAGGCGTGGGTGCCGGCGCGCGGTCGGCTAGAGGCGGTCGATGACGTGGTCGACGCAGGCGGTGAGCGCCTCGACGTCGGCCGGGTCCACCGCGGGGTACATCGCCACCCGCAGCTGGTTCCGGCCCAGCTTGCGGTACGGCTCGGTGTCGACGACGCCGTTGGCCCTGAGCACCTTCGCGATCGCGGCCGCGTCGACGCCGTCGCCGAAGTCGATCGTGCCGACCACCTGCGAGCGCTGCGCCGGATCGGTGACGAACGGGGTGGCGTGCTCGTGCTTGTCCGCCCAGGCGTACAGCCGGGAGGCGGAGTCCGCGGTGCGCTGGGTGGCCCAGGACAGGCCGCCGTTGCCGTTCAGCCAGTCGAGCTGGTCGGCCAGCAGGAAGAGCGTGGCCAGGGCCGGGGTGTTGTACGTCTGGTCCTTGCGCGAGTTGTCGATCGCGGTGGGCAGCGAGAAGAACTCGGGCACGTGCCGGCCCGAGGCGTGGATCCGCTCGGCGCGGTCCAGCGCGGCCGGCGAGAAGGCCGCGATCCACAGCCCGCCGTCGGCGGCGAACGACTTCTGCGGGGCGAAGTAGTAGACGTCCGACTGGGCGATGTCGACCGGCAGGCCGCCCGCGCCCGAGGTGGCGTCGACCAGCACCAGCGAGCCCTCGTCGGCCCCGGCCACCCGCTCGATCGGCATGGCCACGCCGGTGGAGGTCTCGTTGTGCGTCAGCGCGTACGCGTCGACGCCGCGCTGGGCGCGCGGCAGCGGGTGCGAACCCGGGGTCGCCGAGACGATGGTCGGCTCGTCCAGCCACGGCGCCTTGCTGGCCGCCTTGGCGAACTTGGACGAGAACTCGCCGAACGACAGGTGCTGCGACTTCGCCTCGATCAGCCCGTGCGTGGCGATGTCCCAGAAGGCGGTGGAGCCGCCGTTGCCCAGCACCACCTCGTAGCCCTCGGGCAGCGAGAACAGCTCCCGGACGCCCGCCCGGACCCGGCCCACCAGCTTCTTCACCGGGGCCTGCCGGTGGGACGTGCCCATCAGGGAAGTGCCGGTCTCCGCCAGGGCGGCGAGCGCCTCGGTGCGCACCTTGGAGGGGCCCGATCCGAACCGGCCGTCGGCGGGCTTGATGTCAGCGGGAATCTCGATATCGGCCACGACTCGGAGGGTAGTCCGTCCGTCTGCCGAGACAGCGCATTGTCCGTCCGCTGAGACAATCGCTCCGCTTCGTGGACGGAGGGTGATCGGTGCCGACCGCTTCGCGTCCCGTTCGCGGACGCTCACGCCCCCAGCCACACGGGCAGTTCCACCAGGTCGTTCTGCGTGACGATGGGCAGGTTGCGCACCTCCTGGTCGGGCACGGCGAGGTCCAGTTCGGGGAACCGTTCGAAGAGCGCCGGCAGCGCGATCACCGCCTCCAGACGGGCCAGCGCCGCGCCCGGGCAGATGTGCGGCCCGTGGCCGAAGGTGATGTGTCGGATCGGGGTGGGCCTGGTCACGTCGAAGCGGTCGGCGGTCGGGCCGTGCTGCCGCTCGTCCCAGCCGATCGCGTGGTAGGAGATCACCAGACCCTCGCCGCGGGCGATCACCGTGCCGCCGAGCTCCACGTCCTCGGTGGCGAAGCGCATCAGCAGGTGCGGCGTCGGGGTGTTCCAGCGCAGCGTCTCCTCGACCACCGTCTCCCAGGGCACCTCGCCCGCCCGCACCAGCCGGCGCTGGTCGGGGTGGGTGCACAGGGCGCGGACCGCGTGGGTGATGAGGCTGATGGTGGTCTCGTGGCCGGCCGCCACCATGGACTTGAGGTTGCCGACCACCTCCTCGTCGGTCAGCGGCTCGCCGCCGTCCTCGGCCTCGATCAGGGCGCAGGTCAGGTCGTCGGTCGGCCGCGCCTTCTTCTCCTCGACCATCCGGGCGAAGATCGTGTCCAGTTCGGCGATCACCGCCAGCCGCTCGTCCTGCGGGGTCAGCCCGTTGAAGAACGCCTTGAAGAGGCGGTGCAGCCGCGGGTGCTCGGCCGAGTCCACGCCCATCAGGAGGCTGATCACGGTCATCGGCAGCGGCAGCGCGAAGACCGCCTTGAGGTCCACCGGGCGGCCCTCGGCGGCCAGCTCCGCGCCACGCGCGGCCAGCTCGTCCAGCAGCCGGTCGGTGATCTCCTCGATGGCCGGGCGCAGCGCCGCCACCCGGCGGGCGGTGATCGCCTGGGCCGTCTTGGCGCGCAGCCGCCGGTGCTCGGCGCCGTCCACGGTGAACATGCTGCGCCCGGCGTCGATCATGCCGATCAGCGGCCAGCGCCGGGTGACCCGGCCGTCCCGCCAGGCGTCCCAGGCGTTGATGTCCTTGACCAGCCGCGGATCGGTCAGCGCCTGCCTGGCCTCGGCGTGCCCGGTGACGGTCCAGGCGGTGACGCCGCCGGGCAGTTCGAGGCGGGTCATCGGGCCGGCGGCGCGTAACCGCCGGGTCTCGCCGTGCAGGTCCCGCACCAGCGGGTCGAGCACGATCGGCGCCGGGCCTGGGGGAGTGCCGGCCGTGGTGGCCGTGGTGGAGTGCGGAACGGGGCAGCTCATCGGATCGCCTCCTGGGGTTTCCCGGACGGATTCCGGGGCGTGGGGCCGGCCGCGCGGGCCTACGGGGCCGGGAACATGCGGCGGAGCGCCGGGGTGGGGGTGAAGCGCACCGGCAGCGCCGTCATCCCCCGCAGGAACGGCGAGGGACGCCGCACCAGCTGGTCCGCGGACACGGCGAGCTCCAGGTCGGGCAGCCGGTCCAGCAGCACCTCTATCCCGGTCCTGGCGATCGCCTCGGCGATCTCCTGCGCCGGGAAGGGGCAGCGGAACTCGCCGTGGCTGAAGGAGAAGTGCGCGTTGTTGCCGCCGGTGTACGGCTGGCCCTCCTGGCGCACCTGCGGATCGCCGTTGGCGCCGGCCAGGCCGAGCAGCAGCATGTCGCCGGCGCGGACGTGCCGGCCGCCGAGCGAGGTGTCCCTGGCGGCCCAGCGGCCCGCGAGGATCTGCGTCGGGGTGTCCTCCCACAGCACCTCGTTCATCGCCTCGCCGACGCTGTGCCGGCCGCCGGCCAGCGAGGCGGCGAACCGGCCGTCGGTGAGCATCAGGCGCAGCGAGTTGCCGAGCCAGTCGGCGGTGGGCAGATGTCCGGCGGCCGTGACGGACATCAGGTCGAGCATGTACTCCTCGTCGGTCAGCTCGATCTCGTGGGCCAGCATCCGGGAGGCCACGTCGGCGCCCGGCAGGGTCCGCTTCGCGGCCACCAGCCGGGTCATCGCGGCGGCCAGGTGCCGGTGGCCGTCGATGGCGTCGTCGCCGCCGTCCGCCAGGGCGTTCATGGCCCGCGCCAGACCGGAGCCCTCGGCGTCGGGGAAGCCCACCACCCGGGCCAGCACCAGCACGGGCAGCATCCGCGCGTAGTCGCCGACCAGCTCCGCCTCGCCCCGGTCGCAGAAGCGGTCGATCAGCCCGTCGGCCAGTTCCTCGGCGTGCTTGCGCAGTTCGAACGGGTCGGCGCCCTCCAGCGCCGGCACCACCACGTCCACATGCTTCTGGTGCTCCGCGCCGACCGTGTAGTAGATCGACGGCTGACGCCGGTTGACCATCGGCAGCAGCGGCCAGTCGTCGGGGATCCGCGGCCACTGGTTCCACAGCCCCATGTCGCGGGTGAAGAGCAGGCTGTCGGCGGTGACCTGGTGCAGCTCGCGGTAGCCGATCACCAGCCAGGCGGGCACCTCGCCGGGCAGCGACACGGGCACCACCGCCCCGTGCGCGGCGCGCAGCTCCCGGTACAGCGACGCCGGATCCGTGTGGAAGCGCGGCCCGGCCAGCGGCACGGCGTCGGGGGCGAGGGCGGACGGCGGCGTCGCCGCGGGCCCGGGCCGCGGCCCGTCCGGGGACGAGGGCTGCGACGACGGCTGCGACGAGGGGTGGTGGGGCGGGGTCACCGGGGCGTCTCCTGGGCTGCGGCTGCTGCGGCGAGGGACTGCAGGTGCGTGAGGAGGGTGATCAGCACCGTCTTGCTGGACTCCCGGGAGCGCGCGTCGCATTCGATCAACGGCACCCCGGGGGACAGGTCGAGCGCCTCGCGCACCTCCTCGGGGGAGTGGCGCGGGCCGCCGAAGTCGTTGCACGCCACGATGAACGGCGTGCCGTGGTGCTCCAGGCGGTCGATGGCGTACCAGGAGTCGGCGAGCCGCCGGGTGTCCACCAGCACGACGGCGCCCAGGGTCCCGGAGAAGAGCCGGTCCCACAGGAACCAGAACCGCTCCTGGCCCGGCGCGCCGAACAGGTACAGCACGGTGCGCTCGTCCAGGCTGATCCGCCCGAAGTCGAACGCCACCGTGGTGGCCGACTTGCCGGACCCGGGGGAGAGCCGGTCCAGGTTCTCGCCGGCCTGGGTCAGTGTCTCCTCGGTGTTCAGCGGGCGGATCTCGCTGACCGAACGGACCAGGGTGGTCTTGCCGACGCCGAAGCCGCCGACGATCACGATCTTCAGCCCCTGGTCGGCGGTGGGCCGCAGCGGGAGCCGGTTCGACGGTTCGGCGACCGTCTCAGAGGTTGCGGAGGGCAACGAGCACCTGCTCAAGGAGTTCGGGGTCCGTGATGTGCGTGCCGTCCGCCGTGGTGGTGGCCCGGACGGCGCGCGGGTGGCGCGCGGTGATCCGCCCCATGGCCAGCAGGTCGCTCAGCAGGATCTTGACGATGCTGACCGGGAGCCGCAGGTTCGCTGCGATCTCCACGACGGCCGTGGGGTTGCGGCAGATCCGCAGGATCCGGGCGTGCTCCGACTGCATGCCGGGGGTCGGGTCCGACTCGCTGACCACGAGCGTCACCAGGTCGAAGACCTGGGCGGCGGCTCGGCTCCGTCCCCCGGTGACGGTGTACAGGCGGTCGGGGTTCTCGTCCCGCGCCGGGCGGCTCATGCCGCCCCGCCTCCCTCGGATAAGTTCGCCAGATCCGACCGGCCCGGCACGTCGGGCAGGTCGGTCAGGTCGGGCAGGTCAGGCGGAGCCGCGTCGGGGCGTCTGGCGGGCGCGGCGAGGTACTCGGACAGCTGCTCGACCAGCTCGTGCATGTTGTGGGCGATCAGGCCCACGTCGGCGTCCTCGTCGGCCACCATCGCCAGATGGGCGCCGTGCCCGGCCTCGACGATGAACAGGATGCCGCCGTAGAACTCGGTCATCGACTGCCGCACCCCGCCCGTGCCGTCGCCGAACTCCACGGACGCGCCGTGCGACAGGCTCTGGATGCCGGCGGCGATCGCGGCCAGCTGGTCGGCCTGGTCGTCGGTCAGCTCGGGCGTGCGGGTCAGCTTCAGCCCGTCCCGGGACAGCACCAGCGCGTGCCGGGCGCCCGGGGTGCGGGACAGCAGGTTCTCCAGCAGCCAGCCGGGTGCGGTCCGGCGGGTGCCGGTGGACGGTGTGGTCACGTGGTCTCGCCACCCTCCGGTGCCTCGCCGCGCATCCCGCGGCGGAACGCGCGGAAGCGTTCGGCGGAGTCCGCGAGCGAGCGCGCGTCGTCGTGGGCGGTCCGCTCGCGGGTCTCCCGGCGCTCCGTGCCCGGCAGCCCGTCCGGATGCGCGGCGGCCAACGCCTGCCCGCGTCGTCGCTTCGGCAGCCCGGCCGCGCTGTACTCCACGGACTCGGGCAGCGGCGCGTGGTCCGCGGTGCCGAGCGGGCCGCTTGCCGCGTCGTGGCCGCGATCGCCTTCGGGGGCCGTGCCGGTTTCGGCCGCGAGCGCTCCGGCCGCGGCGGCCCGGAGCGCGGCGGAGCCCCCGTTGGCGGGCGCGGTGGCGGCGAGCGGGGCGGCCGTGTCGGTCGGCGCACCGCCGTCGGCCCGGAGGGCCACGACGGTGCCGCGGGGCCCGGAACCGGCGGCCGTGGCGTTGGGGGCCCCGTGACGCTCGTGTGTCTCGTGCGTGTCGCCCGCGTCCGGGCGCCCGCCGGGGATCGGGACGTGCCGGATCACGCCCTCGGCGTCCGCCGGCCCGGCGACCGGGGCGACCGGGGCGGCCTCGCCCGAGGGGACGGGACGCTGCGGCGGGCGCGGCAGCGCCTCGCGGGGCTGGCTGAGCAGCGCGTGCGGGATCATCAGCAGCGCGCCCGTGCCGCCCCTGGCCGACGGGCGGAAGGTGACCGCCAGGCCGTGCTTGCGGGCCAGGCAGCCGACCACGGCGAGTCCCAGCCGGGTGCCCGACAGGGCGGTCAGGTCCAGCGACTGCTCGCGGCAGACGGCCCGTTCCGCGCGGCGCAGCGCGACCTCCCCCATCACCAGGCCGCTGTCCTCGACGGTGACGATGACGCCCGCCGGGACCTCCTCCACGTAGACGTGCACCTCGGCGGTGGGCGGCGAGAAGTTCGCGGCGTTGTCGAGCAGTTCGGCGAGGGCGTGCATCACGCCCTCGGCCGCGTGCCCGGCGACGGCGACGCCGGCCGTGGAGTGCAGCCGCACCCGCCGGTATCCGCCGATGCGGCCCATCGCGCCGCGCAGGATGCTCTCCATGACGATCGGCTTGGGCCAGCGCCGGCCCGACCTGGCGCCGGTGAGCACCGCGATGCTGTCGGCGAGCCGTCCGGCCTGCGCGGTGCGGTGATCGAGGTGCAGCAGGTCGGCGAGCACGGCCTCGTCCTCGTGCCGGTGCTCCATGTCCCGCAGGTCGGCCAGCATGCTGGTGGCCAGCGCCTGCATCCGCCCGGCGGCGTTCGCGCAGGCGGACATCGCGGCGGCCCGGCTCGCCTCGCTGCGGCCGACCTCCTGGGCGAGCGTGCGCAGCACCCGCAGCTCGGCCTCGGCCAGGAGCTCGGCCGACGCGGCCTCGGCCGCGGCACCCCTGCCCCGGCGGCCCCGCTTCCTTCCCTTCCCGCTGCCCTTCTGGTCCCGCTGGTCTCCCTCGTGGTGCCGGGAGCGCCGGGCCTGCTCCGCCAGGGACTCCCCCAGGGAGCGGCCGGCCAGTTCGGTGGTGGTCGCCGCGGCCGTGGCGGCCAGCGCCGAATCGGCGGACTGGCCCTCGCGCAGCCGCCCGACCAGGGCGGGCACGGTCTCGTCGGCTAAGCGGATGCTGTCCCGTTCCATCGCGTCGAGGCGGGAGCGCAGCCGCCGGGCCCGGCTGATGCCGTACGCCGCGGTCGCCACGGAGGCGGAGAGCGCCACGGCGGCGGTGCCGGCACCCCAGGCCATCGGGACCTCGAACGAGTCGGGCGCCGCGTACACCGCGCCCAGCCACCCGACTCCGGTGGCGGTCACCGACACGAGCAGGGAGAGCAGTACCAGCCTGGCGGGGGGACGCTCCGTCTTACGGCGCGCCTGGATGGTGAGCGCTGTCATGAATCGGAGTCCTCGTGGGCGGAGGAGATCGGATATGACCGGTGGACAGGGTGAGCAGATCGATCCCCGGTGCAATTGGCCAACACTATAGGTGACTTCCCGGTCGTCTGGGGTGGTCTTCTGGGTGTTAGCCCTTCCCTTCCGGCTGTCGCGTTATGTGATTCGAGGGGCCAGGATTCCGGGAGTGCGGCGCGTGACGGGGCACCCTGTCCCTATGCATGGGACACGGATCAGTCGGACCGGAACGGGCAGGGCCGCGGCGCTGGCGGAGGCGCTGCGCGGCGCCGTCCGCGGCGAGGTGGCGTTCGACGCGGGCAGCAGGGCGCTGGTGACCCAGGACGCCTCGAACTACCGGCGGGTGCCGCTCGGCGTGGTCGCGCCGCGGGACGCCGAGGACGTGGCGGCGGCGCTGGCGGTGTGCCGCGAACACGGGACGCCCGTGGTGGCGCGCGGCGGCGGCACCAGTATCGCCGGGCAGGCGACGGGCGTCGGGGTGGTCCTCGACTTCACCCGCCACATGAACCGCATCCTCGCCGTCGATCCGGCCGCCCGCACGGCCGTGGTCCAGCCGGGCGTCATCTGCGACACGCTGCGGAACGCCGCGGGCCGGCACGGCCTGACCTTCGGCCCCGACCCCTCCACCCACGGCCGCTGCACGATCGGCGGCATGGTCGGCAACAACTCCTGCGGCGCCCATTCGGTCGCCTGGGGCACCACCGCGGACAACGTGCTCGCGCTGGACGTGCTCGGCTACCGCGGCGAGTCGGCCCACCTGGAGCGTGGCGGCCACGGGGTGCCCGAGCCGCTGCGCTCGGGCGTCGCGGAGCTGACCGCTCGCCACCTGGCGCTGCTCCGCACCGGCTTCCCCGACCTGCCGCGCCGGATCTCGGGCTACGCCCTGGACGAGCTGCTGCCGGAACGCGGCCGCGACTGGGCCCGGGCGTTCACCGGCAGCGAGGGCACCCTCGGGGTGCTGACCGAGGCGACGGTGCGGCTCGTGGAACCGCCGCGCGCTCGGGTGCTCGCCGTGCTCGGGTACGCCGACGAGTCGGCCGCGGCGGACGCGGCGGCCGGGCTGGTCCGCCCCCAGGGCCTCGCCGGCGCCGGCGAGGTCGGGAAGATCGGCGGGGAGCACCCCGGGGGCCCGCTGACCGTGGAGGGCATGGCCAGCGAGCTGGTGCCGGATCCGCTCGCCCGGGCCGCCCTGCCGCGCGGCGACGCGTGGCTGTTCGTGGAGGTCGGCGGCGCGGACCGGGCGGAGGCGCTGGCGCACGCGGCCGAGCTGTGCCGGGCAGCGGACTCGCTCGACCAGGCGGTGGTCACCGAGCCGGCCGCGCAACGGTCGCTGTGGCGGGTGCGCGAGGACGCCTCGGGCACCGCCACCCGGATGCCGGACGGCAGCGAGGCGTGGCCAGGCTGGGAGGACTGCGCCGTGCCGCCCGAGCGCCTCGGCGCGTACCTGCGGGACTTCCGCGCGCTGCTCCGCGACCACGGCCTGCGCGGCCTGCCGTACGGCCACTTCGGCGACGGCTGCATCCACGTCCGCATCGACTTCGACCTGCTGGACCGGGACGGGGTGGCGCGGTTCCGGGCGTTCTCCGAGGAGATCGCGGACCTGGTGGTCCGGCACGGCGGCTCGCTCTCCGGCGAGCACGGCGACGGCCTGGCCCGGGCCGAACTGCTGCCGCGGATGTACGGCAAGGAGTTGGTCGGCGTCTTCGACCGGTTCAAGTCGCTGTGGGACCCGGACCGCGGCCTCAACCCGGGCGTGATCGCCCGGCCCGCCGCGCTCGACGCCAACCTCCGCTTCCTCGGCCTGCCGAGCCGTCCGCCCTCGGTGGCGTTCGCCTACCCCGAGGACGGCGGCGACTTCTCGGCGGCGGTGCGCCGGTGCGTCGGGGTGGCCCGCTGCCGCGAGGACGTCGCGGGCCCGAACGTCATGTGCCCGTCGTTCCGGGCCACCGGCGCGGAGCAGCACTCCACCAGGGGCCGGGCCCGGCTGCTGCACGAGATGCTGGTCGGCGAGGTGGTGACGGACGGCTGGCGCTCGCCCGAGGTGGCCGAGGCGCTGGACCTGTGCCTGTCCTGCAAGGGCTGCCGCAGCGACTGTCCGGTCGGCGTGGACATGGCCACCTACAAGGCGGAGTTCCTGCACCACCACTACGCGGGGCGGCGCCGCCCGGCGGCGCACTACGCGATGGGCCGGCTCCCGGGATGGCTGCGGCTGGTCGCGGCGTTGCGGCTGGCGCCGCTCGCCAACCTCGCCACCCGGGTGCCGCCGGTGGCCGCCCTCGCCAAGCGCCTCGCCGGCATCGCCCCGGAACGCCCCATCCCCCGGCTGCCCCGAACCCCCATGACCCGGCTCCTGGCCCCCCACCTCCCCCCGGCCGGCACCGGCGCCGGCACCGACGGGGCTGGCGGGGAGCCGAGCGTTCTGCTGTTTCCCGACACGTTCACCACCTACCTGTCGCCGGAGGCGGGCGTCGCCGCCGCCGACGTGCTGCTGGCGGCCGGGGTGCGCCCCGTACTGCCGCCCGGCAAGGGCGCCGTGTGTTGCGGGCTGACGTACACCACCACCGGGCAGCTGGACCGGGCCCGCGCAGTGCAGCGCCGGACCCTCGACGCGCTCGAGCCGGTCCTCGACGCCGGGCTGACCGTCACCGTGCTCGAACCGCCCTGCGCGGCGGCGCTCCGCACCGACCTCCCCGAACTGCTGCCGGACGACCCGCGCGCGAAGCGCCTCGCCGACGCGGTCCGCACCTTCGCGGAGACGCTCGAGGAGCGGGCTCCGGACTGGACGCCGCCGCGGGTGGACCGCCCGGTGGCCGGGCAGACCCACTGCCACCAGCACGCCGTGCTCGGCGACGCGGCCGACCGCCGGCTGCGCGAACGGGCAGGGTTGACCGGCGAGTTGTCCGCCGGCTGCTGCGGTCTCGCCGGGGACTTCGGCTACACCAGGGGGCACTACGACGTCTCCGTGGCCTGCGCCGAGGACGTGCTGCTCCCGGCCGTCCGCAGTGCCCCGGCGGACGCCGAGCTACTGGCGGACGGGTACTCCTGTCGCACCCAGCTGGCCCAGCTCGGCGACCGGCACGCCCGCCACCTCGCCGAAGTCCTCGCGGAGGCGTTGCCCGAACGCCCGACCCGGCGCTAAGGGCGTGTCCGCCCAGTCCCTCCCTCAGCCCATGGGGGTCCCCCCGGACGGAGTCTGGGGGAGGCTGGGAGGTGCCCCCATGCGCCCGCGACGCCAGTCACGGCGCCTCGCTGCGTTGTCGGGCACGCCCAAGTACTCCCCCAGGCCCCGAGGGCCTTGGGGAGCCGCGGCCTGATCCGACGCGACTGTGCGGACACGCCCTGCCCCGCCGTCGCAGTTCAGCCCCTTGACTGCCCTGAGGGGGGCTCCTACCTTTGCCACGTGCGTTCATGAGAATGGCCGTTGTTCATAAGGGTGAACGTCGGAGGACGCCAGCAAGGAGCCCGAGAGCGCCGGAGGACGATGGGCCATGCGGATTCGCGAGATTCACATCACCCCTGTCGCCTTCCGCGACCCGCCGCTGCTGAACGCCAGTGGCGTGCACGAGCCCTGGGCGCTGCGCGCCGTCGTCGAGGTGGTCAGCGACGAGGGCGTCAGCGGCCTCGGCGAGACCTACGGCGACCTGAAGCATCTGGCGCGCCTGCGGGCCGCCGCCCAGGACCTGGTCGAGGCGCGGGTCGAGGTGCACGCGCACCACGAGCTCTACGCCCGGGTCGCCGCCAGCGTCGGCACGGACGTCTTCACCGACCAGCACGGCCTGACCGGCGCCGGCAGCAACCAGAAGACGGTCGACGGGGTCTTCTCCCCGTTCGAGGTCGCCTGCCTCGACATCCGGGGCAAGGCGGCCGGGCTGCGCGTCGCCGACCTGCTCGGCGGCCCGGTGCGGGACGCCGTGCCGTACAGCGCGTACCTCTTCTACAAGTGGGCCGGCCATCCGGACGCCCCCGACCATCCGGAGGACCGGTTCGGGCCCGCGCTCGACCCGGCCGGCATCGTCGCCCAGGCCCGGCTGTTCGTCGAGGAGTACGGCTTCGGCTCGATCAAGCTCAAGGGCGGGGTGCTGCCGCCCGACGAGGAGGTCGAGGCGGTGCTGGCGCTGCGCGACGCGTTCCCCGACCTGCCGCTGCGCATCGACCCGAACGCCGCCTGGACGCCCGCCACCTCGATCCGGGTCGGCAAGGCGCTGGACGGCGTGCTGGAGTACCTGGAGGACCCGGCGCCCGAGATCGAGGGCATGGCCCAGGTGGCCGCCGAGGTGCCGATGCCGCTGGCCACCAACATGTGCGTGGTCACCCACGAGCACCTGCCGCCGGCCATCGCCCGGCGGGCCATCGGCGTGCTGCTCACCGACCACCACTACTGGGGTGGCCTGGTGCGCTCCACCCAGGTCGCCGCGCTCTGCGGCACGTTCGGCCTGGAGCTCTCCATGCACTCCAACACCCACCTGGGCATCAGCCTGGCCGCCATGACCCAACTGGCCGCCGCGACGCCCAACATCAACCACGCCTGCGACACCCACACGCCGTGGCAGAACGGCCAGGACGTGGTGGCGCCCGGCGCGCTGCGCTTCGTGGACGGCGCCGTGCCGCTCCCCGAGGGGCCAGGTCTCGGCGTCGAACTCGACCGGGACGCGCTGGCCGTGATGCACGAGCAGTACCAACGCTGCGGCATCAGGCGCCGGGACGACACCGCCTACATGCGCCGCTTCGACCCCGACTTCCAGCCCCGCCGGGCGCACTGGTGACGCGCGAGTAGCCGACCGCGCGGTCCCCGACCCACCCGCTCACCCGTTCCACCCGCTCAGCGCACCACCCGCACGTCGCTCCACCCACTCGCCGCACGCACCACCCACTCGCCGCACCGCACCTCTCGCACTCCCTTCCCCCTTCCCACACCCCATCGGGAGCCGTGATGTCCGCGCTCGACTGGACCGTGGTCGTTGGCTACTTCCTCGTGGTGGTAGCCATCGGCTGGTGGTCGAAGAAACGCATCCACACCATCGCCGACTTCTTCGTCGCCCGGGGCCAGATCCCCTGGTGGCTCTCCGGCATCTCCCACCACATGTCGGGCTACAGCGCCGTCATGTTCGTCGCCTTCGCCGCCGTCGCCTACGACTCGGGGCTCACCGTCTACGTCTGGTGGGCGCTGACCATCGGACTCGGCGTCGGCGTCGGCGCGTTCCTCTTCGCGCCGCGCTGGAACCGGCTGCGCGCCAAACACGACGTCAAGTCCCCGCTGGAGTACCTGGCCCGGCGCTACAACCTGCCCACCCAGCAGGTGCTGGCCTACAGCGGCGCCGCGCTGAAGGTCGTGGACATCGCCGCCAAATGGGTCGCGATCTCCGTGCTGCTCAAGGGCTTCGCCGACATCCCGCTGGAGTGGGGCATCATCCTCACCGGCGTCGCCACCATGGCCTACATGACGGTGGGCGGCCTGTGGGCCGACGTGCTCACCGACATGGGCCAGTTCGTCATCCAGGCCGTCGCCGGCGTCGCCATGCTGATCGCGGTGATGGGCGAGTTGGGCGTCGGCTTCGCCTGGACGATGTGGGAGGACCTGCCCGCCGACCACAACGACCCGGTCAACGACAACGTCACCACCGTCCTGGTCCTGGCGTTCCTCCTGGTGAAGACGTTCGAGTACAACGGCGGCATGTGGAACCTGGCGCAGCGCTACATGGCCGCGCCCACCGGTTCCGACGCCCGCCGCTCGGCGCTGCTGTCCAGCGGGCTGTGGCTGGTGTGGCCGTTCATCCTCTTCCTGCCGATGTTCGCCGCCCCGCTGATCGTGCCCAACCTGGACAACGGCGAGGAGTCGTACATCCAGATGGCCCAGGAGCTGCTGCCGGCCGGCCTCATCGGGCTGCTGCTCGCCGGCTTCTTCTCCCACACCATGGCGATGGTGGCCTCCGACTCCAACGTCATCACCGCGGTCATCACCCGCGACATCGCGCCCGTCCTGGTGCCGAAGGTGCGGCGGCTCACCGAGCGCGCGCAGCTGACGTTCGCCCGGATCACCACCGTCATCTTCGTCTCGGTCAGCATGCTCATCGCCATCACCACCGGCGGCGAGGGCTTCGTCCTGGACGTCGTGGTGGATCTGGTCGCGGCCACCATGGGACCGATCTCCATCCCGCTGATGCTCGGACTGCTGCCGTGGTTCCGGCGCAACGGGCCGACCGCCGCGATCGCCTCGTGGGCCGGCGGACTGGCCGTCTGGTACGTCGTCTTCTACATCGTGGAGGACGCCTCCCAGGCGCAGGTCGTCGGGCTGCCGCTGCTCACCTCGCTCGTCCTCTACATCGTCATCGGCCTGGTCAAGCCGGAGGGCAACGACGAACGGGACACGCTCATCGACTCGCTCAGCACCGACCCGGTCGGCACCGGATCCGCCGCCGCGTCCGCGCCGCTGCCGGAGCAGGGCCGGGGAGAGGGACGTCAGGAGCCGGACGAGCGGGTCCCCGCGCGCTGACCGTCGCGCTTCCGGGAGCGGGTCGGGGACGACCGCCGCGGGGCGTGGGCTTCGGCCCCGCCCCGCGGCGGCACCCCCCAGCCCGTCGAACCAACCCCCGTCGAGGGGTGACACGGCCGGCCCGCCTCCGGTTCCTGGCGAGGGCTCGGGGCGGGCCGGCCGCGTCCGCGGGGGACCGAGGCGATCGGTGGCCACCCGCTGCCCCCACACACGGATCAACCCGTGTGCCGGTTCAATGCCGGCGGGATAATCTTTCGCGCCATGAGCCGTCCGAGTCATCTCAGCCACATCCCGTCGCCCGAGGGGGTGATGCCCGGCGCGGGCTACTCCCACGTGGTCACCGGCACCGGCCGGCTGGTGGCGGTCTCCGGGCAGGTCGCGCTCGACGCGCGGGGCGAGGTCGTCGGCCCCGGCGACCCGGCCGCCCAGGCCCGGCAGGTCTTCGACAACCTCGCCGCGTGCCTCGCCGCGGCGGGCGCCGCCTTCGAGCACGTCGTGAAGCTCACCTACTTCGTCACCGACGTCGCCCACCTGCCCGCTGTCCGCGCGGCCCGCGACGCCGTGATCGACACCGAACGCCCGCCGGCGAGTTCGGCCGTCCAGGTCGCGGCGCTCTTCCGGCCCGACCTGCTGCTGGAGATCGAGGCCCTCGCCCTCGTCCCCGAGCCCTGACCGGCCCGCCCTGACCGGTCCGCCCCGGCTGGTCCGCCCGGGCCAGGCGGTCGCCCAGGCCCAGCCGGGCGGCGGCCCACCTGACCGACGGCCCCGACCGCCGGCTAGGCGGGCGCCGTGCCGCCCGGGTCGGGCGGCGGCAGGAAGGCGTGCAGCAGCTGCTCGGTGTGCGCGACGTGCGTCGCCGCCGCGTTGGCCGCGGCCACCGGGTCCCGGTTGGCGATGGCCGTGGCGATCGCCCGGTGCTCCGCGTCGCTCGCCCGCTTGATCTCGGCGCTCTCCGGCAGGGTGAACACCTGGTACGCCCGGGAGCGGGCGCGGAAGACGTCGAGCAGCGACTCCAGGGTGCGGTTCCCCCCGATCTGCGCGATCGCCGAATGGAACCGCCGGTCGAGCTCGGTGATCGCGGACGGGTCCTCGCTGGCCTCGATGGCCTCCATCGCGTCGAGGTGGCCGAGCAGCGGCTCCAGCGTCTCCGGCGTGATCCGGGCCGCGGCCTGCGCCGCGACATGGGCCTCCAGCACGCGCCGCAGCTCGTACATCTCCAACAGCCCGCTCAGCGGCAGTAGGTCCACGGTCAGCGACAGGCTGCCGATGATGTCCTCGGGCCGCAGTTGGGAGACGTAGGTGCCCGAACCGTGCCGCGGCTCGACCACCCGCAGCGCGGTGAGCATCCGCACCGCCTCGCGGAGCGAGCCCCGGGAGACGCCCAGCTCCTCGCACAGCTCGTTCTCCGGCGGCATGCGCTGCCCCACGCCCAGGCGTCCCGTGGCGATCATGTGCCGTAGGCCGTGAAACGCCCTGTCGACTGCGGACATCGCTGTGGACATCGCTTCCCCTCCACCGGGCCGGGGCGCCGCCCGGCCCGGGCCATCCTAGCCAGTCGTCGGACCAGGTCATCGGACGCTGTCCTTCTGACCGTTTCATGTCATCAGATGAGTCTTGCCCGAGACCCTTGCCAGTCCTGCGGCTCTGTGCCACGATGCCGCGCAATCATCATATGACTTGTCCAGAAAGATCTGATGACTTGGCTGGTATCCAACGGGAGAGGACCGCGCCGCGGCCGCTGCTCCTGCCCGACGGACGGGCCGCCGCGGCGGCCTGGTCGCTGGACCCGACGGTGCGGCACCTCAACCACGGGTCGTACGGGGCGGTTCCGGTCGTCGCGCAGCGGGACCAGAACCGGCTGCGCGCCCAGATGGAACGTTCCCCGGTGTCCTGGTTCGTGTCCGTGCCCCGCCGGGTCGCGGCCGCCCGGGCCGAGATCGCGGAGTTCCTGGGCGTCGCCCCCGGCGACCTGGCGCTGGTGCCGAACGCCAGCGGCGGCGCGAGCGCCGTCTACGGCAGCCTGCGGATGCGACCCGGCGGCGAGATCCTGGTCACCGACCACGGCTACGGCGCCGTCACCATGGGCGCCGAACGCCTCGCCCGACGCTGGGCCGGCACCGTCCGCGTCGCGCGGGTCCCGCTCGACGCCGACGCGGACCGCGCGGCCGACGCCGTGATCGCCGAACTCGGCGAGCGGACCTGCCTGGTCGTGCTGGACCACATCACCTCGCCGACCGCCCGGCTGCTCCCCGTGGCGCGCATCAGCGCGGCGGCCCGACGGCTGGGCGTTCCGGTGCTGGTGGACGGCGCCCACGTGCCGGGGCTGATCGACGATCCGCTCGCGGACCTGGACTGCGACTTCTGGGTCGGCAACCTCCACAAGTTCGGCTGCGCCCCGCGCGGCACCTCGACCCTGGTGGCCCGCGGCCCGCTGCGCGACGACCTCTACCCGCTGATCGACTCCTGGGGCGCGGCAGAGCCGTTCCCCGACCGCTTCGACACCCAGGGCACGCTGGACGTCACCAGCTACCTGGCGGCGCCGACCGCGCTGCGTTTCGTCGAACGCACCTGGGGCTGGGAGACCGCCCGCGGGTACATGCGCGAGCTGGCCGACTACGCGGAACGGATCGTCGCCGACGCCTTCGCCGAACTCACCGGCTTCAGCTGCGCCGTCGACGTGGGCATGCCGGTCAACGCGCTGCGGCTGGTCCGGCTGCCCGACGGGCTGGTCACCGCGGACGCCGACGCCGGCGCGCTCCGCGACCGGGTGGCCGAGGAGTTGGGCGTCGCGGCGGCGTTCACCGCGTTCGAGGGCGTCGGCTACCTCCGGCTGTCCACGCACGTGTACACCACGGCCGCCGACTTCGAGTACTTCGCCGAGCGCTGCGTGCCCGTGCTCGGCTCCTGGGCCCGCACCCGGCGGGCCGAGCTGGACCAGCTTGACCAGGGAGGCAGAAGGTGAGAACACGTAAGGCGAGGGTGGTGGCCGCGGTCGGCGTCACCGCCGCGGCGCTGCTGCTGCCCGGCTGTGCCAAGGGCCCGGCCGGCGGCGGCGTCACGCTGCAGATGGTCGAGAGCCTGACCAACCCCGTCCGCACGGAGCTGCTGGAGCAGCTTCTGGAGGACTTCGAGGCCGAACACCCCGACATCGACGTCGAGCTGGTGTCGCCACCCACCAACCAGGCGGACAACAAGCTCCAGCAGATGCTGCAGTCCGGCAGCGGCGTGGACGTGCTGGAGGTCCGCGACACCACCGTCGGCCCGTGGTCGACCAACGGCTGGCTGCACGACATGAGCGGTGACCTGAAGGACTGGGGCGGCTGGGACGCGTTGACGGACAACGCCACCGCGGCGGCCGAGGACGCCGAGGGCCACACCTACTTCCTCCCCTACGGCTTCTACGGGCTGAGCCTCTTCTACCGCACCGACCTCGTCGAGGAGGCCGGCTTCGACGAGCCGCCCGCCACCTGGGAGGACCTGCTGGAGCAGGCGTCCGCGATCCAGGACGAGGACAGCCGCCAGTACGGGTACGCGTTCCGCGGCGGCCTCGGCGCCGCCGGCAACGTCACCGCGGCGATCCAGGCGTACGTCGCCGACGCGATCAACCCCGAGAACGGCTACCAACTCGCCGACGGCGGTTCGATCTTCTCGGCGCCCGAGGCCGAGGACGCGCTGCGGACGTACTTCGCGCTGTTCGACCAGGCGGCGCCGCCGTCGTCGGTCTCCTGGGGATATCCGGAGATGGTCGAGGGGTTCTCCAACGGCTCGACCGCCTTCCTGCTCCAGGACCCCGAGGTGATCGCCTCGGTGCGGGAGTCCAACGCGGTCGACGAGGACCAGTGGAGCACGGCCCCGCTGGTGACCGGGCCGAGCGGCAAGGCCGTGCAGCCGCTGGCGACCGCCGGCTGGGGCGTCGCCGAGAGCAGCTCGCACCGCGCCGAGGCCATGCAGCTGGTGCGGTTCCTCGCCGAGGGCGAGGCGTCGCTGACCTTCAGCAAGGAGAACAGCCTCGTCCCGATCCTCGACGGGGCGGCCGAGGACGAGTTCTACCGGACCGGGCCGTGGGCCAGCTACGTGACCATGACCGAGGAGTCCGACACCTACATCACCGTGACGGAGCCCAGGGACGCGCCCTGGTGGACCGAATGGGCCCAGAAGGCCGACTCCGAAGTGCAGTCGGTGCTGCTCGGCGACATGTCCCCGGCGGAACTGCTCGACAGCTGGGACACCTACTGGACCGAGAAATGGCAGAACGAGAGCTGACCGGGCGGCGGACGTGAGCCCACCCTCGACCCGGCCGACCAAGGCCCCCGCCCGTGTCCCGGCCCGCGGTGGGGGCCGGCCCCGGCCGGCCTTCACCGCGCGCCGCGGCCTGGTCATCGCCGCCTACCTGGCCCCCGCCGCGCTCTTCGTCGCGGTGTTCGTCTACTACCCGATGCTCCGCGGCAGCCAGATGGCGTTCCGCCACTGGAACCTCGCGGACCTGTCCGACCTCTCCTGGGTCGGCTTCGACAACTTCCGGGCCATCGTCGACGACCCGGCCTGGGGCACCGTCCTCGGCAACACCGTGCTGTGGGTGGTCGCCTCGCTCGTCCCCCAGTTCCTCATCGGCTTCGCCCTCGCGCTGTGGCTCCGGCGGCGCTTCCCGTTCCGCGGGGTGTACCAGGCGCTGATCTTCTTCCCCTGGGCCGTGTCCGGGTTCCTGATCGGCATCCTGTTCCGCTGGATGTTCAACAGCGAGTTCGGCGTCGTCAACGACCTGCTGCAGAAGGCCGGCCTGATCGACGAACCGGTCCCGTGGCTCGCCGAACCGGGCTCCGCGATGACCGCCATCATCGTCGCGAACATCTGGTACGGCGTGACGTTCTTCGCGATCATGATCCTGGCCGCGCTGCAGTCGGTGCCCGGCGAGCTCTACGAGGCCGCCGCGCTCGACGGCGCCGGCCGGGTCCGGACGCTGTTCCAGATCACCATCCCGTACATCCGGGTCACGCTGGCGCTGACCGTGCTGCTCCGGATCATCTGGATCTTCAACTTCCCGGACATCATCTTCGGCATGACCGGCGGCGGTCCGAACGACCAGACGCACATCGTGACGACGTGGATGATCCAGATCACCCAGCAGGGGGACTACGGCAAGGCGTCCGCGCTGGGCCTCATCGTCATCGCCAACCTCCTCGTCTTCTCGGTCTTCTACCTGCTGGCCACCCGCGAGCGGAGGGGAGCGCGGTCATGATCGACAAGGAGTCCGCCGCTGGGCGGGTCACCCGGATCCTCTTCCTCACGCTCTGGCTGGTCATCACCGTCTTCCCGCTGTACTGGATCACCATCACGTCGCTGAAGGACCCCGGCGACGTCTTCTCCTACCCGATCGCCTACTGGCCCGAGTCGTTCTCCCTGGAGAACTACGCCGGACTGTTCGAGGACGCCGAGTTCGGCGTGTACCTCACCAACAGCCTGGTCGTCGCGACGGTCGCCGGAGTGACCGCGACCGCGATCTCCATGCTGTCGGGCTACGTGCTGGCCCGTTTCGAGTTCCGCACCAAGACCGCGGTGCTGATGGCGGCGCTGGTCACCCAGATGATCCCGGGCTTCATCGCGCTGGGACCGCTGTACCTGCTGATGACCGACCTGCGGCTGGTCGACAACCGCTTCGGCCTGGTCCTCGTCTACGTCGCGATGTGCATCCCGTTCTGCACGGTGATGCTGCGCGGCTTCTTCGAGAACATCCCGGACGCGCTGGAGGAGGCCGCGATGATCGACGGCCTCTCCCGGCTCGGGGCGCTCTTCCGGGTGCTGCTCCCGGTGATGCGCCCGGGCATCACCGCCGCGTTCATCTTCAACTTCGTCAACTGCTGGAACGAGCTGTTCCTGTCGGTCACGCTGATGAACAGCGACGAGAACAAGACGATCCCCACCGCGTTGAACGGCTTCATATCCAGCTTCAACATCGACTGGGGCTCGATGTCCGCGGCGGCGGTGCTCACCATCCTGCCGACGATGGTGCTCTTCGCCTTCGCCAGCAAGCACATCGTCCAGGGCCTCACCTCGGGCGCGGTCCGGGGGTGAGGCTCATTCGCCGACCGAGCCGTCGATCGACTCGCGGATGAGGTCGGCGTGGCCGTTGTGCCGCGCGTACTCCTCGACCATGTGGACGAGGATCCACCGCAGGCTGGGGTGGCCGCCGTCGGACAGGCCGCGCCGGGCCGGCTGGCCCAGGCCGCCGGCGGCCATCACCTCCGCGACCGCGGCACGGGAGCGTTCCACCGTGTCCCGCCACAGCGTGTGGAGCTGTTCGGGGGTGTCGTCGGCGGCCGAATGCCAGTCCCAGTCCTCGTCGGCATCCCAGTCGACCTCCTTCCACGGGGAAGGTATCTCCCGGTCCAGCAGCCGCCGGGAGAACCAGATCTCCTCGACGAAGGCCAGATGCTTGAGCATCCCGCCCAGCGTCATCGACGACTTCGCCACCGTCGTGTTCAGCCCGGCGGCGTCCAGGCCCGCGCACTTCCAGGCCAGGGTCGCGCGCTGGAACTCCAGGAAGCCGAGGAGGGTGGCGGCCTCGTCGCCCGCGAATGGCGGCTCGGGGCGTCCGTGTTCGTCCAGGTCGGTCGTCATGGGCGGCGAGTCTAGACGGGGATCCGACCCGGCGACCGATGATTTTCCGCGGGACGGGGAGTCCCTGCTGTCATGACCGACACGCCCGCCCAGCAGCCCTCGTCCACCCCCACCGTCGTCGAGCGTCCCGAGCAGCCCTACGTGGGGATCCGTTCGTACGTCACGATGGAGACCATCGCCGACATCGCCGACCGGATGCCCGAGCTGTTCGCCTGGCTCGGCGCCCGCGGGATCACCCCGGTCGGCGCGCCCTTCTTCCGGTACCACGTCATCGACATGGAACGCCGCCTCGACGTTTCGGTGGGCGTGCCGGTGGCCGCCCCGCCGCCGGGCCCGGCGACCGGGCCCGGACCGGAGGGCGACGTCGCGGCCGGCGTGCTGCCGGGCGGGCGGTACGCCACCGTCGCGCACACCGGCCACCCCGACGACCTGCTCCAGGTCACCGCGGACCTGCTGGCCTGGGCCGACGAGCGGGGGCTGAGCTGGGACGCCCGGGACACCCCAGAGGGCGAGGCCTGGGGCTGCCGCCTGGAGGAGTACCTGACGGACCCGGCCGAGCAGCCCGACATGTCCCGGTGGGACATGGTCCTGGCCTTCCGCCTCGCCGACCGGTCCCCGGGCACGCCCTAACCGGACAGCCGGGCCTGGAGGGAGGGGTAGCGCGGGGCCGCGAAGCCGAGGCTGGTGTACATGCCGAGACCGTGGGTCGTGGCGTTGAGGTTGACGACACGCACCGGCGTCTCCGTCTCGTACCAGCGCAGCAGCGCGTCGAGACAGGCCCGCGCGTACCCCCGGCGCCGGCGGCGCGGGTCGGTGCTGACGTTGGAGACGTACCCGTAGAGGCCGCTCGGATTGCTGGGGCCGGGCGCATGCTGGTCGCAGGAGCCGACCGCGCTGCTCACCACGCCGAGCTCGGGGTCTTCCACGACGAAGGCGGCGAACTCGTCCCGGTCGCCGAGCTTCCCGGCGAACCACGCCACGGCCAGCTCCCGCCAGGCCCCCTCGTCCGGCGAGTCGACCAGCCCCATGTCCGTCAGCATCAGCCCACGCAGCCGCACCAGCGCCGCGACGTCCCCGGGCCCGGCACGTCGGGTGACGGTCGGCCGGGTGGCTGGTGCGGCGGTGGGCTCGATCCCCGACTCAGTGCTCATGCCCGCATCATCACGCGACCGGCCACCGCGGCTCCACCGGATAAGGAGCCCGCGCCCTCACACCACGGTATGAGGGCGCGGCGGAACCGCGCACCGAACTTCGTACCGTGCGGTGAGGCCAACGGCCCCGCCGCGTTCGCAGAATGGTCGGCATGACCGCACGCGACACCGGAACGCCTCCCGGTTTCCTGCGCCGTCTGGTGATGTCGCCGGAGGAGCACGCGGCGCTCGTCTCCGGCCGGACCGAGGCGTCGAGGTCGACGATCGACTGGGGCCGGATCGCCGACCGGACCCGGGCGCGCCTCCATGCCTGGACCTCGGCGCCCGCCTACCCCTGGGTCTCCGTCGCGCTCCTCGCTGTCCTGGCCTGCGTGTTCTGCCTGGTGTGGGGCAGCGACGTGGTGGAGGCGCAGGGGGACCGTGCCACTCTGACCTGTGGCGAGGCCAGCTGCGGCCACTGGGACACCCACGGCAGCGAGCTGCGGGACGGCATCCTGCGTACGGTGCTGAGCGCCGCGGCGATGTTCCCCCTGATGTGGCGTCGCAGGTATCCGGGGCTGGCCGCCCATCTCGCCATCCCGGCCGGGCTCGTCACCCTCGTCTTCTACCCGGAGACCATGCTGACCGCCGCCGTCTGCCTGTGTTTCGGCCTCGCCATCCTGACCAGACACCGGATACACCACTCGGTGACGGCGGCCGGCTACGGGCTCGTCGCCCTCGTGGTGGTGAACCGGGTGGACGCCCTCTGGAAGAGGTACGGGGAGGACCAGCGCTGGATCGAGTCGGGCCTGCAGCGCCTGGGAGGCCCGAGCGACTGGCTGCTCGAGACGCTCCCGCTCGCCTGCGGCGTGCTGATCACGGTCGCCCTCGCCGAACTGGTCCGCACCCGGGACGCCCGGACCCGGCGCGAGCAGGAGGCCGCCCAGGCCCGACTGATCGCCAGGGAAAGGAGGCGGGCCGCCGAGGACGAACGAGCGGACATCGCCCGGGAACTGCACGACATCGTCTCGCATTCGGTTTCGGTGATCGCGGTCCGGGCGGAGAGCGCCACGTACACCACGCCCGGGCTGTCGCCCGAGGCCCGGACGGAGTTCCAGGCGATCGCCACCCACTCCCGCGAGTCGCTCGACGAGCTGCGGCAGCTGCTCACCGTCCTGCGCTCGGCGGGGCAGGGACAGCCCGCCGCCGCGGACGCCCCGCAGCCGACCCTGGCCGGGCTGGCGGACCTCGTGGAACGGCACCGGTCGGCCGGCGGCAGCGCGGAGCTGCGCGTCGAGGACCCGCCGGCCGGACTGCCGGCCTCGGTGGAGCTGTCCGCGTACCGGATCGTCCAGGAGGCCCTCACCAACGCCCGGCGACACGCCCCCGAGGCGAACGTGCTGGTGGAGATCGAGCACCGGCCCGACCGCCTCGGGATCCGCGTCAGCGACGACGGACCTGGCCCGTCGTCCGGCGCGTCGGCCACCGAAGGGCTCGGGCTGATCGGCATCCGGGAGCGGGTGACGCTGCTGGGCGGGCGCTTCGAGTCGGGCTCGGGGCCGGACGGTGGCTTCCGCCTCGGCGTCGAACTCCCGCTGCACGACGAACCGGCCGAGGCGCGCATCCCGCGGGAGACCCCGTGATCCGGGCGATCGTCGCGGACGACCAGGCCGTGGTCCGCGCGGGCTTCGCCAACCTGCTGGCCACCCAGGACGACATCGAGGTGGTCGGCGAGGCGCCGGACGGCGTCGAGGCCGTGCGGCTCGCCGCCGAGCACCGGCCCGACCTCGCGCTGCTCGACGTCCGCATGCCGCGGATGAACGGCATCGAGGCCGCCCGCCGCATCCTCGCCACCCCGGGCTGCGAGTCGACCCGGGTGCTGATGCTGACCACCTTCGGCCTGGACGAGTACGTCTTCGACTCCCTCGCCGCCGGCGCCAGCGGCTTCCTGCTGAAGGACGCCACCTTCCCGGAACTGCTGCACGCCGTGCGGGTGGTGGCGGGCGGCGAGGCGCTTCTGGCGCCGACCGTCACCCGCCGCGTCATCGCCGCCTTCGCCCGCGACCGTCCCACCGACCTCCCCCGACGCGGCCGGCTCGACGGGCTCACCGCCCGCGAGACGGAGGTGCTGGTGCTGATCGCCAGGGGCCTGTCCAACGACGAGATCGCCCAGCGCCTCTGTGTCACCGACCACACGGTCAAGTCCCATATCAACCGGCTCTTCACCAAGATGCGGCTGCGCGACCGCGCCCAGGCCGTGATCCTCGCCTACGAAACCGGCCTGGTCACCGCGCAACCGGACGCAGAGCCGGGCGGCTAGCACCGGCCAGCACCGGGAACTCCCGGGCCGGCCAGGCATGGCCGACCGAACACCGCCGCGCGCACCACGAGTCACCCAGCGTGTCCTGACGAGCGCGGAAAGCGCGGACCGTCGCCCGCAACGGCCGCACCCCAGGCACCCCCAGCCGCTCCGTCATGCCGTCCTTTCGCACGCCCCCGTCCACATCCGGACATCTCCTTTCGACACCCCTGTCATCCGCCCATGCCCCGTCCACCCGAGGAGGCGCCCCGTGCCGCAGAAGCTTCGCAACAGCCCGCCGGTCCGCGAGACGGGGCGTGATCCCTCGTGGGACAACCTCCGGTTCGTGGCCGGCGCGTTGGTCGTCCTGCTGCACGTGGCGGGGCCGGTGCACGACCGGTTGGACGCGCTGCGCTGGCTGTACGTGGCCACCTGGCCCCTGCGGGTGCCGATGTTCGCGATCCTGGCCGGCTACTTCAGCAGCGCCGCGCCGCTCACCGTCCCGCGCTGCCGGCGGCTGGCCGGGGTGATACTCCTGCCCTACCTCGCCGTCCTGCTGCTCGGCCACGTCCAGATCTGGGCGATGTCGGCGCGCGAGTGGCCGGGCACCGTGCACGGCGCGTCCCTGACGATGTGGTTCCTGCTGGCGCTGCTGATATGGCGGCTGGCGCTGCCCGTGCTGGCCCGGCTGCGCCACCCGCTCGTCGTGTCCGTCGGGGTGGCGGCGCTCGCCGGCTACGCCCCGTTCGTCGGTCGGGACGTCCTCGAACTCTCCCGCACGCTGTGCTTCCTCCCCTTCTTCCTGCTCGGCTGGAAGCTCAGGGACGGCGGCCTCCTCACGTCCCTCCGGGCCCGGCTGAGCCGCCCGGCCGCCTGGACGGTGCTGGTCGTCGCCCTCGCCGCCGCCTGGCCGCTGCGCGACCACGTCGACCGGAGCTGGTTGAACATGCCCGGGCCCTACGCGGAAATGGGCGAACCGCTGCCCGGGCCCTGGGCCTGGGCAGCGGTCCGCGTCGCCATCCTGCTCTGCGGCATGGCCGTCGCGCTCAGCGTCATCCGGCTGGCGCCGCGCGGGCGGCTGCCGTTCCTCACCTACCTCGGCTCTGGCGGCCTCTACATCTACGTCCTGCATCCGCTGGTGTTGCGACCGGTGCACGCGTCGGAGGCCGTGCTGCGCGTCGACACCTGGACCGACCAGGCCGCGCTGGTGATCCTCTGCGTGCTCGCCGCGGCCACCCTCGCCTCCCCGCCGGTGCGCGCGCTCGCCCGCCCCCTCGTCCAACCCGGGCGCGGAACCGGCCCGATGACCCGCTGACGGCCCGCCGGAGATGACCTGCCATCATCTCCGCCATGCCCACGTTCGAAGAGCTCCTCGCCGAAGGCGCCGCGGTCCCGACCGACGGCTGGGACTTCTCCTGGTTCGACGGACGCGCCACGGAGCAGCGCCCGTCCTGGGGCTATGCCCGGCTCATCGCCGAGCGGATGGCGAAGGTCGAGGCGGCGCTCGACATCCAGACCGGCGGCGGCGAGGTGCTGGCCACCATCCCGGTGGCCCCGCGCCTGCTGGCGGCGACGGAGTCCTGGCCGCCGAACCTGGCGATCGCCCGGCGCAACCTGGCGAAGTTCGACGCGGCCGTCGTCGAGATCGACAACGAGGCCGACCTCCCGTTCCCGACGGACCACTTCGACCTGGTGGTCAGCCGCCACCCCGTGGTGACCCGCTGGGACGAGGTCCACCGGGTGCTGCGCCCGCACGGCAGCTATCTCTCCCAGCAGATCGGCGCCGGCACGGTGCGCGAGCTGCGGGACTTCATGATGGGCGCGCAGCCGGTCAAGATGGAGCGCTTCCCGATGATGGTCGTGGCGGAGGCGGAGGCGGCCGGCATGGTGGTGACCGACCTCCGGCAGGAGGCGCTGCGCATGGAGTTCTTCGACGTCGCGGCCGTGGTGCACTTCCTCCGCAAGGTGATATGGACCGTGCCGGACTTCACCGTGGACGCCTACCGCGACCGCCTGGCCGAGCTCCACACCTTCATGGACCGGCACGGCCCCTTCGTGGCCCACGCCCAACGCTTCCTGATCGAGGCCCAACCGGCCGATTAGGGCACGACACGGGCCAGGCGCCCACTGCGCAGAGATGCGGCGCGAAGTGCTGCGGACACGGGCAGAAGGTGTGGTTCCGAGTATGTGGGAGGCTTGCTAAGGTCACGCCAGGCTTGAGGGGGTTGGGTGGTGTGACGTGACGGCTGGCGGGGGCGAGTCGCTCCGGCTCTACCGGAAGGCGCTCCGTTACGCGGAGGCGGATCCCGAGGTCTTCCTCAGCACCGCACGAAGGGCAGCCGAAGCGATGCTTCTCGACGTAGCCATGCGCGAAACCATCGGATCGAAGCCGACTCTGGAAGCGCTTCTCACCGTGCTGGGTGCGCAGGGAGTGTTGCCGCCCAAGCTGGTGCTCGCGGTCCGGACAATCCAGAACTATGGCAACTACGGCAGCCACGCGCAGAAAGCGCGGGGGGAAGAGATCTCCGCCGAAGACGTGCGGCCGTGCCTCAACGCACTGACGCGGCTGGCAGTGTGGTACGGAGAGGTGAGCAAGTCACAGGCCGAGGACACCGCCAGACGCGAACTCGTCGACACGCCACTCCGGACACGAACGACACGCCTCGCGGATTCCACGCTGATCGTCGTGAAGGCGGTGCTCCTGGGCTGCGAACTGGACCACTTATTGGCACGGCACAACCACCGGGTCACGCACGTCCAACTTCCCTGGTCGGACAATCTCGTCCACGACGTCTCCCGACGACTTCTCGATCTCGCCATTTACAACGAACAGCGTGTGCGGCGCCTGATGGAGACGGACGAAACCATCAGATCCTCCGTCGTCAACATCGGCAGGGTAGGCTACTCGATGGGCGGACGTAATTTCTTCCTTCTCGCCGCCCGACGCGGGCGGTGGGGAAACGTGACCGGCCCCGAGTTCCTGGCGAAGCCAGCAGGAGCCCAGATCGCTGTGCCCAAGCACAGCGACATGTTCGGTAACGTGCTGGCGGCGCTGTCGACCGACGAGGCAGGTCTGCGAGACCTGGGCGTACGGGTCCTGGACGTTCCGCACCATCTCGGCCTGGAACTGTTCCACCTGAACCAGGATGTACTGGCGGTTGGCGGCCAGAACCTGCGCATGCACGCCCGCGACGATGACGGGTACTTCGAACTGCTGAACTCCGAAATGCTTCCGCCAGCGACACAGAAGCGGCTCCGCATGGCTGCGTCCAACGTGCTCATTGCCCACCGGGACTGGCTGCGGGAACTGGAGATTGAGGCGCAGGACCTTCACCGTGAGCTGATGCGGTGCTTCCACGGCCTTGGTTCCGACGAGTCCCGGTTCCAGCTTCTGGTCCGAGACCTTGTCACACACGCCTCCTTCCCTCTACAGAGCAGCGCGGAGAGCCGTGAGCGATTGGTGCGTCACGTCCTCTTCGAGAGCTACCGGCTGGGGGAGCCCGCATGACGGCTGGGAAACCTCACCGCCGTGTCCTCGTCGTGGGCGGGACGAACTTCGACATCATCGTTCGGTCGGAAAGGCTGCCGCGAGATCACGAGAAGCTCCGCGGGGGAGAGTATTCGGCGGAGCCCGGAGGCTCGGCGGCCAACACCGCCATGGGCCTCGCTCATCAGGGCTGTGCTGTCTGGCTCGTCTCGACGGTGGGCGACGACGCCCTGGGGACGGTCTGTCTGGACTCTCTGCGAGCCGGCGGCGTGAGAACGACGTTGATGAAGGTGGACCGACATGCTCGTACCAGCATGGCCATCGTCTTGTCGGCCGGTAAGGGCAAGAGAATGATGACCTTCGCCGGGGCCGACCGGAATCTCGCTTTCGACGCTGTCCAGGAGAGGCACGTGCGGGAGGCTGATCATCTGCACGTGGTGGGTGAGCCTTCGCCCGCGCTCTCCCGGCTGGTGGCTCTCGCCGGTGAGACACAGCGGTCGGTCTCCGTTGAGTGGAACGGCCGTGACATGTCGTCCCTCGCTCCGAGGGATTCCCTGAACTTCATGAACGCGGACGAGGCAGACCGGCTGCCGGATGCGGTGCCCGGTGACACAGCGGGCACGGCGCTGCGCCTGGCCCGACGTCTCTCAGCCGACGTGATCGTGACCGTGGGCAGCGAGGGGGCCCTTTGGGCCGCTCGTTCCGGCGACCTTTTTCGGGCCTCGACGGTTCCCGAGGAACCCGTGGACCGCACGGGTGGTGGAGACGCCTTCGACGCCGGAGTACTCGCTGCCTGGTTGAGTGGGGAAGCCCCCGTGACCTGCATGAGCAGAGGACTCGACGCCGCACTGCGAGTGATTATGAAGGTAGGAGGACATCCATGACGAGGTGGCTTGGCGTAGCGCTGCTCCCCTGTGACGACGACCTGCGCTCGGCGCTGCGGGTGCAGAACGAGGTGCGTGGCCCCGACGGATTGCGGCCCGCGCTGTCCGTGGACGGTAACCTGCCGCACGTCACCGTCTTCCAGGGGCCGTTCGTGGATTCGCTGGATCCCCGGCAGGAACTGGATCGCATCAGTGCTTCGGTGGACCTGCCACCGAGCGTTCGTCTTCGCTTCGCCGGGATCGTGTACCAGGCGACGGGATGGGTGTTCCTGTCACTGGAACGCCCGCCCTTGCTGGAAAAACTGCAGCAGGCAACGCTGGCGATCCTGGATCCCCTACTGGACCGCGAGGCGTTCGACTCGTCTAAGGACACGTCGGCTTTCACTGACAGCGAGCAGGCCAGCTATGCGCGCTACGGGTATCGGTACACCGGTGACGCGTACGCCCCACACATCACGCTGGGACGCGCGGAGGATGAAGTAGCGCGCGAGATCGTTCGTTCGGCCCCCGATCGGACATCAGTACCGCAGACGTGGACCTTCGATCGTCTGAGCTTCTACACCATGGGGGAGCAGGGAGCTCATTCGGAGACTCTCGCGCTGTGGCATCTGGATCCGTCGTGAGCCTGACGGACGACGAACTTCTCGCCGTCGCAGAACAGGCGGTCGAGCCGGTGGCCGAATGGCTCGGACAAGCGGGATCCGAATGGTCGAGACAACGGCTCAAGCCGTCTGGTGAGGAGGTCACAGACGCAGACGTCGAAGTCGAGCGCCGGGTGTCGCGAGCTCTCCACGACCGGACTCCGGATATTCCGGTCATGGGTGAGGAATCGGCCTCGTCCGACGGCGTCTCGACGGCGTCACGCCACTGGCTGTTGGACCCCATCGACGGCACGGCGAACTACGCGAACGGAGATCCGTTCTACGCCGTCTCGTTGGCGCTGGCCGCCGAGAACGAATCTGTCCTGGGCGTGATCCACGCGCCCGCGCTCGGCTTACGTTGGAGCGTCGGCCCGGAGACCGCTCATGCTTCTGCGCCATCCAGGGCACGAGATCTGTCCAAGGCGACGGTCGGGATTTCGGGGAGTTCTGGTGGGCCCGTCAGTGTGGGGGCGTTTCTGAGGGCCCTGCACGAGAGGACTCGGCGGCTCAGGATTCGCGGGGCCATGAGCCTGGATCTAGCCGGTGTTGCCGAGGGATGGCTGGACGCGTGCGTGTGTGTGAGTCCGAAGCCGTGGGACGTGGCGGCAGGCCTCGCTCTGGTCCGGAAGAGGGAGGGAACAATCCTGGGGCGAGGAGGTCATCCGTTCTCGTGGAACTCCCCGCTTCTCGTGGCCGGAGAGGAGAGCGTCGCACGAGAGCTGGTCGACCTGTGGGAGTCCACACCGTCCGCGAGTTCGTTCGATGCGCGTCGATGAACGGGCTTGAGGAGAAGAGGGTGCATGCTGCGACGGAGTACCGGCTGCGTGATCTACGAGGTCCGGCTGGGGACAGACCCATGCTGGCGGTCAGGCGCGCTGCCGCTGCGGGTGCCTACACGGTCTGAGGCAGCCGACCACCAACTTCGACTCACCTACTTCGAACCCCGACTGCGGGAAGCGTTGTACGGCTCCGCTGAGGCGCCCGTTCGCTGGTTCAGGCTGTTCGAGCCCCGGGAGCGGCTCGCCGGGGCGGGCGTCCAAGGCATCGAGGTCCTGCGCATGCCCCTGGTGGGCGGTGAACTGGGACTCGCCGTCCTGCACGTGGAGCTGACCGATCCGACGGATCCCCGGCGCGATCCGGTGGTCGTGCTGGAGGATCTCGCGCGGCTGAGTACTGCGACTGCCGAGGAGAGCGACTGCCGAAGGAAGCTTGAGGAGTTGCTCCCCAACGGCGTGCAGTTGACGCCCGGTGACTCACGGGCAAGGACAGTGGCCCACGTGACCTTTACCGACGCCCCCGATCGGGTGATGTCGGACCACTATGGAGACTGGTCTCCGGCGGACCAGTGGCTCTGGTTGCTGGCCTCCGCCAGCACAGAGGCGCGCTTCGCCCCTGACCCGGAGGACGCGTCTGTCCGCTCGGGAGCAGTGCTGTTCTCCGCCGACTGGAAAGCTCTCGTGCTCAGGGACGGCATGGCCTTCGTGGGCACATCTCCCGACTCGGGAGAGGAGAGGGAGTTCCACTCCTCGGCCGAGGTCTACGTGCACAGCATCTACCTTGATGCGTTGCTCGTCGGGTGCATGCAGCTGTACGCGCTGAACGACGTGGCGAACAACGTGGCCGGCGTACAAGCCGAGCAGTTCGACCCAGAGGTACTGGCCGGGCTGGAATACAGGCTCATGCATGTCCGCAGACGCCTGTGGTTCAGCCATATCACCGTGCACGGCAAGGGCAATGAACTGCTTCGGCAGTTCCAGGCACAGCATGCCTTGCCGACGTTGTTGGAGAACATCATCAGCGAGTTGGCTGATGCCGGTCGCCTCGTCGACGCACTGACCAACCGCAGCGTCAACGCGGCGCTCGGTCTGCTGACCGTCATCGGCCTGCCGGTCGGTGTCGCGTTCGCGGCAGGCGCCTTGTGGACGGAGCCGCACCCGGGACTCTTCCTGGTGTCCGTGCTCGCCGCAGCAGTGGGCGCCATCGCCCTCACCACCGTCGTGCAGCCGGCAAGGCAGATGCTGCGGACCCTGCTACGCCGGCACCCACAATGACCGAGCCGGCTCACTCCCGCCAGGCGCCGTGGGCCGCCGCGCGGGCGGCGTACGTCTCGAAGGGGACGGGCGGCCGGCCGGTCACCTCGCGCACGGTGTCCGTGGGCTCGCCGTCGCCGGCCTCCCGGAGCGCGGTGAACGCCGCCAGCTCCGCCTCCGTCTGGTCCCGCGGTATGCCGAACGACGACTGGGCGGCCCGATAGTCCGCGTCGCCTCCGCGATAGCGCACGGGCCGGCCCGACTCGCGGGTGATGACCGCCAGCGCCTCCTCGAACGACAGCGCGCGCGGCCCCGTGACCTCGTAGCTCCGGCCGGCGTGCCCGTCCTCGGTCAGCGCCGTCGCCGCCACCGCCGCGATGTCGTCGGCGTCCACGAACGCCATGCGCGCGTCCCCCAGCGGCAGGGCCAACTCGCCGGACATGACGGCCGGCTGGAAGAAGCCCTCGTCGAAGTTCTGGTCGAACCAGTCAGGACGCACGATCGTCCACTCGACCCCGGAGTCGCGGACCGTCCGCTCGGCCGCCAGCAGCCGCTCGTCGCCCATGACCTCGATGCCCCGACTGGACAGCAGCACGATCCGCCGCACCCCCTGCTCGACCGCGCGGCGGACGAACTCGGGATCGACGGGCAACTCGTGCGGCGCCATCAGATACATCGCGTCGGCCCCGGCGGTCGCCGGCTCCCACGTGTCCCGAACCGTCCAGTCGAACCGGAAGGACCCGCGCCGCGACGCGTGCCGCACCGACACACCCGCGTCCCTGAGCATCCCGGCGACGCGCCGTCCGGTCGAGCCCGTCGCCCCCAGCACCAGTACGTCTCGTTCACTCATACCACCGAGTCAAACAGACACCACTGACATTGATACTCGTACGCGGGTTCCGGTGGTCGTGGCTCTCCCACTGACTGACGCCCTGCTGGGCTGTCTGCGGCTTGTTCTGTCCGGCCGTCGGGGCTTGTTCTCACGGCTTCGGCCGGGCGGAACATGACCTGATAGGAGCTTGGTCAGAAGCCCCCTCAATGTCCTGTCTGCGCCGCCCGACCGACGCCCACCTCCGGCTAGGAAGGCGTCACCAGCATGGCAGCAGTGGTCGCACAGGGAACAGCCGAAGCGCGGGTTGTCGCAGGGGTGGACTCCCATGCCGACACGCTTCACGTCGCTGTCATCAGCGACAACGGCGGCCACCTCGCGGACGCCGAGTTCGACACCACCGCGGCCGGGTATGCCGCGGCCGTGGCCTTCCTGACCGCACACGGACACGTGATCGCGATCGGTGTGGAAGGCACCTCCTCCTACGGGGCCGGCTTCACCCGCACCGCCCGCGCGCGGGACCTGCACGTCGTGGAGGTCAACCGGCCCGACCGGGCCGAACGCCGCAGGGCCGGCAAGTCCGATCCCATCGACGCCTACGCGGCCGCACGCGCCGCCCTGTCCGGACGCGCCTCCAGCGCGCCCAAGACCGACTCGGTCGCCGGGATACGGGCCCTACACAACGCCGCCCGCTCCTGCGTCAAGGCCCGCACCGCCGCGCTGAACCAGATCGGGCACCTCCTCATCAGCGCGCCCGACGCTATTCGCGCCACCTACCGCCGCCTCACCGGCCAGGCCCGCACCGACGCCCTCGCCCGACTACGACCCACCGGTGACCGGGTCCACCTCGCCGTCCTGACCGCCCTGAAGAGCCTGGCCCGGCGGGTGAAGGAACTCACCGCCGAGCGGCTGGCCGAGGCTCACCGACGCCAGGGCGCCACGGACGAGCGCGAACGGCTCGCGCGGGAGATCCACGACACCCTCGCGCAGGGCTTCGCCTCCATCGTGGTGCTGGCGGAGGCGGCCCGCACCGGCCTGCGCGCCGATCCACGCAGGAGCGCCGAACAACTGCTCTCGATCGAGCGCACCGCCCGCGACAACCTCGCCGAGGCGCGCGTCCTGGTCAGCTCGGGTGCCCCGCGCAGCGGCGTCGGCCTCGGCCAGGTCGTCCCGGCGCTGCGCCGCACCCTGGACCGGTTCGCCGAGGACACCGGCCTCGCCGTCAGCGCGGACCTGCCGGACGTGGCCTGCGACCAGCAGACCCGGATCGCCCTGCTGCGCTGCACCCAGGAGTCCCTCGCCAACGTGCGCAAGCACGCCGAGGCCTCCACCGTGGGCATCGTCCTCGCCCGGTACCCCCACGGCTTCGAACTCGAGATCACCGACGACGGCCGTGGCTTCCTGATCGAGGACTCCCGTGGTTTCGGCCTCGACGGCATGCGCAAACGCCTGGCCGAGCTCGGCGGCGAGCTCACCGTCACCAGCTCCCCCGGCGAGGGCACCCGCGTCCTCGCGATGATCCCCACGACCGATCAGGTGTGACATGGCAGACACCAGAATCCGCGTCATCGTGGTGGACGATCACACCGTCATGCGGGCGGGGGTGATCGCCCTGCTGGCCGCGGAGCCCGCCATCGACGTCGTCGGCGAGGCGGGCAACGGCCGGGAGGCCGTGGAGCTTGTCGAACGCCTCGCGCCCGACGTGGCACTCGTCGATCTGCGGATGCCCGTGCTCGACGGGGTCGCCGCCACCGCCGAGATCGCCGGCGGCCGGAGCGGGACCCGGGTGTTGATCCTCACCACCTACGACACCGACGAGGAGATCGAACGCGCCGTCGAGGCCGGTGCCCTGGGGTATCTGCTCAAGGACACCACCCGTGAGCAGACTCGTCGACGCCATCAGGGCCGCGGCCCGGGGCGAGACCGTGCTGGCGCCACGGGTCGCGGCGCGGCTGGTGGCCCGCATGCGGCGTCCCACCCAGGTGGCGCTGACGGCGCGTGAGCTGGACGTGCTGAACGGCGTGGCCGACGGCCTCTCCAACACGGACATCGGCAGGCGGTTGAGCATCGCGGAGGCGACGGTGAAGACCCATCTCCTGCGGGTCTTCGCGAAGCTCGACGTCAGCGACCGCACGCACGCGGTGGTCGTTGCGCTGGATCGAGGACTGCTGTCCCGCCCGCGGTGAGGACTGGTTCTCCGGCACTCGGGCACATGAGCGGTTTTTGCCGGATTGGCAACGGCGCTCGTCGGGCGCGTCGTGTCTCTCGCATGATCGAGACATGTCGCAGTCCACTCCGGTCATGAACGTCACGCATCGGCTGGTCCCGGCGCCCGCCGGCAGAATCCACCTGGTGGAGCAGGGGACAGGTCCTCTCGTGCTCCTGGTCCACGGCTTCCCCGAGTTCTGGTACTCGTGGCGGCATCAGCTGCCGGTGCTGGCCGCCGCCGGGTACCGCGCGGTCGCGATGGACGTCCGCGGCTACGGGCGTTCCTCAAGACCGGGGGACGGGGCCGCGTACCGGATGGTCGACCTGGTCGAGGACAACGTCGCCGTGGTGCGGGCGCTCGGCGAGGAGTCCGCGGTGATCGTCGGGCACGACTGGGGTTCGCCCATCGCCGCGCACTCCGCACTGCTCAGGCCGGACGTGTTCCGCGCGGTCGGACTGCTCAGCGTCCCCTACGCGCCGCCCGGCGGCCCCCGGCCCAGCGAGGTCTTCGCGAGCATGGGCGGGGAGGAGGAGTTCTACGTCACCTACTTCCAGGAGCCGGGCCGGGCCGAGGCCGAGATCGAACCGGACGTCCGCGGCTGGCTCGCGGGGTTCTACGCGGCCCTCTCCGGCGACACCAGGCACGCGTCCGGCGCCCTCGCCCCGGAGTTCGTGAGCCGCGGCGGAACGCTGCGCGACCGGTTCCCCGCCGACCGCCCCGCCTGGCTCGGCGACGCGGATCTCGACGTCTACGCCGCGGAGTTCGAGCGGACCGGCCTGACCGGCGGGCTCAACCGCTACCGCAACATGGACCGGGACTGGGCGGACCTCGCCGACCTCAACGGCCGGCCCCTCACCCAGCCGTCGCTCTTCGTCGGCGGCACCCTGGACGGCCCCACCACCTGGCTGGGCCAGGCGATCGAGGCCTACCCCAGCACCCTGCCCGGCCTGGTCACCTCGCGGATCCTGGACGGCTGCGGGCACTGGATCCAGCAGGAGCGCCGCCACGAGCTCAACGAGATCCTGACCGGCTGGCTCGCCGCCCTGCCGGCGCTCAGCGGACCTTCGTGAAGAACGCCGCCAGGGCCTCCGCCAGGTCCGCCGCCAGGGCCTCCGGGCGTTCCAAGGCGACCAAGTGGTGCTCGGCGTGGTTGTCGGCGGGCCAGTGCAGGATCGTGGTGTGGCGTTCGGCGAGGCGGCGGACGGCGGGGAGGGAGCCGTCGAGGACCCCCGTCGGGGCCGTCTTCCGGCCGGTCGGCCAGGCCAGTCCCGCCGCGCTGTCGTACATCGGCCAGGAGGACGTGCCGAAGGTGCCGGTCAGCCAGTAGAGGGTGACGTTGGTCAGGAACAGGTCCCGGTCGAGCACCTGGTCCAGCGGGCGGTCGGCCGTGTTGAACTCGTGGAACGTCTGGGCCGTCCAGGCCAGCGCCGCGACCGGCGAGTCTCCCCCAGGCCCTGGCGGCCTGGGAGGTGCCCCCAGCCAGCCGTAGGCGAACGTCCGCGGCGCCGCGCGCAGCAGCGCGTGGTGGTCCACGCCGCTCATCCAGTCCTGGTTCATCGTCGCCTGCCAGGCGGCCGGCTCCGCGTCGGTCAGGTCGGGCAGGTCGGCCTCGGTGGGGAAGCCGAGGCCGCCGATCAGGTAGACGCCGGCCACCTGGTCCGGGTCGGCGGTCGCCAGTTCCGGCGCGACGTACGCCCCGAGGTCGCCGCCCGGGCCCGCTGGTACCCGCTGGCCTACGACGACGACCGCGCGGACTGGCGGATCTTCCGCGTGGACCGGATCCGGGAGCCGCGCCGCACCGGGGTGCGGGAGCCGCCGGAGCCGGACGCGGCGGCGTTCGTGCCCCGCCGGATGTACGCGCTGGCGCCGACCTACGAGGTGCTGGCCACCGGGGCCCGGGCGCTGCGCGCCGCCGGCTCGGGCGGCGACGGCTGAGGGGCCTACCGCCGGGTGACGTGGACGAGGGCGTAGTCGACGAGGACGGAGAAGCACAGGAACAGCGGCAGGGCGATCAGCGCGAGGTGCCGGAACGGGCGGCGGCGCCTGCGGGTGATCCCCCAGGTGAGCAGCGCGGCCAGCAGGGTCGGTCCCGCGACGGGGACGACCAGATCGGCCGCCGTCGCCTCCTCCGGAGGGTGCCGCGTCGCCACGCCGGCGAGGAACGCGCCCAGCACGCCACCCCACAGCGCCGCGGCGCCGAGGGCCCGGAGGAAGGTCGTGCCGCGGGGAGTGGGGGAGAAGGGGGACGGGACGCGGTTGTGCCAGGCGCGTTCGGACGGATGGGGAGGGGGCGGCGGGTCGTCGGCGCGGGGATCGTCCGCATCGCTCATGCCCTGATCGTTCCCCGCGGGCGGGGAGGGGACCCGGACCGGCTGGGATGGTACGGATTCGGACGCGCACACGGACAGGGAGAGGGGGCGGGGGCGGGTCATGGCGCTCGACCAACGCCGGGGAGCGTCGACCCGTTGCGGCGCCTGGGCGTCGGCGTGCTGCTGTCGCTACGAGGGTGCCGGCCCCGGGCTGCCCGAGGACTGGTCGGGGTGCCGTTCAACGGGCCCGCCCAGCTCGTCGAGGGGGACGCCCTCGCCGACGCCCTCCGCCCCCTGGTCGCGGGCCCCGCCTGAGTCAGCTCGCCACCCGGGTGCAGGCCCCGCAGGACTCGCACCACCAGAGGGCGCCGTCGGCGTCCACGTCCGTGCTGCCGCAGGCGGGGCAGTCGGGGCCGGCGATGCTGGCCGTGACGTAGCGCGGGGAGGTGGCGGCCTGGCGTTCGTGGGTCAGGCGTTCGGCCGCGAAGCAGTGCAGGCATAACGGCTGGCTCAACCCCGGCAGCTTCACCGGGCGCTGGTGGCAGACGGGGCACGGCTCGACGCCGACGATCTCCGGGGGGAGCCGTCGCACCACAGGACGTGTCACCGAGCCCGACCCCCTCGTCGCTCAACCCGCTCGTGCCGTCACGCACAGCCATGGTAGGCGTCCGAGGGGGTCGCGTCAGGTGAACGGGGGCAACCCCACCAGCATCGTTACGAGTTGGTAGGCACATCCAGCGTGCCGCCGCCGAGGATGACCGTGTGGCCGCCGATGGACACGCCGGTGAGGCTGCCGTCCCGGATGTAGGCCGTGGCCTCGATCTCGCTCGGCCGACCCATGGCCACGCCCTGGTGCACCGTCACCGAGAACTCCGCCTCGTCCTGGCCCTTCTCCTCCGCGGTGCCGCCGGGCTCCGCCGTTCCGCGCAGCGCCAGACCGGCGACCAGACCCGCGCAGGCGGAGCCGGTGGCCGGGTCCTCGCCCACGCCGATCTCGGGCACGAACGCCCGCGCGTGCAGCCGCCCGCCGTCCCGGACGTCGCCCGCGAAGACGTACAGGTGCGGCGACCAGCCGCCCGCCACGCCGGCGGACCACGCGCCGCGGTCGAGCACCACCCGGTCCACGGTCGCGGCGTCCGGCAGCCGCACGAAGCAGTACCGCAGGGCCACCCCGCCGTACCAGCACTCGACGAGGTCGGAGGCGGACAGCGAGAGCGCCGCGGCGATCTCGGGCGCGGGCGGCTCGTGGTCCGCGCTCTCGTACGGCGCGGTCACCGTGAACCGGGCGAACGTGCCGTCCACCCGGACCGCGACCGGGCCCACGCCCTCCTCCAGCACGAGCTCGCCGTTCGCGTCGCCGACGCCCTCGCGGGTCGCCAGCACGGCCGCCGTGCCCACCGTCGGGTGGCCGGCGAACGGCAACTCCATGGCGGGCGTGAAGATCCGCACCCGGCGGGTGCCGCGCGGGTCGTGCCGGGTGTCCTCGGCCGGCAGCACGAAGGTGGTCTCGGAGAAGTTGAACTCCCGGGTCAGCGCCTGCATGTCCGCGGTGGACAGGCCGCGCGCGTCGGGGAAGACGGCGAGTTGGTTGCCCCCGAAGGGTCGCTGGGTGAAGACGTCTGCGAGGTAGTAGCTGTAGTCCACCCCCGCACTCTAGGAGCCATCCCACCGGCGCGCGCGTTCAATTTCCGGTGTGCTGCCCCGGCTCCTCACGGCCGGGCCGGCCCAGCAGCGCCGCGCTGAACGTGTCGTGCTGGGCCACCAACCAGGTCCGCAGGCGGTCCCAGCGCTCCGGGCCGCCGCGGTCGGCCAGGGCCTGGGTGAAGTTGGGGTCGCCGGCGGACACCCGGTCGGTGACGAAGGCGCGGCAGACGTCGTGGGCCCGCACGATGACGCCGGGCAGCGCGGCGCGTTGCTCCGGCGAGAGGCCGTAGCCGTCGGCGAACAGCCGCAGCCGGGCCGGCACGTCCAGGCCCGCCGGGTGGACGGACGCGGCGGAGGCGGGGTCGCGCATGGGCACCCAGTACCGGGCGGCCATGGCGACGTCCCAGACCGGGCGGCCGGGGGCGGCCAGGTCGAAGTCGATCAGGGCGGCGGCGCGACCGGCGCGGAAGACGACGTTCTCCCGGCAGACGTCGTTGTGGCACAGCATCGTCCCGCCCTCCGGATCGGCCAGGTCCCGCGGCCACGCGACGCCCGGATCGACCGGCACGGCCGCGCTGACGTCGTGCAGCCGCCGCAGCAGGACGCCCACGGAGTGCAGCGCGGAGTCGGTCAGGGCCCAGTCGGGGAACGGCGGGATCGGCACCTCGCCGGCGACGAAGCTCAGCTGTTCGCGTCCGTCGTCGGCCAGCCGGACCGGGAGGGGCGCGCCGTCGAAGCCCTGCCGGCGGAGCGCGCGGAGATGGGCGTGCAGGGCACGCGCGGTGGGCGGCGCCGGGCGGTCGACCACATCGCCCCGGCGCACCACGGCGCCGGCGTTCGACAGGCCGCCGGCCAGCGGTTCCTCCCCGGCGGCCACGCTACCGGCCCTGCGGATAGCCGGCGAGGTCGTGCGGGTCGCGGGCCGCGGGGCCCACATAGCGCGCGGAGGGGCGGATCAGGCGCCCGGTCCGCTTCTGTTCCAGGATGTGCGCCGACCAGCCGGCCGTGCGCGCACAGGTGAACAGCGCCGTGAACATGGCGGCCGGCACCTCGGCGAAGTCCAGCACCACGGCCGCCCAGAACTCCACGTTGGTGGCCAGCACCCGGTCCGGGCGGCGGGCGTGCAGCTCGGCGAGCGCGGCCCGTTCCAGCGCCGCGGCGGCCTCGAAGCGCGGCGCGCCCAGCCGTTCGGCGGTGCGCCGCAGCACCCGGGCGCGCGGGTCCTCGGCGCGGTAGACGCGGTGGCCGAAGCCCATCAGCCGCTCGCCCGCGTCCAGCCGGCGCCTGACGTATCCGGCCGCGTCCCCGGTGCGCTCCACCTCCTCGATCATGCCGAGCACGCGGGAGGGCGCGCCGCCGTGCAGCGGACCCGACATGGCGCCGACCGCGCCGGACAGCGCGGCGGCCACGTCCGCGCCGGTGGAGGCGATCACCCGGGCGGCGAAGGTGGAGGAGTTCATGCCGTGTTCGGCGGCGGACGTCCAGTAGGCGTCGACGGCGGCGACGTGCCGCGGGTCGGGCTCGCCGCGCCAGCGCCGCATGAAGCGCTCCACGACGCTGTCCGACCGGTCGATCTCCCGCTGCGGCACCATCGGCAGGCCGGGCCCGCGGGCGGACTGCGCCACGTAGCTGAGCGCCATCACGGCGGCGCGGGCCAGGTCCTCCCTGGCCTGGGCCGTGTCGATGTCGAGCAGCGGGCGCAGGCCCCAGGCCGGCGCCAGCATGGCCAACGCGGACTGCACGTCGACCCGGACGTCGCCGGAGTGCACCGGCAGCGGGAACGGTTCGGCCGGCGGCAGCCCGGGGTCGAACGCGCCGTCCACCAGCAGGCCCCAGACCTGGCCGAACGAGACGTGGCCGACCAGGTCCTCGATGTCGATCCCGCGGTAGCGCAGGGCGCCACCCTCCCGGTCCGGTTCGGCGATCTCCGTCTCGAACGCGATGACGCCCTCCAGGCCCGGCACGAAGGCGGGCGGGGCGTCGGGGCCGGTGCCGGACGGGCCGGACGCGGGGTGGGCCTCGGACATGGGGGGACTCCTCGTACGGGCGCGGGCTCTGGGCGCCACCTTAACCACGGGTGTCCGCGAGGCACCCGGCAGGCGCCTTCCAGGCACAGAGCGTGGGACAAAACCCCGCCGGGGTCACCACTGTCAGCGGGGTGATGCAAGATATGGCGCGTGCCCCACGCCGACAACGACGCCCGTCCCGATCCCCTCCCAGATCCTCGCGCAGATCCCGGTGCCGAGTCCCGTGCCGAGTCCCGCACCGAGCCCGGCACCCCCGGCGGCCAGCTCGACCCGGCCGCGATGCGCGCCAGGTACCGCGACGCGGGCCTGGACGAGAAGGAGCTCGCCACCGACCCGTTCGCGCAGTTCCAGGACTGGTTCGCGCAGGCCGCCGGCAGCGGGTTGCACGAGCCCAACGCGATGGTCCTGGCGACCGCGGACGCGCGGGGCCGCCCCAGCTCGCGCACGGTGCTGCTGAAGCACTTCGACGACCGCGGCTTCGTCTTCTTCACGAACTACGGCTCCCGCAAGGGCCAGGAGATCGAGGCCAACCCGCACGTCTCGCTGCTCTTCCCGTGGCACGGCATCGCCCGGCAGGTGATCGTCTCCGGCACCGCGTCCCGCACCGGCAGGGACGAGTCCGTCGGATACTTCCGCACCAGGCCGCACGGTTCGCAGCTGGGCGCGTGGTCGAGCGAGCAGTCGTCCAAGGTCGCCTCGCGGGCCGAGCTCGACCGGATGTACGCGGCGCTGGCCGAGCGCTATCCGGAGGGCGAGGACGTGCCTGCACCGCCGCAGTGGGGCGGATACCGGGTGGTGCCGGAGACGGTGGAGTTCTGGCAGGGCCGGGAGAATCGGCTGCACGACCGGCTGCGCTACGTCCGGCTCGGCGAGCGGTGGTCGGTCGAGCGCCTCTGTCCCTGAGGCCCGAGTCACCCGCCGGGGTGCGTGTCGCGGCGGATAAGGAAGCGAGCGCACCGGCCGGAAAAAGAAGCTCGTCAGAAAACAACAACGGAGAACCACAAAAAGAAACGACCCGCGGGCCTTGGTTCCCGGACGCTGGGCGTCCGGGAAGCCGGCCGGACGTTACCGGCGGCCCGCGGATCGGGTGACTGCATGGGATTGGCCGGCGGCGCCGGCGCCACGTGTCGTGGGACGACGGCCCTAGGCCGCAGTCACCTCACGCGTCCGGTTCTCACTCATCTGCCGAACCACCTCCCTTCTCGTGTACCCCACACGCTAGGCGGAGGGTCCGCGTCGAGACAAGCTCTTTTTTTCTCCCCGGGATCCGGCGTCCGGGGTCACGGCGTCTGGCGTCCTAGGAGCGGTAGCGCCACAGGATGCGGTCGGCGTGCTCCGCGTACACCCGCTCGTTCCACGCCTCGCCGCCGTCCAGGTTCGCCGAGCGCAGCAGCGGCGGATCGATGCCCCGCTCCGCCAACTCCCCGGCCGCCTGTGCGATCACGGCCTGGAGCAGGGCCGCGGCCACCACGGTGGAGGCGGGCGCGAACGGCGCGGCGATCCGGTCGTGCGTGAGCTCCGCGTCACCGACCTGGATGCCGCTGTTCAGCACCAGGTCACAGTGGTCCTTCAGGTAGGTGCCCGAGGAGTGCCGGGAGGCGGTCGCGCCGCCCTCGCCCGCCACGTAGGCCAGGGACGTCACCCCGATCACGGTGAGGCCGAGCGAGCGGGCGTGCGACGCCATCTCGATGGGCAGCGCGTTCCGCCCGGACAGCGAGACGATGATCAGCAGGTCACCGGCCCGCGCCGGGCTGCTGTCCAGCGTCGCCTGGGCCAGACCGCCGACCCGCTCCAGCGCGCTGCCGAGGGTGGCGGGCGTGACGTCCACGCCGGTGGTGCCCGGCACCGAAAGCAGGTTCACCAGGGCGAGCCCGCCGGCGCGGTAGACGAGGTCCTGGGCCGGGAGGGCGGAGTGGCCCGCGCCGTAGGCGAACAGCTTGCCGCCCGCCGCCACGGTGTCGGCGACCAGCGCGGCGGCCCGGGCCAGTCCGTCCGCCTCCTGGTCCCGGATCCGCGTGAGCAGTCCGATGGCGGCGTCCAGATACTGGGTGCCGAGGGTGGCGTCGCTCATGAGTGGAAGTCCCCTTTCCCGGTCCGACGATCCGCGGTGCGAATCCGCGCCCGTTGGTATCGCAGAACGGGAACGGTTGTCACTGGCATACGTCACAATTGGACGAGGGCCACCGCACGAGGAATCTAGGGGCTTTCATGTCCGGACTCATCGACACCACCGAGATGTACCTCCGCACCATCCTGGAGCTGGAGGAAGAAGGGGTGGTCCCGATGCGCGCGCGGATCGCCGAGCGCCTGGAGCAGAGCGGGCCGACCGTCAGCCAGACGGTCGCCCGCATGGAGCGGGACGGGGTGCTGATCATCGCCGGGGATCGCCACCTGGAGTTGACGGAGCAGGGCCGCCGGCTGGCCGAGCGGGTGATGCGCAAGCACCGCCTCGCCGAGTGTCTGCTGGTGGACGTGATCGGCCTGGAGTGGGAGCACGTGCACGCGGAGGCGTGCCGCTGGGAGCACGTGATGAGCGACGCGGTGGAGCGGCGGATGCTGGAGCTGCTGAACCATCCCACCGAGTCCCCGTACGGCAACCCCATCCCGGCCCTGGCCGAGTTGGGGGAGACGGTGCAGGCCGATCCCTTCCTCGAGGAGGGCATGGTCGCGCTGTCCGAGCTGGACGCGGACGGCGGCAAGACCGTCATCGTCCGCCGGATCGGGGAGCCGATCCAGGCCGACGCGCAGGTGATGCAGACGCTGCGGCGGGCCGGCGTGCAGCCGGGTGCCTCGGTGAGCGTCACCTCCGGGGCCGGCGGCGGAGTGCAGGTGGGCAGCGGCGGCGAGGCGGCCGAGCTGGAGCCGGCGGTCGCGATGCACGTTTTCGTGGCCAAGGGGTGAGCCGCCCGGTGGGCCTCGGACGTGGGCGGGCCGGCCGCGCGTCGCGGCCGGCCCACCTGTCACCCCTCTCCACTGACCCCGGCCCCGAGCTCCCGGGATCCGGTGCCCCTCCCCGTTGCTGTCTCCCCTCCCCGACCGCTCCCGATGCCCGCCCGGCATCACTCGAACGAGGGGATTAGCGCTGATGAACGGCCTTTTTCGAACTTAGTTTCGATATCCTTGATCCTGCCGGACCCGGGGACGGTTCGCCCGGTGGCGAGCAGGCCAGCACGAGCGGCACGGCGACGGCACACGTCGGGACCACTGGAGCAGCGGGCACAGCGGGAGCAGGGGGTCGGTGCGGATGGTGCGAAGGGTCAGCGTCACCGGGCACGGCGGAGTGCGTCTCGCCGCCTGGGAGTTCGCCGAGCCGCCCAAGACCCCGCCACCGGTTCCCGACCCGGCGCCCGGCCCGGCCCGGGGGATCCTGCTGCTGCACGGCCTGCTGGGCCGCGCCGCGCACTGGGCCGACACCGCGCGCTGGCTGTCCGGACGGTACCGCGCGGTCGCGCTGGACCAGCGCGGGCACGGGCAGAGCGCGAAGCCGGACTCGTTCGACCGGGACGCCTACGTCGCCGACGCCGCGGCCGCCGTGGAGCAGCTCGGCCTGGCGCCGGCCGCGCTGATCGGACACGCGATGGGCGCCCTCACCGCCTGGCAGCTCGCGGCCCGACGGCCCGACCTGGTGCGCGCGGTGGTGCTCTGCGACATGCGCCCCTCGGCCCTCGGCGTCAGCTCCCAGCGCGAATGGGAGCAGTGGTTCGCCTCCTGGCCGCTGCCGTTCGCCACGCTGGCCGACGTCCGGCGCTGGTTCGGCGAGGAGGACCCGACGCTGGACCGTCCGCGCCCGGCGCGCGGGGAGTTCTTCGCGGAGGTCATGGCCGAGGCGCCGGACGGCTGGCGGCCGGCGTTCCGCTGGGAGCAGATGCTGGCCGCCCGCGAGGGCTGGGTGCACGACGCGCACTGGGACGAGCTGGCCCAGGTGCGCTGTCCGGCGCTGGTGATCCGCGGCATCGACGGCGAGCTCGGCCGCGCCGAGGCGCAGGAGATGGTGCGGGTGCTGCCCAGGGGCGAGTACGCCGACGTGCCCGAAGCCGGCCACCTCGCCCATCTGGAGCGCCCGGACGCCTGGCGGGAGCCGGTCGGCGCCTTCCTCGCCCGGGTCACGACCTGCTGACCGCCACGAGGATCTCCGGCAGACGCTGGGCCGTCATGGCGGCGCCCACGCGCAGTCCGAGATAGGCGACCAGCGTCCCGTAGCCGACGCCCACCGGCAGCACCAGCCACGTGAGGGCGCTGTCCGCCACGTTCAGCCAGATGGTCAGGGCGATCACCGGGGAGACCACCACCGCGCCCGCCAACGTGCCGAGCACGATGCTGAACCAGGCGACCGAGCCCTGCCCCGGGGCGACGTTCTTCATCGGGTTGTCCTGCGGGACGGAGTACGGGAACCGCGCCGAGGTCACCGCGCCGATGCCGAACAGCGCGCCCAACACCGCCAGGGCCAGGCCCATCGCGTCCGGCAGCGCCGCCCATTCGCCGAACAGCGCCGCCGAGAGCAGCACCACCATGACGGTGTACGGCGCCGCGACCAGCCCGATGGCCAGCGCCCTGGCCCGCAGTTCGACGAAGGCGTCGCGGGCCGAGGTGATCGTCTGCGCCACCTGCCAGAAGGCGCTGTAGTCCTGCCCGAACTGGTTGTACATCAGCAGGCCGAGCAGCCCGGCCGCCCAGCAGGCGTTGTAGATGTTGCTGTTGCCCTGCACCGCGTAGACGACGGGCAGCAGCAGGCCCATGCCGAGCGCCATGACCCAGCCGAGCTTGGTCTTCGGGTCGCGCCAGCCGTAGCGCAGGGTGCGCAGCATCACCGTGCCGGTGCGGTCGGTGGGCAGCAGCGAGGCGAGCCCGCCCGAGCCGCCCGCCCGTTCCCGGCGCTCGTCCGGGGGCTCCTGGAGGGTGGACGCGTCGGGGGAGGTCATCAGGTGGGTGAGCGCGCGCTGCCACCACCACAGCAGCAGCCAGAACAGCGCCGCCGTGCCGGCCAGACCCGCCGCCGCGACCGCGTGGGACCCCTCGCCGGCGGCCCGCACGGCGTCCACGGCCGAGGCCGGCGGCACCCAGCGCAGCACGTCCGCGGTCGCCTCCACCGGGCCCATACCCTGCTCGCCGGAGAGCCGGGACGCGGCCATGCTGACGCCCTGGATGCCGAAGGCGATCACGACGCCGCTGAAGATCGCCAGATCGCGGCCCTTGCGGCTGGTCAGCAGGCGGGTGTTGGCGGTGGCCACGGCGCGGGTCAGCGTCGGGCACACCAGCAGCACCAGCAGCACGGCGAGCACCCCGGCCACCGCCCCGGCGACGCCCTCCGCGACGGCCAGCACGGCGCCGACCAGCAGCAGCAGCGTGAACAGCGGCCCGGTGCCCACCAACGAGGCCACCAGCTGGGCCACGACCAGCCGCTCGGGGCGCAGCGGCAGCATCACCAGCCGGCCCGGATCCAGCGTCTCGTCCAGCCCGCCGACGAACAGCGGCACGAACGCCCAGGCCAGGGCGATGACGGCGATCAGCACCACGCCGACGTCCGTCGCGTTCTCGTGGCCGCGCAGCAGCACCAGGCCCAGCAGCCCGAACCCGCCGAACAGCAGCGCCACCACCACCGAGCCCACGAACGCGGCCGAGCGGCCCGTGGACTGGCGCAGCCCGTTCCGCATCAGCGACAGCTTGAGCTGCACGAAGACCGCGGTCGCGGTCCGGCGGGAGACCGGGGTCGGCGCGCCGGGGGTGGGCCGCGGCCCCTCGGCCAGCGATCCGCCGGCGGCTGGAGCCCGCCCGGCGGCGGGAGCGCTCACCGGGCACCGCCGCCGAGCCAGTCGAGGCTCTGCCCCGCCGGATTGCCCTGCGCGCCCACCAGCGCCAGGAACGCGCTCTGCAACGACTCCGCGTCGCCCCGCACCTCGGCCAGCGTGCCGTGCGCCCGGATCCGGCCGGCCGCGATCACCGCGACCCAGTCGCACAGCGACTCGACCAGCTCCATCACGTGGCTGGAGAAGACCACGGTGGCGCCCGAGGCGGTGTAGCGCTCCAGCACCCCCCTGATGGTCTGGGCGGAGACGGGATCGACGCCCTCGAACGGCTCGTCGAGGAAGAGCACCTCGGGATTGTGCAGGAGCGCCGCCGCCAGCCCGATCTTCTTCCGCATGCCCGTCGAGTAGTCCACGACCAGCTTGTGCTGGGCCCCGGACAGGTCGAGCACGTCGAGCAGCTGGTTGGCCCGCCGCTCCACCTCGGCCACCGGCAGGCCGCGCAGCCGGCCCAGGTACGTCAGCAGCTCCCGGCCGGAGAGCCGCTCGAAGAGGCGCAGACCCTCGGGGAGCACGCCGATCCGGGCCTTCACGTCGGCCGGGTCCCGCCAGACGTCCCGCCCGACCACCTCGACCCGGCCCTCGTCGGGCCGGAGCAGTCCGGTGATCATGGACAGGGTCGTCGTCTTGCCGGCGCCGTTCGGCCCCACCAGGCCGATGAACCGTCCCGCCGGCAGGTCCAGATCGATGCCGGCGACCGCCGGCTGCTCCCCGAACCGCTTCCACAGCCCGCGCACCCGGACGGCGACGGGCCCCTCGCCCGCCGCGTCCGACCCCGAGCCGGTGGCAACCTCCGCGCCGGCCCCGCCACGCTCCCCGTCTACCGTCATGCCCTTCACCCTAGGGCGTGTCCGCGTCATTCAGCCGGGACCGGTCCCTCGCGGGCGGTCAGCGCTTCTCCTGACCGCAGGCGTAGGCCAGCGCCGGCAGCAGGGCCTCGACGTCGGGCAGCCAGCGGTTGGCGGAGGTCGGCTCCCGCACCCACCGCACCGAGCCGCGCGGACCGGTCCAGGTCGGCGGCGCCGGCACGTACCCGCCGTCGCCGCACGTCATCAGGTCGAGCGTGTCCGGCACCCAGCCGAGCCGCCGGGTGAGCGCGGGCACCTTCGCCACGCCGCCCGGCAACACGAAGAACATCATCCGGCCGTACGGGGTGGCGCTCACCGGGCCGAGCTCCGTGCCCAGCCGCTCCATCCGGGCCAGCGCCAGACAACCCGCGGACTCCGGCACCTCCAGTACGTCGAAGCAGCGCCCGGTCGGCAGCAGCACCGAGGCCCGCGGCTCCGCGGTCCACAGCCGCCGGGCGGCGCTCGCGCTGCCCGTGGCCTGCGCCGCCCAGTCGGGGCGCACGGGATGCGCCCCTGGCGCCGGACAGACACGGTCCCCGCACGAGCACCGGGCACCGGACGGTCCGAACTCCAGCCAACTCCCCGGTACCACGTCCCAGTGCCGCTCCTCCACGTACCGCACCGCGTGCTCCAGCGCGGGTGCCGCGTACGACCGCGTCGTGGACGGCTGCCGCGGCTGCAGCCCGGGCCGCATCCGTCGTCCGCGGGGCGGCGACTGGGCCGGCACCTGGTCCGCTACCTGCGCGTCCGGGCGCGCCCGGCGCGCCTCGGACGCGCTCGCGGCGCCCCGCGCGGGCGTTGGCGACGGGCTCTCTCCGGAACCTCCTCCGGGCCCTGCCGCCGCGGGGGGAGCCGCCGGCGGACGCGCGGGGGACGAGGGGATCTGCCAGGGGACGTTGACGGCTGAGGTGACTCCGAAGGTCTCTTCCACATCGAACACAACTCGGAAGACACCCGGGAGTTACGGCCGTTGGGCCGCCTCGTTGAGCCCCCGGCCCGCATTTGGGGCGCATCGGTGCACGACTGGGGGCGTGGTGGATGGACCCGTAACGGAGCGGGCAGTCATGAGCCCGGTAAGTGACCGTTAGTGGGAGCCGCTGATGACCGCCAGACCACTGATCGCCCGTCAGCCCAACGAGCGACTGCTCTCCCTGATCCGGGAGGCGGGATGCTCGAACGCCGGGCTGGCACGCCGCGTCAACATGTGCGCGGCGGAACGCGGTCTCGACTTCCGCTACGACAAGACCTCCGTGGCCCGCTGGATCCGGGGCCAGCAGCCGCGGGGGCGGGCGCCCGACGTCATCGCCGAGGCCCTGGGCCGCAAGCTGGGGCGGCCCGTCACGGTCGACGAGATCGGCATGGGCAACTCCCGGCAGCTCGGCTCCTCGGTCGGCCTGCACTTCGCCGTCGACCTCACCGACTGCCTGGAGCAGGCCACCGAGCTGTGGCGCTCCGACGTGGCCCGCCGGGAGAACGACGGCCCCGGCAGCGGCAGTCTGTACGGGTCGAGCGCCGCGCACGTCGCGCCCGCCGCCCTCGTGGAGCCGAGCCGGGACTGGCTGATCACCCCGGCCGACATCGAGGTCGCCCGGAGCTCGGGCCCCCGCGTCGGCAGCCCCGACGTGGAGGCGGTGCTGGCCACCACGGCCGCGCTGGTCGACCTGGACCGGCGCTGGGGCTCGGGCCACGTCCGCCCGATCGTGGTGCACTACCTGAACAGCGTGGTCGGCGGCCTGCTGGGCGGCAGCTACCGGGAGACCGTCGGCCGGGAGCTCTTCGGCGCCGCCGCCCGGCTCACCGAGCTGGCCGGTTACATGGCGGTGGACGGCGGCCTGCCGGGCCTCGCCCAGCGCTACTACATCCAGGCGCTGCGCCTGGCCCAGGCGGCCGGCGACCGCGGCTTCGGCGGCTACGTACTGGCCGCCGGCATGAGCCACCTCGCCGCCGAACTGGGCAACCCCCGTGAGGTGATCCAGCTGGCCAGGGCGGCCCAGGAGGGCGCCAAGGGCCGGATCACGCCGCGTGCCGAGGCGCTCTTCCTCGCGGCCGAGGCCCGCGGCCACGCCCAGCTCGGCGACCGGGAGAGCTGCCGCCGCTGCTCGTCCGCGGCGCTGGCCGCGATGGACCGGACGGGCGAGGAGAGCGGCGACGATCCGGCCTGGATCGCCCATTTCGACGCGGCCTATCTGGCCGACGAGCTGGCGCACTGCCACCGCGACCTGGGCCAGGGCGAGGCGGTGCAGCAGCGGGCCGCCGAGGCGCTGGCCGGACACCCGCCGACCCGGGCCAGACGACGGGCGATCGGGCTGCTGCTGCTCGCCACCGGGCAGTTGCAGGAGGGTGACCTGGAACACGCGCTGCACTCCGCGGAGGAGGCGCACACCGTGCTCGCCGGCCTCCGTTCGGGGCGCGGAACCGACTACCTCAGCGACTTCAGGACCCGGCTACAACCCCACCAAGAGGAGGCCGCCGTCCGGGACTTCACCGCCCGGCTGTAGTCGCGGGGCCCCGGCCGGCGCCCCGGTCCGCCCTCCGGATGATCAACTGCGGTGTGCGCGGCAGCAGCTGAGCTGTTCGACGACTCTTCAGCGGAGCCGCTAACGTGGCTCGGGTGACGAGCCAGAGCGGACGGGACGACGAGCCTCGCGAGGGCATTGTGCTGCCCTCGAACGGCGAGCCGTGGGACCCGCGTGCGCAGCCCAAGACGGATCAGGCCGCCGCCGGGGCCCCCTCGGCGGGCCAGCCGTGGGGGCAGCCCTGGGGCCCGGAGCAGCGGGAGGCCGCGCCCTCCCTGCCTCCGGCGTCGACTCCCCAGCCGGCGGAACTCCCTCCCCCGGGCCCCGAGGGCCTGGGTGGTGCCGCCGTGCCCACCCCACCCATGCCCACCCCACCCATGCCCACCCCACCCATGCCCGCCGCCCCGCCCGAGCCGTACGCCGCGTCCCCCGGCGTCCCGGGCCCGGACGCCCCGCAGGCACCCGGCGGCCCGGGCGGTGCTCCCGGCGCGCACGGCGCCCACGCCGCCGGCCCTCCGGACGCCACGCAGCCGCTACCCGCGGCGTCGCCCCCCGGCGGGCTGCCGCAGATGCTGCCGCACCAGCAGGCGGACCACCAGCCACATCACCAGCCGCCGCAGGGGCCGCCCCAGGCAGCGCCGCCACCGTCGGCGCCCGCGCCCGGGTCACCCGACGCCGCCGAGACCGAGCTCATCCCCCCGGTGGTGGACGCGCCCCCCGGCGACGTGGAGGCCACGGCGCAGATACGCGCGTTGCCCCAGCAGGCGACGCCGGCGCGCCCGAACTCCGCGCCCGTCAACCCCGAGGGCGCCACCGAGCTGATCCCGCCGGTCGTGGATGACTCCCCCAGGCCCGAGGGGCCCGGGTGGGGGCACCTCCCGGGCCGCCAAGGCCCGGGGGAGTACCCCCATGCCGCCGGCCGGGGGACGCCCTCCGGCGCGGCCGGCGATCCCGAGTCGACCACCCAGATCCGGGCCGTGCCACCCGGCCGCGCCGCGGCCCGCCGGCAGGGGCAGCGCCGACCGCAGCCGCAGGCGGGACCGCAGCCCCGCCCGCCGGTCCGCCCGGAGACCGGCGTCGAGTCCACCCAGGCGCTGCCCAGCGTCCCCGGCGGCGGCGTGTCCAGCGACTTCGACAGCCTCTTCAGGTCCGCCGCCCAGTCCACCCCCCAGAACATCCCGCACCCCGCGCCGCACGCCGGCCCGCAGGGGCCGGGGCCCGGCCGTGCCGTTCGCCGGGAGGAGGGCCGGCGTCGTTCTCCCGCCGCGTTGGTCACCATCGTGGTCGTCGCCTGTGCCGTGGTCGGCCTGGCCGCCGGGGCCGCGCTGAGCGGCGGCGACGAGGATCCCTCGGCCGGCGGCGAGACCGCGGACACCGAGCGGCAGGAGGAGAACGCCGACGGCGGCAGCGGCGGCTCCGGCGGCGAGGGCGGGGACGCCGGCGCCGGCGGCGCCGGGGACGAGGCGGAGGCCCGCCAGCAGGCCGAGGACCTCTCCGCGCTGCTCGCGGACAGCAACAACAGCCGCGACGCGGTGATCAGGGCGGTGGACGACATCAAGTCGTGCAAGCGCCTGCCCCGGGCGGCCCGTGACCTGCGCGACGCCGCCGACCAACGCACCAACCTCGTCGACCGGCTGGACGGTCTCGAACTGGACCGGCTGCCGGACGGCACCGAGCTGTCCAGCTCGCTGACCGAGGCGTGGGAGGCGTCCGCCGAGGCCGACGAGTACTACGCCGCCTGGGCGGACGAGGCCCGCGCCGACAACAACGTCTGCCGGGGCGGTCAGGCGATCCACACCGGCAACGCCTCGCAGGGCGACCTGGCCAGCGGCACCGCGACCCAGGCCAAGGAGCAGGCGGCCGAGCTGTGGAACCCGATCGCCCGGGAGTACGACCTCCCGGAGCGCGTCGCGACCCAGCTGTGAACCGGAGGACGGACCGGACGGTGGACCCGATGGTGGACGAGGCCCGATGAACAAGCCATTCCCTAACGCCCGCCGTTCCCGCACCATGGTCGGCATGCCGCTTAACGACATGCCGTGGTGGCGCTGGCGCGCGAACGTGCGCTCGGCGCTGCACATGCTCTCCGACCCGGTGTTCCACCAGGAGTGCTGGGTGCCCGAGCTGCCCGGCTACGGCGACGTCACCGACGCCGTCTACCGCCTGGTCGAGGACACCTGGCTCGACAACTGGTCGGCGGACAAGTACCTGGGCACGATCTTCCGGGACGCCCAGGAGGCGTCCCTGGTGGACGTCGCGGTGCTGCGGGTGCTGCGGATCATGCACCAGGTCGGCCCCGACGCCCCGGTCATCGCCTATCTCCAGCACCACGGCTGGCCGGAGGCGGTGCGGGCGGCGCGCGAGGCCCACGTCAGGCTCGCGACGAACGACGGCGAGGACCCGGACACGCCCCCGGGATCGCTCGACGAGCTGGCGGCCGCGCTGCACTCGGTCTGAGCGCCGCGCCCGGCGGGGATGTGCCAGGCTTGGACACCATGAGCCCCTCGTCCCCCGACGCCACCCCCAGCCCGGCCGCGGTCCCGGCGCCGACGCAGTACATCCTGACGCTCTCCTGTCCGGACAAGCCGGGCATCGTGCACGCCGTGTCGAGCTACCTCTTCATGACCGGCTGCAACATCGAGGACAGCCAGCAGTTCGGCGACCGCGACACCGGGCTCTTCTTCATGCGGGTGCACTTCTCGGCGGTCGAGCCCGCGCTCACCCCGGAGAAGCTGCGGGCCAGCTTCGCCGCCGTCGGCGACTCCTTCCAGATGGACTGGCAGCTGCACTCCGCCGAGGACCGGACCCGGGTGCTGCTGATGGTCAGCAGGTTCGGCCACTGCCTGAACGACCTGCTGTTCCGCACCCGGATCGGGGCGCTGCCCGTGGACGTCGCCGCCGTGGTGTCCAACCACACCGACTTCGCCGAGCTCGCCGGCTCCTACGGCATCCCGTTCCACCACATTCCGGTCACCGCCGACACCAAGCCGGAGGCGGAGGCGCGCCTGCTGCGCATCGTCGAGGACGAGCGGGTGGAGCTCGTGGTGCTCGCCCGCTACATGCAGGTGATCTCCGACGAGCTGTGCAAGCAGCTGCCGGGTCGCATCATCAACATCCACCACTCCTTCCTCCCCAGCTTCAAGGGCGCCCGGCCGTACCACCAGGCGCACGCCCGCGGGGTGAAGCTGATCGGCGCGACGGCGCACTACGTGACGGCCGAACTGGACGAGGGCCCGATCATCGAGCAGGAGGTGGAGCGGGTCGGCCACGAGCTGTCCCCGCAGCAGCTGGTCGCGGTCGGCCGGGACGTGGAGTGCCAGGCGCTGGCCCGCGCGGTGAAGTGGCACAGCGAGCGGCGGGTGCTGATCAACGGTCACCGCACGGTGGTCTTCGCGTAGGGCGCGCGGGTCCTCAGAGGCGGGAGAGGTCGGCCGCGGCGAAGAGCACGTCGTGCACCGCGTCCCGGTCGCCGGCCACGCCGGATCCGGCGGCGGCCTCCTCCGGCGTCACCCGGCCCGCCGCGAGCTGGCAGAAGACCACGTCGTCGAGCGCGACGTGCGCCACCGCGTCCCTGGCGGCGGCGCGTGAGATGGCGGCGTCGGGCGAGTCGAGCGGTATGTACCAGTCGCCGCCGCCCGCGCCCTCGACCTCCAGGTGCAGCGTCCGGCCCGGCTTGCCGGCCGGGGTGAGTCGCCGGGCCAGGCTCGCCAACCCGGCCCGCCGGCGTCCCGCGATGCTGCCGGGCAGCCGCCGCGCGGTCAGGTCGACCAGCAGCCGCAGGTGCGGCCCGAACGGTGGTTCGTACGGGTAGCTCACCGCGTCCGCGATGTCCCCGGCGTGCACCCAGCAGGCGAACGCCCGGTCCAGGTACGCGTCGGAGAGCGCCAGCTCGACGTCCGGCTCCTCGCAGACGAAGAGACCCGGGTCGCCGTAGTCGGCGCGCGACACGGTGTACTCCCCGGTGCGGCCGCCGGTGGTGGCCGCGGCCCGCACGAGCGCGCGGGACTGCTCCCGCCACGGCCGCCAGGCCCGGGCCGGGCACTCCTTCGCGCCCGGCCGCCGGCCGCTGCCCGCCGCCGCGGCCACCGCCCCGTCCGGCGCGGGCGGCCCGTTCGTCCAGCAGGCCAGGGTGCGCGCCAGCGGGCCGCCCGGCACGGCCGACTCGCCGAGCGGGTCGGGCAGCCCGACGCTCCGGGCCAACAGGCCGTCCACCGCGAGCAGATGGTCGAGCACCCCGGCCACCGTCGTGGCGCGCCGCTCCCACGCGCCGCCCGCGTACCAGCGCAGGGCGAGCGGCGTGCGCCACTCGTCGGCGGTGATGTCGTTGAGCAGCGCGTCCAGGCGCGCGGTCTCGGCGTCGTAGGGCGCGGCCCACGAGGGCACGGGCAGCCGGGCGGGACGGCGCGCGAGGCAGGCGTCCAGCACCCGGGGGCGGAGCCCCGGGTCCACGTCAAGGCTGCGCTGCGGCTCCAGCAGGGTGGCGGCGTCGCGCAGCCGCACGGCCTCCTCGGCGCACCGCGCGCAGTCGTTGAGGTGCGACTCCAGGCGCTCCGACTCCTCGGCCGAACAGGCCGCGAGCGCCCAGGCGCCGAGCAGCGACATCAGCTCCTGGTGCTGGTCCTCCTCGACGGGCTCGCCGGCGGGGCCCGGATGGCCGGGAACGTCTCCCTCGTCCGGGGCAACGCCGTCTTCCTCCAGGCGTTCGGCGGCCCTGGGAGGCAGCTCCGTCCGCTGCTGGGGCACCCGGGGTGGCCCGGCCGCGGTCCCGCCGGGGTCGCGTTCGCCCGGCTCCCACCCGTGCGGTCCCGTCATGAGCTCTCCCGGGTCGTGCCCATCGGGTACTCGGCGGCCGTGGCCAGCAACTGCAACCCCAGGCGCAGGCGCCGGCACGCCTCCGACTCGGTGATGCCGAGCTCCCTGGCCGTCCGCCGGTAGTCCTGGTACTCGAAGCGGGTGATCTCCAAGGCGTCGCGCAGCGGCTCCGGCATCGCGGTCACGATGTAGTCGGCCCGCGCCGCGGTGGACGCCGCGTGCAGCGCGGACGCCTTGCCGGCGTCGTCCCCCGCGTGGCCCGCGGCCGCGCCCACGGCGGTGGAGGTGGCCGGTGACGCCGGCACCCCGTCCGCCGGTCCTGGCCCGGGCACCGCGGCGGTCGCGGGGCGGTCGGTCTCCCCAGCCTGTGGACCGCCGTGTCGTCGCGGGTCGGGCGTCGGGATGGTGGCCGCCGGCGGGGTCGCCTCCGGGTGGTGGGCGGCCACCGAGCGCCGCCGGTCGGCGGCCGTGGTCGATCGGCCGCTCGGGCCCGGCGGCGGGGCACCCGGGGCGCCGTCCGCCCCGGCGAGACGAGTCGTGTCCGCCAGGTCAGGCCCGGGAAGGGCCCTGCGGAGCTCGTCCAGCGCGCGGCGGTGGGCCTCGGCGGCGATCCAGGAGCGCATCGGTCCCTGGTCCGGGTCGAAGTCGTCGGGCGACTCCCAGAGGTGGGTGAAGACCTCGCGGGTCACCCGGCCGACGTCCTCCTCGTCGTCGAGCGCCCGGTGCGCGATCGCGTACGCCAGGGACACGAACCGGTCGTAGAGTTCGGCCAGGGCCGCGGCCTCGCCGCGCCGGAGGCGGTCCCGCATGCTGCGGTCCCAGTGTGGCGGCGTCTCGTGCCCCATCCGGCCCCCACCCTCCTTTGCCCGTTGCAACCTCCGGTCCCCCACGTACGTCAAATGTAGTGCGAGGGACTGCGGGGGCGCGCCCCCGAACGGCGATCCGCGCCCCGCACGTGCAGGTACGGGCTTGTTCCGGTCATCTCGCGGCGCCGGGCCGGTGACCGCGTGGCGGAACACCAGGCGTGGGCCGCCGCAAAGTGGGCACTTCGCACAGGAGAGCGGCGCGCGAGGAGGCGAGCCGGCGAACGAGAGGCTGCGGACGTGGCGCTGAAGGTGGAGGCGGAGCAACGGGGGGAGTGGGCCGTGCTGCGGGTCATCGGCGAGCTCGACATCGCCACGTCCCCGTCCGTGCGCCAGCATGTCCACGACGCGGTGGCGCAGGGCCGCAGGGACCTGGTGATCGACCTGTCCGAGGTGCTGTTCTGCGACTCCAGCGGCGTCGGCGTGCTCGTCGCCGCCCGCCGCCTGATGCGGTCCTGCGCCGGACACCTCCGGCTGATCCTTCCCGACCGGGGAGCCGAGGACGGCTCGCACGTGAACCGGGTGCTCGCGGCGCTGGGGGTACGCCGGCTCTTCGACTGCTATCCGGACCTGGCCGCGGCCACCGAAACCGCCGAAACCACCGGGGTTCCGCTCTCCGGAACGGGCTAGGTCCTGTCCGGATTCGGCCGCGCCCGGCCGCCGCGCCGCGGCGCCCTTGGATAGCTTTGGCCGCCCGTCTGGCCGCGGCCTGTCCGCCCGCTCACCCAGCCCCTGAAACGATCCCGCGCAGTCGTTCGAGGGAAAGGGTGAGATCTCGCACAGTTTGGCGCTCACTTACTCCTTTGCGCCGGAATATTCCTGAAGCGCTTGTTGTCCGACTCGCCCGTCAATCATGCTGAGGACGGCCGCGGTTGTCCGCGGTCAGAGGCGAAGTCCGCCGGTTCGGATGGTGTGAGCGGTGCAGGTGCTGGAGAAACAGCTGGAGGTCGGACCGGAGCCCACGGAGGTCGGGCGAGCCCGGAGATGGGTGCGGGCGGAGTTGAGTCGGGCCGCACCGGGCCTCGCCTGCCCGGACGAGGCGCAGACCGACGTTCTGGTGCTGCTCGTCTCCGAGTTGGTGACCAACGCCGTGGTGCACACCGGACGCCCGGCGCTGCTGCGGCTGAGCGTGCGCGGGCCCCGGCAGGGCGTCGCGCCGTCGCCTTCCGTCCCGCTGCGCCTGGAGGTGCTGGACGCCAGCAGCCGGGCGCCGTTGCCCCGGCGGGCCGGCGGCGAGGACACCGGCGGACGCGGTCTGGAGCTGGTGGAGCTGCTCGCCGACCGGTGGGGCTGGCAGCGCGAGGGCCGCGGCAAACGGGTCTGGTGCGAGCTCGACTGCCGGTCGGCGGACGATCCGGCGCACGAGGGCGCGCGCGAAGGGGCGCGCGACGAGGGCAAGGTTCCAGCCACCTATTGACGTGTCGTGGTGGCCTGATCACCCTTAGGAAGGGTCCGGTTCGATCCCTGGAGGCGGGGCGGTCCGGAGCGGGTGACGAGCTGCGAGGGGACGTCGAGGCCCGGGGCCAGCGAGCCCACGGCCTCGGCGAACGCGGTCACCCCACCCACGGTCCCTCCCCGCAGGGGAGGGGCCTCTCCCTGTGCGGCTCGGCCCGCGCCCCGACGCGGACGGGACGGGACCCAACCTCGGACAGCTGGCGCCCGTCGGCTAGCGCCGGCCCGCGGCGGTCGACCGGCGCCTGGTGATCGCGCGGGCGATCCGGGGCGCGTCCAGGGCGAGCTCCCGCAGCGCCCCGCTGATGGGGTTGGCGTAGCCGGTGAAGTAGAGGCCCTCGGCCGCCGGATGGGTCTCCCGGCCGTGCACCAGCGGCCCGCCGCGGCCGTCGAGCACCCCGAGGTGCCCGACCAGCGGTTCGAGGCCGCGCCGGTAGCCGGTCGCGGCTATCACCGCGTCGGGACCGATGGCCTCGCCGTCGGACAGCAGCACCTTGGCGCCGTCGAACGAGGCGACCGCGGCGACGGGCTCGACCCGCCGCCGGCGCACCGCCCTGACGAGCCCCGTCCGGCCGGTGTCGAGCAGCGGGATGGAGCCCTGCCTGACCCGCGAGTACAGGCCGGTGTCCGGGCGCGGCAGCCCGAACGACGTCAGGTCGGGGAGGCTCCGTTCCAGCGGCCTGGCCAGCCGGTCCACCAGGCCGACCGGCAGCCGCCGGCAGAGCACGGCGCTGGCCTGGGACGGCCAGCCCAGGGTGGAGCGGCGCAGGATGTGCGGCACGGTGCGGACGGACAGCCGGACCCGGGCCGCGCCGCCGGCCGCCAGGTCGGCGGCTATCTCGGCGCCCGAGTTGCCGGCGCCCACGACCAGCACGTCGCGGCCGGCGAACGGCTCGGCCGCGCGGTAGTGGCTGGAGTGCAGCAGTTCGCCGGTGTACTCGTCCCGTCCTGGCCAGTCGGGCATCAGCGGGGTGTGGTTGTAGCCGGTGGCGACCACCACGGCCGAGGCGCGCAGCACCCGGCCGCCGTTGGCCTGCAGCAGCCAGTCCCCGGACCCGGCGGGCGCCGGGCCGGCGGCGTCCGCCCCGGCCGCGCGGTCGATCCGGGACACCTCGACGCCCGTGGCGAGATCCAGCTGGTGGTACTCCGCGTAGTCCTCCAGGTAGCGCACGAAGTCGTCGCGGCGCACCCAGCGGCCGGCCGAACGCGGGATCGGCAGCCCGGGCAGCGAGGACCAGCGGCGGGTGGTGTGCAGCCGCAGCCGGTCGTAGTGGCCCCGCCAGGACGCGGCGACGTCGTCCGACCGTTCCACGACGACGGCCCGCACGCCGCGGCTGCCGAGCACCGCGGCCGTGGCCAGGCCGCCCGGGCCCGCGCCCACCACGTAGACCGGGTGGTCGGGCGACGAGCCGTGCGTCGGGTTGCTCGACATGCGCATGAGGATACGCAGGAGGCCCGCGCCCCATCAGGGGGCGCGGGCCTCCTGCGGCGGCGCGCGACGGGTGCGCGGTGGCACGGGGGGCACGCGGGGCCGGCCCGGGGAGGCGCACCGGTGACAGGAACCGGGCACGGCGCTCCCACAGGCCGCGGGGGTCCGCTGCGAGGCACCCCCACACCTCCGGGGTTACTTGCCGGACGGGGAGGTGGGCTTGCGCCCCGTCACGCCGAGGTGCAGCAGCTGCGTCAGCGCCGGCCTGAGGTCGGTCTGCTTGGCGCCCAGCGACTGCAGGCTCTTGGGCTGGGACGCGACCGCGGAGAGCATGGTGACGAGGGAGCCGGCCAGCGCCACGGCCGACACGTCCTTCTTCCCGGCCGACGAGCCCGACCGGCCGCCGCGCCCGCGCAGCTCCTCGATGCTCTCCGCCAGCGGCTTGACCACCGCGCCCTGCACCCGGGTGCGGATCCGCACGAACCGGCGGTCGCCCTCGGCCGCGCCGAGGTCGATCACCCGGAGGATCGCGTCGTTCCTCCGCCAGAACGCCAGATAGCCGTCGACCAGCTCCTCGGCGGTCTGCCGCCCGGCGCGGCCCGCCCAGGAGCGGCCGGCGACCAGCTGGGAGAGCCCGGAGCTCTCGCTCACCGCGCCCTCGGCGATCTCCAGCACGGCGGCCTCGACGTCGGGGAAGTACTGGTAGAAGGTCGCCGGCGAGGTGCCGGCCTTCCTGGCGACGTCGATGACCTTGACGTCGCGGTAGGCGGAGGTGCCCAGCATCTTGCCGAGACAGTCGAGCAGCTTCTGCCGTGTCGCCTGGCCCCGTCGGCCGGCCACCCGGCCGTCGACGGTCGTTACCTGTCCTGTCATGACGTCAGCTTATCGACACGTGATCAAATCGCTATCTGACTGCATCCGAACGGGGCTCGCGGCCCCGCCGACCTCGTGCAAGGGGCCGATCGGGGCGCCGCGCCACGCCCGGACATTTCCGGCCATCGACCGAGGTCGACGGGCATGACGCGTATGACCGGCGGGCTCCGACACGTCGTCGCATCACCGGCCCCGACTTCACCACTGTCGGTGCCGGGGGGAAGAATCGGCGAGGTAGGCCGTGCCGCCACGGGGCAATGAGATGCTGCATGGGGCGGTACGCACTCGGGAGCGCCCAAACGGGGAGGTGTCTGGCATATGGAGCAGCTGACGCAGCACGATCCGCGCCGGATCGGGCCGTTCGAGGTGCTCGGCCGGCTGGGCGCCGGGGGCATGGGCCTGGTCTACCTGGCCCGATCGGCCTCCGGCCGGCGGGTGGCGATCAAGACGGTCCGCAGCGAGCTCGCCGAGGACCAGCTCTTCCGCGTGCGCTTCACCCGTGAGGTGGAGGCGGCCCGCGCCGTCAGCGGCTTCTACACGGCGGCCGTGGTGGACGCGGACCCGCGGGCGGCCGTGCCGTGGCTGGCCACGGCGTACGTGCCGGCGCCGTCGCTGGAGGAGATCGTCACCGAATGCGGCCCACTGCCGGCGCAGGCGGTGCGCTGGCTGGCGGCCGGGGTCGCCGAGGCGCTCCAGTCGATCCACGGCGCCGGCCTGGTGCACCGCGACCTCAAGCCGTCCAACGTGCTGGTGGTCGAGGACGGCCCCCGGGTCATCGACTTCGGCATCGCCTCCGGCGTGTCGAACACCCGGCTGACCATGACGAACGTCGCCGTCGGCACCCCGGCGTACATGTCGCCCGAGCAGGCCCGCGACTCGCGCAGCGTGACCGGCGCCAGCGACCTCTTCTCGCTCGCCTCCACCCTCGTCTTCGCCGCCACCGGGCATCCCCCGTACCACGGGGCGAACCCGGTGGAGACCGTCTTCATGCTGCTCCGCGAGGGGCCGGACCTGGAGGGGCTGCCCGACGAGCTGCACCCGCTGATCGAGTCGCTGATGGCGCACAAGCCGGAGGACCGGCCCACGCCCGCCGACATCCAGACCCAGCTGGGACCGCACCTCTTCGCCGACAGCGACGACTCCGGCACCGCCTCGGCCTGGCTGCCGCCGGGCGCGGTGGCGCTCATCGAGCGGCGGCGCAGCGGGGGAGTGGGGGCGCACGCCGGCTCGGGCGGGGCCAGGAGGCGTGCCCCCGAGCGTCCCTCGGGCCCCGGCCCGGGAGCCGCCTCCGCGGCCGCGCCTCCGTCCCCGCCGCCGCCTTCCTCGCCGCCTCCGTCACCGCCCCCTCCGCTGTCCGCGGCGCGGTCGTCGTCGCCCGCCTCGTCCGCACCGCCGCCGCCCCCGTCTCCCGTGCCCCCGCCGCCGTCCCCGGTGGCCCCGCCGCCCTCCCCGGCGTCGCATTCGCCCGCGGTCCCCTCCCGGGGACCGGGAGCCGCCCCCGCCTCCCCCGTGCCGCCCTCCCGGCCGGGCTGGGAGGCGCCGCCCTCGCACTCGCCTCCGATCCCCTCCCGGCCGCCGGCCGTGCCCCCCGTGGCGGCGCCGGCCGGGCCCCCGTCCGGCGGTGCCGGGGACCGGGTCCCGCAGCAGGGCCACGGGGAGCCGGTGCGGCTGCCCGGGTCGCAGATGCCCATCGGCCCCGGCCCGCACCGGGGCGTGCCCGGCGCCAGGGACGGCCAGGACGCCCTGGTCGCGGGCTCGCCCGACTGGGCCCGGCCGCCGGCGTCCGCCTCCGGCGCCACCGCGATGGCCAGCCCCGCCACGGCCAACGGCGGCGGTGCCGACGCCCGGCTCGCGGACCCCCCGCAGCCCCTGAGCCCCGGCGGCCCGGCGGCCACCCCCGGCCCGGGCCCCGGAAGCCCGGGAGGCGCGGCAGTCGCCCCCGCGCCGGCCGTCCCGCCGGCCCCGTCCGGCGACGCCGCGGCGCCCGCCCGGTGGCGCCCCTGGCGGTTCCGGATGAACAACGACCTGTGGGGCTCGCCCGTCGTGCGCGACGACCTGCTCTACGTGACGTCGTTCGAGGTGCACGCCCTGGACGTGGCCAGCGGCCGGCGGGAGTTCAAGACCCGTGAGGTCGCCTGGTCGATGGCGGTCAGCAGCGGGCGGGTGCTCGCCTCCGACGGCCCCAGCGTCTACGCGCTGGACGCCACGGACGGCTCGGACCACTGGCGCGTGCCGACCGACTCCTGGATCTACGCCCTGCGCGCCGAGCGCGGCACGGTCGTCACCGCCACCCGCGGCGGTCGGGTGCAGGCGTGGGAGGCGGGCACCGGCGAGCAGCTGTGGGAGCTGACCGGCGCGCAGGCCGACTTCGAGACGCAGGACACCGGCCCCGTGGTGCACGGCGGCGTCGTCTACGCCTGGGGCGACGGCCTGCTGTACGCGCTGGAGGCGCGCACCGGCGCCGAGCTGTGGCGGTACCCGGTCGGCGACACGTCCGTGACCGGCGGCGTGCCGGTGCGGACGCTGCCCACCGAGGACGGCGTGGTGTACGTCTGCGCCGGCTCCCGGGTGCTCGCGCTGGACGCGGCGAGCGGCGCGGAGCGCTGGCGCTTCGACGCGCCCGCGGCGATCCTCTGCCCGCCCGCGTACCAGGCCGACCGCACCGGCTTCGGCGGGGTCTACTTCGCGGACTACCTCGGCACGGTCTACGCCCTGGACGTCACCACCGGCGACGACCGCTGGCGGATCGGCACCGAGGCCCGGCAGTCCACGGAGCCCGTGGTGGTCGCCGACGGCCTGGTGCACCTGGGCAGCGGCGCCGCCATGTACACGCTGGACGCGGTCAGCGGGGCGCCGCGCTGGCGGTTCGCCGCGGGCGAGTCGATCGTGGGGTCCCCGGTGGCCAGCGGCGGCCGGGTCCACTTCGGCTCGGAGGACCACTGCCTGTACACGGTGGACGCGGTCAGCGGCCGGCTGAGCTGGAAGCTGGAGACCGGCGGCGCCATCACCGGCACCCCCGTCGTCGCGGGGCCCTCCGCCGGGGCCGCGGGGCCCGGCGGAGGGATGGTCTTCGCGTGCAGCAAGGACCGCTGCGTCTACGCGCTGGACGCGGCCCGCGGCACGCGCCAGGCCTGAGCCGGCGCCCGGCTCGGACCCGCGCGACCGCGCCTACCTAGGCAACGTCGCGTCCGCCGTGTGGCCGGTCCGGCTCCTGGCCGTACCCCCACGGGCCCTCGACCACCTCGCCGCCGCGCTCCTCGTGCGGCCGGGCCTCGTCCGCCGGCCGACCACGCCGGTGCCGGCCGCTGCCCCGGCCGTACGTCGCGGCGCCGGCCACCAGCGCCAGCACCCCGGACACCAGCGCCAGACCCACGCCCTCGCCCAGCCCGTCGCGGCTGACCGCCAGGCTGTCCGAGACCTGGTACTGCCGCACCGCCCACAGGATGGTGAAGCCCAGCACGATCAGCCCCGCCACCGCCATCAGCCAGCCCCAGCGCAGCACGCATCCGGCCAACAGCAGCACGGCCGCGACCAGCATGGGCACGAAAAGCCCGGTGACCAGGTTGGCGTTGTCGCCGGAGATGCCGTCCGAGGTGAACAGGTCCGTCATCCGGAAGGCACGCCCGTCCCGGTTGCCATACCAGTCCAGGAACGGGCTGACCACGGCGCAGGCGGCCGCCAGAACGGCGAGGACGATCCCGAGCGCGTTACGCACCATGACCGTCACCTCCGACCAAACCCATGAACTTACTCATCTTTCGGTTCATATCTCGACGCTACGTGCGGTACGCCGGGCCCGCACCCTGACGGCCCGTTCACCCTGACGGGCGGACGACCGCACATGGGGGCTAATCTCGGCGCCCATGACCCTCGCCGCCCGAACGCCGACCCTCCTGACCGCGGTGACCGCCCTCACCGCGCTCGAGCTCCTGCGGCTCGCCGGGGCCCAGACCGGCACCGCGACGGGCACGGTGCTGCTGGTGACGCTCGGCCTCGCCGCCGCCGCGCTGGCCGGGCCGCTGGTCTGGTGGCTCGGGGTGCGCCGGGCGCTGACGGCGGCCGTGGGCGCGCTGGCGGTGGCCCGGCTGCTGGTGCAGTTCCCCGGCGGGCGCGCCGTCCCGCTGGTGGCCCTGGCCGTGGCCGTCGCGTTCGCCGCCCTGGTGCTCGCGGCCCGCCGCTGCGCCGCCACCAGGGCCGGACCGGGGCGGGCGGCGCGGGCGGTCGCGCTGGCCGTGGCGGCCGACGTGGCGCTGCGGCTGACCCTCCACTCCTGGGACCCGGTGTGGCGCGGGGGAGCGTTGGGCTGGTTGGTGGCGCTGGTGCTGGCCGCGCTGCTGGCGGGCCTGGCCTGGCACGCCTACCTGGAGGTGTCCCCGGCGGCCGCGAGGCCCGGCGGGAACACGGGAGTGGAGCTGGCGCTGCTCGGCCCGGCGCTTGCGCTGTACGGGGCGTTCCTCGCCTCGCCCGGCTTCGTCGCCGCACAGGGCGGGGTCTCGTTCACCACCGCCGGCCTGTGGATCTCCGCCGGCTCGCTGCTCGGCGTCTGGTCGCTGTCCCTGTCGCCGCGGGACTGGCGGAGGCTCGCGTCCCGCCGGATACCGCCCTTCCCGCCGCGCTGGCCGGCCCGGCTCCGCCCGCGCTGGCCGGACCGGCTCACGCCCCGCCTGCCGCGGGCCCTGGGCCGCGCGCTGTCCGTGCCTCGTCCGGCCCTTGACGGGCCGGGGGGAGCCTGGCCGGCGCCGGCCGTGCTGGTGGCCGCGGTGCTGGCGTTCCTGCTGCTGCCGGCCACCGCCCCGGTGGCCGCGGCGGCCGGGATCGCCGCGCTCCCCGTGGTGCTGCGCGCGGTGCTCGCCGGCGCCACCAGGACCGGGCACGGCGCGCTGGTGGATCTGGCGCTGGCCGGCGCGGGCTGCGGCCTCGGCTACCAGCTGCTGGTGCTGCCCGACCAGCTGCGGCGGTTCGCGCCCGAGGCGTTCCCGGTGGCCGGCGCGCTCGCGCTGGGCGCCGTCGCCTGGCTAAACGCCCGCCGCGCCGCCACGGCCCCGGAGCCCGCCCCGGTCCCCGCCGGCGCGCCGGCCGAGGAGCCGCGGGAGCCGCAGGCGCCGCCCGCGGGCCCCGGCGGCCCGGACGAACCGTCCGCACCCGCCGCCTCGCTGGCCCCGCTGCCCACCGCGTTCGTGCCGGTGCTGCTGGCCGCGCTGCTGCTCGCCTTCCCGCCCCTCGCGAGCGCCGCGCGCCCGGCCCCCGACCCGTTGCCCACGGACACCGCGGGACCCGCCTACCAGCTGATGACGTGGAACGTGCACTACGCCGTGGACGGCGACGGCGACCTCGCCCCCGACGACATCCTGCGGGTGATCCGCGACTCCGGCGCGCACGTCGTGGTGCTCCAGGAGGTGCCGCGCGGCTGGGGCGGCGCGGGCGGCCTCGACCTCGCCTCCTGGCTGGCCGAACGGCTGGACACCCGGGCCGTGTGGGCCCCGGCGGCCGACCGGCAGTTCGGCAACCTCGTGCTCACCAGCCTGCCGGTCGTCGACTCCGCGGCGGTCGGCCTGCCGCGCGCCGGCGGCAGCATGGACCGCTCCTACGCGTCCGTCACCGTGCGGCTCGCCGACGGCACCACCGCCCGCGTGCTGACCAGCCACCTGGAGGGCGGCGACGCCGTGTCCACCAGGAACGCGCAGATCGAGCCGCTGCTGGCCGCCGCCCGGCACGGCCCGGCCGAGCACACGGTGCTCGCCGGCGACTTCAACGCGCAGCCCGACTCGGTCGAGATCGACACGATCCGCCGCGCCGGCTTCGCCAGCGCCCAGGACGAGGCCGGCGACCCCGACCGCATCACCCACCTCGATCCGCGTCGCCGGGTGGACTGGATCTTCGGGGCGGCCGGGGTGACGTTCGAGAACTTCCGCATCCTGGACAACGACGCCGCGCGGGCCTCCGACCACCTGCCGCTGACCGTCACGGTCTGGCTCGACTAGGCCACGCCCCCGGCCCCGTCCGGCGCCCCGCCGGGGCCCGGGTCGGGTTCCCGGCCCGGGCCGAGGTCGGGCAGTCCGGTCAGCTTGTCGGGGTTCCGCACCACGTCGATGGCGACTATCCGGCCCGCGTCCATGGTCAACGAGCACACGGACACCGTGCCGTCCTCCTCCCGCAGCACCAGCCCCGGCGCGCCGTTGACCGAGACGAACCGCACGTCGGTCCGGATCCTGGTGGCGAACGCCACCAGCCCGCGCGCCACCTTCTCGCTGCCGCGCTGCTCCGCACGGGTCGAGACCACCTTGCCGCCGCCGTCTCCGCGCCACACCACGTCCGGGTCGAGCATCGTGATCAGCTGCTCCAGGTCGCCCTCCTGGCAGGCGGCGGCGAACGCGGCCACGACCCGCCGCTGCTCGTCGTGCGTCGGCGGGAACCGCGGCCGGCCGTGCTCCACGTGCTGCCGGGCGCGCGCCGCGAGCTGCCGCACCGCCGCCGGCGAGCGCCCGACGACCTCGGCGACCTCCTCGAAGGACAGCCCGAAAACGTCGTGCAGCAGGAACGCCGTGCGCTGCGGCGGTGACAGCTTCTCCAGGATCACCAGCAGCGCCATGCTCACGGACTCGTCCAACGTGACCCGCTCCGCCGGGTCGTCCGCCTCGGACCGTGCCGCGCCCGGCTCCACCAGGGGCTCGGGCAGCCACGTCCCGACGTACCGCTCCCGGCGCGCCCGGGCGCTGCCCAACGCGTCCAGCGCCAGTCGGCCGACCGTCGTGGTCAGCCAGCCCCGCAGGTCGCGGATGCCGGCCGGGTCGGACACCCGGCGCAGCCGCAGCCACGCCTCCTGCACGCAGTCCTCGGCCTCGGCCAGCGAGCCCAGCGTCGCGTACGCCACCCGCAGCAGGTGCGCCCGGTGCTCCTCGAACGCGCGCAGCAGCACGTCGGGCTCCTGATCCCCGGTCACCGACGTTGCGCCTCCTCCACCCGCGCCTCCTCCACCCGCGCCTCCTTGACCCCCGCCTTCCTGACGCTCGCCTTCCTGACCCGCGCCTCCTTGACCCGTCGGGCCTCCCGCGCCCGTTGCGCCTGCTCCTTCCGGTGCGCCTGCCGCTCGATCAGCCAGCCGCCGAACGGGGTGCGGCCCACCGCGTCGGGCGCGTCCGGGACCGCCACGCCCTCGCGCAGCGCCCGCCCGAACCCGCCCGGCACCGGCACCCGGAGCAGGAGCGTGCGCCGGCCGGTGACCGAGCGCCAGGTCCTGGCCAGGTCGCGGAGCTCGGTCTCCTCGGGCCCGCCGACCTCGATCCGGTCGAGCAGCGGTTCGCCCTCGGCGACGCCCGCGATCACGCCGGCCGCCTCCACGGCCGCGACGGTCCGCATCCGGGCCCGCGGCACGGGCAGCAGCCGCATCCTGGCGCCCAGCGCGAACATCTCGTCCATCATCTCGTGGAACTGCGTGGCCCGGACGACGCTCCACGGCACGGAGCCCTCCGTCACCACCCGCTCCTGGTCCGCCTTCACCCGGAAGTACCCGGACGGCAGCCGGTCGCAGCCGACGATCGAGACGCACACGTGGTGCCCGACGCCGGCGGCCCGTTCCGCCTCCAGCAGCCGGCGGGCGCCCTCCACCATGGTCCGCGGGGCGCGCTTCGCCGACCGGTTGTTGCTCGCGTCGACCACGACCTCGCAGCCGTCGAGCGCCTCGGCCAGGCCGGCTCCGGTGTCCAGGTCGATCGGATGCTCCCCGGAGCTCCGGCTCAGCACCCGCACCTCGTGCCCCCGCCGGCCCAGCTCCGCGACGAGCAGCCGCCCCAACGTCCCGGTTCCCCCGGTGACCGCAATGCGTTTCGTGTCCATACCCGCAGGACGACGCAGCCCGGAAATATGTGACACCGGGGCACCCGAAAGGGACTTCGCTACTCCCGTGGCTCGACGCGGGTGAGGAAGTCGGCCACCGCCTGCTGCACGTCGTCCTCGCTCCACGCCAGCCCCGGCGCCCGGATCGCGAGCTCCGTCCTGGCCAGGCCCGGAACCGGACCAGGGCGCCAACTGCGGAACAGGGCCGTGCCGGTCTCCTCGGCCTGCAGCACCGCCGCCCGCTCCAGCGCCTCGGGCTCGCCCGCCAGCCAGACCTGGAACTCGTGGGTGTGCGGCACCTCCGGGTGCACCCGGTACCAGCCGGGGCCCTTCGCCAGCCCACGCGCCAGCGCCGCCGCGACCAGCCGGGCGTGCGCCACGTACTCCGGCAGCCGGGGCAGCTCCCGGTCGAGGCCCACCAGCGCCGCGAGCGCCGCCGGCCACTGCTGGAACGGCAGCCCGCCGTACCGGTGGCGCCACGCCCGCGCCTCGTCCATCACGTCGACGGGACCGGCCAGCGCGGCGCCGGACAGCCCGCCGAGCGACTTGTAGAACGAGACGTAGACGCTGTCCGCCAGCCCCGCGATCTCCGGCAGCGGCCGCCCGTAGAACGCCGTCGACTCCCAGATCCGCGCCCCGTCGAAGTGCACCACCGCGTCCCGCTCCCTGGCGGCGTCCACCACCGCCACCAGCTCCTCCCATTCGGGCAGCAGGAAGCCCGCCTCGCGCAGCGGCAGTTCGTAGTGCAGGATGCCGAACGGCTCGTCCAGGTGCCGGATCTCGTCGGCGGACGGGGGCGACGGCTCGTCCGCGGTGCGCAGCGGCCGGAGGCCGGCCACCCGGGTCAGGGCGTCCCGCTCGTGCTGCAGCGGGTGCGCCATCGGGTGCATCGCGACGGTGCGGTTCCCGGTGCGTTCCGCCCAGACGCGCAGCGCGATCTGCTGCGCCATGGTCCCGGTCGGGAAGAACGCGGCGCTCGGCTTCCCCAGGATCTCGGCGGTGCGTCGCTCCAGATCCTCGACGATGCCGGTGCCGTAGTGGTCGGTCCACCCGTCGAGATCGCAGACGTCGGCCCCCTCGGCCACCAGCCGGTCCAACCGCTGCCGCATGGTCTCCGCGATCGCGCCCGGCGCCAGGGCCCGTTCCGCCCGGTTCCACGCGGCGAGCCGACGGGCGTGCCAGGCCTGCTCGGCGACTTCGCCGCCTTCGGCTTCTTCGTCGATCACGGCCCGCACCCTACCGGGGCGCCCGCGCGTCCGCCCGCGCCTTCCCGAAAACAAGTGACCGGCTCGGACGGCGTCCCCTCCACGTCGCCCGAACCGGCCACTCACCCCCCGGCTCCCCCCCGGAGCACCCCCTCGGTCTGTCCGGCGACTCCCCCGTAGCCGCCGAACAGACCCTTTTTCCCTAGGAGGCCGGCCGGGCACCCCTGCATCCGACCGGTTGCGAGAAGAATGGCACTGCTGACTAAACGAGTAATAAACGCGTCAGGGGCGAGCTCGTTTATCGAGCTCGCCCCTTGATGAGGCCCCGCAAGGCGATGGGACTAGGCGCTTGGCGACTTGGGCCAACTGTCAGCAGGCGCGGTGTCCTGCGGCGTAACGGTCTCGGCGTCGGCCAGCATGGGCACCGCGGCACCCATCACCAGCGCCGCGGCTGCGGCTGCGGTGGCCAGGATCTTTCGTACACCAGTCATGCGTTGACTCCTCATGTGACTCGTGTGCTTCCTGCGGCGGCCACGACTGCCGAGGCCACAATTGTTCGTATTGATGCCCAAGGGTCGTCAGCCAGAACCGGCCGCGGCGGAAACGGCTGTCGTCGCGGCCGGTTCGGCGTTCACCTGACAGCGCCTATTCGTCGCCCGTCTTGGGTTCGTCCTTCGGGTACGAGTCGCCCGTGGGCCGCACGATCGGCTCGTCCTTCGGGTACGAGTCGGTGGGCCGCACGATGGGTTCGTCCTTCGGGTACGAGTCGCCCCTGGGCCGCACGACCGGCTCGTCCTTCGGGTACGAGTCCGCCGGCTTCACTATGGGTTCGTCCTTCGGGTAGGAGTCGCCCGTGGGCCGCACGATGGGTTCGTCCTTCGGGTACGAGTCCGTGGGCTGGACGACGATGTCCTTCGAGGGCTCGTGGTTCCCCCTGCTGCCCCTGCTGTGGTCCGGCTTCCTGTTTTCGGACAAGGTCAACCCCCATGTCGGTGTGACTAGCAGTGGGGCTGCCCTTGGACTCTCCCGTAATCCGAGCACAGGCCCCTCGTGTGACCGCCTCTCTCGGGGAGCGGCTGACGCCCGTGAGGGTCGCAGGCCGCGATAAACATTCGATATACGGCCACGAGAAGAGCGGTTCGCAGTCCTAGACGGCGGGTGACGCCAGGAGGTTCCGCACCGCCGACGCTTCGATGCTGCCGTGCTCCTCAAAGATGCTCAGCGCCTGTTCCCAACAGGCCCGGGCACGGCCGCGTTGGTCGATGGCGTCCAGGGCGCGCCCCAACACCGTGAGCACGTTGGCGCGCCACGTCGGCCCGCTGGAGTTGCTCAGCTGCGCGAGCGCCCGCTCGGCCATGGTCGCGGCCTCGGCAGGCATGTTCATGGCAAGCCGCACCTCGGCGAGTCGGAAAAGGGACAAACCTTCCCAGACGCGCTGGCGGTTGGAGCGAAAGCTGTTCAGCGCCTGGACGAACTGCTCTGCGGCGGCGACGTGTTGTCCATCCTCGGTAAGGGCTATACCCAGGGTGTACTGACCGTTCGCCAGACGCAGCGGCGAGCCCATGCGGCGCAGGATCGTGAGGCTCTGCTGTGCCAGGCGGACCGCGTGGTCGGTGCGGCCGATGTTCAGGTTGACCCTGGACAGACAGCTCAGCACGCTGGCCTCGCCGGGCAGATCGGCATCTGCCTGGTACGCGTCCAGCGCCCCCGTCAGATAGGTGCTGGCGTCGTCGGGCCGGTCCTGGTAGAGGGCGATGATGCCGCAGGCGTTCGCCGCGTGCGCGCGGGGCACCATGTCGTCGGCCAGCTCGCCGAGGGACAGCGCCTTCCTACCGTGCTTCTCCGACGCGTCCAGCCGGTCTGCCATGTGGTCTGCCTGGGCGAGCGCGGTGTAGACCCTGCCCTCGGCCCGCGGGTCGGCAGCGGACTGGGCGGCGCCGAGAAGTGCGTAGCAGGCGCGTTCGTACTGCAGAGAGAAGACGCCGGACTCCGCGAGGTCCCTGGCGGCCAGCAGGAGATCCACGGCCTTGCGCAGGCCCGCTTCGTCCGTGGACTGCTGCGCGCACGAAAGCAGGCAGTCTGCCTCGGTGAAGAGCCAGTCCACGGCGGTCGCGGGGGAGTCGAACGTCAGGCCGGGCTGGGTCGTCGGCTCCAGATGGTTGGCCAGCTTGTCGCCCGGACGCTGAAGCGTGTAGACGGTGGCGGTCGTCGCCAGGTAGAAGTCCAGGAGGCGGGAGACGGCCGCGTCGCGTTCGGCCGGGGGTTGTTCGTCGCGTTCGGCGCAGGCGCGGGCGAAGAGGCGGACGAGGTCGTGGAGGCGGTAGCGGCCGGGGGCGGCGGACTCCAGGAGGGAGGCGTCGACCAGGGACTCCAGCAGGGTCTCGGTGGTGTCGGCGTCCCGGTCGAGCAGCGCGGCGGCGGCGTGCACGGAGATGTCGGGGCCGTCGGCGAGTCCCAGGAGGCGGAAGGTGCGGGCCTGTTCGCGGTTGAGCTGGCCGTAGCCGAGTTCGAAGGTGGCGGCCACCGCCTGGTCGCCGGCCTGGAGCTCGTCCAGCCGGCGGCGCTCGTCGGACAGCTTCCGGGCCAGCGTGGCGACGGTCCAGGTGCGGCGAGCGGCCAGCCGGGACGCGGCGATGCGGATGGCCAGGGGCAGGAAGCCGCAGGCGCCGACCACGTCCATGGCCGCCTGGTGCTCGGAGCTGACCCGCTCCTCGCCGACGATCTTGGAGAAGAGGGTGAGCGCCTCCTCCGGGCTCATCACGTCGAGGTCCACCAGGTGCGCGCCGGCCAGGTCGACCATCCGGTGCCGGCTGGTGATCAGCGTGGCGCAGCTCGGCGTGCCCGGCAGCAGGGGGCGGATCTGGGCGGCGTCGCGGGCGTTGTCCAGGAGGGTGAGGATGCGGCGCCCGTCCAGCAGCGAGCGGTACAGCGCCGCGCGCTCGGACTCGGTGCTGGGCACCGCGTCGTCCGGTATCCCCAACGCGCGCAGGAACGCGCCCAGCACCGCCTGGGGTTCGGCCGGGGAGGGCCCGGCGCCCTGGAGGTCGACGTACAGCTGGCCGTCGGGGAAGTGCTCGCGCGCGTGGTGGGCGACCTGGACGGCGAGCGTCGTCTTGCCGACGCCGCCGATGCCGGCGACCGCCGAGACGACCATCACCCGGCCGCCCGCGGTGGCGAGCTGCTGGCCGAGCTCGGCGACGAACGCCACCCGGCCGGTGAAGTCCCCCACCGCGGCGGGCAGCTGGGCCGGCCGCACCGGCGGGGGCGCGGCGGTGGGGTCGGCGGGGCCGGTGAAGCTCAGCGAGGCGTCGGCGTTGAGGATCTTGCCGTGCAGTTCGGCCAGCTCCGCGCGCGGTTCGACGCCCAGCTCGTCCACCAGGATCCGGCGGGCGTCGGCGTACACCGCCAGCGCCTCGGCCTGCCGGCCGCAGCGGTACAGCGCCAGCATCAGCAGCTCCCGCAGCCGCTCCCGCAACGGGTACGCGGTGGTCAGCGCGGTCAGCTCGGACACCGACTCGGCGTGCAGCCCGATCTGCAGGCCCACCTCCAGCCGCGCCTCCAACAACGCCAGCCGCTGCTCGCCCAGCCGGGCGCGGTGCATCTCCGCCCCCGGACCCGGGATGCCGGCCAGCGCCTCGCCGCCGTCCCACATGCCGAGCGCCTCGGTGTACAGCTCGTGGGCCTGGGTCAGGTCGCCGGCCGCCGTGCTCTTCTCGGCGGCCGCGGTCAGCCGGGCGACCCGGTCGGCGTCCAACCGGTCCTCCGCGCCCAGCCGCAGCGCGTAGCCGCCGCCCTGACTGACCAGCACGTCCTTGCGCGGCCCGAGCGCGTTTCTCAGTCGGTTGGCGTAGGTGCGCAGCGTCGGAACCGGGTTGGTCGGGGGCTCCTCGCCCCACAGCGCCTGGATCAGCTCGCCCACCGTCGCGGTCTTGCCGCGTCGCAACAGCAGATCTGCGAGCATGGCGCGTTGCTGAGGCGTGCCGGAGGGCAGCGCCTCGCTGCCCCGAACTACCCGGACGTGCCCCAGCAGACCGAAGTCCAGGGCGTGTTCGTGTCGCCCCGCGGACTCCTCATCAACGGCCGCCATGGTGTCCCCTGCTTCTTGCCGTGACCTACTACGCCGCGCGTGCCGGCCCGCCGCACGCGGCCTCGCCAGTCCGCCAATCCGGCCGCGCCGAGGACAGGCGTGGGGCGCGGGCGGGAGCCCCGGACGAGAGCGTTACAGCCTATCGGCTGGAACTGTCAGTGAGGAAGACCGGATTGCTCATTGCCGCCATCGCGCCCGGAAGGCCGGAAACGCCCCCGTCCACCGGGGCGTGTCGTGCCTCCGCGCGGACGTGGGCGACGAGCGAGACGGTGGTCCGCCAGTCGATGCCGAGCGTCCCCGCGGAGTCGCCGTCGGCCGGAATCGGCTCGCTGCGCATCAGGCCCTGGTCGGTGACGAGGCGTAGCGTGCCGCCCGGCACGCCGGAGACCTCGGCGTGCACGGTGACCTCGGTCCCGGCGTCGGCGACGAGCCGTTCGCCGATCGAGGCGTGCCGGCCGCGCTCGTCGCTCACGCTCAGGCTCAGCTCCACGGACGAGGACTCCGCGAGGTAGCTGCGGCCGGCCCGCAGGCCGGCGAGGATCGCCCGCCGGCTCAGGTCGTCGGCCAGCACCACGGTCTGGGGCAGGCCGACGACCTGCGGCTCGCGGTGCGCGTCGCTGTTGCCCATGGCGGGCAGCCAGTCGCGGCCGCCGTCGCCGACGAGCATCCCGTCCCAGGTGGCCACGGCCAGCTCGTCGTCGGCCGTCCACGGCCCGTTCCACACCTCCACCGCGTCGGCCTCCAGCACGCCGAACTTCCAGGCGCAGCCGACGCAGGTGGCGTGCGGGTGCGCCGGCACCACGAGGCCCCCGGCCCGCCGGATGCGGCGCGCGTACCTGGCGTAGGCGCCGTCGCGGGCCCGGTAGCGCCAGTCGACGAACGCGCCCGGGTCGATGCCGAGCGCCAGGTAGTGGCCGTTGCGGGTGGTGATCTCCTCGCCGCACAGGATCAGCAGGTCGTCGCCCCACAGGCCCTGCCACGCGCCGTGCCCCGATGAGGTGTTGTGCTCGGTGGTGGTGATGAAGTCCAGGCCGGCGGCGCGGGCGGCGGCCGCGACCTCGGCCGGGGTGCGCTGCCCGTCCGAGTGGACGGTGTGCAGGTGGCAGTCGCCGCGGTACCACGCCCGGCCCCGGCCGGCCGCGCGCTCGGGCGGGTAGACCGGGGTGGGGGTGCGGCCCGGCGCGCCGTGGTCGAGGGTGAGGGCCAGCTCGTAGTTCAGGCCCTGCGGCGCCACGGTGTACGGGCCGAGGACGACGTGCCAGGTGCCGGCGTTGACCGGCCCGGCCAGATAGCCGGGGGTGGCCTCCTCGGCGCTGATCGCGAACTCCGCGCGGAAGCCGCCCGACCAGCCGCGGAAGCCGTCGCCCGGCAGGTCGGTGCCGCGCTCGTCGAAGATGCCGATGTCGAGGGCGTTGCCCGGGGTGCCGGCCGGCACCGTCGGCCGGTCGTAGCCGTAGGAGACGGCTATCCGGCGCACGCCGCGCGGCACCTCGACGGGGACGTACACGAAGTCGGCGGCGCCGGTTGCCAGATGACCGGTGAGGGTGCGGGTGCTGCTGCCGCCGTCCTCGGCGTGCGCGAACGTCACCGGGGCCAGGGTCAGGACCGCCGCGCCGCCGCCGGCCGCGCCGAGTCGCAGCAGGTCGCGCCGGTTGACTCCGTCGTCTGTGGCCATGGGAACTCCGTTCCGTGTCGGACCGTCCGCGTCGAGCGGTCTGGGAGGTGACCACCGTCACACGGCGAGGTGGACCGCGGGAGACGTCCCGTCAGGACCGGTGTGGACAGCGGGTGACGGTGCGCCCGCCTGCGCCCTCTCGTGCGTCAGCCGCCACGCCCGGTTGATCGGCGCCGTGTCCGGGCCTCAGGGTTCGCTCTTATCCTCGGGGCATGACTTCACGTGCGGAGGTACCGATGGCCGGGCCGCCCCCAGGGCCGCCCCCCGAGGTGCCTGTGACGGCCAACGGGATGCGGCGCGCGCTGCGCCGGGCCGACGAGGGGGTGGCCCTGGACGCGGCCGAGGCCGCCGTGCTCCTCCAGGCGCGCGGCGCCGACCTGGAGCGGCTGTGCGCCGCCGCGTCCCGGGTGCGCGACGCGGGGCTGGAGGCCGCCGGCCGACCGGGCGTGATCACGTACTCGAAGTCGGTGTTCGTTCCGCTCACCCGGCTCTGTCGGGACCGCTGCCACTACTGCACGTTCGTGACCGTGCCCGGGAAGCTGCGCGGCGCGGGACACGGGATGTTCCTGTCGCCGGACGAGGTGCTCGACATCGCCAGGCGCGGCGCAGCGCTGGGCTGCAAGGAGGCACTCTTCACGCTCGGCGACAAGCCGGAGGACCGCTGGCCCGAGGCCCGCGCCTGGCTGGACGCCGCCGGATACGACTCGACGCTCGACTATCTGCGGGCCATGTCGATCCGGGTGCTGGAGGAGACCGGACTGCTGCCGCACCTGAACCCGGGCGTGCTGTCCTGGACCGACTTCCAGCGGCTGAAGCCGGTCGCCGCCTCGATGGGGATGATGCTGGAGACCACCGCGACCCGGCTGTGGTCCGAGCCGGGCGGCCCGCACCACGGCTCGCCCGACAAGGAGCCGGCCGTCCGACTGCGGGTGCTGGAGGACGCGGGCCGGTCCAGCGTGCCGTTCACCTCGGGGCTGCTGATCGGCATCGGCGAGACGTACGGGGAGCGCGCCGACTCCCTGTTCGCGCTGCGCCGGGTCGGCCGCACCTACCGCGGCCTCCAGGAAGTCATCATGCAGAACTTCCGGGCCAAGCCGGACACCGCGATGCGCGGCATGCCGGACGCCGAACTGGCCGAGCTGGCGGCCACGGTGGCGGTCGCCCGGCTGCTGCTGGGCCCGACCGCCCGGATCCAGGCCCCGCCCAACCTGGTGGCCGGCGAGTTCGCGCTGCTGATCAGCGCCGGCATCGACGACTGGGGCGGCGTCTCCCCGCTCACCCCCGACCACGTCAACCCGGAGCGGCCCTGGCCGCAGATCGAGACGCTCGCCGGGCACACCGCGGCCGAGGGCTTCCGGCTGCGCGAACGGCTGCCGATCTACCCGGAGTTCGTCCAGCGCGGCGAGCCCTGGCTGGACCCGAGGCTGCTGCCGCACGTCACCGCGCTGGCGGAGCCCGGCACCGGCCTGGCCGTCGAGCAGGCGATACCGAGGGGCCTGCCCTGGCAGGAGCCGGACGATCCCGCGGGGCCCGCCGGCCGGGGCGCCGGTGTGGGCCGCACCGAGCTGCACCGCGACATCGACACCACGGGCCGCACCGCGGACCGGCGCGGCGACTTCGACGACGTCTACGGCGACTGGGACGAGCTGCGCACGGCCGCCGCGGCGATCGGCTCCGCGTCCGGCTCCGCCGAGTCCGCCGAGCCGTCCGGTGCCGCGACGGAGGGCCGTTCCGGCGACGGCGGGGCTCCGGCGCGGGGCCGCGCGGCGGCCGCGCGGCTGACCGACGCCGAGCGCGCCGCGCTCGCCGTGGCCGCCGATGATCCGACGCGGTTGACGGACGAGCAGGCGCTGACGCTGTTCCACGCGGACGGGCCCGCGCTGGACGCGGTGTGCCGGGTGGCGGACGACCTGCGCCGTTCCGTGGTGGGCGACGAGGTGACGTACGTCGTCACCCGCAACATCAACTTCACCAACGTCTGCTACACCGGCTGCCGGTTCTGCGCCTTCGCGCAGCGCCGCACCGACGCCGACGCCTACAACCTCTCCCTGGAGCAGATCGCCGACCGCGCCGAACAGGCCTGGGACGTGGGCGCCGTGGAGGTGTGCCTGCAGGGCGGCATCCACCCCGACCTGCCGGGCACCGCGTACTTCGACATCGCCCGGGCGGTCAGGGAGCGCGTCCCCGGCCTGCACCTGCACGCGTTCTCCCCGATGGAGGTGGTGAACGGCGCCACCCGCGCCGGACTGTCGATCCGGGACTGGCTGTGCGCCGCGCGGGAGGCGGGCGTTGACACCATCCCCGGCACGGCGGCGGAGATCCTCGACGACGAGGTGCGCTGGGTGCTCACCAAGGGCAAACTGCCGGCCGACACCTGGATCGAGGTGGTCAGCACCGCGCACGAGCTGGGCATCCGCTCCTCCTCGACGATGATGTACGGGCACGTGGACCAGCCGCGGCACTGGCTGGGCCACCTGCGCACCCTCGCCAGGATGCAGCGGGCCAACGAGGAGCGCGGCGTGGCCGGCTTCACCGAGTTCGTCACGCTCCCGTTCGTGCACACCAACGCGCCGGTCTACCTCGCCGGCATCGCCCGGCCCGGACCCACGCACCGCGACAACCGGGTGGTCACCGCGATGGCCAGGCTGCTGCTGCACCCGCACATCACGAACATCCAGACCAGCTGGGTGAAGCTCGGCACCGAGGGGGCCGCCGAGATGCTGCGTTCCGGCGCCAACGATCTGGGCGGCACGCTGATGGAGGAGACCATCTCCCGGATGGCCGGCTCGGCCTACGGCTCGCACCGTTCGGTCGCCGAGCTGCGGGCCATCGCCGAGGCCGCGGGCCGGCCCTCCCGGCTGCGCACCACCACCTACGGGCGGGTGCCGGCGGAGCGCGAGGAGACCGCGCTGGCGGCGGACGGCCGGCTGCCCGCGTTGCTGCCGCTGCTCGCCCCGGCGGCCGGCCCCGCCGAACCGGTCGCCGGAGCGCAGGGATGACGGCCCCGGTGGGCGGCGCCCTGTGGGGGCGCGCGGAGCAGCAGGACTTCCGCAGCCGGGTGCGCGGCTGCGTGCTCGGCGGCGCCATCGGCGACGCGCTGGGCGCGGGCATCGAGTTCGACTCGCTGGCGGCGATACGCGAGCAGCACGGCCCGGACGGCGTCACCGACTACGTGCCGGCGTACGGGCGGCGCGGCGCCGTCACCGACGACACGCAGATGACGATGTTCACCATCGACGGCCTGATCCGCGCCCATGTACGGCGGGACACCGGGGCCTGGCACCCGCCGACGGACGTGCACGCCGCGTACCGCCGGTGGTTCACGACGCAGCGCGAGTGGGGCCCGGACGAGCGGCGGGCCGGGGACGGCTGGCTGGCCCGACAGGAGTGGCTCTACGCGCAGCGTGCGCCGGGCCGGGCCTGCCTCAGCGGCCTCGGCGACGCCACCATGGGCACCGTCGAGAAGCCGAAGAACCCCGACTCCAAGGGCTGCGGCACGGTGATGCGCTCCGCCCCGTTCGGGCTGCTGGTGGGCTGGGAACCGCAGCTGGTGTTCCAGCTCGGCGTGGAGTGCGCGGCGCAGACCCACGGGCATCCGACCGGTCAGCTGGCGGCGGGCGCGTTCGCGGCGATCGTGCACGCCCTGGTGCGGGGCGACTCGTTGGACGCCGCGGTGCAGAAGGCGCTGGCGCAGCTGGCCAGCCGTCCGGGACACGAGGAGACGACGCAGGCGCTGAAACAGGCGCTGGGCGCGGTCCGGCAGGGCATGCCGAGCGTGGATCGGGTGGAGTCGCTGGGCGAGGGCTGGACGGCCGAGGAGGCGCTGGCCATCGGCGTGTACTGCGCGCTGGTCGCCGAGGACATGCGGCACGGCCTGCTGCTCGCGGTCAACCACAGCGGCGACTCCGACTCCACGGGCTCCGTCTGCGGCAACCTGCTGGGCGCGCTGCACGGCGAGACGGCGCTGCCGCCGGCGTGGCTGGCCGAGTTGGAGGGGCGGGCCACGATCCTGGAGCTGGCCGACGACTTCGCGATGGAGATGACCCAGGGCCCGGCACTGCACGGCCCCGGCGACTCGGCCCCGATCTGGCTGGAGCGCTACCCGCGCGGCTGAGCACACCGCCGCGTCGCCGCCGCGTCGCGGCGGAGAACCGGCGACGGTGGCGCCCGGCCGCGCGGGTGCGCGCCCGCGCGAACGGCTGCGCCGCCGCCGGCCGCCGGTGCGCGGTGACACGCACCCCCGGCGGCCGGGGCGCTCAGCCGCCGCTGCCGGCGGGCGGTCGGCCGGCCGCTGCCGAGGCGGCGTCAACGTCGGTCGGCCGCCGGGGGGATGCCCGGTCCGCCGTCCGCGTGCCGTGGTGTTGAGCCGCCCGCTCGCCACCCGGACGGCTGTCCCGACCCCCGGCGGAGCGGCCCGTGCGCCGGGCCCCACCCACGTCGGGTCCTGCCGCCGGGCGCGGCGGGCCCTCTGGCGGGTGCTCAGCCGTCGTTCCGTGTGGCTGCGGTGCCGCAGGAGTGGCGGATGGTCAGGCGGGGCTGGAGCGTCACCTGGCGGACGGCCGGCAGCCGGTCGTCGGCGTGGCGGCCCGTTCCTCCCCGCCGTCCGCGTCCCGCGCCGGCCCGTCCGACCGGTCCGCCCTCGGGCCCAGCCGAGGCGTGCGCGGGCCTTCTGGCGGTGCTCAGCCGCCTTCCCGCGCGGCGGCGGCCCCGCAGGAGCGGCGGATGGTCAGGCGGGGTTGCAGCGTCACCTGGCGCACGGCCAGGGCCCGGCCGTCTGCGTCGGCCTCCTCGGCCGGTTCCTCCCCGCCGTACCCACCGTCCTCGTCCCGCACCGCTCCGTCCGACCGGTCCACCCCCTCGGGTCGTACGAGCCGGTCGAGCCGGCTCAGCAGCATCTCCGCGGCCTGCTCGCCGAGCTGGTGCTTCGGCGGTGCCACGGCGGTGAGCGGCACCTCGGCCAGCGCGGCGATCTCGTCGTCGTAGGCGATCAGCGCCATGTCCTCGGGGGTGCGCAGGCCGCGGCCGCGCAGCCGTTGCAGCAGTTCCAGCGCGTCGTGGTCGGAATGCACCAGCGCGGCCCGCACGCCGCCGGCGAGGCAGGCGTCGATGAACGCGTCGTAGCCGCGGGCGGCCTGCGGGGAGCCGAGCGACGGGCGCCCGCCCTCCGTGACCGGAGCCTGCGGGTCGAGCCCCAGCCGCCGCACCGCGTCCGCGTGCCCCTCCCGCACCAGCGGTCCGGTCGGGCTGCCGGTCAGGTACAGCGCCACCCGCCGGTGCCCGAGCCGGTGCAGGTGGCGCACCGCCTGGTAGGCCCCCTGGCGGTGGTCGGAGACGACGAACTCGCAGGCGGCGTACGGGTCCTGCGGCTGCCGCTCCAGGAGCACGAAGGGCCGCCCGGTGGCGTGCAGCGCGGCCATGGTCTCGCGCGGCAGGTAGTGCGGTCCTGCGGTGGCGATCAGCAGGCCGGTCACGCCGGAGCCGCAGAGCCCGTCGATCTGCTGGAGGTCGCGCGGCTGCGCGTAGTCGGTCAGGCCGATCACCACGCGGGCGCCGCGGCGTGCGGCCACCGCCCGGACGCCGGCCAGCACCCGCGGGTAGTAGTAGGTGGCGGACGGCACCAGCAGGCCCAGCGTGTGGCCCTCCGCCGGGGCCGCCGGCTCGGCGCCGCCCGTCAGCGGGCCGGCGGTCGTGCCCGCCGCCGTGCCCGCGGCCATCGCCTCGGCCCGCTGGCCGGCCAGGATCGCGCCGCCGCGCACCTTGGTCAGCCGCCCCAGCGAGGCCAGTTCGGACAGGTCCCGGCGGATCGTGCCGGCGGACACCCCGAAACGCGCCGCGAGTTCGGCCACCCGCACCGCGCCGCTGGCGTGCAACTCCCGGAGCAGCAGCTCCTGCCGTTGTTCCACGAGCATGTCCGGCATGATCCCATCCCCTCTCCCACCACGTGCGTAGAGCTTAGTGGAGGTAGATGGTTGTGGATGGATGCTGGTGGATGTTGATGAATGATCTTGATCGCTTGTATTGACTGACGGATGCGGCCTGGGTCAGGGTGCTGTGGCAGACGCCACACAAGGAGCCTCCCTCGTGTCGAAACGCCTCGCCGCCGCGGCGCTGTCCGTCCTGTTCCTCGCCTCCTGCGGCCTCGCCGGCGGCGCCACGGACCGGGGGCCGACGGTCATCACCTACTGGTCCTGGGCCTCCGGCTCGCAGGAGATGGTGGACGGCTTCAACGCCGGTCACGACGACATCCAGGTCAACTTCGAGCTCATCCCGGCGGGCACGTCGGGCGGCTACTCGAAGATGTTCAACGCCGTGCGGGCCGGCAAGGCGCCCGACCTCGTGACCGTCGAGTACCCGCAGCTGCCGGGATTCGTCACCCAGGACGTCATCCAGCCGCTGACCGACCACGGCGTCGACGAACTCGCCGACCAGTACCCCGACTGGACCTGGCGTCAGGTCGAACTCGGCGGCGAGGTCTACGGGCTGCCCAAGGACGTCGCGCCGCAGGTGCTGTTCTACCGTGCCGACCTCTTCGAGCGGTACGACATCGAGCCGCCGGCCACCTGGGCCGAGTTCCGCGAGACCGCGGAGTGGCTGCGCGCCGAGCACCCCGACGTGGCGCTCACCACCTTCAGCAACGCCGACGCCGGCATGCTGTCCAGCCTCGCCTGGCAGGCCGGCGCCGAATGGTTCGACACCTCCTCCGGCACCTGGGAGGTGAACAGCACCGACCCCGCCTCCACCGAGATGGCCCGCTACTGGGACGGGCTGATCACCGAGGGGCTGGTCAACTCCGAGCCGACGTACGCCGAGAAGCACATCACCGACCTGAGCGAGGGCCGGGTCCTGACCCTGCTCGGCGCCCCCTGGAGCGCGGGCAACCTCTCCCGCTTCCTGCCCGAGCTGGCCGGTTCCTGGGGCGTCGCGCCGATGCCCGTCTGGGACGCCGACGCGCCCACGGCCGGCAACTTCGGCGGCTCCACGCTCGCCCTGCCCGAGGGGTCGCCGCATCCGGAGGAGGCGATGGAGTTCGCCCGCTGGATCTCCACCTCGCCGGACGCGATCGCCGCAGCCGCGCCCGCCAGCACCGCGTTCCCGGCCAACACCACCCTCACCGACGCCTGGAGCGCCGCCACCGAGGAGGCCAACCCCTACGTGCGCGGCATGGACATCGCCGACGTGACCACCGCGGCGGCCCGGAGCGTCGACCCGTCCTGGGAGTGGGGCCCCGACATGACCGAGGGCTTCGCCCGCCTCAACGACGAGACGACCGCCCTGGCGGGCCGCCCCGACGGACTGGTGACGGCGCTGCGCCGCTGGCAGGACGGCACCGTGGAACAGCTCCGGATGCGGGGCTTCGACGTGCGCGAGTGACGCGCCCTCCGACTCCTTCTCCCCACCCCCGCCCACGAGGGCACCGAGCACGAGCAGCCACCGAACAGGGGACCCCCATGGCATCGCGGAGCAGCACCCTCACCCGGCGGGTCCGCCCGTCCCGCCCACCCGGCGGCAGGCCCCGGCAGCGCGGCCACGGCCCGCTGCTGCTGCTCGGCCCGTTCTTCCTGCTCTTCGCCTTCACCTACCTCGGGCCGATCCTCTACGCCGTGAGCCTGAGCCTCTTCCGGGAGCGTTACGACGGGATCGGCTGGGACGGGCCGCAGCGGGTCTTCGCCGGCCTGCACAACTACTCCCGCGCGCTGACCGACGAGCAGTTCCTCCAGGGCGTCGGCCGGGTGCTGCTCTACGGCCTCGTCTACGTGCCGCTGCTGATCGCCCTCGCCGCGCTCTTCGCGCTGCTGCTGGACAGCGCCCTCACCGCCGCCGCCCGCGCCTTCCAGACCGTGCTGTTCCTGCCGCACATCGTGCCGGGCCTGATCGCCGCGATCGTCTGGCTCTACCTCTACACGCCGGGGCTCAGCCCGATCATCGACGCGCTCCAGGGGATGAACGTCGAGGTCGACCTCCTGAACGGCGGCGCCGTGCTGTTCTCCCTGGTCAACATCGCCGTCTGGCAGTCGCTCGGCTTCAACGTGGTGCTGATCTACGTCGCCCTGCGGGCGGTGCCGCGCAGCACCGTGGAGGCGGCGCGGATCGACGGTGCCGGCGAGATCCGCACCGCGGTCGCCGTCAAGCTGCCGCAGGTGTTCCCCGCGCTGTTCGTCGCCACACTGTTCACCATCATCGGCTCGCTCCAGCTGTTCACCGAGCCGCAGGTGCTCCAGGCCTCCGGCGACAGCTCGGTCACCAGCACCTGGACCCCCAACATGCTGGCGTACTCGGCCGCGTTCAACTCCAACGACTACCACTACGCCGCCACCGTCTCGGTGCTCGTGGCCGTGCTGGCCGGCGTCCTGTCCTTCGCCGTCACCACCCTCGCCAACCGCAGGAGCGCCGCCTGATGACCGCGACCAGCACACCCCCCGCCGCCGAGGGCCAGCGCGCCTGGTGGCTGCGGCGCGCCCCGGCCACCGCGCTCTGCGGGATCGCCGCGGTCTACACCCTGGCGCCGCTGGTCTGGTTGCTGTTCGGGCTCACCAAGACACTGCCCGAGCTCTACGGCAGCAACGGCTTCCAACCGTCGGCCGGGATGCACGTCCTCGACAACATCCGCGACCTGTTCGCCCAGGACGACGGCGTCTTCGGCCGCTGGCTGCTGAACACCGCCCTCTACGCGGTCGGCGGCGCGGCCGTCGCCACGCTGCTGTCGGTCGCCGCCGGCTACGCGTTCGACAAGTTCGACTTCCGCTGGCGGGAGAAGTGGTACGCCGTGGTCATCGCCGGCGTCCTCATCCCGCACACCGCGATCGTGGTGCCGCTCTACCTGATGATGGCCGAGATCCGGATGACCGACACGATCTGGTCGGTGCTCATCCCGGTCATGGTCAACCCGTTCGGGGTCTACCTCGCCCGCGCCTACTCCGCCGGGTCGATACCCGACGAGCTGCTGGAGGCGGCGCGCATCGACGGCGCGGGGGAACTGCGCACCTTCTTCTCCGTCGGCCTGCGGCTGATGGGGCCCGGCGCGCTGACCATCTTCCTCTTCCAGTTCATCGCCATCTGGAACAACTTCTTCCTGCCGCTGGTGATGATCACCGACAACGATCTCTTCCCACTGGGCCAGGGCTTGTTCACCTGGAGCTCCGCGGTGAGTCAGAATCCGGACTACACGCGGATGATCGTCATCGGCTCGGCCGTCGCCACGATCCCGCTGATCCTGCTGTTCATCCCGCTCCAGCGACGCTGGCGCGCCGGCCTCGCGGAGGGAAGCCTGCGATGACCACCGACCCGCACCCAGCCACGCCGCCCCTCGTGTCGCCCGCGCCGCCGCTCGACCACGAGCTCTCCCCGCTCACCGGCTGGACCCGGTCGCACTGGGAGTGGGCCGCGGACGCGATGCTCGCCGCCGTCCGCCGGTACGCCAACGACAGCGGCTCGCTCCTCGCGCTGCCCGGACCCGTCAGCGGCTCCGGCGAGTGGAGCGACGGCCTGGAGGGCTACGCGCGCACCTTCCTGCTGGCCGCGTTCCGTTCGGCGCGGGCCGACCCGGCGCACGCGGAGCGGGTGCTGCGCCCCTACGCCTCGGGCCTGGCCGCCGGCACCGACCCCGACTCGCCGGAGCGCTGGCCGCGCGTCACCGAGGTGATGCAGGCCCGGGTGGAGGCGGCGTCCATCGCCATCGGGCTGCACGAGACCCGGCACCTGCTGTGGGACCGCCTGGACCAGGCGGTGCGCGACCGGACCACGGCCTGGCTCGGCGAGATGTCCGAGATCCGGGTGCCGGACAACAACTGGGTGTGGTTCCGCGCCGTCGTCGCCGCCTTCCTCCGCTCGGTCGGCGCGCCGCACTCCGCCGCGGACATCGCGCACGCCATCTCCGCCACCGACGGCTGGTACGTCGGCGACGGCTGGTACACGGACGGCGGCGTCACCAACTTCGACCACTACAACGGCTGGGCCATGCACCTGTACCCGCTGTGGTACTCCCGGATCTCCGGGATCGCCGCCGACCAGGAGCCGTTGACCCGCTACCGCGACCGGCTCTGCCAGTTCCTGACCGACGCGCAGCACCTGGTGTCCGCCGACGGCTCCCCGCTCTTCCAGGGACGCTCCCTCACCTACCGCTTCGCCGCCGCCGCGCCGTTCTTCGCCGGCGCCCTCTTCGACGCCACCCCGCTGCCGCCGGGGCGCGCCCGCCGGGCCGCCAGCGGCATGCTGCGGCACTTCCTCGACCGGGGCGCGACCGCGGAGGACGGCGTGCTGTCGCTCGGCTGGCACCACCGCTTCGAGGGCGTCAGACAGCGCTACTCGGGACCCGCGTCCCCGTACTGGGCCAGCAAGGGCTTCGTCGGCCTGCTCCTGCCGCCCGACCACCCGGTGTGGACCGCCACCGAGGACCGCCTTCCGGTCGAACGCGGCGACTTCACCAGGGCGCTGGCCGCGCCCGGCTGGCTCGTCTCCGGCACGGTGGCCGACGGCGTGGTACGCGTCGCCAACCACGGCACCAGCCACGTGCACGCCTACGAGCCCTTCTACAGCCGCCCCGCGTACTCCACCCACACCGCGCCGGACATGGACTCCCCGGGCCCCGCCGAGCTCGAACGGGTCTCGATCGGGAACCGCACGGCCGCGTCGCGGGTATGGGGGCACCTCCCAGGGCCCCAAGGGCCTGGGGGAGGCGTGCTCACCCTCTCCGCGGTCAACGGGCCGTGGGAGATCAGGTTGACCCGGACCGACGCCGCCCCGGTGCGGATCACCGGTCACACGATCGCCGCCGCCGAACCCCCGACCGACCGCGACGGCGTCGTCCGCCGGGTCGACGGCCTGACCAGCGCGGTGCTCCCGCTGCACCCGAACCAGGACGCCGAGGTCGGCGTCCACCGCGCCGAGGACGCGAACCCGTTCGGCCGGCACAGCGCCACCCCCGTCTACGAGTCCGCCACCGACGGCTGGCACGCGGTCGCGGTCCACCTCGGTCACACGGCCGACGACGCCACGCTCCCGCCCGCCCCGACCGTCACCCTGACGCCGGACACCGCCACCGTGGCCTGGTCCGACGGCACGACGGACACGCTTTCGTTGGACGTGTAAGGCGACGCCCGGGTCCCGGACATTGCTGGGCATGGAATCGGATGCACAGGCTGAACACTTCGACCGGCTCTTCCGGTCAACCCTTCGCCGGGTAACGGCCTACTGCCTGCGCCGGACCAGCGAGACATCCGCACACGACGCGGTGTCCGAGGTGTACGCGATCGCCTGGCGCAAGCGCCGGCGGCTGCCCGGAGACGAGCACGAGGCGGCGCTGTGGCTGCTCGGCGTCGCCCGCAACGTGCTGGCCAACCAGGCACGCGGGCAGCGTCGTTGGGCTCGGTTGCTGCGGCGGGCGGCGGAACAGCCCGCCCCCGAGCAACTCCCGGCCGCCCACGCGGACCACGGGGACGACGGGGACCACGACCTCACCGAGGCGATGGCCCGCCTGTCGGACACGGACCGCGAGCTGCTGCGCCTGGCGTACTGGGACGACCTGTCCCACGGCGACATCGCCCACCTCCTCGGCATATCACCCGGCGCCGTCTCGACCCGCCTGTACCGGGCGCGGGAACGCCTCCGCGCGCGGCTGGCACCGGACGAGTCGGACGCCCACGAGACCAAGGACCTGAAGCATGCTCATCGATGACCGTGACGGGCTGACGACCCGCCTCCAGGCGGCCGATCCGGTGCGAGCCGAGACCGCCGCCCTGCCCGACCCCGAGGGCCCCGACGGGCTGCGCATCCTGACCCGAGCCCGCCAGCGAGCCCGGCGCGGCCGGATGCGGCGCCTGGTGGTGATCCCCGCGGTGGCCGCGGTGGTCATGGGCGGCGCCACGGCTGGCGGCGTGTCCCTGCTGCGCAACGACGGCCACGTGGCGGACGCCAGCGGCGTGGAATGCGTCGAACCCCTGGTGGACGACGGCGTGCGCACCCACTCACCCGAGGTGATCAAGGACCCCGTGGAGTTCTGCCTGGGTTCGTGGAAGGCGTTCTACGACTTCGAGCCCACCGGCGACGTCACCGCGTGCGCGCCCGCGGACGACCGGGAGCTGGTGCGGGTGTACGTGGGAGGCCGGGAGGTGTGCGAGGCGCACGGTGAGATCGTCTACCGCGGTCCCACCGACGAACAGCGCCGGCTCGCCCGCTTCCAGGACGCCCTGGATCGCGAGCTGATGAGGCCGTACCCCGAGAAGCCACGTCTCTCGGAGATCGGGGCCATGGTCGAGGACCTGCTGGCCGACCACGATCTGACGAACTGGTCGGTGGCGTACGGGCCCGAGGACTACCCGTCGATCAATGGCTGGGGCTGTTTCGGCGGGGGCGACGGATGGTCCTTCTGCAGCGCGTATGACCAGCCGGGACGCACGGTCGTGATCGGCATCAAGTCCGAGGACTGACCTCCTAGAGGAGCCGCAGCTGCCGGTCGCGGGGGGCGCGCTGGCGGGGGATGGTGGGGCCGACGCGATCCGTGTCGGCCCCACCGAGCGCGTCCAGGAACGGGGAGCGCCGGGCCGGCCTGACCTCGCCGTGCCGGAAGCGTTCGGCGGCGTGGCTCAGGTACAGCCGGCGCTGCGCCCGGGTCATGCCGACGAACAGCAGCCGCCGCTCCTCCGCCTCCGCCTCCGGGTCGGGCTCCGCGCCCGGCCAGCGCAGCGGCAGCAGCCCGTCCTCGCAGCCGACCAGGAACACCACCGGGAACTCCAGGCCCTTGGCGGCGTGCAGCGTCAGCAGCGAGATCCGGTCGGCCCGCGGGTCCCAGGTGTCCACCTCGATGCCGAGCGTCAACTCGTCCCGGAACCGGGCCAGATCGTCGCCGCACCGCTCCGCCAGCGGCAGCAGCAGCTCCACCGCGCCGGCCGCCTCCGCGTCCTCGGGCGGCAGCGTGGCCCGGGCCTGACGGAGCAGCCCCACCACCGGGCCGGCGTCCGGCGGCCGACCCGGCGGCAGCGCCGCCACCACCCGCTCCACTCCCGGCCGGTCGGCCAGCCGGTCGTGCGACCGCTTCTGGAACGGCAGCCCGGTCCTGGTCAGCGTCTCCACCAGCACCCGCGCCTGCCGGTCCGTCCGGTAGAGCACCGCGAAGTCGGAGAAGCCCAGTCCGTGCGTGTCGTGGTCGTCGCCGTTCTCCACCCGCCCGCTGTCCATCGAGTGGAACGACGCCCCGCCCAGCAGCCGTTCGATGGTGCGGGCCACGAACGACGCCTCGGCCTGCTCGCCGCCGGCCGCGTGCAGCGCCGGCAGCGCGGTGCCGTGCCCGGTGCCCATCGGGCGCAGCGCCCGGTCCGGCACCAGGCTGGTCGGCGCGATCACCTTCAACGAGGCGGTCAGGACGGGCGCCGCGGAACGGTAGTTGCGGGTGAGGTGCACCGTGCGGGCGGTCGGGTAGTCCTCCTGGAAGCGGAGGAAGAAGCCGACGTCCGCGCCCCGGAACCGGTAGATCGCCTGGTCCGGGTCGCCGATCGCGGTGAGGTTCCCTCCCCCGGCGGCTACGCCCCCATTGCCTGGGGGAGGGACGAGCATCCTGAGTAGCCGGTACTGCCGCTCGTCCACGTCCTGGTACTCGTCCACCGAGACCCACTGGTACCGCCCCCGGTAGTGGGCGACCAGGTCCGGATCCGACTCCAGCAGGCCGAGCGGCAGCGCGATCAGGTCGTCGAAGTCCACGAGGTCCCGCTCGCGCAGCGCCCTGCGGTACCGCTCGCCGCGCTCCTCGTCGTCCGCCTCGGCGGCCACCGCCTCCTGCCGCGTCTGGTCGGCGATGGCGAAGCGGGCGCTGAGCCCGACGCGTTCGTGCTGCTCGCGGAGGATGGCCAGGCCGAGGGAGTGGAACGTGGCGATGGTCAACGCGGGCGCGTGCTCGGGCACCAGGGCGGCCAGCCGCTCCGCCATCTCCTCGGCGGCGCGGCGGGTGAACGTGATCGCCAGGCAGTGCGCCGGGTCCACGCCCCGGTCCGTTACCAGATGCGCGATCCGGTGCGTCAGCGTCCGCGTCTTCCCGGTGCCGGGCCCGGCGATGATCAGCAACGGCCCACCCGCCACGGTGGCCGCGTCCCGCTGCTCGGGATCCAGCCCGGCCAACAACCCGTCGGCGGTCTCCGGCCCACCTGATGCGCCCTCCGCCGCGGCCGGTTCGCCGCCCGCCGGCGTGTCGCCGCCGGCCGTGGCCGCGGCCTCCGCCGGGGCCGCATCACCGCGCGCCTCCCGCGCGGCCGCCCGCCCGGCAGGGGCGGGCGGCCGCGACGGCGCGAGGAAGAGGCCCTCGTCCTCGAACAGGGTGGGCGCCGTCGCGGTCGTCAGCCGCCGGAGCTCGCCGTCCTCGAAGAGCCGGATCGTGCCGTACTCGCCGTCGTATCCGGCGTCCCGGATCACCTGGCCGCGCCGCAGCCGGGCCACCGCCTCGCCCAACAGCGGGGAGTGCGCGGCGATCTCGTCCACCGGGAGCTCCTGGAGGATGAACAGCTCGGGGCCCAACGCCGCCGTCAGCGCGGCGAGCTCGCCCTGCACCTTCTTGCTCTTCGGCCCGACCCCCACGATCTCGCTCATCATCTCCGGCAGCGGCACCAGGCTCTGGAAGCCCGACGCGCCCGCCGGCCGGAATCCCTCGGGGCGGTCGGCCAGCTCCTCCACGCGGCTGAGCACGCCGACCGTGAGGCCCTTGCCGCACTCCGGGCAGATGCCGCCGAGCTCCCGGGTCTCCCGCGGTTCGAGACGCACCCCGCATTTGCGGTGCCCGTCCACGTGGTACTTCCCCTCCTCGGGGAAGAACTCCACCGTGCCGGCGTGCCCGACGCCCGTCTCCAGGGCCCGTCTGACGGCGTGGTAGTCCAGCTCCGTGTCGAAGAGCGTCGTCTCCCGCCCCAGCATCGGCGGGGAGTGCGCGTCGGAGTTGCTCACCATCCGGAAGCGGTCGAGCGACGAGATGCGCCAGTTCATCTCCGGGTCGCTGGACAGGCCGGTCTCCAGCGCGAAGATGTGGTCGGACAGCTCCAGATAGCAGTCCTCGATCGCGTCGAAGCCGGCCTTGGAGCCGAGCACCGCGAACCACGGCGTCCACACGTGCGCCGGGACCAGGTAGCCGCCGCACTCCAGGGTGGTCTCCAGCAGGTCGTGCGAGTCGAGCCCGAGGATCGGGCGGCCGTCGGAGGTGATGTTGCCGATCCGGCCCATCCGGCGGTTGAACTCGGCCGCCGCGTCCAGGTCCGGCAGGTAGATGAGGTGGTGGATCTTGCGGGTGCGCTCCCCGCGCTTGTAGATGGTGGAGATCTCCACCGACAGCATGAACCGCACGGGCCGCGCGGCGAGGCTCGGCGGCAACGTCCGCGCGATGTCCCGGTCGAGGTCGTCCCGCAGCCGGTACAGCCCCGGCTCCGCGGGCACCAGCGTCTCGCGCAGGTGCTCGAACCACGCCGGGTGGGTGAAGTCGCCCGTGCCGACGAGCGTGATGCCCTTCCGCCGCGCCCACCAGGTCAGATGCTCCAGGTCGCAGTCCTTGCTGCAGGCCCGGGAGTACTTCGAATGAATGTGGAGGTCGGCATGAAAGAGCATCAGCAGCATCCTGCCACAGCCCAGGTGGCGGTCTGCGGGCCGCGCGACTGCACGCCCGCCGAGTACGCCGTCGCGCGCCGGGTGGGACAACTCCTGGCGGAGCGCGGGGCGGTGGTGCTCTGCGGCGGCGGCACGGGCGTGATGGCCGCGGTCACCGAGGGCGCGCGGGCAGCGGGCGGCCTGGTGATCGGGATCCGGCCGAACGCCACGCGCGCCGGCGCGCACCCGGACCTGTCCGCGGTCGTGCTGACCGACCTGGGGGAGGCGCGCAACGCGGTGCTGGTCACGTCCGCCGACGCGGTCATCGCGGTCGGCGGCTCCTGGGGCACGCTCAGCGAGCTGGCGTTCGCCTGCCGCCGCGGCGACATCCCGGTGCTCTCCCTCGTCGGTTGGAAGGTTCTCACCCCGACCGGCGATCCGGCCCCGGGCATCACGGACGTCCCGACGCCCGAGGAGGCCGTCACCCTGGCGCTGGACCCCGGGACCTGGCATGCGCGGCCGGCGTCCGGGCAGAAATGAGAGGGTGTTGTCTCACTTCGACGCCCGGCAGGCGTCCGTCAGCGATCGGCAAGCGCTTCCTCCCTGGCTGCCTTCCGAGTACCGGCCCGGCCGGGAGACGCCCGCGGACCTCAACGACCGGTTCGTGCCCCTCATGATCGACGCGGTGATCTTCGGCGTGCTGGCGTTCGCCCTGGCGTCGCTGAACGAGATGGTGGGCGGCCCACCGGCCGTGGCGGTCGTGCTGGGTGCGGCGCTCCTGCTGTGCTACTCCCCGGTGTGCACCGCGCGGTGGGGCGGCACGCCCGCCAAGTTGCTGCGCGACATGCGGGTCGCGGACGCGGACGACGGCACGAACCTCTCGTACCGGCGGGCGCTGGGCCGGCACCTGGCGCACTGGGCGCTCGTCGTGCCCGCCGGTCTCTCACATCTGTGGATCCTCTGGGACGAGCCGCTCCAGCAGTGCCTGCACGACAAGGCCGCGCGGACGCTCGTGGTGATCCGGGAATGAGCCCCGGAACGAGCCGCGCCCGGGTCAGCGTGTGGTGAGGCCCCCCAGCGAGGTGACGTCCGGCCAGGTGATGCGGAACATGGCGGGCGAGCCGGTGAGCCGGTCCGGTTCGCCGCCCGGGGGCGGCACCGTGGCGCGCTCGCCGGTGGCGCCGCCGAGGGTCCGGTAGAAGCCCCGGGCCGCGGTGTTGGCCTCCAGCACCCACAGGTACAGCGACCGGCTCGTGGCCCGTTCCGCCGCGGCCTCGGCGACGCGGGTGAGGAGCACCCGGCCGAGGCCGCTCCCCTGCCGGCTGTGGACGACGTGCAGGTTGTCGAGGAGGCTGCCCCATCGGTCGTCCTCGTCGAACACGACGTGCCCGAAGCCGACCAGACCGTCGTCGTCCTCGGCGAGGAGCGTCAGGCTGTCGCCCGGGGCGGCGAGCCGCGCGGTCCACACGGACCGGCGTTCGGCGACCACGTCGCCGTCCAGGTACGCGTCCGCGAAGACGCCGCGATAGCGCCGGCGCCAGTTGTCGGCGTGCAACAGCGCTATGTGCTCCGCGTCGTCCGGCTCGGCCGCACGCAACGTGATCGCCACCATGCGCCCCCCTCTCACCCCGAAACCGTCTCCCACCTGCGCACGTTAGGCGCAGAGCCGCACCGCTGTCCACGCGGTTTCTCGATCGCGCGGCCGGCGGGCCGGGTGGCAGACTCGCGTCATGCACCAGCAGCACCACCAGCACCACCAGCAAGAGGAGCAGCAGGAGGAGCAGCCGCTCACCGGAGGCAACGTCAGCGCCGGCGTGGTGCGGGTGGGGGACACCGTGCGGCGGCCGGCCGGGCCGTGGACGCCGGCCGTGCACGCGTTGCTCGACCACCTGCACGCGGCCGGGTTCCGCGCGGCGCCCCGCCCGCTGGGCATCGACGAGCGCGGGCGCGAGGTGCTGAGCTTCCTGCCCGGGGAGGCCGTCTGGCCGGACCGGTTCGGGTGGCTGGGCCCCGGGGCGCGGCTGGTCCGGGTGGGCAGGATGATCCGCGACCTGCACGACGCCCTGGCCGGTTTCGCACCGCCGGCCGACGCCCGTTGGCAGACGCTCGTCCCCGACGACAGCGGGGGCGCCGGCGAGATCATCGCCCACCACGACCTGGCCCCGTGGAACCTGGTGGCTGACGGCCCGGACGGCGCCTGGGCGTTCATCGACTGGGACGTGGCCGGGCCAGGATCCCGGCTGTGGGACCTGGCCTACGCGGCCCACGGCTTCGTCCCGCTCTCCGCGAACGCCACCTACCAACTCCCGGACGCCGAGGCCGCCGCCCGGCTGCGGCTGTTCGCCGACGCCTACGGTCTCGACGAACCGCAACGCCGCCGCCTCGTCCCGTTGCTGACCCGCCGCACCCGCGGCATGCACGACTTCCTCCGCGACCAGGCCGCGGCCGGCACCGAACCGTGGCTCACCCACTGGCGGACGGGCCACGGCGACGCCTGGCGCACCGACGCCGACTACACCGAGCACCGCGAGGCCCGCTGGCTCGCCGCGCTCCTCGCCTGACACCGCCCGCCGCGTGCTCGCCTTCCGTGTCTCCGTTGGCACTCACGGTGTCGGGAAGCGGATGCCTCGCGCGGAGGCCCGGTGAACTAGCCTGGAGAGCGTGACGCGCCAGGGGCCGCCGGACCTGCTGCTGGCCCTCTGCGGCGACGTGATGCTCGGCCGCGGGGTCGACCAGGTGCTGCCGCATCCCGGCGACCCGGCGCTGCGCGAGCCGTACGTGCGCGACGCCCGCGACTACGTGGCGTTCGCGGAGGAGGCCAGCGGGCCCGTGCCCCGGCCCGCCGGGTTCGACTGGCCGTGGGGTGCGGCGCTGGGGGTGCTGGAGCGGGCCGCGCCGGACGTGCGGGTGATAAACCTGGAGACGAGCGTGACGCGCACCGGCGACTTCGCGCCCGGCAAGTCCGTCCACTACCGGATGTCCCCCGCCAACCTGCCGTGCCTGGCCGCCGCCCGCCCCGATGTGTGCGCCCTGGCCAACAACCACGTGCTGGATTTCGGCCGCGCCGGGCTTGCCGAGACACTGGACGCGCTGGCGGGCGCCGGCCTGCGGACGGCCGGGGCGGGCCGCGACGCGGAGCAGGCGTGGCGGCCGGCGGCCGTGCCCGTGCGCGGCGACGGGCGGGTGCTGGTGTACGCCGTCGGCACGCCGGGCAGCGGTGTGCTGCACGACTGGGCGGCAGGGCCGGGGCGGTCAGGGGTGGCGTTCCTGCCCCGGCTGGACGAGAGGGCCGCCGCCGGGCTCGCCGAGCGCGTGCTGCGGGAGCGACGGCCGGGCGACATGGTGGTCGTCTCCGTGCACTGGGGCACCAACTGGGGCTACGCCGTCGACCAGGACCAGACCCGTTTCGCGCACGCGCTGATCGACGCGGGCGCCGCCGACGTCGTGCACGGCCACTCCTCCCATCACCCCCGCCTGCTGGAGGTCTACCGGCGCCGGCTGATCCTCCACGGCTGCGGCGACTTCATCAACGACTACGAGGGCGTCGGGGGCTACGAGGAGTTCCGGGACGAGCTGCGGCTGCTCTACCTCGTCCCGCTGGCGCGGGACGGCACGCTGGCCGACGATCCACGCCTGGTCCCGCTGCGGGCGCGGCGGCTGCGGCTGGAGCGGGCCTCGCCGGAGGAGGCGGCGTGGCTGGGCGCGACCGTCACCGAGGCCGGGCCCCTCGACTGAGGCCGCCTGCCGGCCGGTTGCTGGCAGGCGGCCGGGGTGGAGGTGCGGGGTTACAGCGCGCCGTCGATGATGCCCTGGCAAGAGCGGTGACGGCCGCTGCGCTCGCCTTGGTGCGCGGCGTGGCGGGAGCAGGGAGCGCCGTGGCCGGCGACGGGTCCAGGGCGAGCAGGTCGTGGGCCAGACGGACGGCGAGGCGTTCAAGGGGGGTTCCTGTCGTCCGTCACGGCTCGACCACCTCGTGGAGCGATGGCTCAGGACGAGGGCTGTTCCTGGATGCGCGTGTTCTGGAACGCCGCGAGCTGCCAGCCAGCGCCGTCGTCGCCGCGCGTCGCGACGAAGGTCTGCATCGACTCCCCACCGGTGGGGACGATCATGCCCCGCGTGTGGAACAGAGCGACGTCGTCGTCCAGGAAGCGGAAGTCGGTGATCCGTGCCTCCACCGTGGTGTTCTTCAACGGGCCGGCGAAGGCCTCCGCGAAGAACTCCTCGATCGCCTCGCGGCCGCGCAGGTGTGTGCCCATGAAGTCGACGAGGTCGGCGTCGCGCGTGTGGAGCGCGGCGTAGCCCTCGGCGTCGCCTGCCGCCCAGGTCTCCTCGACGTCGTCAAGGAGGGCGCGTACCGCTGCCTCGTCCCGGTCAGAGGCCGTCGGGGACGCGGCCGAGGCCGTCGTCTCCCCGGCGCTGGTGTCCGATCCGCCGTCGGAGTCGCCGCAGGCAGTCGTCGTGAGGACGAGCGTCAGCGCGGTGGCGGGGAGGAGGCAGCGGGCGAGCTGTCGGGGATTCATGGCGGGGCGGACCTTTCCGTCGGCCGGCCGGGACGGCGTTGGCCAACTGTGAGTCGTGCGCGGGTGCTTGAGGCTTGCCATCCAAGCAACTATCTGCTTCAAGCAGCTAGTGCTTGAAGCAGATATCAGGGCCGATTCAGGGGTGAGTCAGGGATCTCCCGGAGGGAAACGTCAGCTCTGCGGGCGGCGGCGCCGGGTGCCGTGCGCCCGGCCCGTGCGGCGGAGCCTGGCCGTCTCCGCCTGCGTGTGCTCGCGTTCGCCCCGCAGAAACTCCAGGAGGAAGCGAAGCTGCTCGTCGGTGAAACGATCGACCTGCCCTCGCCACCGAGCGTCCATGGGCTCGTAGTACCGCGCGATCTCGGCGATTCGTTCGTGCACGACGCCCAGCACGACCCGTCGCCGGTCGTCGGGATCGGGCTCGCGACGGACGTATCCGGCGCGCTCCAGCCGATCCACCAGACGCGTCACCGCCCCCGTGGTCATCCCCATCAGCTCGGCCAGCCGCCCGGCCCCCATCTGGCCGCCTTCCAGGAGCGCCGCCAAGGCGTGCAGATCCGTCACCGGCATGCCCAACTGGTGGGCGACCGCGACCTGGAAGCGCACCAGGGAGGAGATGTACGACGGCATCTCGGCGCCGAGTGCGGTGACCAGCTCCTCCCTGGACGCGTCCGCACCGCTTCGCTCCCCGCGGTCGCCCCTCTCCATCTCCCTCCCTCCCTCGCCTCGCCCCGTGGTGGCCTGGCCCCTGTTGTCCCCGACCATAGCGAGCGAGCGACCGAGCCCGCGGGCGGGGAGACGTCACCGCCCGGCGCGGCGGAGTGGTGGGCCGAGGAGCCGGGTGAGTGCGGGCTCCAGGTGGGGGAGGAGCGCCGGGCCGAAGGCGCAGAGGGTGCGTTCCCAGGGGTGGGCGAACGTGCCGAGGCGGAGGTCGGTGGTGAGGTGGAGGTGGTAGTCGCCGTCCGGCCAGGCGGTGCCCGGCCACGGGGGTTGGCCGGCCGCGCCGACCCGGGAGGGATCGAAGCGGTAGCCGGGGTGCTGCCAGTTCAGCCAGTGCAGCGGCTCGTCCGGGCGGGCCGCGGCGCGCAGGGCGCGTTCGACGGCGGCCTGGACGGCGTCCCGGTGATCGCTACACAGGCGCCAGGTGGCCGAGTCGGGCGGTTCGGCGATACCGGGGAAGGCGACGGTGCTGGGGCGGAAGGCGAAGCGTTCCCGCCAGGCGTCCCACAGCGCGTCGTGCTCCGGATCGTCGAACAGCTGCCGCACCGGGCGTTCGGCGGCGGCGGGGCCGCCGGGCGGGTCCCAGCGGTAGGGGGTGACGGTGCCGGCCGGGCGGAGGCCGTGGCGTTCCAGGAAGGCGCGGAGCGGGCCGGTCGCCTCCGCCAGAACGTGCCGCGCGGCGCCGCCGCGGCGCCGGTCCGCCGCCCAGCCGGCCCAGGCCGCGACCAGTTCGGGGCGCGGTGCGGTCAGGCCGCAGAGCACCGCGACCTCCGTGCCCGGCGGCTTCTCCGCCCAGCCGGCGGCCGTGATCCGCCCCTCCTCCACCAGCACGAGGACCCGGGCGTCCGGCCGCGCGGCGGACCCGTCCGCGAGGAACTCGGCGAACGGCGTCCGCTGTTCGCCCGCGGCGCCGGCCAGCTCCGCGACCCGGGCCAGGTCGTCCCGCCCGTACGCCGCGCGCACCGCCCCGGCGGCGGCCGGCAGCTCGGCGGGGTCCGCGACGAGCACCGTCCGCTCGGGCCCGGCGACGAACCCGGCCTCCCGCACCGCCTCGCGCAGCTCCGCCGGATCGTCCCCGTACACCCGCCATTCGGCCGGCTCCCCGCGGGCCGCGAAGGCGTCGCGCGCCCGCGCCGCCTCCGTCGCGGAGCCCGGACGCCACCCGACCGGATGAGCAACGGTGCCGTGCGTCCCGTAGTGCGTCAGCACCAGCGCGCCGTCCCACACGAGCACGGCCCCCACCGGCGCCCGCTCCGGGACGAACGCCCGCACCCGCCGCACCGCAGTCGCCATCCGGCGAGGATAGACCCGGAGCCTGACGGCCGACGGAAGGACGGAAGGAACGACATGGCGCATCGGGTCAGCATCGAGTACTGCACGCGGTGCCGGTGGCTGCCGCGGGCCGGGTGGCTGGCGCAGGAGCTGCTGGGCACGTTCGAGGCGGAGCTCGCCGAGGTCGCGCTGGTGCCGGGCACCGGGGGCGTGTTCCGGGTGTCGGTGGACGACGAGGTGGTGTGGGACCGGAGCGAGCAGGGCTTCCCCGAGCCGACCGCCGTCAAGCGGCTGGTCCGCGACCGCGTGGCGCCGGGCCGGAGCCTGGGCCACGCGGACGCGGGCGGGTGACCTTGGTCAGAGGGTCAGCTCGGGGTCGGTGACCAGCTCGGTGAGCTGCTCCTCGGTGACGGAGAAGTCGTCCCGGATCGGGCCCTCGTCGCCGTCGAAGTGCGGGTCGTAGGTGTATCCGGACCCCCACGTGACGGACCCGTCGGCCCGGAAGTGGCGGATGGTGAGGATGTGGTGCTTCTCGGCCACCTCATCGACGCTGGTGACGAGGATGGTGCCGTCGGGCTGCTCCTCGATCTCACACGACAGCTGCTCGTCCGCGCAGATCTCCTCCGGGGTCATGCCGAAGTGGCCCGGCTCGTCGTACTGGAGGGCGATCCCGGTCTGGCCGACGGCGTCCTCGAAGAAGACCCAGTGGGCGAGGTAGCCCATGTCGTCCCAGTAGTCCCCGAGGTCGTCCGCCGGGAGGGTGACGTCGACGGCGTTGGCCTCCGGCACCACCGCCGGGAAGACCTCGGCAACGTACTTCTGGAACTCCAGCGCCCGCTGCTCGTAGAAGTCCGCCGGCCGGTCGGCCGCCGCTGGCGCGGTGGCCGCAGTCGCGCCGGTCGTCGACAGCGCGAGCGTGGCCGCCGCGAGCCCGGTCACGAGCAGCGCCCTGCGCCGTAACGTCCTCTTCCTCATGGTTCAGTCCTTCCTGGGGATGCTGGTGCGGTCGAGGCGGAAGCCTCTCAGGAGGGTCTGACGCCGCACCCGCGCGATCGGCTCCCGCCGGCGGACACCGCGCCCCGTCCCCGCCGGCAGGCGTTCGCGCGGCAGCCGGGGCTGGACGACGCCGCGCGTCAGACGCCGCACGGGCGGGGAGGCGAGCGCGGCGGAGACCAGCACGGCGGCGGCCACCAGCCCGGCCTGTTCCGGCCAGGAGTCGAGCCGGGCGGGCACGCCCGCGGCGGTCAGCGGGCGGAGCACCAGCGGGTGCAGCAGGTAGATGTAGAGGCCGCCCGAGCCGAGGTAGGTGACGAACGGCAGGCGGCGGCCCGGCACGAGCCGGACGACGCTGAGCGCCACCAGCATCCCGCCGAGCAGGACGGCGCCGCGGACCGCCCACGCGTGGGAGGCGGCGAGCTGCTCGCCCGCGGCCTGGGCGTACGGGGCGCGCATCTTCAGCCATTCGACGTCCAGGAGGCGGGTGAGCGGCCAGGCGGCGGCGAACATCACCGCCAGCACCGCCCAGGCGGCGCGCCGGCTCAGCCGCGCCCGCAGCTCGTCGAGCCCGCCCTGGCGCAGCCGCCAGCCGAGGAGGAAGAACGGCAGGAAGCAGAGGTTCCGGGAGAACTCGAAGAGCCCGATCTCGGTCAGCGGAACGTAGCCGGCGAGCACGGCCGCCACCACCGAGACGCGGAGCGGGTGGCGCAGCCGGGCCAGGTACGGCAGGGCGAGCCGCCAGACCACGAGGGACACCAGGAACCACATGGTCCAGGTGCGCGCCTCCACCTCCTCCGGCCACCCGCGGCCCGACATGGCCCAGATCTGGACGGCGCTCAGCGCCTGCAGGGCCACGTACGGCACGACCAGGGACTCGACGAGCAGCCCGCCGCGGCGCCGGGTGAGCGGGGCGGCGCCGCTGAAGTATCCGGCGAGGATGGCGAACAGCGGCACCCGCAGCGCCCAGGTGGCGATGTGCAGCCAGCGCAGCCCGTCGCGTTCCGCGATGACCGGGTCGACGGCGTGCATGAGCAGCACCAGGGTGCCGGCGACGAACCGCAGGTTGTCCCATGTCGGGGCGCGGTCGTCGCGTCGTTTCGTCGGTGACGGCGGCTGGCGCCGCACCGGCGTGTGCGTCATGGCGGGGCCCCCGGGTAGGTGATGATTACTGGGTAACTACGCGGTATGTAGGTGGCTGTGATCGGGCCTCTGTGTGCTGGCGGGAGGGTCAGACGTCCTGCGGATCCGCCGCGGGTACGGGCAGGAAGACGGTGGTTTCGTAGCCGCCGTCGTCGGTGGGTTGGGTGCTGATGTGGCCGTCGAGCATGGTGACGCGTTCGCGCATGCCGGTGAGGCCGTTGCCCGATCCGGGCGAAGGCGGGACGTCGTCGCGGGGTGGGCCGTTGACGATGCGGAGGCCGAGGCCGCCGAGGACGTAGGAGATCTCGACGCGGGTGTCGGCTCCCGGGGCGTGGCGGAGCACGTTGGAGAGGGCTTCCTGGACGATGCGGTAGGCGGAGAGTTCGATGCCCTGGGGGAGTTCGCGGACGGCGCCGGTGACGATCTTCTCGACGTTGAGTCCGGCGTCGCGGACGTTGTCGAGGAGTCCGTCGAGGGCGGCGAGGGTGGGCTGTGGTGCGTCGGGTGCCTCGTAGTCGGCGGCCCGGACGACGCCCAGGACGCGGCGGAGTTCGGTGAGGGCGAGCAGGGCGTTCTCGCGGATGGTGGCGAAGGAGCGCACCAGTTCGGGGTCGGGGTCGGTGACGCGGTAGGGGGCTGCCTCGGCCTGGATGGCCACGACGGACATGTGGTGGGCGACCACGTCGTGGAGTTCGCGGGCGATGGTGGTGCGTTCCTCCAGCAGCGTGCGCTGGGAGCGTTCCCGCACGGTGACCGCCGTCTGCTTGACCACCTCCTGCCGCGACTCCCACCAGCCGCGCGTCAGCACCGCGCCCAGGAGCACCACCGCGGAGGCGATGATGATGACCGGAGCGTTGCTGGGCCGTCCCTCGGACGCGTCGAAGAAGACGCCGACGGCCGTCGTGAACAGCCACATCTCGACGGCCACCCGGGGCCGCTCCCGGAGGGCGACCAACGCCATCACCAGCAGGTGCGAGATCAGCCCGCCCGGGGTCCAGGGGAAGGCCTCGGTGAGCCCCCAGAGGGCCAGGTAGACGCTGCCCGCGAGGGACAGCCACCAGGCGACCATCGGCCGGAAGAGCACCAGGATCAGCGGCACCCCCACCCACAGCGCGCTGATCGCCGCCTCGCCCTCCTGGGCGTAGTAGGGGCGGTAACGCCAGCCGGTGAGCTGCATCAGGACGAGCGCGGCCAGCACCACGGCGGCGTGCGGCAGCCAGGCAAGGTACGGCCGCAGCCGCGCGGGGAAGGGATCCTTCAGCCACGCCGGCGGGTTGGTCAGCGGAGGGAGCGGCCGGAACGCGAAGGCGCGGGCGAACATGTCCTGCCACAGCGTGCCGAGGCCGGCCCGGGCGATGCGGAGCTCGTTCCGCACGTCATCGCCGCGGCGTGGGGTCTCGCTCGTCACCTGTGGTGGGGTCTCGCCTGTCGTGGTCACGCACAGCACGGTAGGTGCTGTCCGGCCGCCCCGTCGTCCCCTGTGGAGCGGATCACGCGAGGTCCGCCTCAGGTACTACTCAGGTACTGCTCAGGCCGGGGTGACCAGCCGCGCCTCGTAGGCGAAGATCGCCGCCTGGGTGCGGTCCCGGAGGTTCAGCTTCACCAGGATCCGGCTGACGTGGGTCTTGATCGTGGACTCGGCGAGCGTCAGGTGCTGGGCGATCTCCGCGTTGGACAGGCCCTGGGCGATGAGCGCCAGCACCTCGGTCTCGCGTTCCGTCAGCTCACCGATCCGGGCCTGCGCGGGCGGGCGCGGGGCGGTGCCGCCGTGCCGCGCGAACTCCACGATGAGCCGCCGGGTCACGGTCGGGGCGAGCAGCGCGTCGCCGGCGGCCACCACCCGCACGCCCTCCGCGAGCTGGCGGGCGGAGGCGTCCTTCAGCAGGAAGCCGGAGGCGCCGGCGCGGAGCGCCTGGTACACGTACTCGTCCAGGTCGAAGGTGGTCAGCACCAGCACCTTCGTGTCCGGGCTGCCCTCGGCGCCGACGATCTCCCGGGTGGCCTCGATGCCGTTCAGCACCGGCATCCGGACGTCCATCAGCACCACGTCGGGGCGGAGCGCGGCGGTCTGGGCGATCGCCTCGCGGCCGTTGACCGCCTCGCCGGCGACCTCGATGTCGGGCTGGGCGTTCAGCAGCACGGAGAAGCCCTCGCGGACCATGACCTGGTCGTCGACGATGAGCACCCTGATGGTCATGCCGGCTCCTCGATGCCCGCGGCCTCTTCGGGGGCTCGTTCGGGCGTGGGGTGGGGCGTGGGGAGGAAGACGGTGGTTTCGTAGCCGCCGTCGTCGGTGGGTTGGGTGGTGATGTGGCCGTCGAGCATGGTGACGCGTTCGCGCATGCCGGTGAGACCGTTGCCCGAACCGGGCGAGGGCAGTATCTCCTGCCGGGCCGGGCCGTTGACGATGCGGAGGCCGAGGCCGCCGAGGACGTAGGAGATCTCGACGCGGGTGTCGGCTCCCGGGGCGTGGCGGAGCACGTTGGAGAGGGCTTCCTGGACGATGCGGTAGGCGGAGAGTTCGATGCCCTGGGGGAGTTCGCGGACGGCGCCGGTGACGATCTTCTCGACGTTGAGTCCGGCGTCGCGGACGTTGTCGAGGAGTCCGTCGAGGGCGGCGAGGGTGGGCTGTGGTGCGTCGGGTGCCTCGTAGTCGGCGGCCCGGACGACGCCCAGGACGCGGCGGAGTTCGGTGAGGGCGAGCAGGGCGTTCTCGCGGATGGTGGCGAAGGAGCGCACCAGTTCGGGGTCGGGGTCGGTGACGCGGTAGGGGGCTGCCTCGGCCTGGATGGCCACGACGGACATGTGGTGGGCGACCACGTCGTGGAGTTCGCGGGCGATGGTGGTGCGTTCCTCCAGCAGCGTGCGCTGGGAGCGTTCCTTCGCGGTGACCGCGGTCTGCTTGACCACCTCCTGCCGCGACTCCCGGTTCGCCCGCACCAGCACCACGGTGAGCATCGCGACGAAGGAGGAGATGATCATGTGCGGCGCGTCGGTGGTGCCGTTCTCCTGCCAGTCGTAGTACAGCCCCACGGCCGACGTGAGCACCCACATCTCGGCGGCGACCCGGGGGCGGACGCGGTTCGCCGCCAGCGTCATGACCAGCAGGTGGGAGGCGAAGCCCGCCTGGGTCCAGGGCCAGGTGTCGAAGGCGTCGGTCTGGGCCATCCCGGCGCAGCCGGCCAGCGACAGCCACCAGCCGCCCACCGGCAGGTAGAGCACCACGAGCAGGGGGACGCCGACCACCAGGGCGTGCGACGCCGGGACCGTGGTGTCGTGGTACGAGTAGCCCAGGCCGCTGTAGGTGCCGTAGCCGCTGGCCGCGACCACCGCCAGCACGAGCGCGACCGCCGCCACCGCGAGGTGCGGCAGCCACGGCGCGTACGGCCGCAGCCGGTCCGGCAGCCGCTGCACCACTGGTGCGGTGGCCGCGAGTCGGGGCACCGGCCGCACCTGGACGGCGCCCGCGCCCAGGTCGTGCCACAACCCCAGGAGGAACCTCCGGAACCCCAGGAGGACCGCCCGGGCGGCACGCAGTTCCCCCCGCAGGCTCGGACGCTGCAAGGTATCGCTGTCGCTCACGAGCAGCACCGTAGGCGGAAGTCCTGGGTGCCGTCGTCCCCTTCCGCGCCGATCTACCGGAGTACATCTCAGGTACCACGCGCGGCGGGGCGCGGACGTCGGACGTCCGCGCCCCGCCGGCCGCTGCCGGTCGCCGCCTCCTCATTCGGTGGCGATGGCGCGCAGCACGTCGAGCCGGGCCGCCCGCCGGGCCGGGCGCCAGCCGGCCAGCACGCCGGCCGTGACGCCGACCAGGGCCACCACCGCGAGCTGGGTCGGCGGCACGGTGAACGCCCCGGTGCCCGAGGAGTCCGTGGCCCGCACCATGGCCCAGCCGAGGAACGCCCCGAGGCCCAGCCCGCCGGCCGTGCCGAACGCGGCGACCAGCAGGGACTCCCAGCGCACCATGGCCCGCAGCTGCCCGCGGGTCTGGCCGACCGCGCGCAGCAGGCCCAGCTCCCGGGTGCGCTCGTGCACCGCCAGCGTCAGGGTGTTGGCGATGCCCAGCAGCGCGATCAGCACGGCCAGGCCCAGCAGCGCGTAGACCAGCGTCAGCATCATGTCCACGCCCGCCGCCGAGGACTCCGCGAACTCGTCGCGGGTCTGCACCTCGGGGCCGCCGAACGGCTCGGCCGCCCGCTCGACCGCCGCCCGGCCCGCCGCCTCGTTCACCCCGTCCGCGAAGGTGACGGCGACCATGGCGTCGGAGTCCTGGAGCGCGTGCGGCGCCCACGCCTCGCGGGTCAGCACGTAGTCCCCGGCGATGTCGTCCTCCTCGTACACCGCCAGCACCGTGAAGTCCTGCCGGTCGCCGTCGGCGAAGGAGAGCCGGGCCCGGTCGCCGACCGCCCAGCCGTGCTCCTCGGCCTCGTCGGCGGAGACGGCCAGTCCCTCCGAGCCGAGCGCGCCGAGCCGGCCGTCCACCGTGCCCAGGTCCAGCACCCGGCCCAGCAGCGCCGGGTCGGTGACGGTCAGCCGCTGGCCGTCGCCGCCGACCTCGGCGACGCCGGTGCCCAGGCCGAGCGCGGTGTCCACCTCGGGCAGTCCCGCGATGGCCGGGGCCAGGCCGGGGCTGAGCGCGCCGTTGTCCGGGCCGAAGCCGGGAGCGCGGACCGCCACGTCGCCGGCGAAGGCGCGGGACACGGTCTCGTCCATCGACGTCTTCAGCGAGGCGCCGAAGACCGTGAAGAGGGACACCACGGCAACCCCGATCATCAGCGCGGTCGCCGTGGCGGCGGTGCGCTTCGGGCTGCGCAGCGCGTTGCGCTGGGCCAGGCCCGCGGTGACGCCGCGCACCCGGCGTGGCGCCGCGCCGAGCGCCCGCACCGCGGAGCGGGAGGCGACCGGGCCGAGCGCCACGAAGGCGCTCAGGGTCACCAGCGCGCCGGTGGCGGTGAGCAGCATCGAGGGCCCGGAGGAGGCGCCGTACGCGGTGAGGCCGACGCCGGCCGCGGCCAGTCCGCCACCGATCGCGGCGCGGACCCGGGAGGTGCCGGCGTGGTCCACCGCCGTCTCGCGCAGCGCGGCCAGCGGCGCCGTGCGGCCGGCCCGGACGGCGGGCAGCACCGCGGAGCCGAGGCAGACGAGCAGGCCGATGCCGAACGGCAGCGCCAGCGATGTCGCCGTGACCACCAGATCGCCGTCCGGGAACGGGAAGCCGGCCGCCGTGAACAGCCGTTGCAGCCCGGCGGCGATGGCGACGCCGCCGGCCAGCCCGGCGAGCGCGGCGACGGTGCCGACGACGAACGCCTCCACCAGCGTCTGCCCGAGCACCTGCCGGCGGGTGGCGCCGAGCGCGCGCAGCAGCGCGTTCTCCCGGGTGCGCTGCGCGACGACGATGGCGAACGTGTTGAAGATGCTGAACGTGGCCACCAGCAGCGCGACGCCCGCGAAGCCGGTCAGGCCCATGGTGAAGCCGGTCAGGAAGCGACCGGCGACCATGTCGATGTTCTCCTCGGTGTACTCCTCACCGGTGAGCGCCTCCACCCCGTTCGGCAGCGCCGCGTCGAGCGCGGCGACCAGCTCGCCCTGGCTGGTGCCGGACTCGGCCCGCACCTGGATCCGTTCCGCCTGGCCGGGCTCGGCCGTCAGGTAGCGCTCGGCGTCGGCCTGGGTCAGCCCGGTGAACGTGGTCTCGCCCATGCCGTCCTCGCCGCCGAACGCCGAGACGCCGACGATCGTGATCCGCAGCGGGTCGGGGGTGAGCAGGGTGGTGGTGTCGCCGACGGCCAGGCCGCCGTCCTCCAGCGCGCCGCGGTTGACCACGGCCTCGCCCGGGTGTTCGGGGGCCCGGCCCTCGACCAGCTCGTAGGCGTTGAGCTCCGGATCGTCGACCCAGTTGCCGGCCATCATGGGCGGTCCGCCGCCGCCGATCGGCTCGCCGTCGGCGCCGATCAGGCGGCCGGAGCCCTCGATGTTCGGCACCGCGGCGGCGACGCCCGGCAGTTCGCGGATCTCGGCCAGCAGACCGGTGTCCAGCGGCCGGCGGGTGTCGCCCTCGTCCCCGACGGTGATCTCGTCGGCGCTGCGGACCACGGCGTCGGTGCCGCTGGTCGCGTTGCCGAACATGGAGTCGAACGCGGTGCGCAGGGTGTCGCCCATCACCAGGGTGCCGCCGAGGAAGGCGACGCCCAGGAAGACCGCGACGAAGGTGCCCACGAAGCGCCGCTTGTGGGCGCGGAGCGAGGCGAGGCTGACGCGCAGGCTGGCGCGGGTGCCGCTCATGACCGGGCCTCCGCGTCCCGCGCGCCGGCGGCACCCTCGGTCTCCTCGGCCAGCCGCTGCATGCGCTCCAGCACCCGGTCCGTGGTCGGCGACGGCATCCGGTCGACCAGCCGTCCGTCGGCGAGGAAGACCACCTCGTCGGCGTGCGCGGCGGCCACCGGATCGTGCGTGACCATCACCACGGTGCGGTCCATCTCCCGCACCGTGCGGCCCAGCAGCCGCAGCACCTCGGCGCCGGAGCGCGAGTCGAGGTTGCCGGTCGGCTCGTCGGCGAAGACCACCTCCGGGTGGCCCGCGAAGGCCCTGGCCACCGCCACCCGCTGCTGCTGGCCGCCGGACAGCTCGCTCGGGCGGTGGTGCAGCCGGTCGCGCAGGCCGACGACGTCGACCAGCGCGTCGATCCACTCGGCGTCGCCCGGCACGCCCGCCAGGTCCATCGGGAGGGTGATGTTCTCCGCGACGGTCAGCGTCGGCAGCAGGTTGAACGCCTGGAAGACGAAGCCGACGCGGTCCCGGCGGAGCAGGGTGAGCCGCCGGTCGTCGAGGCCGCTCAGCTCGGCGTCGCCGATGAACGCGGCGCCGGAGGTGAGCGTGTCGAGGCCGGCCGCGCAGTGCATCAGCGTCGACTTGCCGGAGCCGGACGGCCCCATGATCGCGGTGAAGCGGCCGGCGGTGAAGTCGACGGTCACGCCGTCGAGGGCGCGCACCTCGGTGCCGCCCGCGCCGTAGACCTTGACCGCGTCGACGACGCGCGCCGCGACCGCGGTGCCGGCGCCCGCCGCGCGGCGCGGTGCGTTCCCGGCGCCGGTTCGACCTGTCAGAAGAGTGTTCACGGGGTTTCAGCTCCTCGGTAGCGGTGGGTCTCTCCCTCGCTACCGACCCTCCCGCCGGACCCCCTCCCGGGTCGTCGCACGGCCGGCGGTACCTCGGCTGCTCCGCCGGGAGTAGCCGGTGCCGCCCCGCCTACTCCGCGCCGGCGCGCCCGCCTCGGACAGCGCCGGCTAGGCGAACGCGTCGACGCCGGTGAGCTCGGCGGACAGCGTCCACAGCCGCGCGGCCTGTTCGGGGTCGAGGGCGTGGTCGGCCACCCCGTAGGCCCCCTTCTCCGGGTCCTCCCCGGCGGGTTCGGCGATGTCGCAGTCCTCGCAGTAGACGCCGCCCAGACCGGCCAGCCGGGGCGAGGTGGCGGCCCAGACCTGGGTGGCGGCGCCCTGTTCCGGCGTCTTGAACGGGAAGGCGGTCGAGGGGTTGCCGTCCTCGTCGATCCAGCCGTTGGCGATCTGCTCCTCCCGGGGTACGTGCCGCTGCAGCGGGGTGATGATGCCGCCGGGGTGCAGCGCGAAGGTCCGGACGCCGGCGTCCCGCCCCTCCCGCAGGCCCTGGGAGGGCCTGGGAGGTGCCCCCATCGCAAGCTCGTCGAGCCGGACGGCGAACAGCACGTTGGCCGTCTTGGCCTGCCCGTAGGCCTCCCACTTGTCGTAGCCGTGCTCGAACATCACGTCGTCCCACCGGATGCCGGACCGCAGATGGCCGCGCGAGGAGACCGACACCACGCGCCCCCCGCCCTCCGCGAGGGCCGGCCAGAGCCGGTTGACCAGCGCGAAGTGGCCGAGGTGGTTGGTGGCGAACTGCGCCTCCCAACCCGGCCCCACCCGGGTCTCCGGGCAGGCCATGATGCCCGCGCTGTTGATCATCAGGTCGATGCGGCGGCCGGTGTCGAGGAAGCGCTCGGCGAAGTCGCGGACGCTCGCCAGGTCGGCGAGGTCCAGCTCGTCGGTCTCCACCCCGTCGAGCCCCGCGAGCGCCTCCTCCGCCGTGGCGCGCCGCCGGGCGGGGACGACGACATGGGCGCCGGCGGCGGCCAGCGCGCGCGTCGTCTCCAGGCCGATGCCCGAGTAACCGCCGGTGACGAGGGCGAGCCGGCCCGAGAGGTCGATGCCGTCCAGCACGTCGGCCGCGGTGCTGTCGAATCCGAAGCCCGATCCGATCGGGCGCTGTGGAGTGCTCATGGCCCGCAGGCTACGAACTGGAGCGCGCTCGAACGCAAGCCACGCCGCGCGCTGGACCTGACGCCGACGTCAAGGAATACCGTCGCCGACGTGGCCCTTGCTGCCAGGGGGTGTGCCTACCCGAGAGCACCCGAGACCGAGGAGGACGCGATGCGGATCGGCGAGCTGGCGGAGCGGGCCGGGACCACCACGCGCACGCTGCGCTACTACGAGTCCCGGGGCCTGCTCGACGCGCGGCGGGATCCCCGGGGCCACCGCACCTACGGCGAGGACGACCTGCAGCTGCTGGAGCAGATCCGGGCCCTCCAGGACTACGGCTTCGGTCTGGAGGAGACCCGGCCGTTCGTGGAGTGCCTGCGCGCCGGGCACCCCACGGGGGACACCTGCCCGGCGTCGCTGGAGGTCTACCGCCGCAAGCTGGCGGAGCTGGAGAGCTGCATCGCGCGGCTCCAGGCGGTCAGGGACGAGATCAGCGCGCAGCTGTTCCGCGCCGAGTCCTCGGTGACGCCCTCGACAGCCGCGACGCCCGGGCCCGCGCCCGAACCGCGTTGCGAGCTGGCGTCCCCGCTCCCGTCCCGCCACCAGCCGGGCCACCGGCTCCCCTGACCGACCCTCGTCCCGTCTCAGGAACGACAGGAGACAGTTGCCATGCCGTCCACCACCGCCACCCTGCCCGAGGTCACCGACGCCACCTTCGCCGCCGAGGTGCTGGCCGCCGACCGGCCCGTGCTGGTCAAGTTCACCGCCGAATGGTGCGGCTGGTGCCGCATGATGGAGCCCGTCCTGGTGGCGCTCCAGGAGGAGCTGGGCGACGAGCTGTCGATCGTCAGCCTGGACGCGGACCACAACCCGGAGACGACCAGCTCCCTCGCGGTGCTCTCGCTGCCCACCCTGATGCTGTTCCGCGCGGGCGAGCCGGTGGCCTCGCTGGTCGGCGCGATGCCCAAGGCCCGCCTGCGGCAGCGCATCGTCGACGCGCTGCCGCCCGCGGACGGCTAGCCGGACAGGACCTAGCCGGACCGCTGGCCCGGCAGCGTCACGTCCTCCGGCAGCAGTTGCTCGGTGAGGAGCCGGCGCACCCGGTCCGCCCGGTCGGGGGCGTCGAGCCAGGCGTCGAGCAGCCGCCAGCCGTGGAAGTAGCCCAGCACGTAGAGGGCCATTCCGGAGGCCCGCAACGAGCCGAGCGCGGTCGCCGTCTCGGCCTCGGACAGCAGCGCCCAACGGGTCAGGTACGCGGCGACCTCCGCGTCGTCGCGCCCCTCGGCGGCGAGTAGCGACGCGTTCGCCCAGGCGCCGAAGAGGGCGTTCTGCGTCCGGTGGATCGCCGCGAGGTCGCTGCCGTCCGGGCCGATGCCCCGGGGGCGCAGCACGTGGTCGGCCAGCCATGCCTGCGCCGCGTCGCCGGGGAAGGCGATCTCCTCGGCGTGCAGGCCGAGGCCCTCGCTGATCACGAACGACGGCGCCAGCATGAAGCGCACCCGCTGGTCGATCCTGCCCCGCCGTTCGACCAACTCGACCTCCTTCAGCAGCGACTCGGCGATATGCCCCGGGTACACCTCGTGGGAGACGACGTACAGCAGGTCCGCGAGGTTGAACGGCAGGTCGCCGTTCACGAAGAGCGTCGAGCGGACGCCGCCCGCGTAGTGCCCGGCCGCTCGGAAATGCGCCACCGACACGATCTGGCAGTCCACCTGGTCGCCGTCCGGCAGCGCGACGAGTTCCGAGGTGCGGCGGCGGCACTCGGCCACGGCCAGGTCCAGCAGGCCGGGAACGTCGCCCGCCTTCCCCCAGGCCCTCGGGGGCCCGGGAGGTACCCCGGTCGCCCGCAGCGTGTGGGCGGCCTGCCAGGCGTGCAACCGCTCCGCCAACGTGCCGGCGCCGGGCGGCAGCGCGCGGTCCAGCCGGGCGTGCGCCTCCTCGAACACCTCCTCGGGCACGGGGTCCGCCGGCACGCCCAGACAGTCGTGGGCGTACTCGGTCAACGGCCGTTCGTCACCGGCCAGCCGGCCGGCCACCGCCCGCAACGCCCGCACCTGCGCCGCGAGATAGCGGGCGCGTTCCGGCGGGAACGGCGGCCGGTCGAGCAGCGCCTCGGCGTCCTCGGCCAGCCGGCCCGGCGGCACCGGCTCCTCGTCCTCGACGCCGGCGCGCCACGCGTCCGGGCCGCGGTAGATCAGCACCGTGCCGCCGGCGTCCGCCACCACCTGCCGGTTCACCCGCAGCGCCAGCAGCGCGTACTCGCGTATCCATGCCTCGGCGTCCACGATCCGCTCCTCCTCCGTGCGCGGTCTTCCCGTCGTCTCGACGCTAGCTGTACGGTTTTCCGTACGCCGTACGGACGAAGGAGCCCGCGATGCCCCGGCCCCCGAAACGACCTCACGCGGTCTGGTTCGAACCGTCCGAGCGCCCCCGTCGGCCGCGGCTGTCCCGGGAGCGCATCGTCGCGGCCGCCGTGGAACTGCTCGACGCGGAAGGGGAGTCGGGCTTCTCGATGCGCCGGCTCGCCGCCCGGCTCGGCTCCGGCGTGATGTCGCTGTACGAGTACGTGGGCAGCCGGGAGGACCTGCTCGACCTCACCGTGGACCACGTCATGGGCGAGGTCCGGATCGACGGGGGCCCCGAGGGCCCGTGGCGTGAGGTGCTGGCCTGGCAACTGACCCAGAGCCGGGAGGTCATGAGGCACCATCCGTGGCTGCCCGGCCTGGTCGCCACCCGCCCGGTGCTGGGCCCGAACGCCCTCGCGCGCTCCGAGCTGTTCTACGGCACGCTGACCCGCGCCGGCCTGCGCGGGCCGCGGCTGATAGCCGCGGTCGGCACGCTGGTCTACTACGCGCAGGGGTACGCGGCGGCCGAGAACGCCTGGCGCGCCTGGCTGCGGGACCCGGCGGACGAGTCCGAACTGCGCCGCCAGGCCATGGAGTACGTCGCCGAACGGGCCGAGCTGTACCCGACGCTCACGGCGCAGGCGCAGCTCGACATCGACGATTTCGAGGGCCAGTTCCTGCTCGGCCTGGAGACGATCCTGGACGGAATAGAGGCGAGCCTCGGTCCGTAGCTTGCACGTTCTTACGTAATTACGTATTATCGCGGCCATGAGTCTGGAGGAGCGCGTCGCGGAGCTGGAACGCCGGGTCGCGGCGCTGGCGGGCGACGGGTCTGCGCGGCGGGGCGAACCGGTCCTGGGGCGGGACACCCTGTGGGCGCTGGAAGGGCTGAACGCCCGGCTGGCCAACGAGGCCGGAGAAGCCGGGGAGACCGGGGAGGCCGGGGAGAAGGCCGGCGCCGGCCAGGTGCTGTACGTGGGCTCGGTGCGGCTGCCGACCGACGAGCGCTTCGAATGGCAGCTCGGTCACGATGTGGGCGTCCTGCTCGACGCCGACTGGTCGGACGCCGCCGAGTCGCTCGCGGCACTCGGCCACCCGGTGCGGGCCCGCCTGCTCCGGGAGATCCTCGGCGGCCGGCGCGCCGTCGCGGAGCTGGCGGCGCTGGAGGGCCTCGGCACGACGGGTCAGATCTACCACCACCTGCGGCAGCTGACCGGCACGGGCTGGCTGCACACCACCAGCCGCGGCCGGTACGAGGTCCGGCCGGAGCGGGTGGTCCCGCTGCTGGTGGTGCTGGCGGCGGCCAAGCCATGACGCGCGCCCTCGACGCGCCGCACGACGACGGAACACCCGGCCCACCCCCGGCCATGGCCGGAGCACGCAGGAAACGCGGGAATCGCGAGAGCACGGAGGCACCCATGCGCGGCACGCGGCAGGCGACGATGAAGGCCCTGGCCGTGCTCGGCCACTGCTGCTGGGCGGCGTTCTTCGTGCAACTCGTGCCCAGCTTCCTGTACGGCATCTCGATCTGGTGGGGCTTCGTCCCGCTGATCCTGGCCGTCGGCTTGAAGGGCGCCTCTCAGCTGCTGGCCCGGCCGGCCGGGGAGCCGGGTCCGCCGGTGGAGGTGGAGCCGCCCGTCACCGGGCGGTGGTCGGCGCTGAACAGCCCGGCCGACCGGGTGCCGAGCCACGGCACCCACGGCTACGGCCAGACCTACGCCATCGACGTCGCGGCGGAGCCGACCGAGGGTGCCCGGCCCGCCTTCGGCTGGTGGCCGGTGGCGCGGCGCAACCACGACTTCCCGGCGTTCGGCGCGCCGCTGCTGGCCGTCGCCGACGGCACCGTGGTGCGCGCGTCGGACTGGCGTCGCGACCACCTGAGTCGCAACTCCTACCCCGCGCTGGCCTACCTGCTCGTCGAGGGACTCCTCCGGGACATCGCGGGGGCGACCATGGTCATCGGCAACCACGTCGTGCTCGACCTCGGCGACGGCACCTACGCCCTCTACGCGCACGTCCGGCGCGGCTCCCTGACGGTGCGTCCCGGCGACCGGGTGCGCGCCGGCCAGCGGCTGGGCGACTGCGGCAACTCGGGCAACTCCTCGGAGTCCCACCTCCACTTCCAGCTGATGGACACCCCCGACCCCGTCACCGCCCGGGGCGTCCCCTTCAGCTGGCGCGGCTGCGGCGTCCCGGCCGGCGGTACCTCGTTCGAGATCCAGCAGACCTCCCACCCGGCCAGCCCGGCCTGACGGGTCAGGAGACCGGGTCGGGTATCTCGTCGTAGGACCGCAGGGCCACCTCGGCGTCCAGGTCGAGGGCGTTCGTCCCCGCCGGGGCCGGCAGCCCGAGCACCGCGTCGAGCAACCGCCCGAGAGGGCCGCACCCCGAGGTCCGCGGAGCCGCGAACCGCTCGTCCGCCACGCCGAACGAGACGACCAGCGGATCCGGCGAGACGACCGCGGTCGGTTCGGTCTCCCGCAGCACCAGCCGGATCGGCTCGGCCTCGGTGCCTATGGAGCAGCCGGGCGGCAGCCCGAGCCCCGAGACGTCGAAGGTCAGGGCCAGCTCGCCGCGCCGCTCGTCGTTGGACTCGAAGTCCGAGAAGCCCCCGTATCGCGTGGTGAGCGACCACGGCGTGTGCCCGATGCGCAGCGGCTCGGCGGTCAGCTCGCCGAAGACCTGCCCGAACTCGCCGTCGATCGTCCCCTCGGCGAAGGTGAGCGTCATCGGCGCCTCGATCGGCTCGTCCAGTCGCCCGAGGGTCAGCCGCCCGGTGGCGAGCATCGCCTCGCAGCGCCACGCCGCCGGATCGGCGCCCGCGGGCAACTCGGCCCGGGTCGGGCAGGCGTCGAAGCTGAACCCGGGCGGAGCCGGGGTCGACGCGGCGGCGGACGCGGGGCCCGCCACGGCGCCCGCGGCCACGGCGAACGCGCACACCGCCGCCGCACCGCGGCCGGCCCGTCGCGCCCGGCGCCCCCGGGCGGCAGTCGATGAGGCGGAGCTCGAATCAAGACGGGACATGCGGACTCCCATGTGAAGCAGTGGCGAGGCGAAATCAGCCGGATGGCTGCCGAGATCCAGCATTGCAGAGAATCCTCTGCAGAGCAATCTCTGCAGAGATCCCACGGTAGAGTGAACGTCATGGCTGAGGAGGCGCCGGGCGGCGCCGGGACCGACGGCGGCGGGCGGCGGACGATCAGCGATCCGGCGGCCCTCAAGGCGCTGGCGCATCCGCTGCGGCTGCGGATCCTGCGCCATCTGGGCGCCGAGGGGCCGGCGACCTCGACGACGCTCGCCGGCAGCCTCGGCGAGAGCACCGGCACCCTCAGCTACCACCTGCGCCAGCTGGAGCGCGGCGGGTTCATCGAGGACATCCCGGAGCGTTCCACCGGCCGCGAACGCTGGTGGCGCGGCGTCCGCGGCCTCGACGTGCGCCAGCCGCCGTACGACGAGATGACCGCGAGCGAGCGCGCCGTCGCCGGCGCGCTCGACCGGCTGCGGATGGCGGAGGACGTCGAGCTGGCCAAGCGGTTCGTCGCCGAGGCGCCGGAGTCCGAGGGCTGGATGCGGGGTTCGCGGAGCCTCAGCCATCTCACCCGGGAGGAGCTGGACGCGTTCCACGACGCGTATCTGGAGCTGCTGGCCCGCTTCGCCCGCGGCCCGGAGGACGCCCCGCCCGGTGCCCGGCCGGTCCTGCTGCGGTGGTTCGGCCTGCCGGCCGACTGACCCGTCACCAGCCCGGATCAACCAGCCCGGATCAGGCGACGTACGGGCGGGCGGCGCGGGCCGTGGTGAGGGCCTGACCCCACCAGACGAGGGTGTCGAGCAGCGTCGTGGCCGCCGCCTCGTACGGTCCTGGATCCTTCGGGCGGCCCTCGGCGTCGAACAGCTGGCCCGTGCCGTGGAAGCTGACCGTGTCGCGGACGGTCACCGCGTGCAGCTCGGCGAAGACCTGCCGGAGGTGCTCGACGGCGCGCAGCCCGCCGGCCAGTCCGCCGTACGAGACGAAGCCGACCGGCTTCGCCTGCCACTGGGTGTAGTGCCAGTCGATGGCGCTCTTCAGCGATGCCGGGAAGCTGTGGTTGTACTCGGGCGTGACCACGACGAACGCCTCGGCCGCCGACAGCCGCGGCGTCACGGCGGCCAGCGACCGCCGCGCCTCGGGGCCCGGGCTGCTGGAGAGGTCGGCGGGCACCCGCGTGTCGGCGAGGTCGATGACCTCGAGGTCCACGTCGTCGCGCCGCCGGGCCTGTTCAGCGAACCACGAGGCCACCGTCGGGCCGAACCGGCCCTCCCTGGTGCTGCCCACGATGAGCGCGATCGGCAACGGATTACCTGTCATGTCGAGTCCCTGGGTTGACTGGGTTGACTGGATTGACCACGCAAGGGCGGCGCGATGCGCGAGCGCCGCCGTGCGACCACTCTCGGACTTCAAGGGCCCTTGAGGTCAAGCCGTCCCGGCGCACCGCCCCCCGAACGGCGGCGGACGGCCGTTTCCTTCAAGACCGGCCGGTCACCCCGCTCGTAGCGTGCGACCCATGGACTCCTTCTCAGGACCGGTGTTCGCGCGCGGCGCGGACGGCTACGACGCGGAGCGCGCGCCGCTGAACCGCGCGCTGGAGCAGCGCCCGGATCTCGTCGTCGGCGCCGCCCGCCCGGAGGACGTGGCCGCGGCCGTCGCCCTGGCCGGCGACACGGGCCGTTCCGTGGCGGTGATGGCCACGGGCCACGGCCCCTCCGTGTCCGCCGACGGCCACGTCCTGATCACCACCCGGCGGCTCGACGGCGTCCGGGTCGACCCCGTCGCCCGCACCGCCGTCGTCGGGGCCGGGGCGCGTTGGGGCGACGTGCTGCCCCGCACCACGCCGCACGACCTCGCCCCGCTCAACGGCTCCAGCCCCAACGTCGGCGCCGTCGGCTACACCCTCGGCGGCGGCGTCGGCCTGCTGGGGCGCCGCTTCGGCTACGCCGCGGACCATGTGCGCCGCCTCGACGTGGTGACGGCCGACGGCCGGCTGCGCCGGGTCACCGCCGAGAGCGACCCCGACCTGTTCTGGGCGCTGCGCGGCGGCAAGGGCAACTTCGGCGTGGTCACCGAGATGGAGATCGACCTGTTCCCGGTGCCCCGACTCTTCGGCGGCGGCCTCTACTTCGGCGGAGCGACGGGCGCCGCCGCGCTGCGCGCCTACGTCCCGTGGGCGGTCGAGGCACCCGAGGAGATGTCCTCCTCCGTGCTGCTGATGCGCTACCCGGACCATCCGAGCGCACCGGAACCGCTGCGCGGCGCGTTCGTCACCCACGTGCGCATCGCCTACAGCGGCCCGGTGGAGCGCGGCGCCCAACTCGTCGAGCCGCTGCGCGCCGTCGGCCCGCGCCTGCTCGACACCGTCACCGGACTGCCCTACGAGCGGGTGGGCAGCATCCACCACGAGCCCGTCGACGAGCCGTACGCCGCGTTCGACGCCGGCGTGACGCTCGACCGCATGGACCAGGCGGGCGTCGACACCCTGCTGGCGCTGGCCGGCCCCGAGGCCGACGCGCCGTTCCTCGTCGAACTGCGCCACCACGGCGGCGCGTACGCCGTGCCGCCAGCGGTGCCGAACGCCGTCGGGGCGCGGGACGCCGCGTTCACGCTCTTCTGCGCCACCGGCCCCGACGAGTCCGACCGGCGCGCGCAGCGGAAGCTCGTGGACGCGATGCTCCCCTGGGGTGCGGGCGCCCTCTTCCTCAACTTCGCCGGCATCGACCAGGCCACCCCCGACCACGTCCGCAGCGCCTACCGCCCCGCCGACTACGCCCGCCTCGCCGACCTCAAACACCGCCTCGACCCGGCCAACCTCTTCCGCGTCAACCTCAACATCCCGCCGACGTCCCCCGAACCGTGAGGACCAGCGCCGGACGGCCGGCCCGTGCGCCGGCCTTCACGTTGGGCACGGGGCCGCCACCGTCTCGTCACTTACGGGAGTTCGCGGCGTTTCTTGTCGGGAGACAGGGGCACACGGGGTTGCCGCAGACCCCGAGGACAAGGAACGCGAGGCATGAACGCCAACGCCAAGATCGGCCTCGCCGTGGCAGGCGGATACCTGCTGGGGCGAACGAAGAAAGCGAAGCTGGCCCTGGGATTCGGCATGTTCCTGGCCGGCAAGAAGCTCCACCTGGATCCCGGCCGGCTGGTGGGGGCCCTCCGCGAGGCGCCCGTGCTGGCCGGCGTGAGCGACCAGGTGCGTCGGGAACTGCTGGACAACGCCAGGTCGGCGGCCACGTCCGCGGTCACCGGCCGGGTGGGCAGCCTCGCCGACCGGCTGGGCGAGCGGACCGCCGCGCTGCGTCCCGGCTCCCGGGACCGCGACGCCACGGACGAGGACGAGCTCGACGAGGCGGACGAGATCGAGGAGCCCGACGAGCGCGAGGAGCAGGAGGAGGAGTCGCGGCCGAGCCGCGAGCGGACCGCCCGGCGCCCGGCCACCACGACCGCCTCGCGCGCCCGCACCACGGCGAGCAAGGCGGCCGGCAAGGCGACCGGCAAGGCGACCCGGAAGGCATCGACGAAGGCACCCGCGAAGGCGGCCGGCAGAGCGACCGGCAAGGCCGCGGGCAAGAGCACCACCGCCCGCAGGCGGACCGCCCGCAAGGGAGACGACGATGGCTGACTCGGCGCTGAGCAGGCTCAGGAAGGACGTGCTCGACGACCCGGCGGTCGACCGGCTCAAGCAGGAGCTGGGGGCCTACGTCCAGGCCCGTGCCACCCACGCGGCCGGCGCGCTGGGCCGCCGCCTCGCCCAGTCGGAGGGACCCGGCGGCATGGTGAAGGGCCTGGCCCAGGGCGGCCAGGCGTTGGCCGAGGGCAAGTCGCCCCCGCAAGCAGCCCTGAAGGTGGGGACCACACACGCCATGGACACGATCAAGGACAAGATCAAGGGCTTCTTCGGCAAGAAGCTGAAGAGCGGCGGCGGCAAGGCCAAGAGCGTCACGATCATCGAGGACATCGACGTCGGTGTGTCGCGGCGCGAGGCGTACGACCAGTGGTCGCAGTTCCAGGAGTTCAGCACGTTCGCCAAGGGCGTCGTCAGCGTCGAGAAGACCGACGACACCGGAAGCAACTGGCGGGTCAAGGTCGCCAAGTCCACCCGCAGCTGGAAGGCGACGGTCACCGAGCAGATCCCCGACGAGCGGATCGTCTGGACGACGGAGGGCGCCAAGGCGACCGTCAAGGGCGTGGTGACCTTCCACGCCGTCACGGACAACCTGACCCGGGTCCTGCTCGTCCTGGAGTACTTCCCCAAGGGCCTGTTCGAGAAGACCGGCAACATCTGGCGGGCCCAGGGCCGCCGCGCCCGCCTCGACCTCAAGCTCTACCGGAGGTTCGTCATGACGCGCGACGAGCCGGCCGAGGGATGGCGCGGCGAGATCCGCGACGGCGAGGTGGTGCTGAGCCACGAGGAGGCCGTCGAGGAGGAGGAACGCGCCGCCGAGGCGTCCGAACCCGAGCCGGACGACGAACCGTACGACGACGAGGAGCCGGAGTCGGAGGAGGCCGCGGAGGACCGGTACGAGGAATCCGAGGACGAACCCGAGGACGAACCCGAGGACGAAGAGTCCGAGGAGGAGCGGTACGCGGACGAGGAGCTCGAGGAGGAGCCCGATGAGGAGCGCGAAGCCGTCGGCGCCCGCCGCTGACGTCGGCCCGTGCTCCCGCCGCCCGCCGTCCGTCCCCGACCGCGCGGCCGCGCCGGACCGGGCCTAACGGGGCCCCAGCCCGGCCCGTCCGTCAAGCAACTCCCGGGCGGCGTCGAGATGCCCGGCGTGGCGCGCGGTCTCCTCGATCATGTGCAGGATGATCGCCCGCAGGTCGGGGGCCTCCGCCGCGAAGGGGCCTGGATGCCGCCCGCGCGGCGGCGCCGCGAGCGGCGTGGCCTCGATGACGGCATCGGACCGCTCGCACTGCTCCCGGTAGAAGGCGAACACCACGGCCGGCGGTCGCGGCGTCGTCAATGGCGCGTGGTCGTCGTCGGGCCACGCCAGCGGCTCGGCCCGCCCGAGCACGACCTCCTGGAACCAGTGCCGCTCGGAGTACCCGAGATGCTCGATCATCCCGAGCGGCGTCCACCCGGACGGCAGCGCCGGCGTCACCAGCGCGGCCGGGTCGAGTCCGTCGACGATCGCGAGAACGCTCGTGCGCTGCGCCCTCAGGAATCGGGTGAGCGTCTCCTTCTCCCGGTCAGCCACGGCGCCGGGCCCGCGGCTCGGCGGCCAGGCCGAGCGCGGCCCTGGTCTGGTCGGCTATGAGGTGGGTGGTGCTGGTCCGGGACCAGTCGTTGGTCAGGTGCGTCCTGGCCAACGCGAAGGCGAACCGGCGTGCCGGGTCCGCGAAGCCGACGGACTCGCCCAGCCCGTCGTGGCCGAAGACGCCCGGGTCACGCAGCGGCAGGCTGGGGGAGCCCAGCAGGTACCCGAGGGCGCGGGAGACCGGGGCTCCGCCGGCGTCGACGTCGGTCACGGCGGGCCGGGTGGCCAGCGTGACCCGGTCCGGCGACAGGATCCGGACGCCGTCGAGCGAGCCGCCGGCGGCCAACGCGGCGTACATCCGGGCCAGGCCGCGGGCCGTGCCGACGCAGGACGAGGGGACGCAGGCCCGGCGGCGCGCCGGATGGTTGGCCTGGGCCGCCGCCGGCACGGCGGCCAGCGGGGCGGCCAGGTCGGCCGGGGCGACGTCGGGCCCGTGGTCGTCGGCCGTGTGGTGCGCCATCCGCGGGTGCAGGGCGTCGGGTATCCCCAGGGCGAGGTCGTCCCCGATGCCCAGCGGACCGGTGACCTCGTCCCGCACCACCTGGTCGACCCGCCGCCCGTCCGCCCTGCGGATGGTCTCGCCGACCAGCCAGCCGTAGGTCTCCGCGTGGTACTCGGTCCGGCTGCCGGGCGCCCACTCCGGGACCAGAGCGGCCACGATCCCGCAGGCGCGCTCCCAGTCGCAGACATCGCCCAGCGTGGTGCCGGCCGGCAGGCGCGGGATGCCGGCGGAGTGCGTCAACGCGTGCCGCAGCGTGATCCGGTCCTTGCCGTGGGCCGCGAACTCCGGCCAGTGCGCGGCGATCGGGGCGTCGTAGTCGAGCACGCCCCGCTCGGCGAGCAGATGCGCGGCGGTGGCGGTGACGCCCTTCCCGCAGGAGAACAGGTAGAACAGTGTGTCGGAGTCCACGGCCCGGCCGGTCCGCGCGTCCGCCACACCCGCGCAGGCGTCCACCACCAGCTCGCCGTCCAGGTACACGGCGAGCTGCAGCCCGCTCTCCCGCCCCGAGGCCACGAGGTCCGCCAGCACCTCCGTCAGCCGTGTCCGCGCGTCCGCCATCTCGAGACCCTCCCGCACCGGTTCGTCCGTCCCGCCCCGGGCACCCCAGGACGTCACCAACGGTAACCGTGGCCTCTGACATCGCCGGTCGCCGGTCGCCGGTCACCGGGCGTCGGCGTCGGGCACCGGGACGGCGTCCGGACAGCGCCGGGCTTGGGCGCGGAGCGCGTCGACCAGCTCGCGCTGCGCTGAGCGCGCCCCGGCCCGCCCCGTTCCCAACGGCGAGGCGCACCGGGGATTTACATACCCTCAGGGGGTATGTAGGGTGAGCGCCATGACACTCACCTCGCACACCCGGTCGCCCGCCTCGACCCGTTTCGCCGCCCTGCTGCGCCGCTGGCCCGCCTGGCTCGGTGCCGGCCTCGCGGTGTTCATGGGGCTCGGCCCGTCCGAGGGCGCCGCCCTCGCGCCGGCGCTCGCGGCGTCTGCCGTCATCTACCTCGGCGCCGCCGCGCTGCGCAGACAGTCGGCCGCGTTCCCGCTGTTCATCGGCACGTTCGTGGTCATCTCCGCGGCCGAGGTCCTCGGCGGGATCGACGCCACCTGGCTGCTGCTCGCCGCGGCCGTGCCGTTCCTCGCGTACGGCCTCAGGGCCGGCGGCACGGCGGCCGACCGCCTGCCGCCGCAGACGATCGCCATGGCCGCCTTCGGCGGCGTCGCGGCCCTCGCGCTGCTCGCCGACGACACCCTGGGGGCGTATCTCGTGGCGGCCGGCCTCCTCGGCCACGCCGCCTGGGACGCGCACCACCACCGCACCAACCAGGTGGTCACGCGCCCCTTCGCCGAGATGTGCCTCGTCCTGGACGTCCTGCTCGCCGCCCTCATCGTGCTGGCGACCGTGTGATCCGGGCCGGCGGCGCGGTCAGCCCAGGTGGCGCGGCCCGTAGTGGGCGGCCGCGGCGCCCGCGGCCAGCGCCCAGTAGCGGTCCCCGAAGGACCAGTGCCACCATTCGGTGGGGTAGTTGACCAGCCCCACGCCGGTCAGCGCCGCGCCCAGGATCTCCCGGTTCCGGCGGGCGTCGTCGCCGATGTCGACCGCGTCGGTGTAGCAGGCTCCCCTGCTCTCCTCCGGGTCGGCGTTGAGCCGGCAGCCGAGGTCCAGTTCGCGGCCGTCGGCGTCCGCGAGGGTGAGGTCGACGGCGGCTCCCGCGCTGTGCGGGGCGATCTCGGGCGGGGAGACGTAACGGCTGGCGGCCGCGCGAAGCTGCTCGGCGGACCACTCCGGATGGTCGGCCCGCAGCCGGGCGCCGTACTCCTCGAAGTACCTGCGCTGCAGGGTGAGCGGCCGGTACCCCTCCACGAACAGCAGTCGCAGCCCGTCCGGCAGCCGCTCCCGCGCCGCCAGAAGCCGTTCGAGCACGCCGCGTCGCAGGTGGGCGTAGGCGCCGTCGGGGTCCCGCTTCCGCGCGTCGACCAGCAGCGCACCGCCGTCCCGAACGTCCACCAGGGGTTCGCCGCACTCCCGGACGGGGACGGCGGCGACCCTCGGGTCCGACATGAGGGTGATGTGGCGCATGGGAATCATCTGACCCCGCGGGCCCTTGCACTGTCGAGTGCACAGTCGAGTCATCACCCGTGCACGCTCGACCTCCAAGGAACGCAGATGAGTGACAAGACGATCGTCAGTCGAGAGATCCGGCTCGCCTCCCGCCCGGTCGGCGAACCCGGCACGGAGAACTTCGAGCTGGTCGAGACGGAGGTGCCGCGTCCCGGCGCGCGGCAGGTCCTGGTCCGCAACACCTGGATGTCCGTGGACCCCTACATGCGCGGCCGGATGAACGACACCCCGTCGTACATCGCTCCCTTCCAGGTCGGCGCGGCCCTGGAGGGCGCCGCGATCGGCGAGGTGATCGACTCGAACGTCGAGGGCCTCCCGGTCGGCGCGGCCGTGGCCCACTTCCGCGGCTGGCGCGACCACGCCCTGCTGAACGCCGCCGAGGCCACCGTCGTCGACACCGGCATCGCCCGCCCGCAGGACCATCTGGGCGCGCTCGGCTCGACCGGCCTGACCGCGTACCTCGCCGTCACCGAGACCGCCCCCGTGAAGGCCGGAGACGTGGTCTTCGTCTCCGGCGCGGCGGGCGCGGTCGGCAGCGTCGCCGGGCAGCTCGCCCGCCGGTTCGGCGCGGCCCGGGTGATCGGCTCGGCCGGCGGTCCGGAGAAGGGCAGGAAGCTGGTCGAGGACTTCGGCTTCGACGCCGCCATCGACTACCGGGCCGGGTCGGTCGCCGAACAACTCGCCGCGCTCGCGCCCGAGGGCATCGACGTCTACGTGGACAACGTCGGCGGCGACCACCTCCAGGCCGCCATCGGCGCCCTGAAGGTGCACGGCAGAGCCGCCCTGGTCGGCATGATCAGCGGCTACAACGCCACCGAACCCGTGCCTGGCCCCAACAACATCTACCTGGCCGTCACCAGGCGGCTGTCGCTGCGCGGCGTGCTGGTCTCCGACCACATGGACCGCCTCCCGGGGTACGCCAGGGCCGCGGCGCGCTGGCTCGCCGACGGCACCCTGCGCACCGAGGAGACCGTCCTCGACGGCCTGGACCAGGCCCCGGCGGCGTTCCTCGGCGTGCTGCGCGGCGCCAACACCGGCAAGATGCTGGTCCGCCTCGACACCTGACAGGGCCGACGGGGCCGACGGGGCCGACCGGCCTCGGCCTCAGTCCCGCGCCCGCGCCGGAACGACGACCTCGGGCCCGGGCGTTCCGAACGACCCGAGCCCGTCGAGCGCCGCGGCGGTGTCCTGGTCGGCCGGGAGGTGCACGACGAGCCGGTGGTCCTCGGCGCCCGGCAGGGCGAGGCTCTCGTACGCCAGGGCCAGCCGCCCCGCCGTGGGATGCGCCCAGCGCTCCACCCCGACGTGCCCGGGCAGCCGCGCCGCGCCGGCGAAGCGGCGGCCGAACTCCGCGCCCGCCGTGACGTGCAGCTCCTCGGCGAGCGCCGCGGCCCACGGATCGCCGAGGTCGGCCGCCGCCCGCAGCGCCGCGGCCCGTGCGTCCGCGACCCCCGACCAGTCGGGGTAGGCGCCGCGCGCCCGGGGGTCGGTGAACGCGAACCGCACGAGGTTCGGCGCGTCCCCGTCCAGCAGGCCGAGCGGGCCCGCGAGCAGCCGGAACCCCGCCGTGCCGGCGAGCACGTCGCCGTCCGGAGCGACGACGTACGCCGGGGTGGGTTCCAGCCGGTCGAGCAGCGCGCGCACCGTGGGACGAAGGCGCCGTTCCGGCAGCCCGGCCTGCGGGCAGACCGCCCCGTCGCCGGTCTTGGTCAGGCGGTGCAGGTGCACCCGTTCGTCGGGGGAGAGGTCCAACGCGTCGGCGAGCGCCCCGAGCACCTGCCCGGAGGGCCGGCGGTCCCGGCCGCGCTCCAGCCGGGTGAGGTACTCGACGCTGATGTCCGCGAGCGCCGCCAACTCGGCCCGGCGCAGCCCCGGGGTGCGCCGGGGCCCGGTCGAGGGGCCCGCCTTGGCGGGGTCCGTCGCCTCCCGTCGCGCCCGCAGGAACCGGCCCAGCGCGTTGTCGCCCATCCGCCCGAGTCTACGGGCGTGGCCGCTCAGGGGGGCCCTGGCGGGGCCTCCCTCCCGCGTCCCGACCGCCCGAGGCTGGGACCCATGCACACCGCACACACCACGACGCACACCACGACGCACACCGCCAGGATCGGGGCCTGACATGCGCTACCGGCTGTTCGGCCAGACCGGCCTGCGGGTCTCCGAGCTCGTCCTCGGCACCATGACCTTCGACGATCCGGACACGTGTCGGCGGATCGTCGAGGCGTACGCCGACGCCGGCGGCAACGTCCTCGACACCGCCTCGGCCTACGGCGAGAGCGAGAGCCTGCTCGGCCGGGTCGTCGAGCGGCGCGACCGCTTCGTCCTCGGCACCAAGTACACGCTGTCCCGGGACGCCGCCGACCCCAACGCCGCGGGCAACCACCGCAAGAACCTCCGGCTGTCCCTGGAGCGGAGCCTGCGCCGGCTGCGCACCGACCACGTCGACGTCTACTGGGTGCACCTCTGGGACCGCCACACCCCGATCCAGGAGACCCTGCGGGCGCTCGACGACGCCGTCACCGCGGGCAAGGTGCTGTACGTCGGGATGTCCGACGCGCCCGCCTGGGTGGTCAGCCGGGCCAACGCGCTGGCCGAATGCCGCGGCCTGACCCCGTTCGCCGGCCTCCAGGTGCCGTACAACCTCCTGAACCGGGACATCGAACGGGAACTGCTGCCGATGGCGGAGGCGCTCGGCATCAGCGTGACCGCCTGGTCGCCGCTCGCCGGTGGTCTGCTGTCCGGCGCCGAGTCCCCGCGCCGGGTCGACCCGGCCGCGCTCACCCCGCGCGAGCGCGCCGCCGTCCGCGCCGTCCGCGACGTCGCCGGTGAGTTGGGCGTCCCGCCCGCCCAGGTGGCGATCGCCTGGACGCGGCGCGCCTCGCCGGCGGTGCTGCCCATCGTCGGCGCGAGCAGCGTCGCCCAGCTCACCGAGAACCTGGGCGCCGCCGACCTCACCCTCCCCGACGAGGCGATCGAACGGCTGGACTCCGCCGTCGACTTCGAGCTCGGCTTCCCCGGCGACTTCATCGCCGCCTGCGAGAGCAGCCCCTTCGCCTTCGGCGACGCGGCGACCAGACTCGACGCCTGAGCCTGGCGGCCACGGCTGTACACCGCCGTCCTGGCCGTCACCGTCACCGCCATCGGCACCGCACCGGTCGCGGCCGCGTCGCCCGCGGGCCTCTCGACCCGAACGGGAACGACCTCCGCCACGACCGCCGGGCACCGCGGCGAGCTCCTCGCCGTCACGCCCCTGGCGACCCTGCCCCGGCAGCAGGTGCTCGACGCGATCCACGACCTCCGGTACGACGAGGCGACCGGGCGCCACGGCGTCGCGTCTCCGAGTACCAGCAGGTCCACCGGACCGTCGACCCGGCGGGCGAGCTGACGGTGGCCGGCAGCGCCGCCGTCGCCTCGGGTGACCTGCTGTTCCGGCTCTGCGCGCTTCGGCGAGAGCGACGCGACGCGGGGAGGCCGGCGGCAGCGCGGCTGAGCAGCCGAGCGAAGGAGACGGGCGGCCGGGAGACCCCCTCGGAGGGCTCCCGGCCGGATCGTCGTGCGTGGGTCAGGGCGGTCAGGACCGCGCGGCGGTCAGTTGAAGCGCGCGGCCCAGAGCGTGTTGCGCAGTGCGGAGAAGGCCGGCTTGCGGTCGAAGTCCTCGGTCATGATCGTGGCCGAGCCCTCGCCCTCGAAGAACACCGGCACCCAGGAGTACTTGTCCGTGAAGCCCCAGATGGTGAAGGAGTTGCAGCCCTCCACCGCCAGGCAGGCCGACAGCGCCTGTTCGTAGTAGTCGGCCTGCTGCCGCAGCTGCGCCCTCGTCGGCTGGCCGCTCTCCGGCAGGTCCATGCGCACGTCCAGTTCGGTGACGGCCGTTTCCATGCCCAGGTCCGCGAACCGCGTCAGGTTCTGCGCCAGGTCACCGGGGAAGCCGTACCGCGTGCTCAGGTGCGCCTGTACGGAGAACCCGTGCACGGGCACCCCGTCGTCGAGCAGGTCCTGGATGAGGTCGTGGTAGGCGTCGCTCTTGGCGTTGTCGCTCTCCACGCCGTAGTCGTTGAAGAACAGCAGCGCCTCGGGGTCGGCCTCGTGCGCCCAGCGGAACGCGTCGGCGACGATGCCGGGTCCGAGCTCGCGGATCCAGATGTTGTCCTCGGTGCGCAGGTTGCCCTGGTCGTCGAAGATCTCGTTCGCCACGTCCCACTGCTGGATCTCGCCCGCGTAGCGGCCGACGACGGTGGTGATGTGCTCGCGCAGGATGTCGCGCAGCTCGTCGTCGGTGAAGTCGCCCTCGGTCAGCCAGGTGGGGTTCTGGCTGTGCCACAGCAGCGTGTGCCCGCGCACCACCTGGTCGTGGCGGTCGGCGAAGTCGACGATGGCGTCGGCCGCCTCGAAGTTGTACTCGTCCTGCTCGGGATGGATGAACTCCCACTTCATCTGGTTCTCGGGGGAGACCGAGCTGAACTGCTGTCCCAGGAGCTGCCGGTACTCCCGGTCGTGGAAGAACGGGTCCGGGTAGTCCTGCTCCAGATGGTGGCCGCCACCGGCGACGGCGGTGCCCACGACGAAGTCCTCGGGAGCGGCCCAACGCAGGCGGTCCAGCCAGTTCAGCCAGTCGGACCAGTCGCTGGCACGGGACGCGGCCCGGTGGTCGGACGGCGCTTCGGCCATGGCCGCGGCCGGTATCGCCGCCAGCGGCAGGGCCAGCGCGGCTGCGGCGAGCGCGACGGTGACAGGACGAACGGATCGCATCGGCGGGCCTCTCCTCTGATCGCCAGTCCCGAAAACTTCCGGAAGATTCCCGAAAGCTGGGGGCATGGACGTTATGGGCTCGGGGCCGGGCCGTCAACGGTTTGCGCGTGGCGGGCTGATGCCTCCGCGCCCGGCGTCGGGCACCGGTGCGTCGGCCCTCCCACCAGGCCACGCGTCGCGTTACCGTCCTCGCATGGAACAGCGCATCAGTCTGGTCACGCTGGGCGTCTCCGACGTCGCGCGCTCGCGGGCCTTCTACGAGGCTCTGGGCTGGCGGGGGCAGGAGGTCGAGGAGACCGTCTTCTTCCAGGCGGGCGGCCTGGCCCTGGTCCTGTGGGGCCGCGACAAGCTCGCCCGCGACTGCGGGCTGACGGACGGCCCGGCCGAGGGCTTCGGCGGGATCGCCCTGGCCCACAACGTGCGCTCCGACGCCGAGGTCGACGATCTGCTCGCGACCGCGGAACGCGCCGGAGCCACCGTCACCAAGCCCGCCGTCACCAACGCCATCGGCTTCTACTCCGGCGCCTTCGTCGACCCGGACGGCCACGCCTGGGAGATCGCCCACAACCCCGGCTTCACCCTCGCGGCGGACGGCTCCCTCACCCTCCCCGACTTCGGCGCCGCCTAGCGACCCTCGCGCCAGACCGGGCTGTCCACGTAGTGGTTGTCGAACCGCCGCGCCGACCGGCCGATCTCCTCGGGACTCGCCTCGCCACGGTTCACCCGGTCCAGCAGCCGGTAGTAGTCGAACCGGTCCATGCCGGGGCTGAACACCACCAGCACCTCCGCGTCCGAGTCCGGCGCCGGCGCGAAGGCGTGCGGCAGCCTCGGCGGGGCGAGGAAGGTGTCGCCCCGGTGCAGGACCAGCACCTCGTCGCCGGCCAGCACCCGCAGCGCGCCGTCCAGCACGAACAGCATCTCCGCCGCCCTGGTGTGGAAGTGCGGCGGGGCGCCGGCCGCGCCCTGCCGGAGGGTGGCCCGGTTGACGGTCAGCGCGCCACCGGTGGCGTCCGAGTCGGTCAGCAGCGTGATGAGGCTGCCCGGCCCGTCGGCCAGCACCTCGGCGTCGGACGCTCGGACCAGCACGTGCTCGGTCGCCGGGGAAGAAGTCGTGGTGGACATCGGTGGTGCCTCTCTCGTACGTCTCTCGTTCCGTCTCTCGTTTCGCTGGATCCACGATCGTTCGGCCCGGCGCCGCGAACAACGACGAAGTCCGCGACAATCGATAAGCCACACTTATCGACGGAGGTCACGGAGTGGAGCTACGGGATCTGGAGGTCTTCCTGACCCTGGCGACGCGGCTGCACTTCGGCCGCACCGCCGAGGAGACGCACGTCTCGCAGGCCCGGGTCAGCCAGACGATCAAGAAGCTGGAACGGCGGATCGGCGCGCCGCTTTTCGAACGGAGCAGCCGCCGGGTCGAACTGACCCCGATCGGCGAGCGCCTGCGCGACGACGTCGAGCCGGCCCTCCGGCAGCTGCGGTCGGGCCTCGACGCGGCCGTCTCCGCCGCGCGCGGCCTCGCCGGCGCCCTCACCATCGCCTTCCAGGCCCCGCCGGTCGCCGATCTCGTCGCCCCGCTGCTCACCGCGTTCCAAAAGCGCCTCCCGGACTGCGAGCTGCGGATCCGGGAGGCCGCGTTCACCGACCCGTTCGCGTTGCTCCGCGGCGGCGAGGTCGACCTGCTGACCACCCTGTTCCCGGTGCGGGAGCCCGACCTCACCGTGGGACCCACCGTCCTGACCGAGTCCTTGGTGCTCGCGGTACCCGCCCGGCACCCGTTCGCCCGCAAGGCGAGCGTCTCGCTGGAGGACCTCGCCAGGGACACCGTCCTCAGGGCGGCGTGGCCCTCGACCGACTGGGACGACCCGCGGCGGCCCTTCCACACCCCGCGCGGCAGGCCGATCGAGCGCGGGCGTTCCGTGGCCACCCTCCAGGAGCTCCTCGCGGCGGTCGCCGGCGGCGAGGGAGTGTGCCCGGTGGCCGCGCACGCCGCCGACTACTTCGCCCGCCCGAACATCGCCTACGTCCCCTTCCACGACGCGCCGCCCGTCAGCTGGGGACTGGTGTGGCGCGGTGCGAACGAGACGGAGCGCCTCCGCGCGTTCGTCCGGACCGCGCGCGGCGGCCGGGCGTCGGGCGCCGAACGGCCGGAGGAGCGGCGGGGCGGCGGTCCGGGCCCGGGTCAGGGCTGAGCCAGCGCGGTGTCCACCGCGTCGTCGAGCTGCTCGCGCAGATAGGGGCACCGCCCGATCGGATGCGGATCCGGGCACTCCAGCAGATGTCGCAGCGCGTCGTGCGCGGCCCGCACGGCGTCGCACGGCGTCGGCATCGGCGCGTCCGGGGAGGGCGCCCCCGAGGTGCTGCGGGAGGGACACGAGTATGCCGACCGGGCCTATCTGCGGGCCATGATGTTCTACCGCTACCGCTCCGACGCCGTTCTCGAGGGCGACCAGCCGGACGAGGACCTCGACGTCCTCCGGGACGAGGCGCGACCGGGCTACCGGCTGCCGCACCACTGGCTCGTCCGCGGCGGCGACCGGGTGTCCACGGTGGACGTCGCGGGCTCCGCTTGGCTTCTGCTCGCCGGGCCGCGCGGAGACGGCTGGATCTCGGCCGCCGCGTCCCTCGACGTCGAGATGCGTGCCCACCGCGTCATACCCGGCACCCACGGCGACGACGACGGCGCGACGTTCGGGGATCCGGACGGAACCTTCTCCGACCTCGCCGGCACGGGCCCGGACAGCGCCCTGCTGGTCCGCCCCGACGGCTTCGTCTGCTGGCGGGTCGCCAGCATGGGCACCGACCCGGCACCACTTTGCGAGACGCCCTGCACCGGATCCCGGGGCGCGGGCCCCGCCGCCCCGGCGTCGATGACGGGAATCGGACGCGGTTCGACGGGAATGCGCCGGAGGGACCGGCGTACGGCGCGGCGCGGGGCGGTGTGCGCCGGCGGTCCGTGTGAGACTGCCCCCTGGACACCGAAGCGCCGAAGCGCCGAAGCGCCAGACGAGCCAAGGGAGTTGGACGACATGCCTGATGGACCCCGCGGGGCCCGGCAGGGCCAGCAGCCGTACGACTGGAGCTGGGCCGCGTCCGACGACCAGGCACCCGTGCCGCCCGAGATCGACACCACCAAGCCCAGCATCGCCCGGGTCTACGACGCGGGCCTCGGCGGCAAGGACAACTACCCCGTCGACCGCGCCGTCAACGAGGAGGCGCGGAAGATCCTCCCGTCCGCCGTGGAGAGCGCCCGCGTCAACCGCGATCTGCTCATCCGCGGCATCCGCCACCTCGCCGAGCAGGGCATCGACCAGTTCCTCGACCTCGGCTCCGGCCTGCCGACCGTGCAGAACACCCACGAGGTGGCGCAGTCCGTGAACCCGAAGGCCCGGGTGGTGTACGTCGACAACGACCCCGTCGTCCGCATCCACGGCGAGGCGCTGCTCGCCCGGAACGCCAGCACCCGGGTCGTCTCGGCCGATCTGCTCGACGTGGCCGGCGTGCTCGACCATCCGGACGTGGCGGACTTCCTCGACTTCGACCGCCCGGTCGGCCTGGTGATGATCGCCGTGATCCACCACGTGCTCGACGAGGAGAACCCGGCCGCCGTCATCGACGCCTACAAGGAGCACCTCGCCCCGGGCAGCTACCTGTTCCTCTCGCACTTCTGCAACAGCTCCCCCGAGGCGCGCGCCCTGGAGGACCTGCTGGTGGGCGCCCTGGGCCGGGGCCAGTTCCGCAGCACGGAGGAGATCGCGACGTTCTTCGACGGCTTCGAGCTGCTGGAGCCGGGCGTCGTGCACGCCCCGCTGTGGCGCCCGGACGGTCCGGTCACGCGGCCGTTGGACGACAGCGGCCTGCTGATCGCCGGCGGGCTGGCCCGCAAACCGTGACGTCCGCGGCGCCTCCCCGCCGACCGCTTCCGCCGGTCGGCCGGCGGTCAACGTACGGTTGGTGCCGTGACGACGATGACTTCTGGCTCCAACCTCCCCCTCCCCGCACCACGGGTCCGCGTGGAGGTGACCGCGCCCAGCGCGCTTGACGTCTCCGGGCTGCTGATCGCCGCGAACGGCAGGGTCCGCTCCGACGACGACTTCGTCTTCTACAACCAGCCGAACGGGCCGGGCGTCAGCCACCGCCCGGCCTCGCCGGCGGGTCCCGACAGCATCACCGTGGACACCGCGAGCGTGCCGGCGGACATCGACAAGGTCGTCATCACCGCCAGCCTGGACGGCGGAGCGCCGTTCGCGGGGACGGAGCCCACCACGACCGTGCGGGACGCCGACAACGGGAACGTCCTGGCCACGTTCACGCCGCCCGCGCTGTCCACCGAGACCGCGCTGATCACCGTCGAGGTGTACCGGCGCGGGACCGGATGGAAGGTGCGCGCGGTCGGCCAGGGGTACGCCAACGGACTCGCGGGCATCGCCACCGACTTCGGCGTCAGCGTCGACGACGCCCCGCAGCCCGCCGCGCCCGCCGCGCAGCCCACCCAGCCGGCCGCGGCCGCGCCGCCGCCCCCGCCTCCCGCCATGGCCGCCGCACCCCCGCCGCCTCCCGCGGCCCCGGCCCCTGCCCCGGCACCGGGGGGCGTGATCAACCTCGACAAGGGCCGGATCTCCCTGACCAAGAACCAATCGGTCTCCCTGGTCAAGACCGGCCGGCCGCCGCTCGCCGTCGTCCGGATGGGGCTCGGCTGGGAGCCGGCGTTCCGCGGCAAGAGCATCGACCTCGACGCCTCGGTCATCGCCTTCGACCCGCAGCGCAAGAAGCTGGCGACCTGCTGGTTCATGAAGACCACGATCCTGGGCGGCGCCATCGCCCACTCCGGCGACAACCTCACCGGACAGGGGGCGGGCGACGACGAGGTCATCACGGTGGACCTCAGCCGCCTGCCCGCGGAGGTCACCGGCCTGGTCTTCGTCGTGAACTCCTTCACGGGCCAGAAGTTCACCGCCGTGGCCAAGGCCTACTGCCGCCTCCTCGACGGCCCCTCCGGGGACAACGAGCTGGTCCGCTTCGACCTCACCAGCTCCGAACCCCGCACCGGCCTGATCCTCTGCAAGCTGATCCGTCAGTACTCCGGCGAATGGCACATGACCGCCATCGGCGACTACGTCGACTCCAAGACCGCCCGAGGCATGGTCAAGCCGGCCGCGGCGGCCCTGTAACGGCGCCGCGGTGTCCCGTTCCGACAGCCCGAAGGCGGCGCCGACGGCGCGTCGGTTGCCGCCATTTCACCGCCATCTCCCCGTTCATGGCTGAAACTTGCGCGTTGCGGCAGCGTAATGACGGCATTAGCCTTGCGGACTGATCAAGTCCGCACTGCCCTTCGACCGTGTCTGGCGGTAGTGCGGAGCGATTGTCCGTAAACCGTGGAGACAATGAGCTCTGTGCACATAAGCGCCGCCGGAAGTCAGCATGTCGCCGTTCAGCGGTGGCTCCGTCCGTCGGTCGAGTCCGCGCGGGCGGCGGCTCTTCCGGACGTCGGACGTCGAATCCATGACTGTGGCGAAGCTCTCACCCGCCCGTGTCGACGTCACCTGTCGGCCGGCCGCGTGCGACGTCACCAGTGAGCCGCGACTGACCGGAGGCCCGCGTTCTCTCCCCGACCGGCCGGTCCGCGGCCGGCTGGAGCGCGCCCGTTCCCGCCGGGAACGGTGCCGGCGCGGGCCCGGACGCGGGCGGACCCTGCCTGACCCCCTGTCTCCTTGTTGTTCTCTGTCGTCCGTGAGGGATGAACTTCGATGGATCCCGATCTCAACGTGTGGATCTCGGTGGCCGCCGCGGTGTGTGGCGGCCTCGCGGGGCTCGCTGTCACCGCCCTGATCCGCTCGGTCCGGGCCCGGCGGCGGCTGGGCGAGCGGCTGGCGGCCGCGCGGCGGGAAGTCTCCGACGCCCAGGCGCTGAACGCGGCGCTGACCGGCGAACTGCGGCATCTGGCCGGGGTGCGCCTGCCGACGTTGGTCGACGACATCGCCCGCGAGCAGCGGTCCGTCCACGTCCCGGGGCTGAAGTACGCGGAGTTGCGCGGCACACCGGCGGGCGACGCGCACGAGGCCGTGGTGCGGCTGGTCGGCGAGGCCGTCGGGGGCGTTCGGCAGAGCGTCTCCCGCGCCGTGCTCGCCTCGTTGCGGGACATGCTGGACGAGCCCCAGACGATGCTGGCCGCCACGCAGAAGCGCCTGCTCACCGAGATGGACAGACAGTCTGACGCCTCGTCGTACGTCGAGGGTCTGATGGGCCTGGACCACCTGGTCACCCGATGCCTGCACGGGGTCCAGCGGATGCGGATCCTCGCCGGTTCCTGGCCCGGCGTGCAGCGGGCGAACTGCCAGATGTCCGACGTCGTGGAGGGAGCGCGGGGCCGGATCGACGCCTACGGGCGCGTGGCCTACAGCTACGAGCCGGCCACCGGAAAGGTGTGGTTGGAGGGGCGGATCGCCGAGCCGTTGGCGGTCGCCGTGACGGAGCTGATGAGCAACGCCGTCGGCTACTCCGACGGCCGGGTCGACGTCTTCGTCCAGCAGGTGCAGGACGGCTACTGCATCGTCATCGACGACGCCGGCGTGGGCATGAACGCCTTCCAGCGTGACGAGGCGGCCGCCGTCCTGACGCAGAGTCAGGTGCTCGACGTCACCACCCTGCCGGACTCCGTGCAGTTGGGCTTCGCGGTGATCGGACGCCTCTGCAACGAGTACGGCTTCACCGCCGACGTCTCGTCCGTCTCGCCCTTCGGCGGGGTACGGGCGGTGCTCCGGCTGCCACATCGCCTGCTCGCCGACGGCCCCAACGAGATCCTCACCGAGCCGGAGACCTCCACCACCACCCCGGAGCGGCCGCGGCCCGACGACATCTCCCGCGGGACGGCGGCGAGCGGCGCCGACCAGTTGCCGCAGCGCCGCCGCCGCACCCGGGCGGCCCAGCCCGCCGCGCAGCCCGTCGCGCAGGCCCCGGTCATGGACGCGCCGCTGGACCCGGACGCCGCCACCGCCGGGCTGGCGAACATCGTCGACGCCCTCCGAACCGCTGAAGGAGACCAGAGCCATGAGTGAACAGCACACCGCCGAGACGACCGACGTCGCCTGGGTGCTCAACCGCATCATCGACGAGAACCAGACCGCGCTGAACGCCGTACTGCTGTCCTCCGACGGCATGCTGCTCGCCAAGTCGGACAGCCTCTCCCGCGACGCGGCGGAGCGCACCGCCGCCACCCTCGCCGGCCTGCAGAACTGCAGCCGGGCCCTGGGCGAACTCTGCGGCGGGGAGCCCAACCAGCAGATGCCCTGGCAGAAGTCCGTCATCGACATGGGCGACCACACGGTGCTGGTCTTCGCCGCGGGCCCCCGGGCCTACATCGCGGTCTCGGTGCGCGAGGGCATGGCGAGCCCGGAGGTGGGGCTGGTCACCATCGCGACGGTCAAGGCGGTCAACGGCCTGCGCGAGATGCTCTCGGCCCGCGAGCGCGACAGCGTGCGGCCGGCATGAGCGCACGCGGACGCCGACGCGACGGGCTGGTCCGCGCCTACCTCCCGACCGGCGGCATGGCCCGGTCCACCCGCCAGACCCTCGACCTGGCCACGCTCCTGATCCCCATCACCGACCGGGACCTGCGGGGCCTGGACCCGCACAGCCATCGGGTGATGGAGCTGTGCCTGCCCGGATCGCTGTCGGTGGCGGAGGTCAGCGCGCACCTGCGGCTGCCGGGGACCGTCACCAAGGTCATCGTCGCCGCGCTGGTCGACAAGGGCTACCTGATCAGCCGCAACCCCGTTCCCGCTGCCGAACAACACGACAAGACCCTGCTGGAGAGGATTCTGCATGGCCTCCAAGCTCTCTGAGGGCGCCTACCTGCGGCCGGACGTGACCACCTCGGTCAAGATCGTCATCCTTGGCCCGTTCGGTGTGGGCAAGACGACCTATGTCGGCTCCATCTCGGAGATCGTCCCGCTGGCCACCGAGGAGAGGATGACGCAGGCCGGGGAACTGGTCGACGACCTCGGCGGGATGGCGAACAAGACCACGACCACCGTCGCCATGGACTTCGGCCGGATCACCCTCGGCGGGGACATCGTGCTGTACCTGTTCGGCGCGCCGGGGCAGGCGCGGTTCGCGCCGCAGATCGAGGGTCTGCTGGAGGGCGCACTGGGCGGGCTCGTCCTGGTGGACACCCGCAGCGCCGAGCGCATCGAGGAGAGCTTCGACGCGATAGGCCGGCTGGAGGAGGCCGGGCTGCCCTACGCCATCGCGGTCAACGTCTTCGACGACGCGCCCGACTACGACGTTCCCGTGCTGCGTCAGGCACTGGACCTGGAGCCGTCCACCCCGCTGGTCCTGTGCGACGCCCGCGAACGTGCCTCGACCAAGGAGGCGCTGATAGCGCTGGTGACCCACCTGCTCGCCAGCCCGAGCCTGGAGTCGGTGTCCTGATGACCGACGCGACCCCCACCACCGCCGCGACCGCCGCCGCCGGCGAGTCCCCGTACCCGATGCTGTACGGGGACGCCTTCGCCGCCGACCCGCGGGCCGCCTACGACCGGCTGCGGGCCGCGGGCCCCGTCGCCACCGCGGAGATCGCCCCGAACGTCCGCGCCCTGGTCGTCACGAGCTACCGCGCGGCCCTGAGCGTCCTGAAGGACGAGCGGAACTTCTCCAAGGACCCGCGCCGGTGGCGCGACCTGGCCGAGGGCCGCGTCCCCGAGGACAGCCCGGTCCTGGCCTTCATGGCGTACCGCCCCTCCCTGCAGTACGCCGACGGCGCCGACCACACCCGGCTGCGCCAGGCCATGGACGACTGCCTGTCCCGCGTGGACCCGCACGACCTGCGGGAGGTCACCCGCCGGGCCACCCTCACCGCGATCAACGACGTCGCGCCGGCCGGTCACGCCGACCTCATGACCGCCCTGGCCGACGTCGTCCCGCTGATGGTCGTCACCGAACTCCTCGGCTGCCACGCCGAACTGGCCGAACGCATGGTCGCCGGCTGCCGCGGCATGATCAGCGCCGGTCCCGGGGCCGAGCAGGCCGCGGCCGAGTTCGCCGCCTGCCTCATGGAGCTCATCCAGCTCAAGCAGGAGCGGCCGGGACGCGACGTCACCTCGTGGATGGTCGCGCACCCCGCGGGCCTGAACGTCGAGGAGATCGTGCACCAGCTGGTCGTCCTCGTCGGGCCCGGCACCATCCCCATGGCGTCCTGGATCGCCTACTCCCTGTGGCTGCTGCTCACCGACGACGCCTCCGTCGGCGACCTCGCCCAGGGCACGATCACGGTCCGCCGGGCCCTGGAGAAGGCGTTGTGGGAGTACGCGCCGATGGCCAACTTCTCCGTGCACTACGCCCGCGTCCCCACGGTCGTCGAGGGCGTGGAGATCCCCGCCGGCGTCCCGGTGATGATCTCCCACGCCGCGGCCAACACCGACCCGAGCCTGCCCGCGGAGCTCGGCTACAGCAGCCGGGCCCATCTCGCCTTCTCCGCTGGCCCGCACCGCTGCCCGGCCGTCGGCCTGGCCACCGTCATCGCCACCACCACGATCGAGACCGTGATGGACCGGCTGTGGGACATGCAGCTGGCCGCGCCCGGCGAACAGCCGGTCAACCGGCACGGCCCGTTCCACCAGTGCCCGGTGTCCATGCACGTGCGATTCCCGCCGAAGACCGCGACGGCTCTCACCGCCGCACACTCCGCCTCACACACCGGAGGTGCCCCATGACGACGACGCCCGCTCCCATCGAGCTCGACCCCACCGGACGCGACGTGCACGCCGAGGCCGGCCGGCTGCGCGCCGCCGGCCCGGCCGTGCGGGTCGCGCTCCCCGACGGCGTGGTCGCCTGGTCGGTGACCCGCGGCGACGTCGTACGGACGCTGCTCACCCACCCGGCCGTCTCCAAGGACGCCGCCAAGTCCTGGCCCGGCTACGAACCGGGCGCCATACCCTGGCTGACGGCCTGGACCGACGGCGGCAGCATGTTCACCGCCGACGGCGAGGACCACGACCGCCTCCGGCGCCTGATCAGCCAGACGTTCACCGCCCGCCGGGTCGAGGCGTTCCGGCCGGCGATCGAGGCGCTCGTCGCCGACCTCGTCACCAGCCTGCGGGCCCGCCCGCCCGGCACGGTCGTCGACCTGCGCGCCGCCTTCGCCAACGAGGTGCCCACGCGGCTGATCATGGATCTGTTCGGCGTCCCCGAGGAGCGGCGACCCGAGACCCTCCGCGTGGTCAACGGCGCGCTCGACACCTCCAAGTCACCGGACGAGGCCGCCGCCCACCGGCGCGACCTGCTCCAGGCGATGCGCACGCTCATCAGCCTCAAACGGGCCGAGCCCGGCGACGACATGATCACCCATCTCGTGACCGTCCGGGACGTGAACGGCGACCAGCTCACCGACCCCGAGCTCGTCTCCACCCTCATCCTGCTCATCGGCGCCGGTACCACCACCACGATCGCCCTCCTGGGCTGGGCCGTCCACGAGCTGCTCAGCCACCCCGACCTCCTCGCCGACGTCCGCCGCGGCGCCGCCTCCTGGGCGGACGCCATCGAGGAGACGCTGCGCCTGCACCCGCCGATCGTGCACCTGCCCCTGCGCTACGCCACCGCCGACATCGACCTCGGCGAGGGCGTCACCATCCGCGCGGGGGACTGCATCCTCACCGGGTTCGGCGCCCACGGCCGCGACCCCGCCGTCCACCAGGATCCCGAGGCCTTCCGCCTCGACCGGGCCGACAAGCAGCACCTGGCCTTCGGACACGGTGCGCACTACTGCCTGGGCGCGCCGCTCGCCCGGCTGGAGGCGGGCATCGCGCTGCCCGAGCTCTTCGCCGCGTTCCCCGACATGCGCCTGGCCCTCGACGACCCCGACGCCGATCCGGAGCGCCAGGAGTCCTTCATCGCCAACGACCTCCGCGCCCTCCCGGTCCGCCTGACGCCGAACTAGCCGTCAGGCGTCAGGCGTCAGGCGTCAGGCGTCAGGGCGGCCCCGCGTCCCACCGGCGGTCGGTGTGCAGCACCTCGTCCACGTCGCCGAGCCGGTCCAGGCCGCGCACGGCGCGCGCGGTGCGCTGGTTGCCGGCGAGCAGGGCGCGGTGGCGGTGGGCGAAGGACCAGTAGCCGGTGGTGTACGGGCAGGCCCGCTGCCCGGTGCGGTCGGAGGGGCGGTAGGCGCAGTCGCCGCACAGGTCGCTCATGCGGTGGATGTAGGCGCCGCCCGCGGTGTACGGCTTGGTGGTCATCCGGCCGCCGTCGGCGTACTGGGACATGCCGGTCACGTTCGGCAGCATCACCCAGTCGTAGCCGTCGACGAAGGACCGGTGGAACCAGCCGGTCACCTCGCGCGGGTCCCAGCCGCGTTGCAGGGCGAAGTTGCCGAGCACCATCAGCCGCGGGATGTGGTGGGTCCAGCCGGTGTCGCGCACCTGGGCGAGCACGGTGCCCAGACACCGGGCGGTGACGGCGTCCGCGTCGAGCTCGCCGAACCACTCGGGCAGCGGCGCGCGGTGGCGCAGGGCGTTCCCGGTGCGGTAGTCGTCGCCGAAGTACCAGTACAGCTGCCACACGTACTCGCGCCAGCCCGCGATCTGCCGCACGTACCCCTCGACGCTGTTGACGGGTGCCCGCCCGTCGCGCCAGGCCCGCTCGGCGGCGGCGAGGCATTCGGCGGGGTCGAGCAGGCCGAGGTTGAGGGAGGACGACAGCAGGCTGTGGCTCATCACCGGATCGTCGGCGAGCATCGCGTCCTCGTACGGGCCGAACCCGGCGAGCCGGTGCCTCACGAACCGGCGCAACGCCGCCAGCGCCTCGCGCCGGGTGGCGGGGAAGCGGCGCGGGCCGTCCCGGCCCACGAAGCGGATGCCGTCCTCGCGCTCCCAGCGGTCCAGGTCGGCGCGCACCTCCTCGTCGACGGCGTCCTCGCGGGGGCGGTAGGGCGCGGGCGCGTCGAGGGTCCCGGCGCCCTTCGGCGGCGGCTCGCGGTTGGCATGGTCGTGGTTCCAGCGCCCGCCGGCGGGTTCGTCACCGTCCATCAGCAGATCCAGGTCGCGGCGCATCCAGCGGTAGAAGTCCTCCTGCCGCAGGCGCCCGCCGCCGTGCTCGTCCGCCCAGGCGCGGAACGCCTCGTGCGACAGCAGGAACCCCCGGGCCGGCAGCACCTCCACCCGGGGCAACGAGCGCACCAGCCGGACGGCGGCGTGCGACGTGGGATGGCGCACGGTCACCGCCCCGTCCCCGACGGCCTCGCGCAGCCCTTCGCGGTAGGTCTCCGCCCGCACGTAGACCACCCGGTTCCCCAGCTCGGCGGCCCGGTGCCGCATCGCGGAGAGCACCAGATGGGCCTTGGCCCGATGGAATCGCCGCCGGCGGAACACGGAGCGCGCCTCGATCATCACCACGGGAGCGTTCCGACCCGTGACGAAGTGCGGCCCGAGTTGATCCCCGAACAACCAGTGCGCGCCGCTCACACCGTCCGCCCTCCGCTGTCGTGGTGCCCTACACCGTCTCTACGGCGCGAACGTCCCCGCCGGATGCGCCCGGGAGCGCGGCCGGGCGGGTGATCCGTGGGCGCGTCCCCGCGCCGCTCCGGCCCGGGACGGACCGCCGTCACCGGCCCGACGCACGGCACCGCCGAGCGGCCGGGAGCCCTCCCTCCGATGGCTTCCGGCCGCTCGTCGCGCCAGGATCAGGGAGTCTCGTCGGCGGCCCGGACGTAGGTGCCGTGGCCGATGACGTTGCCGTCGCTGTCCCAGGTGCTGACGGTGAAGTCGAAGTCCTCGATCTCGAACTCCACGTAGAACACCGCCCACCCCGGGTCACCGGGGAGAGTGAGGAGTTCGACGTCCCGGGTCTCACCCTCCGCCGTCTCGAAGACGATGCGCTCGACCCCCTCGGTGCTCACCACCTCGACCAGGGGCGGGTTCCCGGCGTAGGGCCGTTCCGGATTGGTGTCCTCGAAGTAGCCGGCCTCGGGCAACGGCACTTCGGGAACGCCCTCCGCCCGGGCGATCTCCTCGTCGATGGCGTCCGCCGGAGCCACCGCGTAGCGCTCCCCGCCCGGCAGCAGCGCGAGGACCATCCCGTCGTCCAGGGCGATCTGCTCGTAGGGCTCCACCACCGTCGGATCGATCCCGGACGCGGCGGCGGAGTCCGAGCCCTGCGTGGGCTCCTGGGAGTACGGGGACTGCGTGGAATCCGTGGGGTCCGGGGACTGCGTGGACTCATCGGACGCGGCGGACTCGGCGGCGGGGGGAACGGCGGTCGGCTCGGAGCCGGAGGACGGCAGGGAGGCGGCGGCCAGGGGCGCGACGGCGACCGCGAGCACGGCCGCCGTGCCCACCGCCACCCGGCGCCGTGCCCGGCGTCTGCGGCCCCCGCGAACCAGTTCGTCCACCGGCGCCGGCCCGCGCACGGCGGTGTCCGCCAGCAGGCCCAGCCGTTCGCCGATATCGGTGTCGTCGTTGTGCATCAGGGCAACTCTCCTTCGCAGTGAGGGGGTTTACCGATCTCCGGCCACCGGGTGCAGCTGCCGCACCGCCCGGTCCTCGCGCAGCTTCGCCAGGCCGCGCGCCGTCTGGCTGCGCACGGTGCCCAGCCGCAGGCCCAGCAGATGCGCCACCTGGGTCTCGCTGCGGTCCTCCAGATAGCGCAGCACCACGGCGAGGCGCTGTGCCGGCGGTAACCGCAGCAGCGCGCGCAGCAGCACGTCGCGATCGGCGCTCTGCTCCGTGCTGTCCCGGGTCTGGCGCTCCGGAACCCAGGTGGTCAGCCACTCGCGCACGCGCCGCAGCCTCTGCCGGTCCCTGTGGACGTTGATCATGATCCGCCAGGCATAGGCGTCCGGATCGTCGCTGCGTTGGACCCGGTCCCACTTGACGTACGCCTTCTCCAGCGCCGTCTGCACCAGATCCTCGGCATCCTGGTGGTGACCGCACAGCAGATACGCCGTCCGCAGCATGCGCGGCCATCGACTGTCAGCGAACGCGCGGTAGTCATCCTCCGCGTCCGGATCCTTCACCACAGGCCCTCCCGGCCTCCCCGGCAGATCGTCTACACCCCTACAGACGACCCCACCCCCACCGACCTATCCGCCCCGCGGAGGTTGTTCCATGGCCCGGTCGAGATGGGCGATGACGGCGGACACGTCGTCGCTCTCGGTGCTCCGGATCAGCCGCAGCGCCGGCCGGACGAGGCCGCCGGGCCGCGCGATCAGCCGTGCGAGCACCTCGGCCCGGACGTCGAGCCGCTCGATGGTGTCCGCGCGCTCGGCCTCGCTCTGGCCGGCGAGCACGACGGCGTTGTGCCAGGCCTCCTCGCGGGACTGGCGGATGTTGAAGTCCAGGATCCGCTCGTCGGTGCGGCCCCCGACCCGGTCCAGCAGCGACAGCAGCGGCGACACGTCGCCCACCGCGCTCTGCACGGCCTGCAGCACCCGCGCCAGGATGTCGTTGATCAGCAGGAAGTCGCGCCGCAACCCGTGGATGGCCTGACCCGGGCTGGTCCGCGCGGCGGCGATCGCCAGGTCGAGGTTGATGTGCGCGTTCACGCCGAGGACCAGGTGCTGGACGATCACGGTGTCCGGGTCCGTGTCGTCGAGCAGCCCGAACGCCTCGCGCCAGCACCGCGGTCCGCCCCGGTCGCGGCGCCAGGCGTCGTACGCGTCGAAGTAGCGGTTGCCGAACAGCGTGTCGAACCGGTCCATCCGCGGGCCGTCGTCGAACAGCCCGCTGCCGATGCCCGTCCGGATCTCGACGGTCACCTGCCGGTACAGCGCCGCGAAGTACCCGACCCGGTCACCCGCCCGGCCGGCCTCCCGCACGATCCCGGCCAGCCCGTCCACCACCTCGTCGATGTTCTCGGCCGCCATGCCCCCAACTCCCCTCTCTCCGCCCCCGGCCGCGGTCCGCGGCGCCGATGACAGCGTCGTCCCGCCGCCGCGCACCGGGGGAGAGGGCTATGAGCCAATGCGTCACAGCTCCCCGGGGGCGAAGCTCATGACCGCCGTGCCGTCCTCGATGCCCAGCACCGCGAAGTCGATGATCATGGTGTTGACGTTGCCGAAGCTGCCGCCCTCGGGGCCGACTCCCACCTGCATGGAGCCGCTGCCGCCGCTGGAGTACGTCATCGCGAGCGTCACCTGGTTCGCACTGATCTCCGCGACGGTCACCCCGCCGACCTCCGGATCGAACGGAATGCTGGTGCCCACCGTCACCGCGACCTCACACGCACCGTCGGCACAGGCGTCCACGTCCGTCCCGTCCGCGGCGTCCTCCGGCGCGAGGGGCGTGAACTCGGGCGTCGGCTCGGCGGTCGTGGGATCGGGTTCGGGCGTGGGGGAGGGGGACTCCGACTCCTCCTCCGTGGGCGACGACGACGGGGACGGCGACGCCGTCGCGGCGTCGCCGTCCCCGCCCTGTGCCGCCTCGTCGGTATCCGACCCACAACCGACCAGGACGACCACCGTCACCACCGCGGTCACGGCGCCGAGCGTCCTGGTGCGGCTGAGGCGTAGACGCGACTGCATGGAGAAACTCCGTTCCGAGGCAGGGCCAAACCGTCTCCCCAACGGTTGTAACCGCCCTCCCACGGGAGGGGTCCCGCCCGACGATCCCGCTCAGCGCGTCGCGTGATCGTCGGCGCGGGCGACCACCGATCGCGTGGTCTCGCGGCCCCTGGAGTCTCCGGCCGCCGCCCGGCGACGCCACATTCGCCTTGAGGCGAAGTGATTGCCCCAAACCACCTGCCGGTGGCCGGAACCCGAAGGTGCCCGAGGCGGTCACGCCTCACCTGTCCAGCACAGCGCGTCCTCGGTCCCGTCGTTCCGCCGAAGCAGACCTCGTTCTCGCCAGGAGCCGAGTAGGGCCCGGGGCTGCCCACCGAGTCCGCGTCGCACGCATCCGGTGTGATCCGCCTCACATGTTGTCAGAACGGGCGAGCACGCGGTGTCTGGTGGCCGAACGCCGAATCCCTGGAAGCGGAGGAGACACCATGACCGAGAACACCGACGTGGTGGTCATCGGCGGCGGATACGCCGGCGTCATGGCGGCCAATCGCCTGACGCGGCGCGACGACGTGAGCGTGACGCTGATCAATCCGCGGCCCGCCTTCGTCGAGCGGATCCGCCTGCACCAACTGGTCGGAGGGTCCGACGACGCGGTGGTCGACTACCGGAAGGTCCTGGCGGAAGGCGTCCGGCTGGTCGTCGACACCGTGACCCGGATCAACGCGGCCGAGCGCAACGTGACCCTGGCGGACGGCGACCCCCTCGGATACGACTACCTGGTCTACGCGGTGGGCAGTGCCACCGCCGACCCGGGTGTGCCCGGGGCGGCCGAGTTCGCCTACCCGACCGCCAGCCTGGAGGAGGCACAGCGGCTGCGCTCCGCCGTCGACGGCGCGGCCGCGACGGCCTCGATCACGGTCGTCGGGGGCGGCCCGCTCGGCATCGAGACGGCCGCCGAGCTCGCGGAGCTGGGTCGCACCGTGACCCTGGTCTGCGGCGGGCAACTCGGCCCGTACCTGCACCCACGGGGCCGACGCTCGGTGGCCAGGGAGTTGTCGAAGCTCGGCGTGACCGTGCTCGACGGCCCCGGCACGAAGGTGACGACGGTGACGCGCGACGCCGTGCGGCTCGGCGACGGCCGCGAGATCCCGAGCACGGTGACGATCTGGACCGCCGGCTTCCGCGTGCCGGAGCTGGCCGGCCGCAGCGGGCTGAGCACCGACGCCTCGGGCCGCATGCTCACCGACGAGACGCTGACCAGCGTGGACGACGAGCGCATCGTCGCGACCGGGGACGCGGCCGCGCCTTCCGGTCTGCCGCTGCGGATGAGCTGCCAGGCCGCGCTTCCCCTGGGCTCGCACGCCGCCGACACCGTGCTCAGCCGGATCGCGGGTGACCAGCCCGCGGACTTCAGCAAGGGGATCGCCGCCATGTGCGTCAGTCTGGGCCGTCGGGTCGGTGTCTTCCAGTTCGCCCACAGGGACGACACCGCGCTATGGCTTCGCCTGGGCGGCCGACTTGGTGCGAAGCTCAAGGAGGCCGCGTGCCGGAGCCCCATCAAGCAGCTGGCGGACGAGGCACGCAAGCCCGGTTCGCACACCTGGCCGGTCAAGGACGCCAAGCGCCGGGAGAGGATTCAGTCCCTGCGCGGCGAGGCGCCGGCCACCCGCTGAGTGGATGCCCCGCGCCCACGCCGGCCTCCGACGAGAGAGGGCCTCGCCATGGACGCACGACCAGCCGGGAAGGAGACGGAGCGAGCTGTGCGCGACCAGGCCGCTGACCAGGCGACGGAGGCGTTCGTCGCGCACCGCAACCTGCTGTTCACCGTCGCGTACGAGATGCTCGGGTCGGCGGTCGACGCCGAGGACGTGCTCCAGGAGACCTGGCTGCGGTGGGTCGAGGTGGACCTGGCGCAGGTGCGCGACCAGCGCGCCTACCTGGTGCGGATCACGACCCGGCAGTCGCTCAACCGGCTGCGCACGGTGAAGCGCCGCCGGGAGGCGTATGTCGGCTCCTGGCTGCCCGATCCGCTGCTCACCGCGCCGGACGTGGCCGAGAACGTCGAGCTCGCCGAGAGCATGTCGATGGCGATGATGCTCGTCCTCGAAACGCTGTCGCCGACCGAACGCGCCGTCTTCGTGCTCCGTGAGGTCTTCGACGTCGGCTACGACGAGATCGCCGCCGCCCTCGACAAGAGCCCCGCTGCCGTCCACCAGATCGCCCACCGCGCCCGCCGGCACGTCGATGCCCGCCGCCCCCGCCGGGTGGTCTCCCCGAACCAGGCCCGGGCGGCCCTGGAGTCGTTCCAGCGCGCGCTGGAAACCGGGGACCTGCAGAGCCTCCTCGACGTACTCGCCCCCGAGGTCGTCTTCGTGGGCGACGGCGGCGGCGTCAAACGGGCGGTGCCGCGACCCGTCGTCGGCGCCGACAGGGTGGTCCGCATGCTCGCCAGTGGTCTGGGCAAGCTCGACGCCACGTTCGCCTGCGTCCCCACCGTGGTCAACGGCAACCCGGCGCTGGTCCTCCGCCTGGACGGCGAGCTCGACGGCATCCTGGCGATCCGCGTCGAGGACGCCCGCATCACCGGCCTCTACTACGTCCGCAACCCCGACAAGCTCACCCGCGCCGAATCCGAAACCCCACTCACCCTGCGCTGAACCCGGACAGCCGCGGCCTTAGACTGCGCGAACATCGAACCGTTGGGGGAACGGCATGTTGTTACGGGGTACGGGGCGGCGCCAGTGGATCGCACTTGTGGCGGGTGGATTGCTGCTCTCCGCCTGCACGAGCGGCGACGGGGGCGACGCTGACACCGCCAGTCCGGAGGGCTCGACGGAATCGGCCCCGGCTGGTGAGGAGGCGCTGTGGCGCGCCGAGCCGGTTCCGATCGTTGGCGGGGACGTGGGTCACACGCGGCTGTGGGCGCCCGACGGAGGGCCGGTCGTCACCATCTCCGGGACCGGCGTGGTGGGCTACGACCCTCTGACCGGCGCGTCGCTGTGGGAACTTGAGCCGCCCACGCCGGCCGGTACGCCGTGTGGCGCCTCCGAGGTGAACGGTGACGGCATCGGCGCGGTGATGTACCACCGGAACGACGTTGGCGACGAGCCCCACTGCTCGGTGCTGGTCGTCGTGGACACCCGCGGTGGCGAGGTGCTGTGGCATGAGGAGCTCGCCGGCCCCGCCGACACCGTCGTGTCGGAGGGCACGCTGGTCACCGTGGGGGAATCGGTGATCTCGGCCCGTCCGGACGACGACGCCCCGCTCCTTCGCTTCGCCCTCGACGGGGAGCGGTTGCCGCCCCTGGAAACGCCCGAGGACGACGCCGCGTCGTGCGACGCGCGTACCTCCTGGGAGCTGACCGCGGAGCATGTGCTCGCGTGGACTCCGTGCGGTGAGGAGGACGTCATGCGGGTGGCGGCGTTCGGGACCGACAGCGGTCAACTCGCCTGGACCACGGAGCTGGAGGGGCGCGGCCGCGACTCGCTTACGTACCTCCTCCCCGGCGAGGAACTGGCGGCCACGATCGGCTTGGACCACCTGCTGGTGTTCGACTCCGCCGGGGAGGTACGCGCCGAGATACCCGGCGTAGCCAGCGAGGGAGTGGTCGCCGGTTCGGTGCTGGTCCTGCCCGAGGGCCCCACCGCGGCGGGCACCGACGGCTTCGTCGGCTACGACCTGCACAGCGGCGAGATGCTCTGGCGGGAGGAGAGTGGCATCGGCACTTGGCTGTTCGACGGCGTCAGCGGGCAGCGGACAAGCTTCGACCGCGTGTACGCCGAGGGCGACCCCCTGATCCTCAACGAGGGAATCGCCGAGAACAGCTACGCCGAGGTCCAGCAGGTCGCCTCGCTCGATCCGAGCACGGGCTCACCGACCTGGGACGTCACCCTCTCCAGCGGTGACGACGCCGACTCCCGTCTGACCGAGACCGAGCCGCTGGCGCTCGCCACGCGGGACTCGGTGATCTATCAGCTCGCGGTCTTCTCAGAAACCACCGGAAACAGGCTGGAGCTGTCCGCCCATCAGGTGCCGTGAGAGGCGTCTGAGCTCGTCGCCCCGCTGGCCGGAGCGAGGTCCCACCGTCCGGGAGGCGGTAGACCGAGACGTGGGATCCCGAGTCGGCGGTGAACGGCTCGCCCTGCCAGTCCGCGTGCCTGGATTCGAGTTCGAAGCCGGCGAGCTGTGCCATGAGGTCGAGTTCGGACGGCCAGACGTAGCGGTGCGGGCTTTGGAAAAGCGTCGCGGTCCGCTTGCCGTCCTCGAAGGCGAAGTGGTGCGAGACGACGTGCTGGGTGAGCACGTCGTAGGTGTCCAGGACGATATGGCCGGGCTCGGAGTGGCAGACCACGGCCTTCCTGTCGGGCGGGAGCTTGTGCACGTCGGGCACCCACAGTTCGACCACGAACCGGCCGCCGGGTGCGAGGTGGCGGGCCGCGTTGCGAAAGCACTGGACCTGCTCGGATTGGGTCCGCAGCACGGAGATGGCGTTGAAGACCAGGTAGACGAGCCGGAAGGAGCCCGCGCCGGGAGCCGTTGCGGTGGCCATGTCGCCCAGGACGACGGGGATCACCTCCTCGTCGGCCTTCGTGCGCAACCGCTCGACCATGGGCCGGCTCAGCTCGATGCCCGTGACCGCGACGCCCCTGGCGGCGAGCGGGACGGCCACCCGGCCCGTGCCGATGGCGAACTCCACCACCCGTCCGCCGTCGGCGAGTGCGGCGAGCGTGTCCACGGTCGGCCCGAGGACGTCGGATGCGAACATCCCGGTGCCGGGCGTGTCGTAGCCCTGCGCCGCATCGGCATCCCAGACCTCGTCCTGTCGCATGCCGCACATCATCTGGGAGGACCGGGGTGGGCGTCGACAGCATTTCCCCCGTGGTCCGAACGCCCAGGCGTCCGGCGCGCGGCCTCATTCCGCGCTGACCGCGCCACCGGTATGACGAATGATGACCGCCGGTTGTCAGGGGTGAACGGTAGAGGACTCGTGCCCGATGTCAACTCCTTCTACGCATGATTTTCGACCATTATGCCGAACAAGTCATCTAGGAACGGAGTGTTGGCCGGCGGCTCCACCTGCCCTACCTCCCGTTCTGCGCCGTGATCGCCAGCCGCGCGGGGTGGAACCCTGGCCGAGGCGGCTCAATTTCGTTCACTCACCCGAAAAATAATAGGTACGACGTGTGTCGCTTCTGTCTGCACTGTGCCTACGATCGGTAGGTCTGATGAGCCGCTGGCGTTCGGTGCACCGTCCGCCGGCTTGGCAGCAACGGCCTGTGCCCGCCCCGCAGGCCATCGCATCGCAGTTACGTGCGCCATCCGTTGTGTTCCGGTGAGGCTTCCCCTCCGCACGCCAGGTCGCCGGGCTCCCGAGAACAGGGTTGCCGTGTGGGTGGGCCTTCCGGCTGAGCCGCCATGGAGTCGCCCATGCCTTCCTCAGCACGTCGTACCGGCCTGCTGACGGCCCCGCACATCCTCCGCAATCCGTCACCTCGCACAAGGAGTCACCCATGCCGATGAGACGACGCACGCTCCTGGGTCTCGGCGCGGCCGGCGTGGCCGGCATGAGCGCCGGCCTGCTCGGCAGCGCGCCGGTGCAGGCACGCGTTCCGCACAGCACCAGAACCAGCGCCAGACAGGCACCCACCCAGCGCTTCGCGATCGGAGTCCGGCAGTACTCCTGGTCCCGCGGCGGCCGATCGCTCTCCACCAAGGTGTTCTACCCGACGACCGGCAGCCCCGGCGGTAACCCGATCCCCAACGCCCCCGTCGCCGACGGCGTGTTCCCCATCGCCGAGTTCAGCCACGGCATGGGCTGCAACTCCGACTGCTACGCGTCCCAGACCCACGGCCTGGCCTCCGCCGGATTCATCTGCCCCGCCCCGTCCTTCTCGGACAACACCAACATCGGGAGCGTCTACGGCGGCGAGTGGTCCAGGGACGTCTCCGAGGTCATCACCCGCACACTGGCGTTGAACAACGCCTCGGGCGACCCGCTCGCCGGGCACATCGACACGGCGGCCGGTGTCGGCGTCTCGGGCCACTCCATGGGCGGCATGACCACCCACGGCCTGGTCAGCGCCTGGCCGGACGACCGGATCGCCGCCGCCGTACCCATCGCCTGCGTGGACATGGGCAACCCCACCAGCGCGTTCGCCAACGTGCTGTTCATCCACGGCGACCAGGACCCGACCTGCCAGATCTCCTCGGCCCGCCAGGCGTACTCGGAACTCGCCGCGCCCAAGGCGTTCCTCACCCACCTAGGAGCGGACCACGGCGGGTACCTCGTCCCGGGCTTCCGGACCTACGCCCAGACCGAGAACACCTTCCTCGACTGGTTCCGGTGGAGCCTGTACGGCGACACCGCCGCCCGCGACCGCCTCCCCGCCGGCGCCAGCAGTAGCGGAACCCGCTGGGAGGCCGAGTTCGCCTCCCTTCCGTCCTCCGTGATCAGCCTGCGCGCGCGGACCAACAACCAGTACGTCTGCGCCGAGAACACCGGCGGCTCCCCGCTCATCGCCAACCGCACCGCCATCGGCGTCTGGGAGCAGTTCGACCTGGTGGACCTCGACGGAGATGCCGTCGCGCTGCGCGCCCACGCCAACGGCCAGTACGTCTGCGCGGAGGACGCGGGCGGCTCCCCGCTCATCGCCAACCGCACCGCCATCGGCTCCTGGGAGACCTTCCAGCGAGTGGACAACGCCGACGGCTCCATCAGCCTGCGCGCGCAGGCCAACAACCAGTACGTCTCCGTCCCGAACGGCGGAGCCGACCCCCTCGTCGCCAACCGCACGTCGATCGGCTCCTCGGAGTCGTTCGACCTGATCAGCGGCTGAGGGTGCTCCCCCTGCCGGCTCGGCGGCGCTGTCCGCCGAGCCGGCAGCGGCGAAACGGAAGCCACGCCGCGGCTGCCGGGCCGGGGCGGGCCGGCGGTGCCGGTCGGCCGGCGGGCCCGTGGCGTCGCCTGTCGCCCGGTCAGGATCTGTACAGCGACTGCAGCCTGGTCACCCGCCCGTCTCCGTCGAAACTCAGGTCGTACCCGACGAGTGAGCGGTCCGCGGACGACTGGGCCGTCAGCCGGCCAACGAACTCGGCCTGGGAGTAGGACGCGGCCTGCTCCTCGTCGCCGAGCGGGACCGCCAGAAGCACCTGGGCGTCCTCGGCCATGGGCACCTCGGTGTAGGGCCCCTCGCCCGGAATGATCACCCATGCCTCGAAATGCTCGTTGACCTCGGCCTCCTTCTGGGCGGGCCGCACCGACAGGTAGGTCTGTCCGTCGCTGGTCCAGGCGTCGTCGATCTGCACGAACTGCCTGGTGCCGGCCCAGGGGGCCGCACCGGTCGACGCCGACGCGTCGTCCGGCTCCGCACCGTCGTCCGGCGTGGCGGGCGAGTCCGTCTCGTCGGCCGGCGCGGAGGGCGTCGACGACGTCTCGGGTGTACGGGCGGCCGTCTGCCCGTCGCCCTCGTCGCTGCACCCGGTCAGGGCCACCAGGCCGAAGGCGAGAGCGGTGAGGCAGCGCACGGCGGCCCGGCGGTGTGAGACGCGCATGGTCAAGGGTCCCCCAGGGATCAGGTGTGTGCTGGATACACGGTCTCTACGCGCCACCCGCCCGCCAGGTTGCATCCCGATCTCCTTCCCCACGGATCGCCCGCCCCGAGGGCTCCCCGCGGACTCACTCGGCGAGCCAGTACGCCTCCCGTATCGACTGCACCCGGCCCTCGCTGTCATAGTCGATCGCGAACACCCACCGCGGCCCGGCGGCCAGCTCGTCCACCAGCTCGCCCAGCCGCAGGTCCGTGGGGCTCCCACCAGCCAGCTCCTGCGCCTCGACCAGCGTCTCCCGCGACAGGGTCAGCGTGTGCACCACGCCGACGGGTGCCGTCCCTCCCCCTTCGGTACGGAGCTGCTCGACGGTGACCCGCACCGTGTCCCCCCTCGCCACCGCGCCGTACACGTAGCCCAGCTCGCTGGCGTACTCCTCGCCCGGAGCGGGCGTCGGCGGCACGAACTGTGCAGCGGTCGGCGTCGGAACGACGGCGGGAGGCTCGGGCCCCCAGGGGGCGCCGGTCAGCGACAGCCCGCCCACGACCACGGCCGCGGCCAGCAGCGCGCCGCCGGACGCCAGAGCGGCCCGCCTGCGGCGCCGGCGCTGCTCACCGCGCGCCCGGATCCGGTCCGCGGCAAGCGGTTCCACCTGCCGCAGACCCGACTCGGCGAGGTCGGTGAGCTGACCCTTCAGCCCGGTCCCGTCAGCCATGACGCACCTCCGACACGCGAGTCGTCCGCGGATCCAGCTCAGTATCGGCCAGCAGCCGTGCCAACGCCGCCCGCCCCCGGCTCAGCTGCGCCTTGACCGTGCCGACGGGGCAGTCGACCTCGACAGCCACCTGTTCGACGGTCAGGTCACACAGATGGTGGAGCACCACGGCCCGTCGTTGCGCCTCGGGGATCTGCCGCAGCGCCTGCACCAGCAGCACATGGTGCGGTTCCGGCGGCGGCACCGTGGCCGGCACACCCTGCCGCCGGACGAAGGCGAGCGCGGTGCGCACCCGCCGCCACCGGCTGACCGCCAGCCGCCAGGCCACCGTGCGCACCCACGCCTCGGGCGCGCCGTCCAGGTCCAGCTCGGCCCGGCGTTCCCAGGCCCGGACGAAGGCCTCCTGGACCACGTCCTGCGCCTCGGCGAGGTCGCCCGTCATCGCGTACAGCTGGCCGATGAGCCGGCCGACGCTCGCGGCGTAGAAGGCGTCGAACGCCTGCTCGCCCACACCCCGGCCGGCGCGCGGTTCATCTGGTGGTTCCATGACTCTCCTATCGCGCTGCACGGTGCCACCTGGCTCCCCCGCAACACAAGAAGTCAGCGCCCCGACGCTCACCACAGTGCGGGCGGGGACACCGGCTCCGGTCCCCCGGGGAGGCCCGGGCACGGCGGCTTCCGCGAGTCGGAGCAGGAGAAGAGCGGCGGCGCTGGCCAGGAGCCTGGGCCAGGTCGAGACCGAGGTGCCCGATCAGCGCGCCCGACTGTCCAGGACTCCCGCCGGCGCCTCAGCACGCGCGGTACTCGACGCCGGCGTTGTGCGCGCGGATCCACGCGCCGCGGAGCCGGCCACACCGCGCCACGACGGGCACCCCGCCAGGTCCGCGTCGGTGAGCCTGTGGCGCCGTTGCCCGTGGCCGGGAGCATAGTTCACGGTTTGAGGTCTCCTCGCCCGGCCAGCCGACGACAACGGTGCGGCCTGACCACCGCGATTCGTCCAGACCCTCGCCCATGACGGCCGGAACGCTGATCTCGACGTCACTGACGACGCCGCCAGACCGGGCGGCCCCGGTACCCCTCGCCGTGGCCGTCAGCCCGACCCGGCAGAGGGCCCGGTCGTGCGGCGAGCTGGGCGATGTGGGAAGCTCTGAGCGACCGCGGCGACGCACAGCAGTCGTTGCGTCGCGAACAGTCAGAGGGCCAACGGCCTTGACGATGAGTCTCGGCCGCGGAGACGGCGAGCGGGCGGCTCGGCCAGACGGGGAGCCAGCGAGTGCACATCGACCCCCACGGAACCCCGTCCGACACCGGCCGCGCATTCCGGCTCATCGTCACGGGCGGCGGGACTGGCGGCCACACCTATCCGGCACTCACCACGGTGCGGACGCTGCGGGATCGCCTTGGCGCGGAGGGCCGAACCCTCGATGTCCTGTGGATCGGGACATCCGACGGGCTGGAAGCCCGGATCGCGCCGGAGGCGAACATCCCGTTCGTCACGGTCGCGACGGGCAAGATTCGCCGCTCAGCCAACCCCCTCAGGATGGCGTCACCGGCCAACGTGCGGGACATGGCACGCGTGCCGCTCGGCGTGATGCAGGCCCGCAGGGCGATCGCCGGCTTCGGGCCGGACGTCGTACTCGCCACGGGCGGCTACGTGGCTGTGCCGGCCGGGCTGGCGGCGCGGATGTGCCACCGTCCTCTCGTTCTGCACGAGCAGACCGTGCGACTGGGCCTGGCCAACCGGAGGCTGGCCGGGTCGGCGACGCGCATCGCGGTCTCCTCGGACTCGACTCTGCCGCTGCTGCCGGCAGGCGTTCGCTCTGCGGCGGTGGTCACCGGGAACCCCGTACGACCCGAGCTGTTGACGGGCCAGGCCGACAAAGCGGTCGGGACGCTGGGCCTGCACGGCTTCGCCCGGCACCTGCCGACCCTCTACGTCACCGGCGGCGCCCAGGGAGCCGCGCAGATCAACGAGGTCGTGACAGGCGCACTGCCGTGGCTGATGGAGCACGCGAACGTGGTGCACCAGTGCGGGCCGAACCACGTCGAGGGCCTCCGCCAGCGGGCGACGGTCCTGCCCCGCCAGTTGGCGGAGCGGTACCACCTCACCGGCTTCGTCGGCCCCGAACTCCCCGATGTCCTGGCCCTCGCCGACATCGTGGTCTCGCGAAGCGGAGCCGGAACACTCGCCGAACTCACCGCCCTCGGCAAGCCGGCCGTCTTCATCCCCCTCGCCACATCGGCCGGAAACGAGCAGGCACACAACGCCGAGCACCTGGCACGTTCCGGCGCGGCGACGGCTCTGCTCGGCGAGGTCACCGTCGACACCCTGCGGGAGGCGCTCGACCCGCTGCTGACGGACCCGACCAGGCGGAGCGCGATGGCGGAGCGAGCCCGAGCACAGGGACGCCCGGACGCGGCGGACAAACTCGTCGAGGTGCTCCTGTCCGCCGCCTCCGGCTGAGTGGCGCGCCCTACAAGACGTGCAGGGGGCGCACCTTCCTTGATCATTCGGACGACGACGGCGAAGGCATAGTCGCCCTCCCGGTCAGGGAGGTACAGGCGGAGTTTCGTGATCGGGCGTTCGTTGGCCAGTTCCCGGAGTTCGGCGAGGTTGTTGCCGTCCCTCGCGAGCAAGACGTCGGCACACCGCCCGTGAACGACGGTCGAACAAGCTGATCCTCGACGGCTCACCTCCGCCTGACGGCTCCTCATAGCCTCTGATCCCTGCCGTGACCGACCGCATGGTCGCGCCCGATGCCCCACCCAGCACCGATCTTCTTGACGGGAGACGGCTTCCTGGCAATGTGAGCTCGGAAAGCGAAAGCCATCCGGGCCAGCAAGGTCGTCATTGGTTGTGAGGAGCGATCCGATGCGCATATCCCTGCCCCGCCGAAGGTTCCTGACCACGCTCGGCGCGGCCGCCGGACTCGGGGCCGCCGGAGCACTCGGCGCGACACCGGCGCACGCCGCTCCCATGGCGTCGACGTCCCAGACGTCCCGGAGATGGCGCAGGCTCGCGGACGATGTGCGCGAGGAGACACGATGGGCGTGGCGGAACTACGTCGAGCTCGCGCTCGGCCACGACCAGATCAAGCCGGTGTCCGGTACGTACGAGGAGTTCTTCGCGCCCGGCCAGCCGGTCGGGCTCAGTGCCGTCGAGGCACTGGACACCCTGTGGCTGATGGAGTTGGACGACGAGCTTGAGCAGGGCCTTTCCTGGGTCCGGTCGAACCTGTCGTTCGACATCGACGCGCCCTTCCAGGTGTTCGAGACCAACATCCGGATGCTCGGCGGTCTGTTGTCGGCCTATCACTGCGTCGGCGAGCCGCGCCTGCTCGAACTGGCCACCGACCTCGGCGACCGGCTGCTGACGGCGTTCACCAGTTCGCCGGTCGGCCTGCCCTACCGGTATGTCAACCTGCGGACCGGCGAGGTCACCAATCCGGACACCAACCTCGCCGAGGTCGGCACCTACATCACCGAGTTCGGTGCCCTGTCCCAGTGGACCGGCGACCCCAGATACGTGGACGCGGCCAAGCGCGCCATGCGGGTCGCCTACGAGGCCCGCAGCGATCTGGACCTGATGCCCCACGACATCCACGCCGAGACCGGCGAGTGGCGCAACAGGGTCGCCACCGTCGGGCCGCCGGCCGACTCGTTCTACGAGTACCTCTACGACGGCTGGAAGTTGTTGGGCGACGACGACCTGCGGACCTGGTACGACACGCTGATCGCCGGCATCACGGCGCACCAGGTGGAGGAGTACGAGGGCCGGCTGTGGTTCCCGCAGGTCGATGCCTTCACCGGGGAGATCACCGGCCGATCGCAGAGCGAGCTGGCCTCGTTCTTCTCCGGCCTGCTCGCCGAGGGCGGGGACGTGGCGCTCGGCGCCCGCTACCACGACTCGTGGAACGCGGTGCAGGACAAGTTCGGCGTGCTGCCGGAGGGGATCGACTACACCACGCTGTCGGCCGAGAGCAAGGGCAACCAGCTGCGGCCGGAGTTCGCCGACGGCGCGTTCAGCCTGTGGCTGGCCACCGGCGACGACGTGTACCGGCAACGCGCCGCCCGCCACTTCGAGCTGATGGTGGAGACGTCCAAGGTGGCCCACGGCTACACGATCATCTCCGACGTGACCACGACACCCGCCACCCGGGGCGACCTCTGCCCCGGCTACTGGTGGTCCGAGCAGCTGAAGTACTACTACCTGACCTTCGTGGACGCCCCCCGCCTCGACTACGCCGACCACTACCTGTCCACGGAGGGCAACCTGCTCAAGGGCGCCCGCCGGTAGCGGAAAAAGCCCGCCACCGGCGACCCGGACAACGGATGGGAGGAGTCACAGGCGCTGGCGTGGGTCTCGCCACGGGCGGCCAGAAGGCTGCATGCCACATCGTGCGCGACTACTCCCACCACACTGGACCAGGCGCGCACGATCTCCTGACGCGCCTATGCCAACCTGCCGGTCGCACACCTGGAGCCAGAACGAGCGCCCTGTTCCGCGATGAGCCCCAGCCGGGAGGGCGGGGAAGGGTCACGATGACGTACAGCGACATGCAGACAGCCAGAACGCGAAAGCCCTCGCCGGTGATCACCGGCGAGGGCTTTCGACTGCGTGTGGACCTGAGGGGATTTGAACCCCTGACCCCCTCGTTGCGAACTACGGGCACCCCGGTCGCTGAGGTCTCCCGCGGCGGTCGGCCGGCCGTCTGCGGCTGGCGAGCGTCGGCCGCGGCCACGCTGGTTGCTGTACTCCGCTGCTGTACTTGAAGACGACCCGGCGAATGTACGAGCTTGGTAATGGCCAGACACTTCGAGGACCAGTTCAAGCCAGAGAGCGGCGAATCCTGCGCCGTATGCGTTAACGTGACCCACGGATGCGAGCGCGGGGAGGGGCCTAAGTTGATCGACTGGGCGGCGTTGTTCGGCGGTGCGCTGTTCGGATTCCTGGGTGGCATGGTGACTGCATGGCGTGTTGCCAGCGTCGAGGCGGCGAAGGCATGGGCTGGGGATCTCCGCCACCGGTTCAAGGTGAAGCAAGCGGATCGCGAAAAAACACAGCAGCTTCGGCATGCCCAGCTCGATCACGAGCATCACACGGAGTTGCAGCACCGCGAGGACGAGCGGAAGCAGATCGAGAGGGCTCGCGAGGACGAGCGCAGGCGCATCAAACGAGCTCACACCGAACTAAAGAAGGCCCTGCAAAGGGCTAATAAAGCCGTTGGGACTCACACCTCAGCAGAAGTAATTAAGGCGCTCCAGGAGCGAGGGAATGTTCCTCCACAATTCCTACTGGAGGAGATCAAGAGGTTCGACGAACATCGCGCGCTACTCAAGGAGTTGCAAGGCAGCCTTGAGGATCTTTCCGGGCTCGGCATCTCGATCAGCCACAGCATCACGAACTGGCACAGCCCTCTCCAGTCCGAATTGAGCAATCTGGCGAAGGCAATCACGTTAAAGACAGAACAGTACGCCACACTAATTTCGCAGCCCCCGAGCGGTTCCTGACTCGGGTTGGGCACATTTGCAGGGGTGTAGTCGCTTCCTCTCCGCCACTGGCCCTGCCACCTTGACGCCATGCATCATCCCAGGTAAACGCAAAGCTTCGAAACGTGCGGCCCAAATCTGGACCGGTCTCTCGGAGTGAGGGAATCACTCGGGCCAGCCAAGCGAGTTCGCTGCGTTCTGTGGTGAATTCTTTAAGCGTCCCGGACTATGAAGGCTGCCCGTTCGTAGAGCTCATCGAATGTGATGATTTCGACATCTGCGATTGACTTTCGGTAAAGTTCAAAAGACGCCATCTTCTCTGGATTGATTGCCCCATTTTCGGAGAACTCTGCGAGGTTGCCTACTACGAGTACCTGCAGTGGTTTCACTGTCGAGACTTGAATTTCTGTGGGCGTCCCGTCACTCTTGTACACACTATGCAGTTGGTGCGCAATGAGCAGGAGCGCTTTGCTCACAGTCTTTTGGATCTGAGACAGGCCTCCGCTGACCTCTTTAGAAACCTGATAAACATCGGGCTCTCGGTATGGTTTGCGCTCAAGGAGCTCCTTCTTATGGGTTTTGATCTCGCAAAAGGCTAGACTGCTAATATAGCCTTTGGTCCGCAGGATTGCGTCGATTCTCTTTCCTGCGCCTGTGAAGATATTTGCCCCTGTTGTGATGCGCTCCAGTTTCTGGTCATCCAGCGGCTGACATGCAACCAGATTAAGACCGTAGCCAAAAATCCAAGGATTCGCTTCGAAGAAATCCTGCCAGAGTGCCTCAGGGGTCTTTCCCAATCTGATGCGCTCTGATTCGAAGAAGGCATCCTCATGCAGAAGTCGGTCGAATCGCTCAAGCTGCTGTCTGCGGTTGGATAGGAGTTGGATGTCGTGTTCCGTCAACTTGCTGCCGACGGCCCGTCTGACGGCTTCGATCACCGTTTCCTTGCTGACCCCTTCCAGAGTATGCGCTAGCTCGGCCGCGTCGTCAGACACTAACCGGAAGCGGTCCACAGGAAGAGAAACCTCTGACAGACTCTGGAGAAAGTTGATGACTTTCCAGAAGTTGCGGTGTGCGTCGCCGGTGTCGACCGCCGCTTTGATCGTTCGAGTGGATTCCGCTTCCGTGATTTCTTGCTCCATGGTTATTCTTCCAAGCTTGGTCTTATCTTTCTTCCAGAAGCGGAGCCTGGGAGTGTAGGCGTGATCGCGTTTGATCAATGTGACGTTGATTAGAGTGGACACTCGCTGGCGCTCTTCAATGACGAAGTTAGTGATTAGTCGATTAGTCCGAGTGTCGAAGAAATAGCAGAAGTTCGCATCTGCTGCACTCGCTCGGATTTCTAGAGAGCCGAAATCTCCGACTTCAACATCGAATTCGTCACCCGTTCGGAAATCTCGAAAGTCGATTCTCATCTTGCCGATCCTCCCGGATTCTTCGCAGATCTAATGTCGTAGTTTGAGTCCTTAGATCGCTTTCGACGGGGGCTAGTTGCTCTAAGTTGCTCAACTGTTATCTAGATCCCGAAACTGCGGTTGTCTTCAGACCGCTTGATCGTCCTGCCTCGTCGGGTAGTGCCGAGTCGGTGGAGCGGCTTTGGGCGGGAGCTGGCTTGGGGCGAGGGATCGGGGCCCGTACGCTGGCCGGCGGATCGGGCAGGCTCTGGACCTGCCCGTTAGTGCCCGATGTGGGCCCCGATCTTAGAGGCTCGCCCCAAGCTGGCTGCCTAAAGCCGCGGAGCCGACACGCAAGCCACGACGAATCCCCTCAACGGCAAGCGAGCCGCAACCCTGTTGGTTCGCGGCCGGCGGGTCGGGCCGGAGCGGGGCGGAGACTGGAGCGGCGGCCCGGGGCCGCCGCTGCCGCGCGCGGCGAGCGTGAGCGAGCCGCCTTGAAGGCGTAGAGAAGGTTGTTACTCGCTCGACTGCCGGCGTTGGCGGTCGCGTTCGATCTCGGTGGCGATGGTCTCGGCGCAGTCCAGGACCATGCGGAGTCTGCGGAGGACGCCGGTGCGGGCCTGGTGGATCAGGTCGGCGTGGGTGAGTGGGGTCTCGGCGTCCTCGGTGGGGGTCCAGAAGCCGCGGTGGCTGTGTTCGCGGACTGCGTTGCGGCAGTAGCGGATGACCGAGTCCATGGCGCCTCGGATCTCGTACTGGTAGGTGAGTTCCGTCTCTGCGTCCAGGGGAGGGGGAGGGGACTCGTCCGGGGTGGGGTCTTCGGGGTTCAGCATGGTTGGGGCTCCCGGACGGGGGTGCGGAGTTCGGCGGTGACGGTGTGGCCCTGGTGGTCGCCGTGGACTTCGACGCGGGTGGCGCAGGCGGTGACGAGGGTGAGGCCGCGGCCGTGGGTGGTGTCGGGGGTGGGGTGCTCGACGTGGGGTGCGCTGGTGGTGCCTCCGGCGTCGGTGACGGTGATCGTGACCGTGCCGTCCGTCTCGGTGAGGCACAGGGTGAAGCCGTGTTCGGCGCTGGCGGTGTGCGTGATGGCGTTGGTGGTCAGCTCGGTGACGACCAGTGAGGCGTCGTCGGCGCAGGGGTGGTTGCCAAGGATCGTGCGGGTCCAGTGGCGGGCATGGGTGACGTCTTCGGCATGCCCGGGGAAGGTGCGGCGATGGGTCGGCATGGCGTCCTCCATCTGTGATGACCTGCGGTTTCGTTGAACCAGGTCACGCCGTTCGGCTGACAGGCACCGCAGCGACACGTAGAATAAGTACTAGCACAGTACCTAAAATCCTGGCGTCGAAAGTACGTGATCGCACTTTTCGTGCGGGCGGAGTCCCGCATAGCGTTCGCGGTAGCGCGAGACGGAGCCGGGATGTCGAGGAGAGAGGAAGCGTTATGTTCGGGCTGATGGTGCGGTTTACCTGCAAGGACGAGGCAGCGGCCGAGGCGTTTGACGACCTGGTGGCGCGCACCGGGGAGCAGATCCGTGCGAACGAGCCCGGGACGGTGATCTACACGGTGCACCGTGTTGACGGCCGCCCGCTGGAGCGGATCTTCTACGAGCTCTACCGCGATGAAGAGGCGTTTCAGGCGCACGAGTCGCAGGACTATGTGCGCGTCTTCCTGGATGAGCGGGAGCGCTACCTGTCGAAGACCGAGGTTGATCGCCTGGACTTCATGTCCGGCAAGGGTGCGGACGTTGAGCACTGACTACGAGAAGTCCCTCGGCCGGAAGATCGCGTTTCACCGCAAGCGCCGAGGGCTGTCTCAGAAGGAGTTCGCCGGTCTGCTCGACCGCTCCGAAGCCTGGGTCTCCCAGGTGGAGCGGGGCGTGCGCCGCGTGGACCGGATGACCGTGTTGGAGAAGGTCGCCGAGGTCCTGGACGTGCCCGTCGGGGAGCTGGCGGCCGAAGCGCCCATCGTCGCGTCCGTGGCCGAGGGCGAGGCACCCGGCGCGAGTCGATTGCGCCTGGTGCTCAGCGCCGCGCACTCGTTGAAGGCGATCCTCGGGCAGCCCGAGCCGCCGGACATTGTCGCGTTGCGGGACGAGGTTGCGCGGGCCTGGTCGCTGACTCATCGGGGTGACTACGCCGATCTGGCCGAGTTGCTGGAAGGGCTGGTGCCTCGGCTCGAAGCCGCTACCCGGGCCGGTACCGAGGAGGAGCGGCCGGAGCTGTTCCGGCTGTTGGCCTCGATGTACCACACGTGCAGTGCGGCGCTGGCGAACATGGGCGAGCCCGAGGCCGCATGGATCGCGGTGGACCGTGCGGTCGTCGCGGCCGAGCGGGCGGGCGACCCGTTGCTGATGGCGGCTGGGGAGTTCCGGCTGTCGATCGTGTTCCTCGGTGCGCGTCACTATCGGCAGGCCGCCACGGTCTCGGGCAGTGCTGCCGAGGCGCTGGCGTCGTTGGCCGACACGGGTGAGCCTCAGGCGGTCGCGCTGCATGGTGCGCTGACGTTGCAACGGGCCCTTGCGGCTGGGCGGATGAACCAGGCTGACGAGGCGTACGGCCACCTGCGGCACGCCAAGGAGATGGCCGAACGGGTCGGCGACGGGCGCAACGACTACAACACCGAGTTCGGCCCGACCAACGTCGCGCTGCATGAGGTCTCCGTGGCCGTGGACCTTGGCGACGCCGGGGTTGCGCTGCGGGCCGCGGCGGCCGTTGACCCCTCGGGCCTGTCCGCCGAACGACAGGCGCGTTTCGGCATCGACCTGGCCAAGGCCCACGCCCAGCGCCGCCAGGTCAACGAGGCCGTCTCCGCCCTGGAGGACGTTCGCCAGATCCTCCCGGAGATGTTCCGCGCCAAGCCCGCCGTACGGCAGCTCGTCGCCGATCTCCTGTCGATGAGTCCGCTGCCGTCCGATCAGCTCCGAGCCCTCGCCCGCGAGTTGGGCGTACAAGAAATGCGAACTGGTACCTGAAGTACTAGACAGTACTTCCAGTGCGGGTTACTGTGGTGAGTGTCGGCAAGCCCCTCTGCGCATCCAGCGGGGAGGGCGCTGCGGACATGCGAACGCGCCGGACAGGAAGGCAGACCTGTCCGGCGCGAAGAGCAGCGAAGGCCACAGAGAGATGTGGCCTGAGCGGGAGGCAGTCCCACTCAGGCCGGACGCGTCGTTGGCATCAACGCTGGAAGCAGCGTAGCGCGTCCGACCCGTATGCGGTCAACCTCCCGTTGTGCACCCATTCATAACCATTTGCGTCCACTGAGCGGGCGCGGCACAAGGGAGTACTTCAACGTGCGCACGATCCATGTCGAAACGTCGTCCGCGACCATCCTCCTGACCGAGGAGCCCGCGCCGAAGGTGCGCGACCGCAAGACGGGGGAGATCGCCAAGGACGCCGTGACCGGCGAGACGCTGATGCGCGTCAGCGTCGTCTACATCCAGGACGGCGAATCCTCGCTGATCCAGGTCACCGTTCCCGAGAGCGGCGTCTCCGAGGGGCTTACGCTCGGGGCCCCGGTGGCGCTGCCGGGTCTGGTGGCGCGGCCATGGGAGTCCGTCTTCAACAACCAGCAGCGGCACGGCATCGCCTTCCGCGCGGCTGCTGTCGCCCCGGCCTCCTTCCCCGTCGCGGCGGGGGCCTGACCACCATGTCCGAGCTGATGACGGTCCTCGGGGTGGGCGGTCCGGTCGCCGTGCTCGGCGGCACCGCCGCCTACACCCGGGCCAAACACCCGTCTGTCTACTGGTCGATGATCGGCATGCCGGTCGCCACCGCCCGCCTGCTGGGCTCCTACGGCTCGGTCATGGACGCGTGCGGGCTGACCGTGCCTCCCTCCCGGCTGCGCGCGCTGGCGGTACGGGCGACAACGCGCCGGGAGGTGCGTCCCGTTCCGCCCCGGCGCGGGTTGTTGCGGCCCACCTCGACCGGGTTGCGGCTCCGGCTGAGGCTGGCGCCCGGACAGGAGGTCGCCGACGTCGTGGCCTCGTCCGAACGGCTGCGGCACGCCTGGGGCGTCCACGCGGTCTACGTGTCCGAGGCCAAGCCCGGGACGGTCGAACTGCGGCTCGTCGGGTTCGACGTGCTGAGGAACGTCCGCATGCCCCGCCAGTCGGGCGGCGGTCACCTCAGGGTGCCGGTCGCGCTGCGGGAGGACGCGACGGCGTTCGTCCGCGACTACCGCGCCGTTCCGCACGCGCTCACCCTGGGCGCCACGCTGTCGGGCAAGTCCATGTACCAACGGCATCTGTTGTCCGGGCTGGCGGGACAGAACGTCGCGCTGGTCGGCATCGACTGCAAACGCGGGGTCGAGCTCAGCCCGTTCGCCGCCCGTCTGTCGGCCCTGGCCACGGCCCCGAACCAAGCGGCCGAACTGCTGCCGGTCCTGGTGCGGCTGATGGACGAGCGCTACGACCTCATACGCGCGCGCCAGAGCATCCCGCCGGACGTCGCGGCCGAGGAGATCACCTCCGACATCTGGGGCCTGCCCGAGACGGAACGCCCGGTGCCGGTGGTGGTGTTCATCGACGAGGTGGCCGAGCTGTTCCTCACCGCGACTCGTAAGGACGAGGAACGCCGGGACGAGATGGTCACCCACCTGGTCCGCCTCGCCCAACTCGGCCGCGCGGCCGGGATCTACCTGGAGATCTGCGGGCAACGCTTCGGCGCCGAACTCGGCAAGGGCGCGACCATGTTGCGGGCCCAACTGACCGGCCGCGTCTGTCACCGGGTGAACGACGAGGCGTCCGCGAAGATGGCGCTGGGCGACATCGCACCCGAGGCGGTGGCGGCGGCCTGCACCATCCCGGCCGAACGTCCGGGCCTGGCCGTGGCCGGCGACACTTCCGGCGGCTGGTCCCGCATCCGCACCCCGTACCTGTCCCTGTCCGAGGCCGCCGAACGGTGCCGCTCCTCCGCGCACCTGGTGCCGGACGTTCCCGCGCTCAAGCCCTTCGAGCCGCTTCTCACCATCCCCGCGACGGAGACCGGTTCGGCGACCGCCTGACCCTCTTCCCCCTCCACGGTCGGCGCGACCGCATCGCGCCAGGTCCCTACCCCTGCCATGCCTCGAACAGGAAGGAGGTGCCCCCGACCATGCGTGCACGTCTGGTCCAGGTGGACGCCGTGTTGGTCCAGGCGGTCATCGCCGCCGCGCTGTCGTTCGCGCACATCCACGACCTCGCGGCGGCGGCCGGACAGGACGGCTGGAAGGCGTGGGCCTACCCGATCTCCGTTGACCTGCTGCTCGTCGCCGCCTGGCGCCGGCTGTGCACCGGACTGGGCAAGGGCGCCGGCTGGTGCTGGTTCCTCATCGCCTTGGCGGCCTCGCTCGGCGCCAACGTCGCGACGGCCGGACTGCTCGACATGAACGACGTCCCGACGTGGCTGCGCATCCTCGTCGCCGGATGGCCGGCCGTCGCCTTCCTCGGCGGAACCCTGCTCGCCCACGCGCCGGCTCCGAAGACGGTTCCCGCCGAGGTCGTACAGGCCGAGGACGAGGAGCGCCAGGAGCACGCCGTGGTGTCCGCTCCGGCCGCGCCCCCAGTGCCCGTGCCGGACGGCCTGGTCGTCCACGCGCGGAAGGTCGCCGCCGAACACCTGGCTCGCACCGGCTCACCCATCGACACACCGACCCTCCGGGCCCGGCTCAGCGTCCCGCCGCCGCTGGCCGAGGCCATCGCCGCTCGCCTCTGAGAGACATCTCACGTGCCTAAGAAGTCAAGCCGCGACGGCTGGAACTGCTGAGAAGGAGGTGAATGCGCGATGCTCGTCGAAGTGCTGCCGGGTTTGCAGGCAGTGGTAGAGCTGGCCGAGCAG